>CAYHEC010000013.1:0-48392 GCA_964355675.1 uncultured Caldithrix sp.
TCCAAGAGAATCTTGTCCGAATTGGCGTACCAAGCGAATAAATCAACGAACTCAGGAGTGTCCGCGCTCCAGGATCGGGAATCGATACAAGTTAACACTCTCTCAAAAGAAACACCCTGTCCAAGTTTCTAAGGATAGGGTGTTCTTAACAAGTAGTGTGATTTGAATCTTAGATCAACAGAAGTCGGCTCTTTAGATGCGGCCGCCAGTAATTAAATCAACTTCAAATCCAATAAAAGTGGAAACAATTCCTTAGTATCCACCGTGATGGATCAAGACCCCTGTCACGAGCTCCGTCTTGATTCTCGATCAGCAGAATTTGACTTCTTCCGCTTCGTTTTCACTTTTTCGCCAGTTTCTGAATCCATGTGATAGTCATAATAGTATCCGCTGTAGTAATAGCCATACGGATTATAGTACTGATACATATAGTAATATCCATAACCGTAGCGAAGCGATGCATGATTTACGATTACGCCAAGTATTTCGACATTGGCGCGAATTAGAAGATTAATCGAATGCTCAAGAATATTGATCTTGGTTCTTTCAGCTCGAACTACCAATATCATTCCCCCGCCAGTAAGCAAAGCAAGGTGACGAGAGTCCATACAGGGAGTTATCGGCGGAGTATCGATCAGAACCAAATCGAACTTCTGCTCAACATCGACGAGAAATTCTTTTACAAGATGGGATGATAATAGAGTAGCAGGATTTGACACATGCTTTCCGGCAGGCAGAAAAAACAAACCTTTGGTGGAACTCGAAACCAGGCATTCTTCAAAGGATTTTTCACCCTGAAGAAAATCTGTAAATCCGGGTGTACGGGAGACCTCAAACAATTTATGTTGCGAAGCTCGACGTAAATCGGCGTCGATAAGCAATACTCTCAACCCACCGTGCGCGAATGATACACCCAAGTTATAGGAAGTAAGAGATTTGCCATCGGAAGCGACTGGACTGGTGATGACGAAAGATTTCAGTCCGCGCTCTCGTCTTGTAAATTCAATCGCGGTTTTAATCGAGTGATATGCTTCGGCTATGGGAGAGGATTCTGAATAAAAATTCAGTCGTTTGGCATCCGCACCGACCATCGTTGTCTTTTGACTCTTTCGACTGCTTGAATAGTGCTGAGTCCTGCTATTTGATTCAGAGTCAAGTACAGGAATAGATCCGTAAATGGGAAGATTGAAACGATTTTGCAGGTCTGCTTCTCCTTGCACCGTATTGTCAAATTTATCCACAACATAAGATAAGAATATCCCAAACAAAAAGGAGGCAAAGACAGCCATTAACGTCTTAAAACCTCGACGTTGCTCAACCGGCCCGTCTGGAATGCTGGGGTAATCGAGTACCTCTATTCCGCCTGTTTCAGATGCGAGTTGAATTCGTGTTTTTTCACGCATTTCAACCAATATGTCGATTGTTTTTTGGAGTACATTCTTGGTTCTGATCAGGTTAAAGTACTCTAATATATCTTTGGGCAGATCTGGGTTATTAGCAATAAATATTTCGATGGCGTTTTGAAAGTAAACACATCGAATTTGTGCAGACTCATAGGCAATGAAATTTCCTTGAAGAACGGCTTCAATAGCTTTTACTGAAGCCCGTGGAGAATTGTCTTCAAAATTTTGTTGATCCTGACCGCTTACTAACTGGGCAAGCTGGCGCAAAATATCCTGCCTGTCTCGCTGGAGACTTGCAAACCTTATTGTATCCCTCTGGATCAGTGAATCGGCTGATAGACTTGTAAATTCGTTAAGCTCCTCATTTAATTCCTTCAAACGATTACTTTCGTCTGAATCTCGACTGTTGGCGAGGTAGCTGGAAACCCGTTCATTCAACTGGGCGGTGTAGCTATCGATTTGAAGTTTAGCTAAATCTCTCTCGGTCTGAGCTACTGAGAGACTGGCTTGAAGTTTACGTAATTCGGCATCAACTCCTTGAGATAAATCACCATACCCCATATTTCTTTTATCAAAAAATGATTGCAGTTCGGCTTCATTTTCTGCGAGGCTGTTATTGAGTGTTTCGATCTGTTTTTCGATGAATTTGGCCACCAAATTTGTCTCTTTACGACGCAAATCGACGGTGATGCTCTCGAACGACTCCACAGCTATATCGGCAAGAAACTTGGCAAATTCGGCTGATTTTGCTGACGCAATTATCACAAAAAAACCGCCAGCACGTGATTTCTTGGCATAAGAGACACTCGCAATGACCAAGGCTTTGACCGAATCTGCCGATTCTTGAAGTTCAGGATGAACGATTAGAATACGTTGAGTAATCCTGTTTTTGTACGCATTGCTCTCTAAAATTGAAATGAAATAATTCTCGTCACGACCCTTCGTTCCTTGACCCAATATTGGGTCCAATCCCATCGAAGAGCCGTAGGAAGCTTGAGGTGTCGAGACTATCGCTTGCGCTGTAAATACAGCTGGGCGATTAAACAAGTAAAATGTTGCTGGAATTGTAATTACGATCATCGATAACAACAATATCCAAGGACGTTTCAAAAATGAAAGCAACAACTCAGTCAATACTGAAGGCTGTTCAGCTCTGAATTGAGAAGACTCATTAGACCGAAGTAATTCCTCATTTTCGAGGTCGTTTCGTTCAAGGGGCATTACGCTTCCGGGATTAGTCTGCAAACGTCTCAGTAACTATCTGCAGGAGATGAGAGTATCAATTTAGGGAGTTTCCTTTGTTGGGAAACCGCGTGCCTTACATCTGTCGAAAATATTGGGAAAGATGCACCCTAATGTTCGGAATAATCCGATGGTTTGAGTGACCCTTTCCAAAAAATTATAATTGAAGTCAGTTGAAAAACGGTTCATGACCGGTCAATTCGGGCGAATTTCCAACTCTGTCCATAACTCAATTTAAGTTTAAGAAAACTTTAACTGGCGCTAATCTAATTTGTATTATTGAGAGTAAATACTTGTAGTGACTCATATAGGGCGGGAATTCTTTGCCCGCCCTACATGAGTCAAAATCACTACTTGCCCAACAGCATTGTATTTCTAAAGTGCAGTACGAAGTACAACAAGTGAGGACGCGAGAACTGCTATATCTCTGATCCAGACAACCCACCAAGAAAAATCTCTCCACACTTTTACGTTGGGTACGATTACGACATCACCCGGAAACATTAATGGCAGGCTCTCGGTACGTCCATCATCAATATAATCAAGCACATCATACTGGTGACTTGAAGAAATCCTACCGTCGCGAGTCAGGATGCGAACTCTTCGAGTATCGGCGTTATCACCAAATCCGCCAGCTCGAAGAATTACATCGTATAAGTTATCAGATTTATTGACATACACTTCGCCAGGTTTTTGAACTGCACCGTAAACTCGTACTGATGTGTTAGAATTCAATCGGGGTACTATAACCATATCCCCGTCGGCAACATTGGGTGTGATAATGAGGGAATCGGCAAAAAAAAGACGAGTCAGATCTATCGAACGTTCTGTCTGATGACCATTCTCAGAGTGAATAATTAGTATATCCGTCAGATTGGCTTCTTCGGTTACCCCGCCTGCCATCGCCAGAAGTTGCTGGAGATTGAGAGGGCTTGGTCCATCATACTTCCCAGGTCTTTCTACTGCGCCATAAATTTGAGTTCTTACAAGTTGTTTTTGCGAAATAACAACAAATACTTCTGGTTCGCTATCATACCTCATCAGCAATGGTAGCAAAAGACCCCGCACCTCTGAAGCGGTCAAGCCGTTCAAGGAGACTCCTGCGAGCAATGGGTATTCAATTGTACCGTCGGCGGCGACTAATACTTTTGAACTAAACTCAGCATGTCCCGGTACTGTGATCGATATTTCCTGCCCTGGTACTATACCCCCGGCCGCGTTGAGGCTGGCGGGTGTCAAAAACACGACCAAGCTCACCACAACCACCATGGCGACCATTAACAGCATTTCTTGGTTGATCGAAGCTATTGACCGATTACGAATGGGAAAAGACATCTATCGCCTGAATTGGAATTAATTGCTCTTCCCAGATAGCTCTTGCCAAGGGAAGATATTTAGAATTAATTAAATTGAATAACTATTGTAAAAAATTGACCTCAATTGAATTTCGGAGGATTAAACTTAGTACAATTAGCATTAAATTCTTAAAACATTCAGATATCAATATATACAAAATTGGATATACACAAAGCCCGTCGAAATTAATTCCGGCTTCGGCATTTATCTATCGAAAGTTCAGAACATTAATTATAAACATTATACGTTTCGTTGTCAAGTCTAATAATAGATAAAAATACTAAGTACCCAGTTCCAATAAATTCAAACAAAATCGGCAAAATCTACGAATCTGAATTTACCAAGCGATATGAAGTTCAGTGTGCCGCAAGTCACATAGTCTTACACAAAAAAAGTATCTAACGAATTAAAACAATTTTTCGAGTTGAGATCATATCGTCGTTTTGAAACCTAACGAAGTAGATCCCGCTCACCAAGCCCTCGGCATCCCAGACAACCATGTGCTCACCTGCGCGTAGGGCGGGAATCTTGCCCGTCAGCAAATCAGCGACCATTTTTCCCTGCAAATCGTACACCCCCAGCCGCGTAGGGGCCGGTTTACCGAGCCCGAATGAAATCGTCACGGTCGAATTGAACGGATTGGGATAAGGAGGTTCAAGGTTAATGGTTGAAGGGTTAAGGGACGGCTCTTCCACCGATGACACAAACCCTTCCACAAAGACCGCCACCTGATCGATCAGCCAGCCGTCTTCGCCGATGGCGTCGTCGGAGACTGTGCGGAAGCGGACGCTCAGGTTCCCGCGCTCGAGGCTGTCGAGTGAGACATAGAGGGTGTCCCAGTCGGGTTCCTCAGCGCCGTCGCCCGCAAGGGGGCGACGGTAGAGCCTGAGTTGGCTCCATGCCATCGAGCTAATATGATCGGGGTTTGTCCACCACTCTACTTTCTGGTAGTCGTCATCGGGTTCGCAGTAGGGCAAGTGGATGATTCGCATCGTCGCTCGTGCGGTATCGATCCTGACGATATTGTTCAGTTCCAGCCACATATCGGCGTTGGTCGGATAATCTCCAACAGTGCTCTCAGTCAAACAAGAGCGACCGTCGAAGATGACGATGCCCCAGCCGATACCTTGGTGATTCCATTCGCGGACAGCGGAGAAGTTTTCGAGGTAGGAAATACTTGCTTGTGGAAGGTTGAAACCAAAAATCATTCCGTCGTCACGATCGATCGTGAAATTACCAGCATAAGGAATAGTTAGATCGGACATTATCAGAAAGCTGTACCCTCCTCCAGGTAAGTCTCTTCTCACAGGATTAGCTTCTCTCAAGAGCAAATCGGGAATTACGATTCCAAAGTTGTTGTCATAGATTGTCATCTTCGCCTCTTCCGCGTCTCCTTGGGCGTTCACAATTAACTCGAAGTCAACCGGATAGATGGCACGTCGGCGCATTCGCAGTTCGATAACCGATCTTTGTCCATCTGGGACTCCGCCAGCATCCTCAATTGTGTCATATCCAAACTTTGAGAATTTATTGTAGATCCTATCCGTTGGCAGTAGCCAGTCAAATCTCCCATTAATTGAATTTGTTTTCCTTTTCGTTAAAATCGGATTTGTACGGACGGGCTGGGTGCTACTGTACTCTACATCCACGTCTATCGGTTCTCCAGTCTCCGCATCAGTCGCAATAACCGTCAGCGTCCCGTACCCGTCCAGTCCTTCCAGCCCCAACGCCAGATCCATCAGATACCAAACCGCCGGGAGGTTATCGGCAATAACCATCCTCATCGAATCCTCGGCTGGCTGGATGTCGGCGGAAACCTCAGCCATGTACTGGATACAGCCTGTCTCGACGTAGAACCAGTCCTGAAGCTGACCCTTGCGTTGCATCGACTGGACGGGGCGAAAGCGCCCGTCGCGATCTCGCATTTTGGGGATCATCCCGGCGACGCGCTCGCCAAGGGCGTTGATCGCAAGTGCATCGGGCGGTCGTTTGATGATATTGTTTTCGCGCCAGAACCATGGTGCGATGAATTGCTCGGTATTGTTGCCGGTGCGCGAGGAATGATAAACGATGGAATATAGAAAGGGGCGACTAAGGGCAAGGTCGCGTATGGCGCGGGATTCGGGCTCAGAGAAAGGAGCCGCCCCTCGATAGGCGTTATAGCGGAGGTTATCTTCTGGTCGGTAGAGCGTATCCCCCCGATCCCAATGGGTGCCGAAGTTGCGGTTGAGATCGACTCCAGATGTATCCCAGCCTTCGCCTTCCTGAATTCGGAGGACTCCATCGCCGACGTTGTCGCGCTTGTTCTTGCGGAAGGTAACGTCCAGACCAGAATGAACAACGTCCAGTCCCTCCGGATTGGCGGTCGGGATAATGTAGATTTCGAGACCTTCCAGCCGTTGCCGCATGGTGTTGTCGTCGATATTCTCTAACATCTGCTTCATGATCTCGATGACGAGCTCGACGCCGACGACCTCCTCAGCATGGACCTGGCCGATGAAAAGTAACGCCGCTTCCGGTTCGATCTGGTCGGGGTTGTCGGAGATTTTGGCACACCAGATCGGAAGGCTGTCGGTGGAGCTGAAGCCAATCGAGTCAAGTTTCATCCAGGCCGGGTATTGCCGGGCGTAATGCTGAAGTTCGGCGATGATCTCGGCATTGTTGTGGTAGGCATCGTCAAGAGGTTGGGCGGATAGACAGAATGGTATCAGGATCGACGTCAGGCACGCGATGGTGACGGAAAAAATCGGTTGATGCAAGCGCATGAGGTGATCCCTTGATCTTTGTAACGGAGTAGGAAATATTAATCAGGTCAATTTATAGAAGTACTCGGAGAGCGGCTTGAAAAAACCGCTCTTGCACGCGCCGGTTTGGAGTTTCATACCGATCAGAGCGGCTTTTCAAGCCGCTCTCCAAGTACTTCTACGTTTTGACTTAATCTAACAACATCGAATCAAAAAGTCAATATATTACAAATGATTTCACAAGTTATATCACCCGCTCAACAAAAATATTCTTGCGTTTATCACAATTCCCCCATTCACTCTTGACAGCGCATCTAATAAATGATATCTTTGCTTAGCCCCACCCCAGATGGGGTGGGATTTAATCCAATCACTCAAGGAAAGAAAATGAAAATCAAAGTATCCGGAATGACCTGTCCCCATTGCGAAATGACGGTCAGAAAGGCGCTGTCCAATGTGGAAGGCGTCACTCGCGTCGTAACGGTGGATCGTATTCTCAGCGAAGCCATCGTAGAAGGCAATCCCGAACTCTCCGCCCTTATCGACGCCGTGAAGAAGTCAGGATATCAAGCTGAGTTCGTACAGTGAACCACTCAACCGAAGACCATTGCGCTAAGGGACTGAATCTCGATTCGGATATCAGAAAGGACGTTGGCCGCCGCTTGCTGTCAGTTAGAGGACATATCGAAGGAATTATCAGAATGCTGGAGGATGAATCCATTTACTGCGTCGATGTCCTGAAGCAGGTAAAAGCCGTGCAGGGAGCGCTGGACAAAGTTGGGAACCTCGTCTTCCTCAGCCATTTGAAAGATCATGTCGCGACTGCCGCCCAACGTGGAGACACCGACAAGATCGTAGCAGAGCTCAAGGAAGTCCTTAAATACAGGTGACGTCGTGACATCAAATCTGAAAATCGGCGTTGTCGGTATGACCTGCGCCAACTGCGTCGGGAGAATTGAACGCACACTGAAGGCTCTGCCGGGAGTCATCGACGCAACCGTCAATCTGGCCACCGAGCAAGCCTCAGTAGATTTCCTCCCGGAGACTGTTACCAAGGAGAGCATCGCGGAGGCTATTACCGACGCCGGCTACACTCCTATTCTCCCCTCTCTGAGCGAAGACGAAGCGCAAATAATTAGTGAGACCGAACATAACAAACTTAAGCGAGACCTGATTCTCGCCGCGAGTTTTACTCTGCCGGAATTATTGCTAAGCATGTTGCCAATGCTCGTTCCCGGCTTGCATCATTATTTACACTCGCTGATGCCCGCGTCGTACTGGCGACTCATCGAACTGTCGCTTACCACGCCTGTGCTGTTCCTATTCGGGAATCGGTTTTTCAAAAGTGGACTGGCTGAAATTCGCCATCTCAGTCTCGGCATGAACACCCTTGTGATGTTAGGAAGTGGATCGGCATACCTGTATTCCGTAGCAGTTCTGGTGGTTCCATCAATCTTTCCCCAAGGAACGGCAAATGTTTACTTCGAAGCCGCCGCAGTCATTATCACTCTGATTCTGCTTGGCAAATTCCTCGAAGCTCGATCGAAGGGCCACGCCTCCGACGCGATCCGCAGGCTCATGCAATTACAACCCAAAGAAGCAAGGGTCATGCGGAACGGAGTAATAATCGAAATCCCGCTCGGCAATATCATCCTCGGCGACCATGTAGTTGTCCGGCCGGGCGAACAAATCCCTGTCGATGGGAATGTTGTTGAGGGATTGAGTTGGGTTGATGAGTCGATGATCACTGGTGAGCCTCTCCCTGTCGAAAAAACTCCAGGAAAAGTAGTCGTTGGTGGTACGATCAACAAGACTGGATCATTTACTTTTACGGCTGAGAGGGTCGGAACCGACACGGTGTTGGCTCAAATTGTGCGGATGGTGCAAAATGCCCAAGGCTCCAAGCCACCAATTCAACAACTTGCAGACCGTATCGCGGGGATATTTGTTCCTTTGGTCTTAGTCACTGCCGGAGTTACTTTTTTAGCCTGGCTTCTTTGGGGTCCCGACCCGGCGCTTAACTTTGCCTTTGTAACCGGAATGTCTGTATTGGTAATAGCTTGTCCTTGTGCTATGGGGCTTGCAACGCCAACCGCGATCATGGTTGGAACTGGCAAGGGCGCAGAGTTGGGACTTCTCTATCGCAAGGGCTCTGCGATGGAGGCTTTGACGAAAATCGATATCGCCGTGCTTGATAAAACCGGAACAATTACTGTTGGGCGTCCGGAAGTGACTGATGTGAAGTTATTTGATATTTCAGAAGAGGAAGTCTTCTCTCTGGTCGTCCCGGTCGAAGAACGCAGTGAACATCCCGTTGCCTGTGCGGTAGTCGAATATGCAAAGAACAGCAAAATTCCCCTGATGCCAGCGGTGCCGACTTCGTTCGGCACAACTTCTTTCTTATCGAAGCCCGGCTTTGGGATAGAAGCGGTAGTCGATAAACGGTCGGTTCAGATTGGAGCCCGGCGGTTCATGGTCGAACTTGCGGTCGAAACACTCGCCGGCGATCCGTTTGCCGATCAGTTTATGAAGTCTGGCAAGTCGCTATTATGGATAGCAATCGACCATCGACTCGCGGCAATTCTGGCGGTCTCTGATCCAATCAAACCCGGAAGTCGCGCCGCGGTTCAAGCCCTTAAAGAAATGGGAATTCAAGTTGCAATGGTCACAGGTGACAACCTCCTTACGGCGCAAGCTATCGGTGCGGAGGCTGGTATCGATTACATTTTGGCTGAGGTACTTCCGGAGGGGAAGTCATTGGAGGTTAAACGACTGCAGTCGGAGGGCAAAAGGGTTCTGTTTGTAGGTGACGGTATCAATGACTCGCCAGCTCTGGCGCAAGCCGATGTTGGTGTTGCAATTGGAACGGGGACAGATATTGCCATCGAAACTGCCGATGTTATTTTGATGTCGGGTGATCTGCGCGGTCTCGTCGATACGATTGCACTGGCAAGAAAGACGTTGCGCACAATCAAGTTCAATTTCGTCTGGGCTTATGCCTACAATATCGCGCTTATCCCTGTCGCGGCGGGACTGCTATACCCTATTACAGGCAATTTGCTCAATCCGATGTTCGCCGCTGGTGCAATGAGCATTTCGAGCTTGTTCGTGGTAACTAACAGCTTAAGACTGAAACGATTTAAGGCTCCCATGACTGTCGCAGTTTGATCAGGAATAGATGCCAGCTTTCGAGCCTGTCCGAGAATGTTGATTTCTTGTCGCAGAGTGAGGACGCCCTGCGACACACATTCTCGTATAACTTCACCCTTCTAATACAACCACCGCCGCGGCGGTGGTTGCTGTATGTGTCAGTGATAGATGAATTTTAGCTACGTTCAGCTTGGCGGCTCGCTCTGCCACACCACCACTTAGCTGTAGGGCGGGATCACCCGCCGAACCATTCACAACCTCAATCTCTGCGAATTCCCCGGTGGTCAACGCTCCTGACCCAAGCGCTTTCAAGAATGCTTCTTTTGCGGCAAATCGCCCGGCAAGATGCCTTTCCGGGGTCCTTTTACTGAAGCAGTACTCAAGCTCTGCGTGAGAAAACGGACCGCCTATTACCTCGACCTCGTGGTTACGAAATCTATCTACTTCTATGAGGTCGATCCCAACTCCCAATATCAATATGGCTCCTGATGACGTCCTGCAACAATTTACTGTAAATCATCAACTTTGCCGCAGGGTGAGGACACCCTGCGGCAGGAAAATAGGGTTTATTGCCCTGTAGAACGGGGCTCCGTACCCGTTCATTCAAGGAACTCGTGCTTAGGTGGACGGGTACGGAGCCCCGTCCTACCGATCCATAAGACTTTTCAACAGTCTCCACCTTAACGTATCAGTGCAATCTTTTGGACGCTTTCGCGGCCTCCGGACTCCAACCGTAAGATATAAACCCCTGTCGATAATTTTCCAGCATCCCATGAAACCTGGTACTGGCCGGCTTCTGCAAACGATTTGTATAATATTGCCACTTGCCGTCCAAATACATCATAGGCGGAAAGCATTGTCCTTCCAGGACGTTCGATTCCAAATCGAACAGAAGTTATCGAGTTAAAGGGCGATGGATAGATTGAATTCAAGCCAAACTCGACTGGAGCAACTGGATCCAAATCTGTCGAAAGAGGCAATACCCTAAGTCTGAATGGCCCAAAACACCAGTTCGTGTCCTGCCCGGCAACTGCGGCTACCCACCATGTTAACGGTATATCAAACGGAGGCGGCAGACCGATAGTATCCAAATCCACAATGTTGAAGGTATCGGTTACGGTGAAGTGTACCGACCGCGGCCCCATGCGAAACCACTGAACGTAGGTGATTGCTGAATCGGATTCGGAGGGATTGACTGACTGCTCCCAGACAAAACGCACCTCCGGCCGATTTCCTCGCTCATCGAACACAGTATCTCCATTAGCAGGTGAAAGTAGATGAAACGGTGGAAGCGCCGGGATGCCTAACACAGTGAGCTCGATACCGAGATGAGCAACACCGCTGTCAGAGTTGTGATGGAACAACATCTCGCCGACAAAGGTCGTCTCTGGCAGGTCCACCGCGTCGATAGTGAGTATTAAATCTTGAAACTCACCCGCTTCCATCCTTCCTCCATATATATCCAAGTCCATCCAGTCTTTGCGAGCCTCCATCTGATGAATATCAAGCTTGTCACCACCATCGGCGATGGGGATATTTTGCAAACTCAGAAATACCCAACTATATATATCGTAAAGATTGGTGATCATTGCCGACATTTGTCCAAGTGAACTCGGCGCTTGGTCAAATGATAATACAAACATTGAATCACCAGTATCGACGTTCATTTTGGTCAGATTGGTTGCATTCCCAAAGGGTCGATTTAAGATATATAGCCCGTAGCCGTCCGGGTCATCCCGCCAGTATGTCAATCCGTATATTCGAAGACCTAATCGAGCAATGTCTTCACCAAGACGATTTCCTTGTCTGTCGTAGCGTGCGATGTTCGTCGTGGATCCAGATAGAAATAGTATTTCGTGGTCTTGATCATACCCGATGTATTGACTTGGATTGAGAGGATCTTCCCAACTGATTTCTACCTCGCCATTGCTGTTTAATGCATAGATCGAATCTTGCCCAACTGCCCAGATCAACCTGCCATCCCATTCCATATCCTTATATCCATAACGCGTAGATCCAACTTGCGGGAAACTGCCCTGCAACTCTCCCTCACGATCCATGATGTAGATCAAGTTTTCGAAATCGCCATTAGCTCCGGATAGATAGAAATAATCGTTATCGAAGACGACGCCTTCGATTCGTTCATCGCCAGTAATCTGACTTACGTTATATGAGCGCCGTAGTTCCCGGGGAGCGGCGTTGGCGTCACCGATAAGACGTTTCTCGGCCGTCCATACCATAGAACCGTTTCCGATATTGCTGAGGGTGAAGCGCTCTTCGATCTCATTGTCGGTTAAGATTTCAACACTATACGCATCATTGCTTAGCACGAACTCGGGATGCAGAAGATCGAAATTAATCTCCAGCGTATCGTCATTTGCTACTTCCAATCCCGTGTAAGTGGAATCATTATAACCCATCTTGCTTGCGGTGATGTCGAAGGGAATATTCGAAGGAGCAAACGAGAAATTCCAGTTACCCTCATCATCGGCATGGGTGACGTATCCGTGTAGAGTTCTGATTAACGCTTGCGGGACTGGTTGGCCAGTTCCAGCGTCTGTGACTCGCCCATAAAGATAACTGGCACGCCAGAGCGGAGAAGTACTGAAGAGGATGGCGCGCCGGTTTTCCAGAGGGGCAGACGTAACCGGGTATTGGTTGTTAAATGAATAATTTATCCCAGAATTGCCAAAGGGACTTGAGATGCCGACTGAGGCGTACGGGGCGTCATATACCCATGCGCCACCCTCCCCTGCCCCATTAGAAATGCTCTTATACTGAAACAGGATGTTTGGGTCGCCAGTCTCTGAAAACCAGATTTCTGGATTCAATATCGATACTTCAAAAATAAGATCTACGTTGCCGTTTGCTCTGTGGCGAAGGCGCGACCATTCGATGATGAATCGCCCACTCTCCTCGTCATGGAAGCTGTAAATACCCCCATTTTGGCCAAGATTCAGGTTATCCCAGAACGGAGCTATCATTCCTGCGCCTCCGCCAATACCTCGGTCGAGCGGCCAATTCTGAAAATTAGTGATCGGCTCCTGGTTACCAACTGCGATAAATCCGTTAGTCGCAACGGTAATTTCATCGAAATCAATTCCATAGAACTTTATTGGGAATGGAAGCTCTACAACCAGCGCTTCCCCGATATCAAGCTGGGACTGACCATCGAAATCGAGCCGTTCGCCCTCAAATTCGGCCTCTTGGGAGCGAGGATCGATCTCTACCCACTCATACTGTGGCATGGAAAACCAACCTGAGTCTGTATCGTCATAACAAATATATCCATATGCATCTGGACCTTGCGGCGCACGTGCTCTTGGTGTTCGAACTTGTAGGGTGAACGAGGCGGTATCCGTGAACCCAAGATCATCAGTCAATATCATCTGCATCGGTGTAATCGTTCCGGGAGCTACGATATTATTACCAATAGCAGTAAAAGGATCGCCACGTAAACGTCCATTCTGACCGGGGTTTAAAGAGCCATACGTGGATGGATTCCCAACTACCATGACTCCAGTTCCGAGACTTACAAGCCTCGCGGAGACCTGGTTGGAGGGGACAGAGCCAACATTCTTGATTTCGATCTCCAGATGACAGCTTGAGTCGGGTATAATTGCCCCACCCACTATCCGGCTGATTTCAAAATGAGGCGAGTGAGGCAGAAGCTTGATCGCCGATTCCCATCGTCGATCTCCGCTGGCAAATTCGATCAAGACTGAGGGACGCATCGCGGGACGTGAAACACCATCCGGACAGTCGGGACTAAACATCAGCTCAAGGGGATGGTCACCATCGCTTTCATCGCCCGGTGCAATATCTCCGAAGGAGATTTGTTCGCCAGCAACCTGTAGGTAAGGAGAAATCGTAGAAACCGAAGCCGTAACATCCCGCAAGCTATTACTATTACCTGTGTTCATCGCCCTTAATCGCAACGAAAACAGCTCGCCGGGATTAGGGAATTCATCGCCATTCCCTTCTAATTCAGCCAGCTCATAGCCGTCGAGCTCAAGGGCGGATGCAGGTACGCCGATCACCCGGTCTCCAAGAACAGGCTTGACCTTTCTTCCGGTTACCGTCACGTACATCCGAGTGCCGTTAACAAATTCAGTTCCATCCTCGAAGACGAATCGGGCGAGACCATCCTCATCACTCTCGCGAGTCTGCATAAACATTTGATCGTACGTGGCGTATGCGGCCTGATTAGCGGCAGGCATCTGGCCAGGAAAATAGAGAGTAACTTGAGCGCCTTTGAACACTGAGTCATCTTCGTCATCTATCACCCGTACATCTACCCTGCGGGTGGTACTGGTGATATCTCTCGGAAACTCAACTTGAACGACTTTCGGTACTCCTAACCATGGCTGTAATCCGGGATCGCCATAGAATGAAACGTTCTGTCGATTGAAGGCATTTTGTGGGAAGTTGGGAATGTATAATTCAGGAGCCATTATAGCATTGACACGAGCCCAGCCAAATGGTAGATCTTGTTGAATCAATGCATTAACCGACTCCAACCAGAGCAGACTATTGGAAAAGGTTTGGGGCGCGCCGTAAATATTGGTCGCGGCCACCGGGCCTTTGAGTGTTTGGCCATCCCATATTCTCATTACCGACCAGGTCATGTTTTCCTGATGTCCCGCGTAATTGATGAAGATCGGGTAAATTCCGGTGCCTCTCACGTTCGCGAATTGCCCGGATAATCCATTAGCCTGCGCTCGTCCCATCAACATATTGACGCCCGCATTGAATTGATCGACAATAAAACCCGATACGGCCCCGCCTCCGTCACCATTAAAGCTCTCGTAAAAGCGAACATCGTCAAAATTATGTCTTTTCAGTACTTCCCTCCCCCACCTCACGTTGGTATGAAGGCTGACGTGCCAGTTTCCACCCCACCGCTGCGAGAAAAGAGCTCCGCGTTTGAGCCAATTTACGTTTCCGAAGAACGGAGTCATTTCGTAGCCCAGCGTTCTGCCGCTATTGAGCGTCATCTGACTCTCGTCCCCAGCTATCCACTGGGAAAGTCCTACATCGGCATGAAGATCATTGTTCCCGCCTTCGAGACAAGCGTAATTCCAGCCGTAGTAAGGAGTAGAAATGACATTTGTTGGTCGGGGTGCATTACCACCGTAGCCAGAATGGTCTCCTATCAACATCAGCAGGTCGAAAGGATCGATTCCGTCTGCCAGATAACCGTTGTAAATATCTTGTATCTGAGTTTTGATCCAGTTATCGTTTGAGGCTTGATTTGCTGGGACTGAAAGAATATCAACCTTATATCCGGCTTTACGACGCCATTCGATAAATGGCACGGCCCACTGTAAAACGCTGGCATGAACGACCACCAGATAATGCCCGATATAGGGAGGATCGACGTCATAATCCGGGTCATCGCGGCCAACAATGTCTCCGTTGATTGCCAGCCCACGGATGAACTTCAGGAACGTCTTACTCCGATTGCGACGCTCCGGGTAAAAGGCGGGATTGAGCGGCTCTGCGTCGCCGAAACAGAGCTCAGCCTCAAGGTTGTCGCGGATAATATACGTTTGAGTTTGGGGATCGAACTGGACTGGATAGGTGGTGACTTGCACCAGACGGACGCCGCGGATGACAATCGGATCGGACATCTCTGCCGTAAAAGGGGGAATGAGTTCGGTTGAATTGTCGGGTGGCTGATCTTGTTCAGTCAGAGAATCCTCGTTACATCTGACCAGCGGGAGATTGGCTCGTACCCGGCGAACTTCACCCTCCCGGACGACGAGTTCAACTGATTTGTCAGGTGGAATAACTACCAGGCGAGATACCGCCGGTAAGATTGGTTGGCCTTCACGGAAGAAGAAGCCTTCTCCCTCGATGACCATCTGTTCCAAATTCTGGCTGTTCTCGGTCACCTCTTCGCATGTCAGGGCGGAATAATTGAAGCTAAGCGCTACCCGGGATGGATCGGATGGGATCAGGGTAACAGCTTGGGAAGTCTCAACGGTAGAGGCTTCCGTTGCGAACGCCGTCAGGGGGCTGAGGCAGAGGAGGAGTGAAATTAAACGTTGCATAGCTTTCCTCATTAGTGTAGTCAGTGCGGCAAAAAATGCGTAAATGGCGTTCCGAACTTTAGACGCCAATTATAATATATGACAAAATTATCCATTTGTCAAAAATATCTCTTACCCTACTGGCTCCAATAGAACCAATCAAACCAACTCTGACAGAGAGATGTGACTCATCTTGGATTTGTTGAAATAGTCTCGAGGATCGGTAGAACAGGGCTCCGTCTCTATTCTCAGACAGATTCGAAAGCCGAAATCTTGTGATTTCCATTCTCAATAATTCCTGCTTATATTTAAACGATGACTAATCCTCAAATCAAACCAACTGACAAAGCGGTTAGGCGCTACTACGAGACGCTCGACTCGCTTCGCGCCCAGAAAGCCGTCAACGAGTTGCAACTCCGCCGGGCGTTCAGCGATTTGCTCAGTTCGACGGCTTCGAAGGCTCGCGGCTGGACGTTGGTCGAGATTAATCACAACGACTCGTGTCAAAACCGTGTGAGGTATTGCTTTGGCTAAAAAGATAGATGAAAATAACGGACTCTTCGAATTCCCAGAATCTCTTAATGAGGTTGCAGGAATGCTTGTCAAAACTGCACAGAGTCTTATCAAATCAGCGAGATCGGAAGAAGATCTGCGAATCGGATTTGAACGCAAACTCATTCCCTTACTCGAAGGGATCGGTGTCCCAATTCATTCGCAGTACGAAAAATCCATTTTATTTGGTAAGGGTCGTAGTGACGCTATTCACGGTCAAGTGATTATTGAATATGAGGCTCCTGGATCGTTTGTATCAAATCCAAAGGTTGAACACGCTAAAGATCAATTAATAAATTATATCATTGGTGAGGCGAAAGGCTTACAAAAGAACGGCTTGTTTATTGAATCAACGATGGTAGGCATTGGGTTCGACGGGCAGAGGATTTTCTATATTCAATATATTGGAGATAGACGAGATCCTAAGACTGGTTTAACTCCTGAAGAGTTCGCGATGTTTGGACCATATCCCTTTAATGTCCAAAACGCTCGGACACTCATCACCTTTATACGACTGCTTGTCAGACGACCGCTTACACCTGATGGACTTGCCGAAGTTTTTGGCCCCAAGGGCACGATTGCCCCTAAAGTTGTTTCTGCAATGATCAATGCTTTGAAAAATTGGGATTGGGAAAAACGGGGTGAACTCTTTTATCAAGAGTGGTTGAGGCTTTTTGGGATCGTATATGGTGAGCAATTCGAGAAGACTATAGCCAAACCTTCGTCAATACTTGCTGATTGGTACAAAATTACCGGCGATGTTGAGTTTCCAAAATTACTTTTTGCTGTTCACACCTACTTCGCGTTACTGATGAAACTCATTGCCGCCGAATTGTTGACTGTTACTGAAGCGTCCTATCGGTCCTCATTATCAAATGATATAGCACTGAGTGGCAGAGATGAATTCTATGTTCGAATGAAAGAGATCGAAGATGGTGGAATCTACTCCAAGCGCGGCATTAACAACTTCCTCGAAGGTGATTTTTTCAGGTGGTATATCGAGTTCGAATCGGATCAGGTACGAGAAGCAGTTCAAGAGATGGCACAGGCATTCGCAGGATTCGAACCCGCCACACCGATCATTTACCCCGAACCGGCACGAGACTTGTTGAAAAGAGTTTATCAATTTCTTGTTCCCGCTGAAGTACGTCATTCACTCGGTGAGTACTACACTCCAGATTGGCTTGCCGAACTGATGTTGGATGAAATTGGGTATAATGGGAACACTTTGGAGCGAGTTCTGGATCCTTCCTGCGGTTCCGGGACTTTTCTGGTATTTGCGATCCAGCGGGCTCGTAAATATGCATTAGAGCATAATGAAAACCACGTCGAAACGGCCAAGCGAATTGTGAACCACATTTGGGGATTCGATCTGAATCCTTTGGCAGTCATTGCATCCAGAACAAATTATTTATTCGCACTCGGTGATCTCGTCGATGAATTGAAGACTTTCGAAATTCCAGTCTATCTCGCCGATTCGGTTCTGTGGCCTGAAAGGAAAGCTCAACGCGATATCGATTTTTCCGGGAAATTGAGTATCCCTGTTAAGACGTCGCTTGAAAAACCATTTAATGTCCCGACGTTATGGCTGAAAGATCATGGCTTATTGATGAAGACTGCCGCTTCTATTATTGAGAATGACATTAAGAAAGGCTTTTCTTGGGAGACCGCAGAATATCATCTTAAGAATGCGGGAGTTCTTTATTCTCCTCATGAGGAAGTCGTCAAGCGATTCTACATGGAGTTAGATGAACTTCATGATAGACACAAAGACGGTATTTGGGCTCGATTTCTCAAGAATATTTTTGCCCCGGTTACGGTAGAACCATTTGATTTCGTAGTCGGCAATCCGCCTTGGATTCGTTGGGGGTATCTGGCAGAAAGCTATCGTGCAGCAACGCTCTCGATGTGGAAAGAATACGGTTTGTTTTCGCTTAAGGGACACGAATCGAGGCTTGGTGGAGGCGAGAAGGACTTTTCGATGCTGTTCACATACGCCGCGGCTGATTTCTATCTGAAAAATGGGGGGAAACTCGGTTTTCTGATCACTCAAGAGGTATTCAAAGCGAAAGGAGCCGGGCAAGGTTTTCGCCGTTTCCAATTGGGTGAAAAGGAGTATTTGCAGGTCTTGGCGGCTCATGATCTAGTGACTGTCCAGCCTTTCGAAGGCGCTGTCAATAAATCGGCGGCTATCATTCTGAAAAAAGGGCGCAAGACGACCTATCCTGTTCCCTATTATGTCTGGACGAGGAAAAAGGGCGTAGGGAAAATAGAAACGCGGCTGAAACTGCATCAAGTGAAACCGCTTCTTAATCGAAAAAAACTGATGGCGAAACCAATCGATGATGAGACCGGATCCTGGCTTACCATAGATGCAAAAAATATCTCAATTCAGCCTTTGCAGGGCGAGAATTTCTATAAAGCTCGATTGGGAGCTCGTGTTGAGCCTTATGGCGTCTTCTGGCTTGAAATATTGGAGAACTACGGCGATGGAGAGATTCTTATCAGGAATATGCCACAGTATGGCAAGAAGAAAGATGAACTTAAGTTTCGAGAGCGGATAGAAGCGGAATTGGTTTTCCCTGCGGTACGAGGCGCTGATATCGAAAGATGGAGTGCAACGCCGGGGATCCATGTGCTAATGGTACAAGATCCAAAAACAAGGTCTCCATATAAAATTCCCGAAATGATGAAAAAATGGCCTCTTACATACGGTTATCTCACTCATTTCAAAGAGAGATTGTTAGCCAGAGGATCAAATACAATCCGTGCCTTAGCGGAACGAACCGCCTTTTATGCAATGTTTGGAATTGCGGACTATACCTTCGCTAACTACAAAGTTGTCTGGAAACGGATGGCAAGCAAAATGGTTTCAGCGGTCATTTCCGAGTATAAAACGCCATTCGGTCTAAAAATTATCATCCCGACAGATACGACGTCGATATTCGCAACGCAATCCAAACCAGAAGCTCATTACCTCTGTGCCATTTTGAACTCCGAATCTGTTGGTGAATTCATCAAGTCCTATTCCTCTGCAGGGAGGGGATTCGGTTCTCCATCGATAATGGAACACATAGGAATTCGGGAATATAATTCAAAGAATGAAATTCATCTGGAACTATCACAAATTTCGACTCTTCTGCATGAGATTAAAGAGCGTCAGTCTGGAGACTCCCTTGAAGAACATGAACAACAGGTAAATGAACTTGTTCTGAGACTTTTCGAACAACAGGTTCATTCTACTTGAGGAGTAGTTGCTTCAGCAGGTTGCCAATGTGAAGATTGTGCCAAAGTACTGTGGACAATTGTCCACAGTACCGGAAACGCAAGCGGGGGGGAATAGTACTGCCGATTTAAATCGGCAGTACCGGACAAGCGCTCCGGACGGTGCGGAGACCCGTCCTCCTGTCGGGCTCGGCGGCCCGACCTACGTGGTAGTGGTCAATGACTGGCTGACACTGAAGGGGATTCCGGCGGAGACGTTCGAGTACCGGCTGGGGAACCGGTCAGCGCTGGAGTGGGTAGTCGATCAGTACCGCGTCAAAAAGAACGAGAAGGGTGAAATTGTCTCAGATCCTAACCGGGAAGACGACGAAAAGTATATCGTCCGGCTGGTCGGGCAGGTAGTGCGGGTTAGCGTCGAAACAGCGAAGATCGTGAAGGAACTGCCGGAAAAGTGGATGGCGGAACTGTAAAATTAGACTTATTCCATTCTGAAGCCCTTGAACGCTTGTGAAGAGGAAAGCTACGTCTTATATTCTTTGTCTATCTTCCTCGGTAGCTCAGCGGCAGAGCGGGTGGCTGTTAACCACTAGGTCGGGGGTTCAAATCCCTCCCGGGGAGCCATAAATTTCCAATGCGAAACTACTAAGCGAGTTGGTTACCAGAGAGCCCTGAAGATCAATCCTTCAGGGCTCTCGTTATAACTGCAACCGGTGCTGGGATTTGCGCGTTTCGCGGCTCTCTGCCAAGACTCTCCCTTTTGAAACCGCCTCGCGCGGTTACCGAATGCAACCCTCGATTTTCCCCCTCCGACCGCCAAAAATCTCAGACTCTCACTTCCCCACCGCTCGATCGGTTAACAGGCAAGTTACACACGGGGGCGAAATAATTCCAAACCCTCTTCATAACCATTCTCACAGGTGAGTAAATACCGACAAGCGTCCTAAGGCGACTGATAAGTCATCGAAATACGAATAATTTAGGGAAAAGGTCTGCGAATAGCGGGTAGTCAGGAAGGATTTCCCGGAAATGGCAGTGATCGGAAGATTGAAGCAATGCTGAAGAGATATTTTGCGACGCTGGAAGGTTTGGCGGAGATCAGGCGGTTAGCAGCGGCGGAAACGGCTGTCCAACAACAGCAGATTGGCGAGGAACTTGACTAGGTCGATGCCCGTCTGCGGGAGATCAAGCAGACCATCAACAACCTGATTGACAACCTAACCGCCGCCAATCGGAAGTATGTGGATGAGTGAATTGTTGAATTGAACCGGGAGACCGCTGTCTTAGTAACATGAAAACTCACCTTGAGGCTATTGGCGCGAAGCGCTGGGAACTGGATCGACAGTGCGAGCAGGCAGTCTAGTTGACGGGGTAGTTCGAACAGGCGTTTGCCGAAGGTTCGACCGAGAAGACGCGATTGCAAGTGAGTCGTTCGTGAAGGCGATCATGATCTATCTGGATAAGGTCTCAGTGATGGCGTGAGTGAAGTTCGTTCCCGGAGTTGAAACTGGAAGTGCTGAGGGTGCTGGGACTCGTTATATTGAAAGGGAAAATGGCGCAAGTGCAAACCGAATGAAATTCGGAAGTGGTATAACAAGGCTACAGCATTGAGTTTGTTGGCTTTTTAGTGCTGGATCACCCGGCGAGTTAGAGGCAAAATGATGAGGTGACGGATAAATATTGTGCAACAATCACTTGACAACCCTTGCCCCCGAGCGTATATACCGACGAAGATCAGTGTAACGACGACATCTGTCTGTGAGGGGGTCCGCGATAGGCGGGCCGGTTGATAGAGGATCTGGATAAGTAGCTCCAAGAAGTCAAGTAAGAGAGCTGATCCAGACCAGAAGAGTTCCCACTACAGATGTCGCCTTCGCAACACTAACGCCCAATTGAACATCACGGCAACTAACAGCTTCGCTCCGTGAGGCATCCAAGCCAAGTGAACCGTGTGGTGATCGGCCAGAAAATCACGGAATTCCAAGCAGGTGTATTGTACGCCCTAGTCGCTGTGAAAGATCTGTCCAGCATCCGGCCTGCGGCGTTGAACCGCCTGCTTGAAAGCGTCCATCACAAGATCGCGCTGAAGAAGGTCGCCCATCACCCAGCCGACGACCGCTCTGGAGTGAAGATCAAACACCATCACCCGATAGAGCCAACCTTCGCGGGTGTGGATGTAAGTGATGTCCGACGCCCAGACCCGATTCCGTTCAGAAGCGAGGAACGATTAATTCAACAGGTTCGGAGCTATCGGAAACTTGTGTCTCGAAGCCGTCGTTACTTTGAACTTGCGCTTCGTCCTGGCGGCGATCCGGTTTACTTTCATCAGTCTTGCGACTCGATTCCGGCTACAGGGAAGCCCCTGGGCTTTCAGTTCCATCGTGATGCGCGGACTGCCATAGACTTGACGGCAGTCTTGGTGAACAAGCTTGATCTTCCCGACCAGAACCTGATTTTCTTCTTTCCGACGACTGACCGGCCGTTTTCGACCGGCGTAGTACCCGCTCCGCGATAGCTGTAGCTGTTTGGCCATCTTCCCGACGCAGAAGCAGTGGGCGTGGATGTCTATGAATCTTCGTATATGTTCGGGTGTTGTGAGAAGATGGTGATGGCTTTTTTAGTATGTCGCGCTCATCGGTGACGTAGCGAAGCCGTCGCTTCAGCTTACGCAGTTCTTCGTCGGCAGGCTTCAGGTGGCGTTTGCCGGGAAAAGCGTTTTGGGATCGGCGGCCATCTGCTGCCGCCAGTGAGCGAGCTGGTTGGCGCTTACGCCCAGATCTCGTGAGACTTGGGCTTGGGTTTTATCGCCGCGCTGAGCGAGCCTGACGGCTTCAATATTAAACTCGCGGTCGTACTACCTTCTTGGATTTGGCATTGTGTGGACCTCCTTGGGATAAAGATATTGTCTTTTCCTCCTGTCCACAAAATCGGGGGAAGGTCAATCTTCCCACGGAATGCCGTCTGGACAAATTCGCCAGCCTTGGCGTTCGATTGCAGGAGTGCCTCGATCTCGTCCGCGCTCAAGTGGACATTGTTGTTCTCGATAATAGCGCGCGCAAGATGAAAGCAGTAATGCGACCGATCGTTGGCGAAGACCTTCAAGCCCTTAGTCTTATACATGTAGGCGACTACCGTGCTGCCTGAGAAGGCGTCGAGGAGGTTCTTCACCCCATCAAGAGTCTACGCCCAGATCCAGTCGGCAAGTTTCTGATTCGAGCCGATGTAGTTAGTGATATAAGGCGGTAAGTCGCGTGCGGAATCGATGGTATCATCGTCCGTGACGTGAGCGCCTGCACTCGTCACAGCTCAGCTTCGTTCTCAAGCAGAAAGGCAATATTCTGTTGTTCGGTGGTCAAGGTCTTTAGTTGATGATGGCCGGTTGATATCCGTGTGAAGCCATAATAACCAAAGGGGAAGGGGGAATCCAGAATTAGCGGGAAGAGTGGAATATACAAGATTAATGGGAAAAGCGGGAATTGGAAAACAGAACGGAGAACAAAAGGTAGCAATTAGCTGCGTTTTACGCGATACTCCTATGGTGTAGAATTTATAATTATTTAATAAGCGTCATCTTGCTTGTGCGTGATAAGCCTTCGGCCTCTAAACAGATTATATAGACGCCAGAAATAACTGGCTTCCCTCCTTTTGCAGTACCATCCCAGACCAAACTGTGATACCCGGCAGATTGCTGTCCATGGGCAAGTCGGATTACTTCACGCCCGGAGATATCGTAGATGCTTAGCCTGACCCTCTCGGACTTTGGAAGGGAAAATCTTAAAACTGTTGCGCCATTGAACGGATTAGGGAATGCATTGTGGAGGGCAAAGACATTCGGAATCTTCGCATCACTCACTATTGAAAGAGGCTCGCCTGCGCCGGACAGGAAAACAGACAGTACGCGCCCACTCGAATAAATCATCAAGGTACAATTATATTGTCTGCTTGAGTCAGGTGTAAAACCAGCTCGTGCATAAACCTGTTGACCTGCCTCGATAGCCAATCCTCTTTCTATCTCAATACTGAAGTTGTTTCGATCTACATTCACACTGTCGATTGTGATTGTTTGCTCAGCCTCATTGGTCATGATCAACTCCCATGTAGCCGTTGAATCAAGCCTTATCGCGCCATAATCATGCGAAGTTTCTGAGATTGTCAAGTCCCAAATCCCAAGCACAGCCCCACAATCGTAAATGCTGATATCCGCCTGATCTGCAACGTAAATAAAGCCTAAATCTGGATCGACGTCCAATCCTTGAGCGTCATCCGGTGTGTCATAATAGGCAACTTGACGAGGACGTTCGAGATTCTCGAGGTTGAATATCCGGATACCAGCTTTCCCGTCCGCTACGAAGAGATGATCTCGATACACCTTGAGTTGATAACCAGATTTAACGTCTTCACTAAAATATACTTCCTGTGGATTGAGTGGATCGGCAATGTTAACTATGGATAACCCGGGAAGAGTATTTCCTGATACCAGGTAAAGGTAATCGCCTTCCTGGATTCCTGTGCAACAAGGGTAACGGATAGTGCAGGGATTGCCGACTTGGCGTAAATTGTTCGGATCACTCCAATCATAAGTAAGGACCTGGTAGTCCCTCCCGCCGCCACCTATACTGGAAGGAACAACGAGGTAGTCGCCAACCACAAAGACATCAAGCGGAATCCGTTCCCAGCCGGGATCGTAGTTGAAAGCCAAGCGTAGGTGGGTTGGGTCTTCGATTGTAAGGGCAAAAATTGATGGATATCCAGCAGAGATTAACAGGTTCCCAATTAACTTGACGTTGTGGCAAACGAGGACTTGGTTTTCGTCTTGAAAGTCTCCCGGATTGTAGAGGTTGCGAAGGCGTCTGGGATTGGTAATTCTATAAATTCTGGTTAGACTGCCAGTGAGAATTGCCAGGGAGTCTCGGACAATAATTCGACTAAATGGATCGACGCCAGTCATAAATGTGACCGAATCAACCATATTGATCTGACGTGGATAATTGATGTTACTGATGTCGAACACCCTCAGACGACCGGGACGGACTACCTCAGATGGGTACTGACCGGTAAGTTGGTCAGCGACATATAAATAGTGACCTTGTTTAGTCACATCTACTGGCTGACCACTTGTCAGATTTATGTGCTCTACTACTGGATTGGTGGGGTCGGCAACGGCGACTACCTTCAATCCTCGATGGTAATTTGCAATGATGAGATAGTTTCCAGTGACTGCAATCTGTTTTCGGGCACTGATACCATCCGGATAGAGATAACCAGCAAATTGCATCCTACGAGGATCACGGGCATCCACAATTGACAGCGGCCCGACATCGCCGTAGAGATACCCATTATGATAGTATGCGCCAACTATGCTTTGTTCTCGAGGATATCTACCTCTTATTGCTGAGATTATCGAGATATTATCGGGATTACTGATATCCAATGCGTAGCAAGAATCGCTATCCAAGAAACACTGGTCTCCCACGATACTAAAATCGCCCGCTGGTTTAGATTCAAGTTGTGCGCGGAGTTGTAGGTCTGAAGGATTACTGATGTTAATAGCGCTGATACGAGCAGCGTCGTCACGTCCTAATACCGTCCAGAGAAGATTTTCTGACAGGAAGAGGTTCTCGCTTTCTGTCATTACTTGATAAAAGTCCATTCTTTCCGGATTGCTTGGATCTTCCACGTTAATGCTATACACTCCTGATCGAAAAACAGCGATGTAAGCGACACCTTCTCCTACCACAACCGAAAAAACGTAACCCAAATTTTCGCACGCTCCGACCTCCTCGACCTTTCCAAGATTGGAGACATCATATATCCTCAAACCGCGACTCCCGTCTGCCACATAACAGAGTGAATCTTGGATAAACAACCCCTGTGACTGTCCAGGCGTCGGGAATCGCCCGATTTCGATAGGGGGATTTTCCGGATGCGCTCCGTCAAACGTATAAACGACAACGCCGTAAGTGTTGGTACACCAGATCCGGTCGCCTACAGTCTTCACGTCGGTGTAAAAACCGGTAACCAACGCTTCAGAAACTAAGGAGATGTTCTGGTTTGGCTGGGCATCCAAGTCGAAGACTAAAAACAAACTCGACATGACAGCATAAATGAGTATTTTCACTCTTCGACCTCGGTTTTCGTAGCTAATTGCAAGAGGACGATCAAATAACCGTCCTCTTGCAACGTAACTCGACAGCGACTTACTTGCAAAGTATCGCCTTCACTGTTCGTATCTCCTTTCCGGCTTCCATTCGGATCAAGTATAGACCGGCGCTCTTCGATGATGCATCCCAAGTGACCCGATAGTACCCGGCGCGTGCGACTTTAGACGCAAGCGTTTCCACGAGCCTTCCCCGTAAATCAAAGACTTGGATCTTCACCTCGCCATCTCGTGGCAACGCATAACGAATCACCGTCTGAGCGTTAAAGGGGTTGGGATAGCATGCTTCCAACTGATAAGTCTTTGGTAAATCGGCAATCGAAGGATTTGCGGCGATTTGAGTCAATCTCTGCATAAGGCCGTCAACCGCCACCCTATTTCGTTGCGGTCCACCAACCGCATCGACATTCCGCGATTCAATTACTTGCTCCAATTCGAGATAGCTGATCTGAGCTACCAAGCTCTCTTCTTCATTATGAGGATTATCGACTATCTCCTGGAAAGATTCCAAAGCCTGATCAAACGAGCGTTCTTCAACCATGACTCTTGGTACCATCTGGCGGGCAATGCTCGCAACTTCAAGATCAGCATAGTTTTCAGCGATACTGCGGTAGTATGCGAAGAGATCCCCGAACGATAGATTGAGAGCTCGATAACACAACGGAAGATAACGAATAGCGCATGCGGCGTCATCACTTGTTGGATCATCTGTCACAAGCGATTCCATAATTTCCTTTGCGGTCCCTACTTCGCCTGCATTCAGTAACTCAAGAGCCATGTCAAAAGTGTACTCCCCATCATCCACATCCCACACAGGAGCAAGTCCATTTGGGAAGGGAAATTGGCCCAGATCTGGTGGACTGAAACGTTGGATCGAGAACTGAGTGTTGCCAACATAACAATGATGACATCGAATGTCACCCCGGATACGCCCGACGAGACCAGACTGTAGGTCGGTTCAATCGGAGTGGTTGAATTGAAACTTACCCAAGTCCGGGCAAGCAGAGGGGAATTCAGTGCAGCCACGACAAGGATCGCGCTCAACGTCGAAAAAGTCTTGCGAGTCATTTCTTCTGCCTTCAATTGGGTCATTTTATTATGACTAGTTTGTATTGAGATCGAGTATTTAGGCTATTGAAAGAAAGGAAATAACTACCACTTAGAAGGGTATTTGACGTGGCGGAAGGCCATAGTAAACTATGAGCGCCCGCACGATAGTAACCTTGAGTAAGCGGTTCGATCAGCCGTCCGTTCAAGTCCATAACTTCTATTCTAATGTCTTGGGGAGATAAAAGTCTAAACTCGATGCGGCACCGTCCGTTGAATGGGTTGGGAAAAACTGAGAGGGAAAATAATTGAGGCAAGGCGGGCGGTGGCTCTTTCACCTCATGCGGGGGATAATCGAAAGGAATATTCAACTCGAAGTGCTGTCCATAGTCCCGACTGACTAAAAATTTGATTGTGCCGCCATAGGGCCAGCCCCGATCAAGGTTCACTTTTTCGAAACCGTAAATGACGACCTCGCCTGAGTCGGCGCCAGCCTTGATATCCCACACGTAGTGACTCCGTCCGTGTTCATCATAATCATCCCGCAATAGATCGCACTGCATCCGCCATGTCTGGCCGTGGTCTATACTGCGAAAAATCCGGAAATAACCTTCATCCAGGAGATAGAGTTCGCCGTCCAACGCGCCGCGGGCAAGCCACATATGATTGGAAAAGGCGAGGCTGTCAATTTCGTCGTATTCGCCTCCGTTGACGACACTAAAACTCCTGCCGTAATCTTCGCTCCTCCAAAGATCAAATCGTGGTTCATATATCTCGCTGTCTTGATGGCCGACAAGAAAACCATTATAGCCCCTACCATTAGAAGGCAAAGATTGGTAGGAGCTGCCGTAATCAGTACTGTATCGGATGCTGTCTCCTTGACCGTCAGTATAACATTCGCCAGGCACCATACCTGTCGTGATGGGCTCAATTTCAGTTTCAATCTCTTCCCAATTCTCACCTCTATCGAAAGTTCTTACATTGAACCGTCTTGAATGGTTGGGATCATTATCCCAATCAACACTATCATATGCGCCATAGCAACATCCTTCACTGGCATCGCTCAGGATAAACATCCACATGATCCCTCTTCCATCAGGCTGGATCGCCTCGATACTCCGACAGTAATCAGTTGTATGATATAGTATCGAATTCGGTCTTTCACCAACTCCTACGACATTTGAGTCAGGGCCAATACAGAAGTATTCGCCGGGCTGCCAGCCGCGGGCAATAAGTCGGTTGGTCTCGGCAATCCCGGCGCCAGCTATGAAGAAGATTAATACTCCAAAAACAAATCGCCCCACCGTTGCGCACACGCGACTCGATGGGGCGTTGAAAGTCTCATTTAGATTAAGCCGTACTTCGCGTCGCACGATTCGTTGTAACGTCGGCTGATGGAGCATGAGCGTAGTACTTGATGGATCGGGATTCAAATTGTCGCACTCGTGAAATTGAACTTCGTTGGGCAATAGCGGCGAAAATAAACGCCGCCACAAATGCTGAGTTTCTGCCAAAGAGAATTCTAAAGTTAGCGCTCGTTTTGTGCTTCAATTCACAACACATTGCGCATTTCAGCCTTGCCGACCGACACATATATTTTAAACAGAATTCGAACCAAATGCAAGTCTTTGACAGAAATATCAGAAATTCCGCTTATCTCCTCATCCTGCCTAAACATTGACGGTTGTAATTTTGTCACTTCTCTACTTCTACTTCAATCTCCGACAATATCCCAACACCAAAACGGTCGATTCCAATCACGGCAAAGTTCTATGACTGGATGGGAAAGCTGTTTACTCAGATTTCACGACAGATTATCGGCACTCATGTTTGGACGTCATCTCCGATAATTCAGCGATACATTCGTCTCATCGCTCCTCCTGAATTCTCTTCAACCTTCGCTTCAGGAACATTACACAGTCGATCTTTGAATAGAGCAACATTCTCCCATCAAGCCCAGCCACGAGTGGAAAGTCCGGTTCGTTCGCCCACCGATGGATGGTTGACTTGGCGATCAGGATGTTCAAGGACTTGGCTATGCTTAGCATCTGTGATCGACTTATAAGTGAATCAGGTTCGTTCTGCTTATTCAGACTTATTTGCTGTTTATTCTGTGATTGCATCGTTCTCCCGCTCGATAACTGCTCGCAGAACTTGAAGGAAACTGTCAATCGATTCGCTGAATCCATGATCCACAAAATATTGAATTATCATCCTCTTGCCCTCTTTGCAGTCTGTAGAAAATCTCCCCTAAGATCTGCCACCACAACTTTCAGCCAAGGATTGGCCTGCTTGAATGACTGCCATTCTACCCAAACAGCATTGCCCCGCGGATCGACGTCTGGCGGATCAAGGGAGCCGATCAACAATTCGTGATCGTCAGTCTTAATCTTCAAGTTGCGATCATTTATCCACTCCCACACTGTAACATGAAGCAGATGCGACCGCTACATCCCATCCTCAAAGAGAATTTCCCTGAACCAACACCACCACGTCACTCTGGTTAATGCACCGGTCTGTCGGTCGAAAAAGGGCTGCGGCAGCAAGAGTTCAAATCCATCGATGTAGAATGACGTCATGATTTTACCCTCGTCTTTCACGAGACATTCTGCGCAATCCGCAAGCAGGGCGTCCAATTTCGCTGTAGTTTCTGCCACGAGTTTCAGAATAAGCGTGAAGAAATAGCGGCACCGCCCGATCCCATATCAGAGCTGGAACTCATCCCGCCAATCGGCCGAATCGTTCATGTCGGGGATGTCCTTCTTCAGACCACACATGAACTTGTCGAACATCTCGTGCTCTATCAGAGATTATTGCTTTAGGAGGGGGTATTGGCTATATTTGATGGGTCAGGTTTAAAGCCACCATTTCGTACGACACGCGTCCCTGCCTGTCAGGAGGACGGATCTCCGCACCCGTCCGGTACGGCGGGGCTCCGTACCCGCCACTCAGTACGACAGGCGTCCCTGCCTGTCATCTTTACCCCGTACGACAGGCGTCCCTGCCTGTCACAATTATTAATTCTTAATTATTAATTCTTAATTACTTTCACTATGCCAACTCTCGACTGGATCGGCAAAAAAGCCGTCCTGAACCATCACAACGAAGTCCCCTTCCGCCTGCTCCGCACCAACGAGGAGCTTTCTGTCGGCGATCCCGACAGCGGCAACCTCCTCGTGCAAGGCGACAACCTCGAAGCCCTGAAAGCCCTGCTCCCTTATTACGCGGGCAAGGTCAAGTGCATCTATATCGATCCGCCTTACAATACCGGGAGTACTCAAAAGGGAGCAGGTTGGAGTTACGATGATAATGTGAACAGCCCGGAAATGCGTGAGTGGCTTCATAAAGTAGTTAAAGGAATTGACGAAGATCTCTCTCGACATGATAAATGGTTGTGTATGATGTACCCAAGATTAAGTCTATTGAGGGACTTTTTATCAGAGGACGGGGTGATGTTTGTAAGTATTGATGACAACGAATCCAGTAATCTCGAGCTCATAATGAGAGATCTATTCGGCGAAAAAAATTTCCTTGCAAACTTGATTTGGGATTTAGGCACAGGAACTGCCGCCGGACATTTTACAAGATCACACGAGTATATCGTTACATTTGCAAAAGATAAATCTTGTTTACGGAATTTTCGATACTCAGGTGATGAAGCTAAAATCTCAGAGCGTGCTGTGAAAAAGATATCCAAAGGTAATCCCGCAAGTCAAATTACATTTCCAGCAGGAATGGAATTTGAAGGTTCCAACGCGGTTTTTAAGGGTGAATATGGCAAAAGCGAGAAAATTCGTATCGTTTCGGATGAGATGAGGTTTTTTGATGGCAAATTAGTCAAATCGGTTACAATCGAAGCTGGCTGGGCAATGCGGAATCAAATTCTGTCATGGCTTGACGGTAAAGAAACTTGGGATAGCAAGGGTCAATTGGTTACGAAATTCTATTTTGACAAAAAAGGTGTCCTTCAATACGAGAAAATTCGCGGCTTTGTAAATCCTCAATCTGTACTCAGAGGAGTTGCGAGTACACGGAAAGGGTCAGCCATTTTAATGGAGATAATGGGCGAAGCGCGCATGCAATTTCCAAAACCAGTTGAACTAATAGCCTTTCTAATTGACCTAATCTGTGAAAATGACGCTTTGGTGCTCGACTCTTTTGCTGGTTCAGGGACTACGGGTCATGCCATACTTGATCTAAATAGAAAACAAGGCATCAATCGCAAGTTTATACTAATAGAGTGTGAGGATTACGTTGAAACACTCACCGCAGAACGTCTTCGTAGAGTTATAAATGGCGTTCCAAATTCGGGTGATGCCGCTTTGAAAATGGGTTACGGAGGTGGCTTTCGCTACTGCGAACTTGGCCCAACACTTTTCGATTCGACAGGTCGAATCCGCCCGGAAATCACCCATTCCGAGCTTGCCCACCACGTCTTTTTCACCGAGACCGGCGAGCCATTGGCCGACTCTTCTCTGAACGGTACGCCTCTGATCGGGATAAGCAAAGGCACGGCTGTCTATCTCCTTTACAACGGAATCCTAAAGGACAAATCGGTCAAAGGCGGTAATGTTTTGACAAAATCCGTCCTCGCTGATCTTCCGCCGCATGTGGGAGCCAAAGTCATTTACGGAACAGCCTGCCGGTTGAGTCCGACTTTTCTTTTCTCAGCGGGAATCACTTTCAAGCAAATACCTTATGAAGTGAGGATACGATGAAAATTCTTGGAGGGCGGGTTTTAACCCGCCCCTTCCCCAGTACGACAGACATTCTTGTCTGTCACCTTAGAAAAGTCTTTTGTGACAGGCAGAAATGCCTGTCGTACCAATACAAGGGCGGACTGAAGTCCGCCCTCCAAGGGAAGTTGTAATGTTACAGCCAAAGAACTATCAGCTAACCGCTCTCGATGAGTTGAAGAAGTATTTCCAGACTTGTCTTCGGCTGGGGAATGCCGATACGGCGTTTTATGAAACAACTCTTAATCTTTGGGGGCGAGGAATCTCCTATAATCCGGTAAAGGAATTACCCGGGCTTCCTTATGTCTGCCTGCGTATTCCGACTGGGGGCGGTAAGACTCTCATGGCATGTTTTGCGGCGGGAATTGCGCAAAGGGACTTACTGAATTTGGATCGGTCTCTGATTGTGTGGCTCGTTCCCTCGAAACCCATATTGGATCAGACATTAAAGGCGCTTAAAAAACGTGAGCATCCTTATCGCAATGCCCTCGAATCTGCGGTTGGGTCTATCGAAGTCTTTGCTATTGGTGAGGCGCTTTCTTTGAATCGGTCATTGTTTGAATCGCATACTGTAATTATTGTATCGACAATTCAGGCATTCAGAGTAGAAGAAACAGAAGGGCGAAAGGTCTATGAGCAATCAGGGCATTTGCTCGATCATTTTAGCGATATACCTTCTGAAATCGCGGCTAAGTTGGAATGCTATTCGGGAAGCAATACACCTATCCCGTCCCTTGCCAATGTGTTAAGAACGAGACGACCGATTGTGATTGTCGATGAGGCTCATAATGCGAGGACGCCGCTTTCATTCGACACCTTGGCGAGACTTGGGCCATCGTGCATTATTGAATTTACAGCAACTCCAGACTTAGGGAAATTGTCTCGTGATGAGGCAAAAATCTCGCCAGATATGGAAAATAGGGCGAGCAATGTGCTTTACAGCGTTTCGGCGGCAGAGCTTAAAGCCGAACAGATGATAAAACTACCGATTAAACTTGAGATACAGAGCGATTGGAAAGTATTACTTACCGATGCGATCAACCAGCGAAATAATCTAGAGGAACTGGCAAAGAGAGAAGAAGCGATATGCGGTGATTATCTCCGACCTATAATGCTCCTGCAAGCTCAATCTCAACTAAAAGAACATGACAGGCTGACCGTCGATGTGATTGAAAAATGCCTGATTGATGAATTTCAAATTCCGAAGGAACAAATCGTCAAGGCAACCAGCACCGATCATGAATTGCCAGATAACATTCTGAGCTCGGAATGTCCGGTAAGGTTTGTAATTACTGTTCAAGCATTACGCGAAGGCTGGGATTGTCCGTTTGCATATATTCTCTGTTCGGTTGCTGAAATGAAAGGGAGTCGAGGGGTTGAGCAAATTCTCGGACGGATTTTGCGAATGCCAAAAGCGAAACTTAAAACAAATAAAGACTTGAATTATGCTTATGCGTTCGTTTCTTCGAGCAGTTTCGCTCAAGCTGCTGAAACCCTGACAGACGCTTTGATTGAGAATGGGTTCAAGAGACAGGAAGCCAAGGATTTAATCGCACCGTTAAAGGATAATCAATCAGAAATTGAGTGGGATTCAGACAGCCTTTTTTCTGCCGGTCGAGAACCTCAAGTATTTATTCCGCGAGTTAAGGGTGAATTTAGCGTGCCGGTTTTAGCCGTTAAAGTCGGGGATCTGTTCGAACAGCTTGAAGAAATTCACCTATTGGAGAATGATTGGAGTCTTGCGCTTTGTGAAGCAGATTTATTGGAGTCGGAATACTCCCCGGATAAACCCGCTGGAGATTTTGGCGAGATCGACATCAGCAAGGGCGGTCAGCTTGTAGCAAGTTCATTTATTCCTGAATTACAGAAACAGATCGGTATGCTTGAACTTAAACTTGATATCAGCGAAGTAGATTTAATCCGATGGCTCGATCAGACAATTTATCATCCTGATATTCCGATGAGTGATATGGAATTGTTTCTTATAAAAGCAATGAAATATCTATTGGGTAATCGAAGTGTTCACCTGAAGAAATTGGTAAAAGACCGGTATCGTTTACGAAATGCAATAGACGATAAGGTGAAGTATCATCGTCAACAATCAATGAAGGCAGCATTTCAGGAGTTGCTCGATCCTGAAACAGCATTACATATCTCCGTGACACCCAAGAAATGCTTCACTTACGATCCAGAGGTTTATCCCTATAATGAAATCGATACCAAGCATTATAAATGGAAGAAGCATTATTATCCAAAAGTCGGTAAAATGAACGGCGAGGAGTTTGATTGCGCTGCATTTCTTGATGGCCTTGATGAGGTTAAATGGTGGGTGCGTAACATATCGCAAAAAGCGCAACATTCATTCTGGCTTCAAACCACATCAGACAGGCACTTTCCTGATTTCGTCTGTCTGTTAAATGATGGCAGGTACTTAGTTGTCGAATATAAGAGTGAAAGAGATTGGTCGAACGATGACTCTGTGGAGAAACGCTGGATTGGTGAATTGTGGGAAAAGAGAAGCGGCGGTAATTGCTTTTACGTCATGCCAAAGGGAAAGGACTTGGAAGCGATAAGAGCGAAGGTGAAACTCTAAATTTGGATTCCGGCTTTCGCCGGAATGAGTCCCCCCATCAGCATTAGCATTAGCATTAGCATTGGTCATCATCATCATTCATTATCATCATTCCGTCACCCCAAAAACGCCCGCCAGACAGCCTTTTCCGCCATTCCTGTGACGATGTGACGATGTTTTACTATGCCCTGCTGAACTGCCAGCACCCCGCCTGCCAGCCTCTTCGCCATCACAATCCGACAATTCCTCACCGGTCAGTTTCAGAAAGCGGTAACCGTCATAATCCTTCTGGCTGAGCTTGAATTGCTCCTGGTTGAAAGCTCCGAAGGAGGGACTGCCATGCTCAACTAACACCTCATGCAGGAATCCCGGCGTATCCCGCCCGCCATAGAAATCGAGCATATCCTGTTCGCGCTCATCAGACCAACTCGGATTAAGAGAAGACGGCCACTGGAAGAGGTGCCATTTCTTTCCGTCTTTCGTCAGGTGATAATAAGTGGAGTCTCGGTGTCCATTTGGATTGGAATAGACCCGGAAACGTCCGCCAGCATTGAGGCATTGCCGCACGGCTCGCCAGGCAGGTTCCAGCAGCCACGCCGCTTCATCGACCCAGACTCGGTTGACGTGGAGCGAGCGGAACGCTTTCCCATAATCACCACCCGGTCGGAAGTAGATGGTTGTCCCTGAAATGAACGTCGCCTTGAAGTAAGGTTTCCGGGTGATCGCGGAGTGATCGGCTCGACCCGGGGCGATGTCAACCTGATCGAGAAACGGATTTTCATTAAGGGCAAAGGCGGTCAGATCGTCGCCAGATTCCTCAACTGCAAGGCGAGGGCTGCATTGCATGAGTTTCTGAAAGAGCGTCGCAAGATGGCTTTCGACTGCCCGGCCTTGTTTGTCAGTCAGCGTCTCGAACGGATTACCGCCCGTCAAATCCAGCGCCGACTCGAGGAATGGATTGCCAAGGCCGACATCACCAAGCAAGTTCACCCAGACACGCTCCGCCACACCTTCGCTACCAACCTTTACGGTCGAACCTCGAACATCCTCGCCATCCAGCAGGCTCTCGGGCATGCCTCGGTCTTGACGACTCAGATTTACACCCATCTCTTTGACAACGTCCGCGAAAATGCACTTGAGACTCTCTAAGTCGCCCGAGGCCTCAAACCCTTATCAGAAAATTGTTTGCAGCCTTTCGATTCTTACCAACCGGAAGATTTTAAACCTTGTCTCCCGCGAGATCACCATTTTCGCTTTGGGGTTGGGAGGGGACGGTCGCTTTGAAAATTGACAATTCTTAACACCGATGCCTGAAAGCCGCCGCCTTCGTGGCGGTTTCGGTTTGGGGAGTGCCAAGTCACCCGAAGTTCTCGTCAACGTCGATTCCAACTGTCAGCATAAGTCAACATCACGTTTATTAGAAAGCCCGCGAATTTTCGCAAAATGAGTTGCAATTTCGAAACGCAAGTGCAATATTGTGCATCATACAGGAGAAGGAATGAATCGACAATACATCCCACGTAGCATCGAACCAGTGCTACAACGAATAATCGGGCAGTTCCCGGCTGTCACCTTGACCGGCCCTCGCCAATCAGGCAAGACCACCGTACTGAAAAAGCTCTTCGGTGGCACCCACCGATATGTCTCGATGGAAAATCCCAATGTCAGAGCCGCGGCAATCTCTGATCCGCAGGGATTTCTTTCGATTAACTCGCCGCCGGTGATCATTGACGAAATTCAGAATGCGCCTATCCTCCTCCCCTACATCAAAGAAATAATCGACAATCACAGGGATGAAGCAGGGCAGTTTATACTCACAGGATCTCAGAACTTGGCGCTTCTCGAAAATGTCACGGAATCTCTCGCTGGTAGAACGGCAATCTTACGATTGCTTGCAATATCTCAGTCTGAAATCACGAACACCGAGGATTCAGCATTTCCATGGGAGACGTCAGAGCATCACCAATCACGTCAGCCCATACCTCTTCCCCAATTGTGGGAAAACCTCTTTCGTGGATACTATCCAGAGCTCATTTCTGCGCAGAGCATTGATGCCGAAGCTTGGCACGGGAGTTACATCCAGACCTACCTTGAGCGTGACGTCCGCTCACTGCGACAAGTCGGTGATCTTTTCTTATTCCAATCCTTCCTGAAGATTCTGGCAGTCAGAAGCGGACAATTGATTAGCCTATCTGACATAGCTCGTGATATCGGCGTCTCAAGCAATACCGCCAAGCACTGGCTCTCCATCTTAGAAACGTCTTTCCTCGTGGTTATCTTACCGCCCTACTTTGTGAAAGCAGGGAAGAGGCTGGTGAAGCAACCGAAGGTCTATTTCACGGACACGGGCACTCTATGCTACTTGATGGGGATTGAGAAACCTGAGTATGCCATGTCAGGACCGTATGCCAGCGCAATATTTGAAACCGCAGTCGTGATCGAGATATACAAGCGCTTCTTGAATCGCGGGCAAGTCCCACGCGTTTACTTCTGGCGAACATCAACCGGCGTTGAAGTTGACCTACTTATCGATTCAGGGAACAAACTAATCCCGATTGAAATCAAGAGTACAGCGACTGCGCGTCCGACGATGGCATCCTCGATTCAGACCATCTTCAAAGACTTCCCGGATAGGGTAACTCAAGGTTATGTCGTATATCCGGGTGAGACTCGACTACCGTTAATCCCGAAAGTTATGGCATTGCCATTTGCGGAACTTTGATTCGATGCTATCGATTTATCTCGCCCACGTCGCCTCCGGTATCCGGCTTGAGTAACCAGTCGGCCGCGCTGTCGAACGTCGCCCACGTGGCGTTTGTACGCGTCAGATTTAGACCTCCAGGTTATCCGCTCCCTCGGTCTCCGCATCCTCAGCATCGTCAAAGCCACCAGGCAGCGATCTAACCTCTGTGCCGCTGTCCAGTTCCTTCCGCCTCCGACTCGCCCGATCGATTAACTCCAACGCCCACTGCGCAGGACTCGGAAGAGCATAACCGTTCGGAATTGTTAGTTCTCCTCTCGGAGCCCGAGCGAAATCAGGCGAAAGCAAAGGCATATCATTATGCCAATAATGTGATTACGTCACACCAAGTTCCCCGAATGTATTGAGGAGTTGAGTCACCCTCGCCCGACTGATCATATTAGCCCGGGCGATATCCGCCCGATTTCTGTAGGTCCCACTCGACAGACCAAGGGTCCCTTGTTCCGCCAACTCTTTCCGACGACCACGCTTCTCTTCAAGTGTGTCATCATGGCGTTTTCGGTTCAAACGGTTGCTGATTAGAGGTTAATGAGGGTAGTTTGTTGGTTGGAAGATTAGTTGAGGACTGCGTTAGCGTGATTTCGAGTCGGGACCCGCGCAAGAGAACGGAGTTATCCACACCCACGCTTGGAAGATCAGATCGCCGTTTGATCGGCCATCGAGACAGTTTAAGCTACCCGTCTGTTATATCGATTATAAAGTCCATTCAAAACCGACAACTCGACGATCTTGCCTGTACTAACAGTTTTAACATAACGGGACTCCGTGCAATCCCCTTTCAATGAAAGATGAGTTCGCCAGACATCACACCAAATTAATGGGCTGCTTCATTGTTAGTCGAAGCAGCCCATAATTCAATCCGAACTATTTATTCAGGATTATTTCAGCAAGTTTACTTTCTGGTAAGCCAGGAAAGTACCTGCCTCTAATTTGACGAAATAGACTCCCGATGAAAGCGCTTCCGCATTCCACCGAAGGTTATATCGCCCAGCTTCCTGCTCGCCTGATTGTAGGACCGCAACGGTCTGGCCGACAATATTGACGATCGAGAGCTTAACATTCGTTTTCTCCGGCAATCCAAAGGAGATCGAAGTCGCGGCATTGAAAGGATTGGGGTAGGCACTCTCAAGATAGAAACCCAGAGGTATCTGAGCGGCGGCTCTGGTCTCAACTGCGCTGAAATCATCAGTAGCATAGGTTAAGCCATTACCTTCCAATACCTTTTGTGCGTCAAGTGGAAGCTCTTTTGCGAGGGCAGTCTGCCAAAGTTGCAAGTTGAACTTCTCATCTTCCAGCAGTCCCTGCTTTCCTTCAAGTTCCAAGTCATCGCCCCAAACGGCAAGTCCACATCTCAGCTCGGAATCGACCGTTCCCCAGCCGACAATGGTTCCCGCATTATCAAAAGCGGCAACCTCATCGCCAGGATTCACTTCTATACCCGCGAAACCTGACAGTAGCAAGCTCATATTCCTGCCTGACGAAGCAGGAGCAGTCCAATGAGACAGATTTGGCAGTGTGCTTCCTTCTGCTTTTGCTCCAATTTGGTCTCCTTGTGTTGGGTAGGTCAGTTCAACAGTGGCATTGACCTTGATCTGGTAACCTCTACCCTCTGTCCATGGCGCCATATTGGAGAAGTTAGCACGGGGATACATAAACTGACCGTACTGATCTTTTGCCAAAAGAACATTGTCGATGATCGGAGATACTACCTCAAAATCCGGCGCACGGGCAGAAAGTTGGTAGTCGGGGTAGTAGGCGATTAGATTCCAACCAGTCTCAATCGGAAGCGCGGTGTTGGCTGGAATCTGAGTTCCGGTCTGCACCAGCTCACCTGAACGATTGACTTTCAACTGATATCCCTGACTCAAATTCCAGAAAGGTATATTGTTGAAATCAATTCTGGGAACATAGAATCTTCCAAGCTCATCCTTGAAAATTTCTACCGGGGTGTTGTCCTGTTCATCACGAAGTTGATCTAGGATCAACCGGATATCGGGACCTTGGCCATTATCAATGCTGTAGAATTCATCTCCTGGCTGAACATTGAGAGAAATCATATTCCAGCCAGAGCGAAGCGCGACATGGAGGTCGCGTGTTTCCGGGCCAGCTTCGGGAGCAGAAACGACAAGATTAAACTGATGTGAACCTGACGAGAAATACTCGTATGATTCAGTCTCAGCAGGATTGAGTTGCTGTTCGTTATCTGCATCGATCAGGCTGACAGTGTAGCCTTCTGGTACGGAAAGATTGAAATTATCCCAAGAGAGGGTTACCATTCCAGTGTCACCAGTGATTACTGTCATCGTCCACGCTTCAGAACTGCCTTCCTGAATCGGAGCCCGGACATCGCTATTGAAACGGCGGCCGAAGACGTTGTTGTTCCAGCCGTTGTGCTCAAAATAAGCGCTGACGAACTCGGAACCTGGAGGATTAGGTGGTTCAGGCTGATCAAACCAGGCGTCGAACTCGGAGGAAGCCTCAGAATTTGCGCCGAAATGCGTGATACCGTCAGACGATCCCCGCATTGAGGCGCTGAAGTAAAGCCGCCAATCATCGGCAGTCGGGTCTCCAAAAGCAGGAGCAAATTCGCCCTGATTGTTGCGCGAGGGAACCATTTTGAATGCCAGGTTGTACATTGACCTGATCCAGAATCCCTGCCACGGAAGGAGATCGTCGGATTCCTGATAACTGTTCCCCTCTTGTGAGTAGGAATAGAGAACCGGCAGTACCCATCCGGCATCTACGGCGTCTTGGAAACCCATGACCTCTTGTGTCTCGTGGTTGTCAAACCAGACTTCACTCTTCGGTACAGAGGTTGGGAAGGGGCAGCCTACCAGATTCCAGCCCGGGGTGAGTTCCATTCCGGTCTGCTCATTGCCCCACCAATATTCGCCTAAAGAAGCGGAGCCTTCGACGTCCACTGTGGCACCCTCATTCAAAGCCATCCAGTATCCAACGGCGCGCCACGTTTCACCTGTGATGGCGTCGTTACCCCATTGACCACCGCTCCAGTGGAAGCCACCGTCGGAGTAGTTGAAGAGGTTGAACGGAGTGTCTATATCATCACCGAAAAGTTCCTGATTGGAATAATCTTCGTTCTGCAACGGAATGCTGAAGAGACTCCAACCAGCACCAAACTCATGCACCAACCGTGTCGGAGTCACGGCGAACTCGCCGTTGCTCTGATCCGCGCCCTCAAGGTTGGAACCGTCGATAGCGGTCACGGTCACAACTACGAATGGCGAGTAGATATCAGGAGCCACCCAGTCATACGATGTGGCCACTCCCTCTAATTCAAATGTCGCGTCGAGTCCAAGTGCGTCGTTGCTCGAGATATGAACACGATTTCCGACGACACCGATATTATCAGACTGTTCCCATGTTATATGGACTGTTTCGCCCGCATCGAACTGTTCCCCGCCATTCGGGTAGGTGACAGTTACTTCAGGCGGGGTGTCGATCACTACGACGTTGACAGAGGCTTCAGTTATGTTTCCGAAACCGTCCTCTGAAGCTACCCTGATCGTTGCGTCGCCCACCACCAACCCGGGAAAGTTCCAAACGAACTCGAAGGTATTGCCATCGACTTCGCCAACCTGTTCCCAATTTTCACCGCCATCCCAGGTGACTGAGATTACTGATGACATGATGGTAGCGATATCCGTAGCATTCCACTCTATTGAGTAAGGCAGACCGCAGACGATAGTTGCATCCTCAGTAGGAGCAGTGATCTCGACTTCAGGACCTTCGACATCGTTGAAAATCAATCGAAAGTGACGAATTCCACCGCCATTACCAAACGAGAAGGGTTCAGTACCAGTCTGTTCGGCGATATTTTCGCGGAGGTTATCGAAAGTACCGTTATCCAAATCAACTATACCGATGTTGGTTTCGGTGTAGTCGAGTGGTAGGTTTTCAATCCCCGCCGACAGCGAGATTCCCTGACCTGCCATGTCGCTTTGGACGTCGAAAAGCCACGACATGGTGCCTGCTTCGAACTGGTCCCTTGCGAGGAAATCACCACTAAGTTTCCTGTTCTGAGCATTCTGGTAATCGGGGTGGGGGAAAAACAGGGAAACCCAGTTGTCAACAGCATGGGGCGGTTCCGGGATATCCCAGGCGGCATCGAAGTTCTCTGTTGCGCCCTCAGCGCCGCCAGCCCAGTTGTCAACGTCATTGGCATTCGCGGAATGAGCGCCGAGCAGAATCCACCATGTATGGTACAATCGTACGCCATCAAAGAAGTACGCACCCATCTCGACAGGTGAATTATTAGGATCGGCGGCACCTTCAGGGTTGCCAGCATCAATACAGGGAGAGTATGCTGTTAAATGGAAATCGCCATTTTCAGCATCGACGAAAAGGGGATTGGAATTGATGTTGCCGTCACCCCAGGTTGTGGTTCCGTTTTCACCAAAGACCACGTTTTGTCCGCCTTGGACATCGGAATAGGAGATGTCTGCTGTTGAGCCTTCTCCTGCATCCCCAAAACGGATAGCATTTGAACCGGCATTGTTCCAGACAATCGAATTCAGGAGCGTAACCTGCCCGACGTTTAGGTAGATCGCTCCACCTTCATCATTAGACGAATTGCCGTAGATAACGCAATTCGTCAAATTAACAGTTGCACCATGGATCGACATGCCACCCCCGTTGTCGGAGGTCGAGTTGTCGGCGATGATGCAACGTGTCATATTCACGATGCAGCCACCTTCCACATTGACGCCGCCTGTCCAATTGTCCGAATGGTTCGAAATAATTGAACAGTCGTTAAATGTCGCGCCACCATTACCATCGACGTGCACGCCTACGCCGCCGTCATTGGCATTGGCATGATTGTTCGATATCGTGCAGAACTCGATGGTTGGATTCGACCCGCCCAACACCGTAAGCCCACCATCGAAATCGGCAGTGTTGCCTGTGATGATGCAGTGCTGAATGAGTGGCGTGGAAGCGTTGTTTATACAGACGCCACCGCCAGCGTTCCATCCGGGAAGATTTGCACCGGAACCATTGGTGATGGTAAATCCAACCAGAATTGCCTGATTGCTTTCTTCATTCTCGAACGTAACGACCGCGCCATTGCCACCACCGTCGATCACGACGTTAGCGGGATTTTCGGCGTCGCCGGTAACCGTGACGTTCTGTCCGTTGAAGTTGATGTTTTCGTAGTAGGTTCCCGCGGCGACCAGAACGTTATCTCCCGCGCTCGCCGCGTCGATTGCTCTCTGTATAGTGGAGTAAACGCTGGGGACATAGCGGGTGCGAGGACCCTGCTCGTGAGCGTAGTAGTAGTATCCCATATCGGCTCGCGTCCCATCGGCGTCATTGTCAGCGTTGGGGTCGGCGGCGTCGATGCAGGGAGAATTCACAGTGACGACGTGGTTGCCATCCAACTGAGGATCGGCGTCGAAGCTACCAGTGCCCCAGTTGAGATCAATAGCGGCCTGTACTAAGATGCCATGATCGCCGCCATCCGTGTCGAAGTCGGAATAGGAAATGTCATAAATGTTATTGTGCCCCGCAACTGTGCGGAGGTTGGCCGCTTCGTAGCCTGCGTTGCGGAAGATGGAGTTCGCGATCGTTATATGATTGGGATAGTTGTTCCCGTTATCACCATACATTCCGAAGTTCCACATTCCGCCGACACCGGTGTTATCCGAGTTGTCAACGACAGTGCTGAAGTTGAAGGAGATATTGATCGGCGGGTTGTGCTGACCAAGCACGCCGCCCACCCCGGCTGTGTTACCGAAGATCAGGTCATGTTCTGAATCGAGATTCACGTTGTTGAGGAAAAAGACACCGCCGTAGTCGGTCGCGTTATTGTTCGCGTAGGTGCAGTTGGCGCTCGTGATCGTCTTGGGAACGTCGCCATAAGCTGAAATTGCGCCTCCGCTGACGTTAGCGTGGTTATCGCGAAGTACGCAGATGGTCAACGACAGATCCGAGTTGGTGGCAATGGCGCCGCCGTCGTTGCTAACGCCGTTCTGGATGACCAGGCCTTTCAGGTGGACAGGGCTGTCGCTGCCGGTCACGTACATTATCCGGCCGTTGTTGCCATCAAGGATGGTGTTCCAGATGTCGTTTGCGTCACCGCTTAACGCGTAATTGCTGAACACGTTGACCAGGTGGCCCTCGTTGACTACGAGGTTCTCGTAGTAAGTTCCCTGTTGAACAAGGACCGTGTCGCCATCGGTTGTCGTCGCGTCGATAGCCGCCTGAATAGTCCCGTACTCCTCAGGAACATCGAAGCGGCGGGGATTGAGATCACCGCCCTGAATAGCGATAGCCATCCCGGCTGAGATTCCTTCCTGCTGGTAGGCGATGCTGGCACCCGTTTGGCCATCTTGATTCTCAAACCCAACGTTCACGTTGTTTACATCGAAGTTCTGAAACTCTCCGTATTGGAAAACCATCGTGCCGTTACTGTTGATGACGATTTCCATAGTCTGGATCATCGCTCCGGAGTATGCCGGTACCTGGAACCATTCGATAACGGCTTGATCCTGGCCATTTGACCAGAACCACATTTCGCCGCCTTCCGAAGGGTCGATGTCGTATCCAAGGACAGCTAGAGTGCTGTTAACGCCATCGGTATTCGGGCACTGCGGGAGTGGATAGTCAGTACCTTCGTAGTTCACATCGAAGGTGATCCATCCATTTGAGCAAACCCGAATGGCATCGTAGTTCTGACCATACCATGAAGTCTGGAAGCCGAGTTGGATAACTCCGCTGTTCCAATCGTCGCTGGCTCCGAGCTGTTGTGCTCCCTGGATGCCACGAATGTCGATCCACTCATAGTTAGGACCACCCTCTTCGTTGCTGTCCTGCCATTGATATTCACCGCCGTCAGAGCCTTGATTGTCGCGCGGAGGACGTTCCCCCACTTCGACCATCATCGGGACGGCAATCTTCACCTTCTTTGCCTTGATCTGGACTTTCGATCCAGAGAGCGCTTCTGGTGCTGACGTTTCCATCGGTGAACCGATGGCTCCATCCGTCAAGTTCCCGGTACTCTGCGTGATACCGGCCGAGTAACCCGTAATTGGTATTGCCGCAAGAATGAGCGCTATCAGCGCGCAAGTCAAAGCGGCAAAAGTAGTATTTCTTGTTTTCATTTTGCCTTAAAGCTTGTTTAAAAGATTCTCCTTGAACTAATCAGTAAGATTGAGTTGAAGGACTAAATTTCTGTTACCGCTTAACTTCGTCAGGAATAGGAAGCCGATATCGAAAGGCAAACACTAATGAAGCAAACTGACTTAGAGAAGAGGTTGCAATACCAGACGAAGTAGATTCTAAATTGTTTGAGATGCGCTCGTCAAAAGTGCATCCTTCAAATAAACGCCTCGACAACAGCTTCACTCTGAAGAATCGTTTTCGAATCCACTGGTTGCTGAGCCGGGGTTAATGATTGTAGATCGTTGGTCGGAGGGCTAGTTGGGGGTCGAATTGGCGTGATTTCGAGGTGGGACAGGCGTGAGCGAACGAAGTCATCCCAGAATTTCACGGGCGGGTGAGTTTTTCATCAGATTAATGCTCTGGCTACATGACTATTATCAAGTATTATCAAGTGCTTAACGTCAAGAGATATAGATTTACTTCGATAATCAGGTAGAATAGAAAAGATGTAACCGGCTCTTTCATGGAAAGTTGCTCTTTCTTTTTCCTGATTCAAAATTTATTAAATAATGGTTTGCATTCGCAGAGAGAGACGATATATTGTCAATTGACATAGTCGCATGATGCATGCTATTGACAGTGGCGGTTGAAATAACCATGTGTCGTGGCTTTTCCAGATGGTTCTCATGCAGGAGTTCCATTGACTATGTCTGCTTTAGCAATAGGTCAGCAAAGGAAAACGGGGATGATCGCAGTGATCTTCCGTATCAAGCAAGCTCCCTAAATCACAACATTGGTTTTCCGCATAAAAACTTACTGGCGAAAACCACAACTTTTTTCATAGAAAGAGACAACGATGACTAACTCAAAACGCTTCTTTGTTGAAGTATTGCTGCTGTCCATGATTTTGGCAGTGCCTCTGTTTGTGCTCATGACAGGATGTGCCGTGGACACTGGCGGAATAATTGGGGTCTGTGACAGCCTCCCTCCAACAGTGGTTTCCACCGTTCCAGTCAATGGCGCAACGGATATATCATTAGGAGTGAACGTCACTGCCACGTTCAGCGAAGAAATGGATCCGTCAACGATTACCGATGCCACAATGCTGGTGTATTTTGGGACTGATCTAATTGCCGGGACGCAGTCCACCGACGACGCGTCTGCGACACAGATTTCAGGTACGGTAACCTACTCAGGTGTGACTGCGAGCTTCAATCCGGCAGTCGATTTAGTTCCCGATGCTGAATATACGGCTGTGATTACAACAGGCGTCAAGGACAGGGAAGGCAATTCATTAGCCAACAACTATGTCTGGTCTTTCAGTACATTACGGACGCCTACCGTAGTATTTACTGTTCCAACAAACAGGGCTACTGATGTATTAAGAAATCAGAACATCGCGGCTGTATTCAGTGAAGCGATGGATCCGTCGACGATCACTTCTACTACAATGACCCTTAAGCAAGGAGTCGCCTTAACTCCAGTTACCGGTGTAGTGACCTACTCAGGTGTGACCGCCGTCTTTAATCCTGCGGATAGTCTGGGTCGAAATACGTTTTATACCGCGACAATTACGACCGGCGTCAGGGACTTGTCTGGCACTTCAACGGCCAGTACTTACGTCTGGACATTTACTACGGGTTCAAACGCCGACACCACGCGACCTAATATAGTGTTTACTGTTCCGGCAAACAGGACTGTAGATGTACCGAGGAATCAAAATATTGCCGCAGTCTTCAGTGAATATATGGATCCTTCGTCGATTACGGCAATCACGATGACACTGAAACAAGGCGTCGCTTTGACACCGGTTACCGGCATAGTGACCTACTCCGGCGTGACGGCGACCTTCGATCCGACGGACAGTCTGGCTCAGAGTACTCTTTATACTGCCACAATTACGACGGGAGTAAGGGATCTGGGTGGAAATTCGATAGCAAACAACTACGTATGGACCTTCACTACCGGCTTAACCGCGGACACTACGCGACCTGCCATCGTGTTTACCGTTCCGGCGAACCGCGAGACGGAGGTGTCACGGAATCAAAGTATTACCGCGATCTTTAGTGAATCAATGAATCCGTTTACGATTATTGACGCCACCATGACTCTGCGTCAGGGATTAACTCCGGTTTTAGGCACAGTGACTTATACCGGCGTGACGGCGAGCTTCAATCCGCGAGATAGTTTGGCTCAGAATACAACTTTTACTGCTACTATTTCGAGGAGCGTCAAAGATTTGGCGGGTAATACGATGGCGACAACCCATATATGGTCATTCACCACCGGTTTAACAGCGGACACGACGCGGCCTAACATCGTGTTTACTGTTCCGACAAACAGGGCTGTGGATGTACCGAGGAATCAAAATATCGCCGCGATCTTCAGTGAACACATGGATCCATTGACGATTACAAACGCTACCATGACTCTGCGTCGTGGAGCAATTCCGGTTGCTGGCATGGTGACCTACACCGGTGTTACAGCGACCTTCGATCCTCTGGACAGTCTGGTTCAGAGTACAGTCTATACGGCGACAATAACAACCGGCGTCAAGGATCTGGCTGGTAATGCCAAGGCGACCAACTATGTTTGGACCTTCACAACCGGCTTAACCGCGGACACCACGCGGCCAACTGTAGTGTCTACAGTTCCGGCTCATGGTGACATAGGAGTATCAAGGAATCAAAGTATTGCCGCTGTTTTCAGTGAAGCAATGGACCCGTTTACAATCACCAACGCTACTATGTCCCTGCGTCAAGGGAATACTCTGGTCTTGGGCTCGGTGACTTATACCGGTGTGACCGCGAGCTTCAATCCGCGAGATAGTTTGGCTCAGAGTACGCTCTATACTGCGACGATAACGACCGGCGTCAGAGATCTGGCTGGTAACCACAAAGCGACAAACTATTCATGGACGTTTACAACTGGTCTAACTGCTGACACCACGCGACCAATCGTAGCATTCACCGTTCCGGCTGACGGCGATACCGCAGTGTCAGTGAATCAAAATGTTGCGGCTGTTTTTAGTGAAGCGATGAACCCGTTGACGATCACTGACGCCACAATAACTTTGAGGGATGGATTAGATCAGGTCGAGGGCATAGTAACCTATACTGGCGTGACTGCGACCTTCAATCCGGCGGACAGTCTGGCTCCGAATACAACTTATACAGCAACGATTGCGAGAGGAGTCAGAGATTTAGGCGGTAACGAGATGGCTGAACCCCATGTCTGGGCTTTCACCACCGGCGAGACCGCGGATATTATTTCGCCAACAGTCGTGTTCACTGTACCTGCGGCCGGAGATACGACGGTACCATTGAACCAAAATGTTGCCGCCGTATTTAGTGAAGGAATGGATCCGTTGACGATCACCGATGCCACTATGACTCTACGTCGTGGCGGGAACCCGGTCACAGGCACAGTAACCTACAACGGCGTGACAGCGAGCTTCAATCCACGAGACAGTTTAATTTCGAATACTGTTTACACTGCTACGATTACAAGGGGAGTAAGAGACTTGGCCGGGAATGCATTGGCCGCTCGCTTCGAGTGGACATTTACAACCGGCGATACCGTCGATATAACACCGCCTTTCGTGGCGTCCACTGTTCCGACAAACAGGGCTATTCAGGTGGGGGTGAACGGAAATCTCACTGCCACGTTTAGTGAAAGAATGGCCGCCGGGACGATCACTAACCAGACAATGACTCTGCGTCACGGGAGAACTGCGGACCCTGGCCAAGTATCATACAACGGTCTGGTAGCAACCTTCAACCCGGATCGCAATTTAATTTCGGATACGCTTTATACAGCCACGATTACCACCGGAGCTATGGACTTGGCTGGTAATGCAATGGCCGATCACTACGAATGGACTTTCACTACCGCAGACGTTAGCCCACCTTTTGTGGTGGCAACCGTTCCAAGGAACGGCGCTGTGGGTGTGTTGGCGAATAGTAACGTCACAGCAACTTTCAATGAAGCAATGGCGGCTGGGTCAGTTACTGCTAATGGCAGGATGACTCTACATCTGCCGGGAGGCGCGGTGGTTGCTGGCGTGGTGACTTACGACAGTGCGAGCGTGACGGCAACTCTCAATCCAACGAACGATTTAGCTTCGGGCGTTGTCTATACGGCAACGATTTTGGCCGCAGTCACGGACTATGCCGGTAATGCTATGGCGAGAGATACGTCATGGACATTCACAATCGCGGATAATTCGCCGCCAAGAGTAACAGCTACTGTTCCCAGAAATGGCGCGGTAGGTGTGTTGGCGAATAGTAACGTCAC
>CAYHEC010000013.1:48492-93388 GCA_964355675.1 uncultured Caldithrix sp.
CAGCTACTGTTCCCAGAAATGGCGCGGTAGGTGTGTTGGCGAATAGTAACGTCACAGCAACTTTCAATGAAGCAATGGCGGCTGGGTCAGTTACTGCTAATGGCAGGATGACTCTACATCTGCCGGGAGGCGCGGTGGTTGCTGGCGTGGTGACTTACGACAGTGCGAGCGTGACGGCGACCTTCAATCCGACGAACGATTTAGCTTCGAGTGTTGTCTATACGGCAACGATTTTGGCCGCCGTTACGGATTATGCCGGTAATGCCATGGGAAGAGACACTTCGTGGACGTTTACTTCTGCTGACGCTACGCCGCCCCGTGTGGTAGCAACTGTCCCAAGTAATGGCGCTGTGGGTGTGTTGGCGAATAGTAACGTCACGGCAACTTTCAATGAAGCAATGGCGGCTGGGTCAGTTACTGCTAACGGCAGGATGACACTACATCTGCCGGGAGGAGCATTGGTTGCGGGTGGTGTGACCTACGACAGTGCGAGCGTGACTGCGACATTCAATCCGACCAACGATTTGGCTTCCGGAATTGTCTATACAGCGACGATATTGGCCGCCGTTACGGACTATGCCGGTAATGCTATGGCAAGAGACACATCGTGGACATTCACCACAGGGAATCCGGACAATGACGCGCCTACAGTGGTGTCAACCGTACCCGATGACGGAGCAATTCATGTGTGGGTGGGTACTAATATTACGGCTACCTTTAGTGAACTGATGGATTCGGTCTCGATCACAGCCAACGGCACAATGACTCTGGCGGATTCGAGTGGAGATCCGGTTGCTGGTACGGTAACCTACAATGTTGCTGACAGTACAGCGACCTTCAATCCGGATGCGGTTTTAGAGATGCTTGCCGAATATACGGCTACTATTACTCATGTCGCCGCGGATACTGCTGGCAATGAAATGGTGGCAGATACTTCGTGGAGCTTCACAACAGGAGTTGCGGGCATAAACCTTGGATCAGCGGCTACTTTCGCCATACTGGCTGGTACGCCAAGCATTACCAACACTGGTGGTTCGATAGTCACCGGTAATGTTGGCATTAGTCCGGCTGAATCAGTGATCGGATTCCCGCCGGGAGAGATTCGTGAAGGGGCAATTTTTACGGGGCAAGATCAGGAAGTGATTCAAGCCAAAATCGACTTGGAAGCGGCCTATGAGGAAGCTCTTAATCGAAACAACGCACCTATCGCCAGAAATGGCAATATTGGTGGGCAAACCCTTCCTCCCGGCCTTTATGTAGCTGACGCCACGCTTTCGATTGCCGACCATCAGACACTCGTACTTGACGGAGAAGGCGATGAAAATGCCGTGTGGGTATTCAAGATCGGATCATCTCTGACGACAATTGACGCAAGCGAGGTCCATTTGATTAACGGCGCACATGCAAGGAATATCTTTTGGAGATGCGCTGAAGCCGCAACGCTTGGAGTGGGCTCGCACTTCGAAGGAACCATCATGTCAGATGCAACTATCTCGCTCCTTACCGGGGCGACGTTGAATGGCCGGGCATTGGCGTTTACAGCCGCGGTTACTTTGGATGCAAACACCGTCACCTTGCCCGCTGAATAGGCATTCGTTCGGTTCAGAACTGGATTTCGCTTAACTCCCTGCATGAGAAGGCCAGCGAGAGGTAAATCTTTCGCTGGCCTCGGCAGGGCACGAACTTACACTACTTTTTCAATGAGGTTGCCATGTTGCAACAAAATACGGTAATCAGCAGATTAATTCTGATCTCGCTATTTCTTGTTTCTATTCCGGCTACAATGCTCGCACAGGACATTCGTCCACAGCCAAAATGGTGGTTCGGTGGAGCCGCTGGTGCGAATTTCAACGGATACAACGGTACAACTCAAATCCTGAATGATAGTATAACTACTCCAAATCCATTTCATAGGGGTTCAGGAGTGGGACCCTACTTGACGTTCGGAGTAGAGTATCGACCGAACAAAGATTGGGGCGGTATGCTCTACGTGGGATTCGATGATCGGAACGGTAAATGGAAGGACATCGTTTCACCGTGCGGCGATCCCATGAAGTTATCAACCACACTCAGCTACATCACTATTGAACCAAGCTTAAGATTCGCCCCGGTAAGAGGCCGTTTCTACCTGTTCCTTGGGCCGCGTATAGGCATCAGCCCCTCCAGAAGTTTCACCTATGAGGAGGGAGTCCATCTGGATACGTCAGCCGAATTCAGCAGTGTTCATCCGGTGGTTGTCTCCGCGCAAGTCGGGATGGGTTATGATTTCCATCTCTCTAAGGAGACTGACCCAACGCAAGTCGATCTTTCGCCATTCATCTCGTTTCACCCCTATTTCGGTCAGCATCCACGGTCGATCGAGAATTGGGCGGTGACCACAGTCCGGGCAGGAGTTATCCTTAAAATTGGCAAGGGACGTGTTGGCAAGCGGATTGTGGAGCGGACTCCCGCGGCAGTAATCGAAGGCGATGTCGAGTTTGCTGTTCGAGCGCCAAAGATAGTGCCTCTCAAGCGCCGGGTACGGGAATCGTTCCCCCTTCGCAATTATGTCTTTTTCGATGAAGGATCGACGGAAATCCCAAATCGATACGTAAAACTGTCGAAATCCCAAGCTGTAAACTTCAAGGAAGAGCAATTACAGCAAGTCCAGCCGGAAAACATGACTGGCCGCTCACTTCGACAGATGACTGTCTATTATAACGTGCTGAATATCGTCGGTGATCGCATGAAGCGAAGCCCCGGAACGACCATCTCGTTAAGCGGAGCTTCAGATAAAGGCGCGGTACATGGCAAGGCAAGGGCGGAAACGATAAAGAAGTATCTCGTGGACGTATATGGTATCGATAGTTCACGAATAACGACCGAAGGTCGGATCAAGCCACGTATGCCATCCGAACAGCCGGGCGCTACACTTGATATAGCTCTCCTTCGTGAAGGAGATAGTCGCGTAGATATCGAGAGCACTTCGCCTGAATTGTTAGTAGAAACCAAGCGCTCCTTGATCGATGTCTTGACAATCCAGGTCGGAGGCGCTCCGCACTATATGCTGAAACCGGTGCAAATTGTTGCAGTGGCGGAAGATCCTCTCGAAGGCCATGTTATAATAGATGTGGCTGGAGCTTCTGAAGTGTTCAGCTCGTGGGCGGTTGAATTTACAGACGAACAAGGTAAGATGCAACGATTTGGCCCTTACGATCAAGAGCGTCAGACCATTTCAGGAAACATCATCCTTGGCGATCGTCCTCAAGGTGATTTCAAGGTCGTGATGATTGGTCAAACGAAGGGTGGAAAAGTTGTACGGAAAGAAAGTAAAGTCCATCTGGTCCGCCGAGACGAACCGAAGGAAGAAGCTGTTCGTTACAGCATTCTCTTCGATTTCGACAAATCAACGACCGTAGCGACCTACGAGAATTTCCTCACCGACGTTGTTACACCGCTCATTCCCGCAAACAGCACCGTTGTTATCCATGGTCATACGGATATCATCGGCGAGGAAGAGTATAACGCTATCCTTGCCTACAAGCGAGCTGAAAGCACCCAGGAGATCATCGAGCGGGCGTTGGTAAAAGCTGGCACGAAAAATGTCACCTTTGAAACCCTCGATTTCGGCGAGGATGTTATCTACGCTCCGTTCGATAACAAATATCCCGAAGAGCGGTTCTACAATCGAACGGTCATCATCGATATCGTTCCGGATAAGTAAGATCGATGACAGCAAATAAAAGCGCGGCAGAAACTCCTGAAAGGTCATGACGCGCAATAGACGAGGGGCTGGCTTTTACGGTCAGCCCCTTGTTGCTGTTAGTGACTTTCGAGTCCTGGAGGGCGGACTTTTAGAGTTCGTTGATTTATTCGTTCGAGTAGAGATTTGATCCTCTTGGAGGGGGGGCTTCAGCCCCCCCTAAAGGACGATCAAGCACAAACAAGGGCGGGCTGAAGCCCCCCCTCCAAGAGAATCTTGTCCGAATTGGCGTCTCAAGCGAATAAATCAACGAACTCTTTTAGTCTGCCCTTACTCCGCGTAGGATAAGCGTCTCGCTTGTCTGTCATATTGAGTCAACCGGGACGGTTAACCTACGCGATCATCTTATTCATGGCACTCCAAGCTACGGTGAAGTGGCGGACGAGGGCGTCCGCCTGGACTCCTTAAGCCTTTTGGCAAACTTTAAAAACGAGACATTCCCATGTCAAACCAAATATTTCTGTCCGCCGAATCGATCCACAAGTACTTCGACCGCTTCGGGATTGAAGAAACAGTCGAATTGCCGGTGATCGGGAAGGTTGTGATCTCTGCAAAAGAGATCTGTTTCCAGTCTGACCGGCTCAGCCTGCCGATTCATCACAAGATTATGCTTGTTCCGGACTTTGAAATTGCATTCGAGAAGTTCGAATGCAATGGAACCAAGCTGTCTTTCGAGATTGGCCGGGTTGGAATCATCCCTGGATTCGGCATCGAGCTATTATGTGAAGCTCTTGCAGGAATCATCAACAAAAAGCTCGGCGGATCCAGAGTCAAACTCGAGGGAAACCGGTTATTCGTAGAGCTAACAGACATTCTATCGGATAAATTGCACGACATCCGGATTACCGAACTCAAGATAATAGCGGGAAATGAGGCTGGCATTCGGTTTGGATTTGAGTTTTAATTGTTTGTCAATCATTAAACAGTGCCAAGACAATGCGCAAACCCGTTTTTGAGCTATATTGTCAATTGATGGCCAGACTGAATGACCTTAAAGGGCGATGGCAAGCATCGCCCGTACAGGCGAACCTTGTGTTCGCCTTGACCGAGCCTGCGCACTGCAAACTATTATCATAAAAAGTAATCTTCTATGCCGATAATTCCTGAGAATGCCATTGAAGTCGCACTGGAAAATTTAGCGTCAGATCCGAGAATTCCACCGGACAAAAATACTCCCCGGGGACAAATTTTCATAGCGGCTACCAAGTTGTTTGCTGAATTCGGTTACCAAGGAACGAACACTCGCGCCATTGCCAGTAACGCAGGCGTCAAGCAGGTCATGGTTCATTACTATTTCGGCAGTAAAGAACAGCTTTATGAAACAGTACTGAAGTATGAATGCATAAATATGTTGGCGGTAATATTTGAGGCAAACAACAACAGTAAGTCGAGTGCAGAGATGCTGATTGATTCGCCTATCCGGCTGATGACGGTGTTGCATGACAATCCGCAATGGGCGTCTTTACTGCGCCGTGAGATAGCAGACGGGGCTGTTCACCTCAAGCGCGCACTGAAGGGTGTAAACGAACTCGGTCCGCTTGGGGCGGGATTATATTTTAATGATGTTTATAATGAGGCAGTACGTGAGGGCAAGGTTGTCGATCTACCGGTCGAAGCGGTTCGGGAATGTCTGCTTGCTATTGGGTACAGCGCCATTTATCTGGCTCCTCTGATCTCGATGATCAATGAACGTGACTTTCAGAATGAGACAGTCTGGGAAGAATGGAAACTCACGTTGAGCACAATTCTGAAGAGAGGTCTGTTGATTAGTCCGACGGCTTAGTAATAAGTTGAGAGCGTTTGCTGGTGAGGCGGACAGCTGTCCGCCTCACCAACGCAATGATTTATGGATTTATTGGATACCGGCTTTCGCCGGTATGAGAACAACCTAAGCAACTGAACGAATGCCTTAACAACAGAACCCCTGCATCACCGATGCGGGGGTTCTGTTGTTTAGAAGACGCGGCAACTGTTTGTTGAGTTTATAAAAAAACTGAGAAATAGTTCAATATTTGTTTGCATTATTGATATACAATGCTATATTGTCAATTGACATAGGCGTATGAATACGGCATACGACATTGGCGATTGACAATAAGTATTGCAATGATCGCAAATCAGTTTTGAACTCAAGGAGCCCCATGTCCACTACTTTGGTCGCCGATCCGGCAACTCTGATCGATCCAATCACTCTGATAGATGTTGCAGAAACAATAAATATCCTTTCACTTCCTGTGGTGCATCAGGAACTGTCAGATGAGATACCCAAAGCGCCCGACATGGCTACGCCCCGCGGCCAGATCTTCGCCGCCGCAACCCGGTTATTTGCCGCGTCCGGCTTCAAGGGAACGAATACTCGCGCCATAGCCAAAGAGGCTGGCGTCAAACAAGTCATGATTCATTACTATTTCGGCAGTAAGGAGCTTCTCTACGAAGCGGTCTTGAAGTATGAAGGCATGATGATGATTGCGGTTATTTTCGGGGAGAACCCCGAGAATAAGTCTCCTGAAGAGATGCTGATAGATTCGCCGATCCGGCTGATGACTGTGTTGCATGACAATCCCCTCTGGGCGGCGTTGCTGAGATTCGAAATAGCCGATGGGGCTGTTCATTTAAGGCATGCCTTACGTGGCGTCACGGAATATGGTCCACTCGGAGCCAATCAACATTTTCATAACGCATATCTGGCGGCGGTCAAGGCTGGAACCGCGGTAAATCTTCCTATCGAAGCGGTGCGGGAATGTTTGTTAGCTATTGGTTACAGCGCGATCTATCTGGCTCCCTTGATAGCGATGATCAACGAACGGGATTTCCATGATGAGGTAGTTTGGGAAGAGTGGAAACTGACCCTTAGCACGATTCTCAAGAAGGGATTGCTGGTTTCGGAGCCGCACACGTTAGCCATGCCTGTTAAGTAAGCAAATTCTAATCAATAATATCCTTCCAGGTTGAGTTGGATACTTCTAAATAATATTTCAACCATTATTCCTTACTGTCCTCATCAGATTGTGAGGAGCTTGAAATTCTAACGAGTGAGTTCAGCTGGCACAACGCTATTGCGAGCTCACCAAAAGGAGAATGAGATGAAACATTTAGTACTAATTGTCCTGTTGGCGATTTCGCTCGTAGCAGTCAATTCCGCCGACGCAAAATTCTTCAGTCCCGCCTGGGGTTATGGCGTCAATGCGGGTGGCGCCCGCGGAGATAACGCGAATGGCCACGAAGAATGGCAACCTTATGTTGGTGGGCATATGCAGACCGCCCTATTACCGCTTCTGAATGGCCAAATCGGAGTGAGTTACTCACAGCTTCACGCAACGGGATCTGCTGGTTACTACACCAATACGATTCAAGTTGACGGCAGACTTAGCCTCTGTTTGTTTCGGATGCCTGAGGCGTTCCCTTACCTATACGCTGGGTTTGGGTTTGCAAAGGATCAGAGAAGAAACGGAACCAAATGGTTGCCGGTGATCCCGGCGGGAGTTGGGATTCAATCACCGCTGAGCCAGAATCTTTTGCTTGCGGTAAATGGCGGCTACAATCTGGCGCTGTCAGACGACCTTGACCATCATGTTCGAACCGTCAATACAAATCAATTCACCAGCCAAAAGCAGGACGGTTACTGGGGTCTAACGGTTGGCTTGGTGTTCGGTGGCAGGAAGACGGACAAGCCGGATCAAGCGGCGGCAGTTGAGGTGAACGATAAGGACACCGATAATGACGGTTTGAGCGATAAGGATGAAAAAACCTACGGCACCAATCCTAAGATAGCCGACACCGACGGCGACACCTTGAATGATGGCGATGAAGTCCATAAATACCGAACAGATCCGCTTAAACCCGACACTGATATGGACGGTTTGACCGACGGCAATGAAGTGACCATCTATCACTCCGATCCGATTAAAGCCGACACCGACGGCGACCTTCTTAATGATGGCGCTGAAGTGACACAGTATAAAACCAATCCGGTAAAAGCAGATACTGATACTGATGGTTTAACTGATAACGACGAAGTCAACAAGTATCGCACCGATGCACTGAAGACAGACTCGGAGAACGACGGTCTGAGTGACGGTGACGAGATCATCAAATTCCAGAGCGATCCATCGAAACCCGACTCTGACAGCGACGGAATCAAAGATGGCGACGAAGTTAATAAGTTCAAGACCGATCCAAGCAAGTCCGACACCGAAGGTGATGGTCTTTCCGATGGTGACGAAGTGAACAAGTACCGCACAAACGCCTTAATGGTTGACACCGATGAAGGTGGTATGAACGACGGTGCGGAAATCAAAGCCAACAAGAATCCATTAGACCCCAAGGACGATTTATTCGAGCTGGTTAGCGGTAAGAAAATCGTACTTCGCGGTATCAACTTCGATACCAACAAGTCGAAAGTTCTGCCTGAGTCTGAATGGATTTTAGAAAAAGCACGCGCTTCGATGGTCGCATATCCCGATGTAACCGTCGTTATTTCAGGCCATACTGATAGTGTAGGGAGCGATGACGCCAACCGGACATTATCTCAGAAGAGAGCGCAATCAGTCAAAGATTGGCTTGTGGCGAAGGGTATTCCCTCTGACCGGATGAAAGTAGTCGGCAAAGGTGAAACTGAACCGATGTCGTCAAACGACACTGAAGACGGTCGCGCTGAAAATCGCCGGATGGAATTTGCGGTCGAGTAACCATCATTCGATGGAAGAAGGAATTTCGTAATGAAGAATAGTCCCCTGAAAATCAGTGTCTTAACACTGGCGGTACTGATCTGCATGGCTGTGAATTCGCGAGCCGCCAATAACACGTTTCGCTACGGCTTACAAGGAATGCACTTTGTGAGTGGTCTCAGCGGTATCATGGAAAGCTCCGATCCATGGGCGTTTCAGGGAGTAGTCGATTTCAGATTGAAAGCTTTTGCCTTTCGAGTGCTGAACCGATTTCATCAAGAGGAATTCTGGAATGCCTATGGCGAAGCAACGGCTGGAATTTGGAGCGCCGATAGCCGTCGGTCATGGGGCTTATTGGACAACAACAATTCGAGCCATGGTGAAAGCGACATTGGACTGGGGTTTGGGATGGGTGTTGAGTATGACTGGCGCGGGCTTAACTCCTCACTTCCCCCAATTGGATGGAATATCGAGTTTGGAGTAAACTTCATACCCGCCTTCAATCTCGATCTTGGTTTGGGTGCGCATTGGAAGTTCTGATCAGGCTGTCGCCATCTCCCAAGTATTTGGGAGAGAGTTTGATCAGAGGAAGAAGTGGGGCGGACTTTTATAAGCCGCCCCACTCACATCAAATCAAGAAGACAAGCAAGTAAACAAAATTTTGAAATTATATGAAAACAAGAACAATATACGCCACGCGCTTATTCGCAGTGGTATTGACAATCGCATTGATAGCGCCTACCATGAGTATTGCGCAACCGCCTCCTCAAGCGCCGGTTGACCTTGGTCAGGCCGGAGGATTTTCGGTTCTTGCCGCCTCCTTGGTATCCAGCGTGCCGACAAGCGCGATAATCGGGAATGTCGGATTGAGTCCTGCTACCGGGAGTAACATCACCGGATTGAATGCGGCTGAAGTTGATGGGATAATTTATACAGTCGATGAAACTGGTCCCGCAGGCTCTACACCTAATGCCGAATTGTTGACAGCGGCCCAGGGCGATTTGACCACAGCTTACAATGACGCCGCCACTCGAACACCAGTCCCTGAGGATGATTATTTGAACCCCGGAGCCGGTGAAATCGGTGGAATGACTCTCGTACCAGGTCTCTATAAATTCACTGATGGTGTTCAAGCCACAATCGTGGGGTCTGACCTTACTCTTGAAGGCGGCGAAAATGACGTCTGGATATTCATGATTGCGAGCACCCTCACAGTTGGTAACGGCATCCATGTCACACTCGCTGGTGGAGCCCGGGCAGCCAACATTTTCTGGCAGGTCGGCACGTCGGCGACTCTTGGGACGACATGCGTCTTCAAGGGGACGATAATGGCCGATCAATCCATCTCGCTGGCTACTGGTGCGACTGTCGAAGGAAGACTGTTGGCAAGAATTGCCGCAGTCACTTTAGACGCCGTTGCTATCACGCACCCCGGATTTCCGAATTCGATCATTGACAATAGATTAGGTATTCCTCAAGTATTTTCGCTCTCGCAAAACTACCCTAATCCGTTCAATCCGAGCACGCAGATCTCTTTCGATATACCGATTCAGTCTCGTGTTGACATCGCTGTCTTCGATCAGCTTGGACGCAAGGTGGCAACACTCGTCGATCGTGAAATGAGTGCCGGTAGTTTTTCAATCACCTGGAATGCAACTCGCTTTATCAGCGGCTTGTACCTGATTCGCATGGAAACAGAAGGTTTCACCGCAATCCGCAAAGTTGCCTTGGTGAGATAGAGTTTGATTTCTGGTAAGTGGAAGTTCTGGTCAGACTCCCCTCCAATACTAAGATTTTGGAAAGCGTCTGATCCAATGCAATAGTGGGGTGGACGTAAAAATCTACCCCACTGTTGATAGTTCGTGATATATATTGCTGATAATGTGGAGCATAAAATGCTTTGGACAATCTCGGTAGTTTTAATCGTCCTCTGGTTGTTAGGGATGGTCTCTTCGTACACCATCGGCGGATTTATTCATATTCTGCTGGTAATCGCGGTAATTACGATTTTGATCCGGCTGATTCAGGGTAGAAGAGTGATCGACGTCTAATTTTCGCATACGCCGAGGAAGAGACAGTGAATTCCCCATTTAAATGGGATCGGTTTCTACTCGGAGGCAATTCAATCCTGATCAAACAAAATAGGGAGGTTGTTATGTCGAACGAATCGGGATGTAAGGATGCGCGGTACGCTTTCCTGTTTGTGCTTGCCGTATTAGCGCTGGTTATATGGCTGGTCGTTCGCTTTACGGGTCAAATCCGTGTTACTGCCACGGAACCATCTTGACAGTCGGTTGAAAGCACTGTTATTCAAACACCTTAAAGAGAATCGAATGGACCGTCTAAACCTCAAAGGAAATTGGAATGAGATAGCTGGAAATCTCAAAATGAGATCCGGCCATTTGACAGACGACGATCTGCGTTTCGTCGAAGGTAAGGAAGATGAATTGCTGGAACGACTTCAGAAGAAGCTCGGTAAGACTAAGGAAGAAATACGCAGAATGATTGCCAAGTTCTGACAAATCCGCACACACTACATCAGCATTAATCTCGTTGCCCACACTGACATCAACAAACAACTATTAGGAGAAATTAATGAACAAGCTCGAAATCAAAGGGAACTGGAATGAACTTTCCGGGAAGCTCAAACAGAAATTCGCAAGTCTGACTGACGATGATCTGCTCTTCACAGAAGGCAAGGAAGAAGAACTGTTAGGGCGACTTCAGAAGAAGCTCGGTAAGACTAAGGAAGAAATTCGTGACGTGATTGCGAAGTTCTGACACAGTTGCTTTTCTGGTGGATTAGCGCTATACGAACAAATCCAGTAGTGTCACTTTGCTTTATAGCGTCGTATAGTTCCGGAAGGGGCGACAAGAATGTCGCCCCTTCCCTACCACATTATTACCAAAACGTAATACTGAAATAAAAATCAAATAAAAACAGATGGTTCCAATGAGTTGGTTGAAAAGGACTACGGTGATGGTCGCGGGGGTTGTATCACTAACCTTGACAGTGGGTTGCTCGCGCACACCAGAGCAAAAGGTTGCTGATGCCAAAGCAGATCTGAAAGAGGTTGTGCATGATTTGAAAGACGCTGTAGCTGATGGCCAAGACGCGGCTCGTGAGGAATGGACTAAGTTCAGAGATGGTTATGAAGCTAAAATAGAGGCGAACGATAAAGTCGTCGCCGAATATAAAGCGAGAATGACAACCGCTGATGGCAAGCTCCAGGAAAAATTCGACAAGAAAATCGACGATTTGGAGAGAAGAAACCGGGTTCTGAAAGCAAAATTGAATGACTACAAGAGCGATGGTAAATCCGCATGGGAACAGTTCAAAAGCGAGTTTAGCCACGATATGGATGAACTCGGTACTGCATTGAAGGACTTCACCGTTGACAATAAGAAATAGGAGTATCCCGTCATGAAAGCGCCTCTTAAAGTTATCTCGGTGTTCGGCTCGCTTCTCCTAATTCTGGGATGCTCGAGGTCTTCCGATGAACAAAAGATTGCTGACGCTACCGCTGAACTGAAAGTGTTCGCAAAAGAATTATCGAGTGAGATGGCGGCCGGTGCCAAGGACGATCTTAATGTGGTCGTTGATTCATTAGAATTGGCAGAGTTTGATGGTGATGTTACAGTGCACAAGGAATGGCTGAAATTCAAGCGCGAAGCCCTGGCGAATATCGAGGCAAACGACAAAATCATTGCCGCATATAGCGCCGGAACAACAGCCACAGGCGGTAATAACATGATGAAGGATAGTGATAAAATTTTCAATTTGCAGAAGCAGAACAGGGCTTTGAAAACCAAATTGAGTGATTATAGAATTGATGATAAGACGGCCTGGGAGCAATTCAAAAGCGAGCTTAGCCATGACATAGCTGAGCTCGGAACTGCATTGAAGGACTTCGCAATTGAAAACAAGAAATAGAAGTGTTCCTTCATGAAAGCATTAGTACAAATGAATGGCAACTGTGACAGATTTCCGACTTATGGTTCGTACTCACTTCACTTACGCAAGCGACAAAATATAGAGTTAATTGCATGAACGTTCTGAAATTGTTTCAGACATTTGCCATAGGAATCACCTCGCTTCTTTTGACAGTTGGTTGCGAACGAACAGCGAGCCAAAAGCTTGATGATGCAAATGTCGAGTTGAATAAGCTTGTCGACACACTGAAGAAAACGGAAACTGATGTCCAGCATGCTCTGCGGCTCGAATGGATGAGGCTGAGAAGGGAGTCAAATGCAAAAGGTACAGCTAATGAGAAACTTATTTTTGACTATAAATTAAAGATGGTGAATGCCAACGGTAAATTCAGCGCTTCCTACGATAAAAATATAGATGATCTGGAAAAGCGAAATAAAGAATTGCAAACTAAGCTATTGAATTTCAAAGTTAATGATAATATCTCATGGGAATTATTTAAAAACGAGTTCAATAATGAAATGGATGAGCTGAGCGAGGCTTTTAAGACATTCAGTTTAGTAAACAAAAAGTGATGGAGAATTGGTGAAGGCGTTAGTATTTCACGGTCCGGGTAAGCAAAGTTGGGAAGATAAACCAAACCCAACTTTGATAGACGCCACCGATGCGATTGTTGCCATTACGCATACGACTATCTGTGGGACCGATCTCCATATTCTGAAAGGAGACGTCCCCGAAGTCCCCTTCGGATTGATTCTGGGGCATGAGGGCGTTGGGGTTGTTACAGAAGTTGGCACGAGTGTTTCGAGCTTTAAGGCTGGCGATAAGGTATTGATTTCTTGCATCACGTCCTGTGGAAAGTGCGAATCATGCCGAAAGGGGATGTACTCGCACTGCGATACTGGCGGATGGATTCTCGGCCACCTCATCGATGGAACACAAGCGGAATTTGTCCGCGTCCCGCATGCCGACACCAGTCTGTATCATGTCCCTGATAGAGCTGATGAAGAAGCTGTTGTCATGCTCAGTGACATCCTACCTACCGGGTTCGAGTGTGGCGTACTCAATGGCCATGTCAAACCCGGTGATACAGTTGCAATAATCGGTTCAGGTCCTATTGGGATAGCCGCCCTGCTCACAGCGCAATTTTATTCGCCATCTGAGATCATTATGGTTGACAGTGACAGATCCAGACTTGCGATTGCAATGAGACTTGGTGCGACGAAGATGGTTCGGAACGATAAAGGCGATCCCGTAGCTGAAATAATGAAACACACAGGCGGAAAAGGGGTCGATGTGGCCATTGAGGCAGTTGGTATCCCCGCTACTTTTGATATTTGTCAAGAAATCGTTGCGGCGGGTGGACACATTGCCAACGTCGGTGTTCACGGGAAAAGTGTTGAATTGCACCTCGAAAAGCTCTGGTCACGTAACGTCACAATAACTACACGATTAGTCGATACTGTGACAACCAACCTGCTTTTGAAAACAGTTTTGTCTGGAAAATTGCATCCAGAAAAACTGATCACCCACCGCTTCGCCCTCCAAGACATCATGCAAGCATACGACACATTTCAAAATGCCGCCATGGAAAAAGCGTTGAAGGTTATTCTTACTAACCGGACACCTATCGAAAACAATATAAAATTGTTAAACGCCCATGATCCAACAAGAAAAGTTGCGAATCATGACAGTGTCTAAATCGAAGAACTTATGTGGAATCAGATCACAATATGTATTTGATTCCATAATCACCAAATCAATTATTTCGTCTTGGAGGGCGGGATTAAACCCGCCCTCCAAGTGCAGCAGGACGAGTTTCGGGACTGAACACTGGAATAATCAATAGTGAACAGTCTATATAAAATGAAAGGAACACATCTTGATGAATAACCACGAAAACTGGATGAGTGGGTGGGATCGTGGCGGGATGTGGGTCTGGTCTGTAATCGGCGTACTGGTAGTTATGCTACTTATCGTCATGATTAACAAGATGTTAAAGAAATAGTATTTCGTTCGCAATATGAAGAAATCAAATTCAAAAGTTAATCGCGTAGCCTTCGTCGGCAACTACTCGCCCCGTCACTGCGGTATAGCGACCTTCACCACAGATCTGTGTGAAGCAATCGCCACCGAATTCTGCGAAACGAAATGCATTGCCTTGCCTGTCAATGACATAGAGGCAGGGTATGCCTATCCGCCACGCGTTCGATTCGAACTGGTGGAGAGAGACATCGACTCCTATCGCCGCGCCGCTGATTTCCTTAATATCAATAATGTTGACCTTGTATGTCTTCAACACGAGTACGGGATTTTCGGCGGACCGGCGGGGAGTCACATCTTGGCTCTCCTGCAGGAACTACGTATGCCGATCATTACCACCTTTCACACAATATTACAGAACCCTGACCCTGATCAGAAACGAGTTCTTCGGGAGATTGCCACCCTATCAGACAGGGTGGTCGTAATGAGTGAACGCGGTCGGAATTTCCTGCAAGAGGTCTTTGGTGTCACTCCTGATAAAATCGACTTAATTCCGCACGGCATACCAGATCTGCCATTCGTCGATCCAAGTTTTCATAAAGACTTGTTTGGGGTCGAGGGCAAAATTGTCTTGCTCAGTTTCGGATTGCTCTCCCCGAATAAAGGGATCGAGAATGTCATCGCGGCACTGCCCGCTATCCTGGCTCGGTATCCCAATGTTATCTATATGATTCTCGGCGCTACCCACCCGCATGTCATCAGGAACGAAGGCGAGACATACCGTTTGTCTTTGCAACTGATGGCTCGGGAGAAGGGCGTAGAGGCAAACATAATCTTCTACAACCGATTTGTCAGTCTGGAGGAACTCGTTAAGTTCATCGGTGCGGCGGACATCTATATCACACCTTACCAAAATGCCGCACAAAGCACGTCCGGAGTATTAGCTTATACCCTGGGAGCAGGCAAAGCGGTTGTTTCGACTCCTTACTGGTACGCTGAGGAGATGCTTGCAGACGAACGGGGAGTGCTGGTTCCGTTCCGTGACCCGGAGGCTCTGGCTGAAGGCGTCCTTGATCTCCTCGATAACGAATCCAAACGCCACGCTATGCGTAAGCGAGCCTATATGTACGGGCGGGAAATGATTTGGCCGCTCGTTGCGCAGCGATATATGGAGAGTTTCAGACGCGCACAATCCGAGAAGCGGCATTTCAAATCACCCGGTTTCATGGCAAAAGCGCTTGACAAGCTGTCAAGCGACCTGCCTCCGCTCAAACTTGATCATTTGCGCCGTATGACGGACGAGACCGGTATGCTTCAACACGCTGTTTTCACCGTGCCTAATTATCATGAAGGTTACACAACAGACGACAACGCCCGTGCGCTCATGGTTAGCACGTTGCTTGATGAAGTCGGTAGAGGTGAGGCGTTCGATCTGGCTTCCCGCTATCTCGCATTTGTTTGGTATGCTTTCAATTCTGCTACTGGCCGCTTTCGCAACTTTATGGATTATCAACGCAATTGGGTAAATGACGAAAATGGATTAGATGACAGTCATGGACGCACAATATTGGCGTTGGGAACTGTGTTGGGACGCTTCAACACTCCTGCCTTGCATAGCATGGCAGGCTGGATGTCCGATCAGACTCTGCCTGCCATTCGCGAGACTACCAGCCCACGGGCATGGGCTTTTACTCTCGTTGGTATTCACGAGTACCTAAGGAAATTTTCAGGTGATCGTGTTGTGAGCCAGCTCCGGGAAGAACTGGCCGGTCGACTGTTAGAGTTGTATCGAAGGCATCATTCGGATGAATGGCTCTGGTTCGAGGAAGGATTGTTCTATTGCAATGCCGCGTTGCCGCATGCGATGCTTATTTGCGGTCACACGATGTCAAATGACGAGATGACTAAAACAGGGCTGGAGTCGCTTGGCTGGCTTGCCGATTTGCAGCGTGCCGATGTCGGCACTGCTCACTTCGTCCCAATCGGATCTAATGGATTCTTTCAGCGTGGGGGTGCAAGAGCTCGATTTGATCAGCAACCGGTGGAGGCGCAAGCGATGGTATCTGCCTGTCTCGAAGCCTATCGAATTACACGAGATAAACGATGGCATAATGAAGCCCGACGTGCCTTCGAATGGTTCCTTGGGCGCAACGACTTGAACCTGCCTATTTACGATCCTGTGACAGGAGGATGCCGGGATGGTCTGCATGCAGACCGTCTGAACGAGAATCAAGGCGCAGAATCTACACTTGCCTTTCTTCAAGCGTTACTTGAGATGCGCTTGGCGGAAAATCCACTTCAACGAGGAGATGCCTGAGCACAATGCGAAACCGATATACCGATCTATTTCGTCGTAATGAACTAAATCCCATCCTGACACCCGCACATTGGCCATATCCGGTCAGCAGTGTGTTCAATCCCGGAGCTACCCTTCTCCCTGATGGAACCACCCTTCTTTTGTGCCGAGTTGAGGATCGGCGCGGTCATTCGCACCTTTGCGCGGCTCGCTCCGTGAACGGTGTTGATCAATGGCAGATTGATGATCAGCCCACCATGCTTCCCGACCCAGATCATTTTCCTGAAGAGCTTTACGGTATTGAAGACCCTCGAATCACCTTCGTGCCCGAGCTGAAAAAATACGCTATCGTTTATACCGCTTTTACCCGTGACGGCCCGGGCGTAGCTCTGGCATTCACTGAAGATTTCCACAACTTTGAACGTTTTGGAATTGTCATGTCACCTGAGGATAAAGATGCGGCTCTTCTTCCGAATCGGATCAATGGGAAATGGGTTCTAATTCATCGTCCGGTCAGTGACCCACGGGCGCACATGTGGATATCCTACTCACCAGACCTTCACAACTGGGGTGACCACAAAATAATGCTGGAAGCCCGTCGGGGAGCTTGGTGGGACGCCACCCGAATCGGTCTCTCTCCACCACCCATCGAAACCCCGCAAGGCTGGCTGGTGATTTATCATGGAGTCCGGCAGACGGGAGCTGGCTGTCTCTACCGTTTAGGACTTGCGCTCTTCGACTTGCAGAATCCTGAACTCTGCCTAAAACGCGGGGACGAATGGATATTCGGTCCCGAAGAACCCTTCGAGCAACAAGGAGATGTGGGGAATGTTGTCTTTCCTTGTGGTTACACAATTGCCCCGGATGGCGACACTTTACAACTCTATTATGGAGCCGCCGATACGAGCATTGGTCTTGCTATCGGCAGTGTTAAAGCCATGCTTGAATGGCTCGAACAACATTCCAGCCAGCCGGCTGTTAATCCGTAGTCACCTCATCAAAAATAAAAAAGGACAAAAATGATCACTCGTTCTGTCACGTCACTGGTCTTGGTGGGAGCCTGCCTTGCGCTCTCGACCGGCTATACAGCGGCTTTCGCTGAAAAGATTTACAAACATACTCAAACAGAAAGCAACCTCGGATTGAAAGGAATGGGACCTCGAATAGGCTTCGTTGATCCCGAAGGCGTGCTCGATGGTACCGTCGAAATCGGAATGGTCTTTGATTTCGGTGAGTTTACCCCCCAGCTCAAATGGGACGGCTCCGTAAGTTTCTGGAGTTCAGATCGCACCTATAGATATTACGACACCCCACACAATGACTGGAGATACTATGACTGGAAATTGCGCGATCTCATACTCCGTTCGGGGGTCAACTATTACTTCATGGCAGACGAATGGGTTCCTTTTGTGGGCGGAGGAATCGGGATGCACTTCTACTCGTGGGACTACAACGACTATCCCAACCACCCAAGTCCCAGCGAAACAAGAATCGGAATTTACATCGATGGTGGTATCGAACACGACTTCGGCGAGTCCTGGACAAGTCAGGTACAACTTCAGTTCGACTCAGCGGATATTGACCAGACCGCGCTGATGTTCAATTTTATCCACCGTTTCGAGTAGATAAATTGTGCCTCGTGCAAGCACAGTTATCTGTCAAATCTCCAGTGTACAGTCCTGCAATTGACTAAGCTGTTAACCTGTTCTGGAGGGCGGGATTAATCCCGCCCTCCAAGCGCAACGGAATTCCTTAGCCATTTAAGGGATTGGACACAAGCACAAACAAATCAGTCCCGAACCCAACGGCAAGCCCACAAGATACTCCGTCAAGATTCGGGAGTCATTTAACCCAAGGAGTTTGAAATGCTGATAACCGTTTTAGTTATCGTCCTCCTCGTCATTTTAATCTACCGTCTTGTGTAGAGTGACGATGAGTCTCATAAGGCAGGTCTTCGTATCTCGAGGCCGTTTACAAACAACACCCAAGCACGAACCCAGCGGCAAGCCCGTCAAGGCAATCTATCGGGGAATATGTGCAAAATAACCCAAGGAGTTTGAGATGGAAATTGTAACCTTACTGGTTATCGTCCTTCTCGTCGTACTGATCCTACGAATCTTGTAAGAAGGGTTGGATACAATTTGACCACTGCATCTGCCGTTAAGTCCGATACAACACCAAGCCCAAACCTGAGTTAAGTGCAGCGATGTACTTTGTCAGGGATTGGAAGAAAGTAAGATTAGGAGTCCATCGTGCTTACGACCATCGCAATCATTCTATTGCTCGTTGCATGGCTACTGGGATTTGTCGTTTTTGATTTTGGCAGCCTCATTCATCTTTTGTTGATCATTGCCCTTGTCTTAGTCATTAAACGCCTTCTTCAAGAGCGGAAAGCTCGTTACGAGACTCGGTCAGCAAAGTCCCATGAGCAGGTATGACTTAGCGCTATTTTACGGCGTTTACAGAATGTAGTAACACCGTAAATCGTGCATAAACAAACATTAACTGCTATCTCAGCAGTAATTCTCCAAAATTTCCAAAAAAGGAAAATCGTGAATTCACAGTTCCGTCCTCAATATCTGACCGCCGCCCTGATAATGATTGCTTTCTTGTCATTTGGACTTACGGGATGTTCTGACGATCCCTCGAATCCAAATGGATCGCAGGGCGATATCAAAATGTATATGGTTGACTCCCCTGGAGACTACGATCAAGTTAACATCGTAGTGACCGAGGTTTCAGTTCATATGTCATCAGGCGACTCTTTATCCGGTTGGATGGTAATCAGTGACAGCACTCGCACCATTAATCTTTTGCACTTGACCAACGGCAACTTCGACATACTCGGTACAAGCAGACTGGACGTCGGTCATTATTCTCAGATACGACTCAAGATCGGGACTGGAAGCAATGTCGTAGTATTAGGGCAGAGTCACCCGCTCGAGATACCGAGCGGATCGCAGACCGGCATCAAGCTCAATCATCAATTCGATATACAAGCCGATGTCCTGTATGAATTGACCCTCGACTTCGACGCTTCAAAATCGATCGAAGTTCTGGGAAATGGCCGATACCAAATGAAGCCGAAAATTCGAGTTATCGCCAATCTTGCTTCCGGATCGATTTCAGGGGTAGTAAGTCCTGCCGCGGCCTACGCTCATGTCTCTATGATGATAGGCTCCGACACCCTGACCACTTACTGCGAAATGATGAGCGGTGGCTTCAGATTGATGGCGCTCCCATCAGGAATGTACAACGTGACAATTGAAGCGGGCGTCGATCTTTACGCCGATTCGACGATTTCTGGAGTGATGGTGACAGCGGGGCAGAATACGAGCCTCGGAACGGTTGTTCTCAGGCAAAGGTAAACCTGACACGTTTAGAGTTCAAGCTTCAGCTTGTCTTCAATCCAAACTGAAGTTTGAACTCTAAACGGTGACTTAGGGCTTATCCGTAAATAAGTTCAAGCCGGTGTCGGGTCGCCGCACCCGACACCTAAGTATATAAAACTACTGAATTATACTGCCGACCTCGGCGGGTCGGCAGTGGGTTATTGTTATTTACGGATATATCCTTAATCAAGGAAGCAAAATTGGGTTCTATAAATTCTATCTTCAAAGCGATTCTAATTTGTGCAATCGTCGCAGGTTGTTCCAAAGAAAACAACCCAATTGCTCCTACGACTGGCGCACTCTCCGGTCAAGTCACAGATTTCGGCAACAGCAATCCGCTGGCTGGCGTGAGCATCGCCACTCAACCGGCAACGAGCAACGCGACTACAGACGCTCAAGGGTACTTTAAACTAACCGATTTGAACTCCGGCAACTACACAGTCTCGGCGGAAAAAGCCAACTACTTCATTAGCAACATCAATCTCAATGTTCCGTCTGGAGATACTGCAATGGTCGATATTCTCCTCGCTGTGAAACAAGAGGGACTTCGACCCGGCGAGGAGCGGGAGTTCCCACTCGGAGACACAACCATAACGATGGTCTGGATACCCGCCGGGAATTTCCAGATGGGATCGCCGCCTGGTGAGCTGGACAGGAATGGAAGCGAAGGTCCCGTTCATTCGGTTACGTTCACCGATGGCTTCTGGATGGGAAAATACGAAGTGACCCAAAGTTTATGGCAGGCTGTGACAGGATCAAACCCTGCAACGGGGCGTGGCGTAGGCGCTGATTATCCGGTGTACAACACTTCCTGGAATGACATTCAGACGTTTGCGCAACAATTAGGTGGAATCTTCCGTCTCCCGTCAGAGTCAGAATGGGAATATGCCTGCAGAGCAGAAACGACGACCCGGTTTTACTGGGGTGACGATTCGAGCTATAGCGAAATTGAAAATCATGCATGGTACATCGGAAACAGTGATGTCTCAACTCATCCGGTGGGTGGTAAAGGCTCGAACGTCTGGGGGTTGTACGATATGAGCGGGAATGTTTGGGAGTGGTGTGCGGACTGGTCTCACGATGATTATACAAACGCTCCCGCCGACGGCAGCGCTTGGATAACGCCATCGGGATCTGATCGCATTCTGAAAGGCGGCTCATGGAAATGCCCAACCCCCGAGTACAGTCGCTCTGCCCGCCGCCTCTTTCGTGCCCCTACTCTTCGTGATAGCTACATTGGGTTCAGGTTGGTTTGCGGGGGTGGATGATGGTAAAAGTCAAGTTTTATAAGAAATTTGGAGAACAAAAGAAGCAGTGAAGGCTCCCGGTCACAACAAAGAGGCTCTTCGACGTTCAGAAGAAAGCTATCGTGACCTTTTCGAACAAGCGTCAGACGGGATATTTATCTCCGATTCCACCGGACGTTATGTTGACGTCAACCAGGCAGGTTGTCGGATGCTCGGTTATACGCTTGTAGAGCTCTGCCAGTTGAATCTGAGGGATTTGCTACCCCCTGAAGAGCATTTAACCAAGCCAATTAAGTTAGACGAGATGCAACGGGGTGAGATCGTAATCAGTGAGCGAAGCCTAATATGTAAAAATGGGGCACTACTACCAGTCGAGATTAGCGCTAAAATGTTATCGGATGGGAGGTTACAAGGAATTGTCCGAGATGTCACACAACGAAAAAGAGATGAATTAGATCTGCTAAAAAGCGAGGCATTTAATAAAAGCCTTGTTAATAGCAGTTCAGATTGTATCAAGACAATTGATCCGGAAGGACGCCTCCTTTTTATGAGTGTGAGCGGTCAAAGGCTTCTGGAGATTAAAGAGATAAAAAAATATCTTGGGAAGTCTTGGATCGAATTCTGGTATGAAAAAGATCAGGGACGGGTTAAACAAGCACTATCCGTAGCCACACGAGGTGGTATCGGCAGATTTCAGGCGTTTTCTCCAACCGAGACAGGGAAACCTAAATGGTGGGATGTGATCGTCTCGCCCATCTACAATTCTGATGGCTCGATGGATCGACTTATCGCAACTTCACGCGATATAACAGAACAGAAAATATCTGATGCTGCGTCAGTAGCCTCGGAATTACGTTACCGGCGTTTATTTGAAGCAGCTCAAGACGGCATTTTGATCCTCGATGCGGAAACTGGAATGATCGTTGACGTCAATCCGTTTTTAACTGAGATACTTGGATATACGCATGAGGAGTTTCTGGATAAGACTATCTGGGACATTGGACCACTGATCGATGTCCTTAAGAACAAAGCAAAATTCGAGAATTTACAGGACTTGGAATATGTGCGATATGAGAATCTCCCGTTAAAAGCCAAAGATGGGCGGGAATATGCGGTCGAATTTGTCAGCAATGTGTACGAGGTCGAAGGCAAGAAAGTCATACAATGTAATATCCGAGACATTTCCGAGCGGAAGTTGGCCGAAAAGCTATTAGCTCGTAGTGAGGAGCGTTTTCGTGAGTTCTTTGAAGAGAGTCTCACTGGCTACTTCGTTGCGAATGAATATGGTAGATTTCAAATCTGCAATCCAAGTTGCTTGAAAATACTGGGGTTAGAATCGATAGAAACTGCGTTTAGGTCTTCCTTGAAGAATTTCCTCATGACTTCTGAAGACTGGACTTGGCTAATTTCTGCGCTTAAAGCGCATGGCGCTGTTGATAGCGCTTGTCTCATGCGCAGGTTTGACGCGCGAGTCATTGACGTTCAAGCAAGTTATGTAGGAGAATTTGATGGCGAAGGTGAACTGCGGTCGATAAAGGCATATTTCAAAGACGTAACGGAACAGAAAAAGGCTGAGATTGCGCTCCGTGACTCCGAAGAAAAATTCCATTCGATCTTCGATCACGCTCTCGACGCCATCTTCGTACGGTCTGTCGAAGAAGGGAGAATTACCAAATTTTTCGAAGTCAACGCCGCCGCGTGCCTCCTGCTCGGATATGACCGTGAAGAACTGCTTGAGATGACTCCGGTTGATATCGAGATTGGGAAGACATGGGAAGAAATTCTATTGCGTGCCGAGGAGATTAGAGCAAAGGGCGCTCTCGATTTTGAAACTATGTTTCGAACAAAAAGCGGTAATACTGTTCTCGTTGACCTGAATGTCCATCGATTTACCTACCAGAATCGCTTAATGAATGTCTCAATCGTTCGCGAAATCACTGAGCGCCGAAAAATGGAGGAGCAACTTAGACAATCACAAAAGATGGAGGCAATTGGTCGATTGGCAGGCGGTGTGGCGCATGACTTTAATAATATGCTCAGCGTTATTATTGGCTACGCTGATATGGCGATGATGATGTTGAAAGTCGAAGACCCATTGTATAAGAGTATGGAAGCGATTTTGAACGCCGCCGATCGTTCGGCTGATTTGACGAAGCAACTTCTCGCCTTCTCAAGAAAGCAAACAGCTATCCCACAGATTATCGACCTTGAAGAGACTATTGCAGGAAGCAAGAAAATGTTGGGGAGGCTAATTGGGGAAGAGATCAATCTTAAGGTGATCACCACGGGGAAAATTTGGAAGATAAGAATTGACCCAACTCAGATTAATCAAATTCTTGCCAATCTTGTGGTCAATGCGAGAGACGCAATTTCCGGAGTGGGAACCGTCACTATCGAGATGCTGAATACCGTGGTGGATGAATCGATGGACCGACATGCACTAAAGGCAGTACCTGGGGATTATGTAATGATGGCTATTCGCGATACGGGGGCGGGGATGAATGCTGAAACAATGGAACACATTTTCGAGCCTTTCTTTACAACTAAAGAGGAGGGGAAAGGGACGGGGCTTGGGCTTGCTACGGTATTCGGAATCGTCAAGCAGAACCAGGGGATCATTCATGTCTATAGTGAACCGAGTATCGGGACGACGTTCAAAATCTACTTCCCCCGCTTTATAGGGAAAGTAGAAGAAACTGATGAGAAGGTGAATCCAGCCATCCCGACAGGAGATGAGACTATTCTAATAGTGGAAGACGAGAAAGCGGTGCTGAACCTAATGGTAAGTATAGTAGAAGCAAGCAACTACAAAGTTTTATCAGCCAATGACCCGGAACATGCCCTGAAACTTGTCGGGGAAAATGATGGAGAGATCCATTTGTTGCTGACCGATGTTGTGATGCCGTCCATGAATGGCAAGGAACTTAGTGATAAAATCAAGGATCTGAGACCCGGTATTAAAACCTTATTCATGTCAGGCTACACTTCAGACATTATTTCCGAACGCGGTCTGGTTGACGAAGGAATCCATTTCATCCATAAGCCTATTTCGCGGGAAGCGTTGATCAGGAAGGTGCGAGAGGTGTTGGATGCGTAATTGCGCATGGAGGGCGGACATTCCTGTCCCCCTGCCCGCTTGTCATAGGGCGGGTTGAAACCCCGCCCTCCAAGAGTTACTATAAAATTTCACCAGTTAATAATTCAGAAATATAAGAAATGAATAAGCGAAAACATCTCCTATTAGGACTGATTGCTTTGACTTCCGTCGGTGTAGTGTTGGGGCAGGAAGCTCGACCATCAAGCTATGCACCAGTCGTTCCCAAAGAGGAGTTCTCTGTCACTATGTCACGCATGATTGGGGAGAAGCCGATCGTGATGAAAAGACAGAACGACCTTCTACAGAATCGCTACGATCTGCGAAATGATCCTGCGTCCAACGTCACGATGGCACGCGGAAAACCTGTTCAAGGGGGCATCCGAGTGAAGCTCTCATCCGGCATAAGCTGGGAGAAACTTGCCACAATGACGCCGGAAGAGATTCGTGAAAAAGATCAATTCCCGTCCGGATTTCTGCCGTTGCCACATCCCAATCATCCGGAGGGCGGCATGGTTTTCCCTAAGTTTGAGATAGATGAGATCATGAAACAAGAAGGGCGGGATTTAACCCGGTTCGATTTGGATTTTGACCTGCCCGACCATTTTCTTCCGGAATTCCCCCCCCCGATCTTTTTGACAACCCGCCCTGATTTGGGGGATGTCTCACAAGGTAAACTGGTGACAATTGATAATTTCTTCGATTTATTCGACGGAATTCTGAACCCGAAACAGCTCGAAGGACTAAGGCTTCTGGTTACGCCTTTCCCGCAACAGCAGTTCAACCAGACCAGCGACCGTCGTTCCATCCGACCCCACCGTGGGGTATCTTGCTTCGATTGCCACGCCAACGGACACACCAACGCGGCGACACATCTCGCCGGCGATGTGAGACCGCAGGAAAACCGGCACCGGATCGATACTCCGACACTGCGCGGCGTCAATATTCAGCGTTTGTTTGGTTCTCAACGAGCGTTAAAGACAGTTGAGGACTTTACTGAGTTTGAACAAAGGGGAGCCTACTTCGACGGTGATCCGGTGATCGCAACAAAAAAGGGTGCTAATATCCTGGAGCGGGGCAGTCAGGTTCATTTCATGGCGGAGTTCGAGGAACTACTTGATTTCCCACCAGCTCCAAAACTGAACATTTTTGGGAAATTAGATCCAAAGAAAGCCTCGGCCGAAGAACGAAGGGGACAAGAAATTTTCTTTGGCAAAGCTCAATGTGCGGCTTGTCATGCCCCCCCCTATTACACCGATAACTCGATGCATAATCTGCAAACCGAGCGGTTTTTCAAAACTAAGATAGTCAATGGTCTCAAAGTTGGCGCTGACGGCCCGATTAAAACATTTCCACTGCGCGGAATCAAGGATTCCCCTCCCTACTTCCATGATGGCAGACTACTGACATTGGAGGATACAGTGGAGTTTTTTAACCTGATCCTTGGCACTAATCTAAGCATAGAAGAAAAAAGCGATCTGGTAGCTTTTCTACGGGTATTATAAGACACCTTTACGGTGCAAAAAATATGGAGTTGCTGAATAAGCCTTTGAAGTCCAGGCGGACGCCCTCGTCCGCCGTTCGATCAGGCACGGAAATGGGCGGACGAGGGCGTCCGCCTGGACAGTTTAGTCTATTATTCGACTTATTCAGCAGACCCTAATAAAGAGAGACAAACAATGAGCAAGATGACAACAAAAGACGGTACAAAAATCTACTACAAGGACTGGGGTTCGGGAGAACCTGTGGTGTTCAGCCACGGCTGGCCCTTGAGTTCGGACAGTTGGGAGGCACAGATGATGTTTCTGGCTTCCAATGGTTACCGCTGCATTGCCCATGACCGTCGGGGGCATGGCCGTTCAAACCAGCCTTGGGATGGCAATGATATGGATACCTTTGCTGACGACCTTTCAGAACTTATTGAATACTTGAAACTCAAAGCGGTCACATTAATCGGTTTTTCCATGGGTGGCGGTGAGGTTGCCCGTTATATCGGTCGTCATGGGACTAAACGCTTAGCTAAGGTAGTACTGATTGCCGCGGTACCACCCTTTATGCTGAAAACGCCCTCTAATCCCGATGGACTGCCGATGGAAGCATTCGATGGCATCCGTCGCGGATGTCTCGCTGACCGCTCGCAGTTCTATAAAGATCTTGCTGGCGGACACTTCTTCGGGGCAAACAGACCCGGCGCCAAAGTCTCGCAGGGTATGATGGACTCATTCTGGCTCCAAGGAATGCAGGCAGGTCACAAGAATACATTTGATTGCATCAAGGCGTTCTCCGAGACCGATTTCACTGAGGACCTCAAAAAATTTGACGTTCCAACTCTCATTATTCACGGTGACGATGACCAAGTTGTACCAATTGCTGTCTCAGCTAATCGCTCAGCCAAGCTGATCAAGAACGCAACTCTGAAAATATACAAAGGAGCTCCTCACGGACTTGCCGACACGCATAAAGATCAGCTAAACGCCGATCTGTTAGCGTTTCTGAAAACCTGAAGTTAGACTACTCACCGAAATTGTTTTGTGGGGGCGACATCGTGGTATTTACTATGATTGAAGCGAATACCAAACTCACCGTCAATCAACTGTCATTCCTCGCGTACAATCGAACCGCGAGGACTTAAAGAAAAGAGAACGTAATGTCAATGAACAAATTAGCTATCCTGTGCCTGTCAATGTTTTTGGCTGGTACTGCGAAAGCTCAGGTCTCCGGGGGGATTTCTTTCAATGAAGACGGTCTAAGCAGCTTCTTCCTCGCCGTTGGTCAAACCTACGACGTACCGGAACGTGAAGTCATTATCATCCATGAGCGCAATATTCCTGATGATGAGATCCCGGTCATTTTCTTCATCGCGAACCGAGCCCGCGTAAGTCGGGAAGAGATTGTCGTGCTCCGTCTTGCCGGGAGGTCGTGGATGGATATCACCCTGCTCTATCACCTTGATCCTGCCATCTTTTACATTGCGCTCGACGGTGATCCGGGTCCGGAATATGGAAGAGCTTACGGCCACTGGAAACATCCTCGCCACGAATGGAGAAACATTCGTTTTGAGGATGATGACATCGTCAAAATGGTCAATTTGAGATTCGTCTCCAATCACTATGGCGTAAGACCGGACGAAGTCATTCGGCTAAGAGGCGAACACGGGAATTTTGTAAAGGTTACGCGCGAGTTCGAGCGTCCGGAATATAAATCCCGTCGAGGCACAGTGGTCAAGCAAGAACCCGCTCGCGGCGACGATAAAGAGCGCGGAAATGACAACGGCAAAGACAAGGGTAAGGGCAAGAACAAGGGCAAAGGCAAGGACAAAGACAAAGGTCATAAAAAGAACTAAACCATGGGAGTAGTCAAACGCTCGAATCGATAAAACTGCCTTTAGAACGACGAATCAACGTGAGTAATAGGGTTCATCACGTCAGATTTGAGTTATCACTCAAAACCCTGACGGTGCTCGTTCTTACCGTCGCCGCACTTCTTCTGCTGATCAGGCTCTGGCCTGTTCTGTTAGTTCTTGCAGTTGCTCTACTGGTTGCAGGCACGTTGAGTCCGGCAGTCCGCTGGCTTGAAGGCAAGAGAGTCAAGCGTGGGATGGGTATCGCGATTGTCTTCACGATTTTTTTCATCATCTCGATTCTCTTCATCGTTCTTACAATCCCAACATTGGTGTCGCAAGCAGTCGCGCTTCTCGATCACGAACCGACTCTGCGCGCACAACTCGGCGACCGGCTAGCCAGCTCTAAGATGAGCGCCCCTCTCGCAATTTGGCTTCGCGGCTTAAAACCTGACGCATTTACGGGCGCGATAAGCGCATCGGCATTCGCCTATTCTATGCGCTTCATCGGCGTGGTTGCTTACGGATTAAGTGCGCTGTTCCTTGGCCTCTACATTATGATTGACCGGGATCGGCTTCGAGGTGGTCTATTCGCCCTTGTGCCCCGTTCGCACCACCTGCGACTCTCCCGAATAATGATGAATCTCGAGACTATTGTCGGTGCATATATTCGAGGGCAGGTGGTTACGTGCCTTCTGATGGCAGTTTTCGCGTTCGGACTACTAACCGCCTGCGGCGTGGAAAACGCCTTAGCGCTTGCCGCGATCGCCGGCATCGCCGACGTACTGCCCTACATCGGCCCTCTCCTGTCGATTGCGCCGATGGCCATAGCGGCGATTTCGAATGGGCCGGTAATTTTCGTTGTCGTTCTTGCTTTTATGCTCGCGTACGAGGAATTCGAGAGCCGTGTACTTATCCCTCGTATCTATGGTCGGGCGTTGCGCCTCCCCTCTTCTGTAGTTCTGTTCGCGCTACTGGCCGGTGGATCTCTTATGGGAATTCTCGGAGCGCTTCTCGCTCTGCCCGTCGCCGCGATTGTGATGATGCTGATAGAAGAGCTACGGGTAGAGTTACCGGGCGAACAGGAACAGCTTGTGGACAGGCGTCGGCGAGCTGCGGACGACCGGGGCGAAGAAGAATATGAACGCAGGACGGCAGGTGCAGACTCAGAATACTCCGCCGCGATTGCCGCCGAGATATCGCAAGACCGGCGTGACGAAGAGGGTCAGGGACCTCACACCGCCGGGGAGACAAATAATCAACACGACAGAATAGAATCACTTGATTTACATTAGAACACTAGAAAGCTTATCTAAAAGAGTAACCTTTTGACCGACACAAATAACAAGCAACATCGCTCGATATTACAAACAATCGCAAGAAATGTGATGATTGAACGGGAACTGTTTCCAGATTTTTCTAAGGAAGCACTGACCGAGCTCGACAGTATTCAAGGTCCAGCTTTCTCTGCTGAACAATCGATACGCGATCTTAAAAGCCTCCCTTGGTGTTCTATAGATAACGGTGATTCGCGCGATCTGGATCAGCTAACAGTTGCTGAAGCCCTTCCTGACGGCACAGTTAAGATCCTGGTGGCTGTCGCGGATGTCGATGCGGTCGTTAAACAAAAATCTGCCATCGATAGTCATGCCCTGCACAACACGACCTCTGTTTACACCGCCGCCGAAGTATTTCCAATGTTGCCTGAGAGACTTTCTACCGATCTTACTTCCCTGAGCTATAACGAAGACCGACTTGCCATTGTCATTGAGATTATCGTCGCAATGGATGGCTCGGTTAAAAGCTCAGATATCTACAAAGCAACTGTCAGAAATCGAGCAAAACTTAACTACAAGACCGTTGCGAAGTGGCTCGAGGGTGACGGGCCGATGCCAGAGGCTGTTGGAGCAGTTGAAGGTCTTGAAGAGAATATAAAACTTCAAGACGCCACAACCCAAAAAATGAAAACTCTGCGCCATGCCCATGGTGCGCTTAATCTTAAAACCATCGAAGCGCGCCCTGTTTTTGAAAATGACCATCTGCAGGACATGGAAGCCGAAGAAAAGAATCGCGCCAAGGAGATCATCGAGGATTTTATGATCGCCGCCAACAGCGTTGCCGCAGGCTTTCTCAGCGCCAACGGTTATCCTTCGTTACAACGAGTCGTTCGAACGCCAAAACGCTGGGATCGGATCATGGAGCTGGCCTCGCTACAAGAATTCAAATTGCCGAAAGAGCCAGACTCAAGAGCGCTCGACGATTTTCTTGTCTGGTCAAAAACTGCCGATCCAATCCGTTTCCCAGATCTGTCACTCACAGTCATTAAGCTTCTGGGCTCCGGTGAATACGTTGCAGAATTGCCGGGTAGTACAAGCCCAGGGCACTTCGGACTTGCAGTAAGGGATTATTCTCATTCCACTGCCCCAAACCGCCGCTACCCTGACTTGATAACCCAGCGGCTTCTAAAAGCCGCGTTGTCAAAACACCCTGTTCCCTACGAAAATGACGAACTGGTTCTACTTGCCAAACACTGTACCGAAGCAGAAAACGCCGCGAAAAAGGTCGAACGTCAAGTTGACAAATCCGCCGCCGCAATGTTGCTGGAATCGAGAATTGGTGATCAGTTCGATGGCATCGTCACGGGAGCCTCTGAAAAAGGAACATGGGTGCGATTACTACGACCACCCGTCGAAGGGAAGTTGATAGAGGGTCAGGAAAACGTGGACGTTGGCGACAGGCTCCGTGTGCAACTCATAAATACTGACGTAGAACGCGGATTTATTGATTTCAAGAGAGTGGATTAACGCTCTCTTGGAGAGCGGACACTGTTGTCCGTCCCAAAGCCAAATTTGTCTTGTTCCAAGGGCGGACAGGAGTGTCCGCCCTCCAAGTGAAGTTCACTAATAACAACTAACCCCAATCTGGAGAACCTAATGAAACGATTCACTCTTCTCATCGCAATAGCAGTAGCTCTGTTATCCATGACGTCCCCCGCTTCTGCGAAAGCTCAGCTCGGCTTGCACCTTGGCCTCCAAAAAGCTCAAGGAGCCGACAATGGCAACACCATATTCGGAGGCATCTTGCGCTCCAAAGTCGATAACTGGGCAATAGAAGCCTCTATTGACTACCGTCAGGAGAAATTCTACGATGGTAACGTCACCGTGCGCTCGTGGCCAGTTATGCTGACTTTGCTATACTACCCGATCCCGGTCATTCATGGCGACTTTGGCGCAGGCTGGTTCAATACCACCGTCGATTACAGCTCTGTCTACGAATCTCCCCCAGTGAACGGCAAGGATGACACGTTTCAAAAGTTCGGCTGGCACTTCGGCGGCGGCGTCGAGTTCCCACTCGAAACAGTCACTCTCACAGCCGACCTGCGTTATGTCTTCATTGACTACGATTGGAATTATATCCCCGGCACCGGCGGTCGTAAAGGCAATTTCTACATGCTGACGTTCGGGATGCTATTCGGTTCAAGGTCGGCATAACGACCGTATTATGACAAACGCAGAGATTACAGTCGCTGATTATTTGCTGTCACGGTTGAAGGAGATCGGAGTCGATCACATCTTCGGTGTGCCGGGGGATTTTGTACTCGGCTTCTTCAACCAGATTCTCGAAAGTGAAGTCAAATATATCGGCACATGCAACGAACTCAACGCCGCTTATGCGGCTGACGGATACGCGAGAATTCGTGGTGTAGGAGCATTTGCTTCAACCTTCGGCGTCGGAGAACTCAGCGCTATTAATGGAGTGGCTGGGGCATTCGCAGAGAAAGTTCCGGTAGTAGTAATCACCGGTTCGCCGGCGACGATTAATTTCAAAACTCGTCCACTCTTGCACCACTCTCTGGGGGATTATCTTATCCCCCAGAGGATTTATGAGACGATCACAGTTGCAACTACTCAGCTTGTATCCGCAGAATCTGCTCCAGCCGAAATCGACCGGGTGTTGACAGCATGTCTATTGCACCAACAACCTGTTTATATCAGTCTGCCGTCCGATGTTGTGATGATGAAATGCAAACGACCATCCGCATTCCATTTTCCAACCCAAGCCAATAGCGATCAAAATGCGCTCGATGAGGCCGCCGAGGAAGCGATTGAGATGCTTATGAAGTCAGAAAAGCCTGTTGTTATTGCCGATGTGGAGCTAATACGATTTAAGCTACAAAAAGAATTCGCCCGTTTTCTTGAACAATCTGGTTTGCCTTATGTTACCACTATGTTAGGCAAAACCGTCCTTTCAGAGCACCACCCACAATTTATAGGTTTGTTCGAGGGAGAGCGAAGTCGTGCCTACGTAAAGAATCGCGTCGAATCCTCAGATTGCGTTCTGCAACTTGGCGCTTTGATGACCGATTTCAATACAGGCGGCTTCACGACGAACCTCGACGACTCAAAGACAATCCGCGCAAATATTCACTCGTTAAAGATCCGACACCATCATTATGAGAATGTTTATCTTCACGATTTTTTACTCAGAGTATCTAAAAGGCTTTCTCGGCGAGATCCAACAACTCTTGATATACAGTGTGCCGCTGATGGCTGTGTACACCGACACACTAAGCGTTATCGGCAAGACGCCTTGAAGCCGCTTACTATCAAGCGTTTCTTCGACCGAATGAGTCATTTTATCAAAGAAAATTCGATTGTCATTGCAGAAACAGGTGTTTCCCTTTTCAGCGCTGTAGAGATGCTTTTGCCGGAAGGGACGACATTCATCGGGCAGACCTTTTATGGCTCGATTGGCTATACAGTCGGGGCAACCCTCGGTGTTGGCATTGCGGTGACTGACCGTCAGGTAGTACTCTTCATTGGTGATGGTTCTTTCCAGGTTACTTGTCAAGATATCTCGACCATGATCCGGAATCATCTGAGACCAATCATCTTTCTCATCAATAATGATGGATATACAATAAAGCGTGTGATCACCGATCATTCGTATAACGATATCCAACCCTGGCATTATCACAAACTCGCTGAAATATTTGGTGGCGCTATGGGTTTCGATGTCCATACTGAGGGAGAACTGGAAAATGCTCTTAAAAATGCCCTTAATGCGGACGACCTTGTATTCATCGAAATTCACACGGGCCGTTTGGACTGTCCTGAATCTCTTCGCAGTGCAGGTAAAGCAATGGCGACGACAAATCAACTCGATTAAGATGAGGCAGGTATCTCCTCTCTCGATCAGCATAACTCTCAAATAGTCGATAGTTAATTTATAAAAAGGATTGAAATGATAACGGTAAATGAACATCCAATGAACGTATCACACTGGATTTGCAAGAATTACCTAACAATGTTACTCCTCGCTTTTCTACTGGCAGGCCTTCTCGCTACGTCATTGACCGCCGAGCCTGCGGCTTCTTCAATAGGGGTAGGAGTCGCCTTCGCGCCTATCGGGGGTCACGGCTTCAGCTTCAGAAAATTGCCCCAGTCTGGCTTTGGTTATCAATGCGGGACGATCTTCTGGAAAAACAGCGAAAACTCCTACTTCAATCTTGGTGGCGAGCTGTTGTACGTCCTGCGACATACCCGACTGACTGCATTCTATGTCCCGGTGGGGATCTCTTTTACGTATGACAACCAGTTGTTGTATCGCAACGAACCTCCTTACAACGAACAATACCGTGATAGAAGCAAATATATCTCTGGAGGTGCTGGAATTGGGTTTACCGGAAGATTTGAGAGCTGGGAAGACATCTGGTTTTCATTAGATCTGGCGATGGTAGCTGACAAAAGCTACCTGGGACCGCTTCCGCAATTCGCAATTCACTATTTCTTCCGCTAGTGTTAAGTTCCCTAATTGACCAATCATTCTCTTCGCGCTTGGAGGGCGGGATTAATCCCGCCCTCCAAGACAGCGCTACTGTTTAACCGCGGAAAACAATCGTCTGAAGCCCGGATTCAAAAAATATATTAAGATAACAGCCATTGGTATTCTTGCCATTCTGCTGATAATCTCGTTCGTATTGATCTGGCTTTCCTCACCGCCGGGCGAGAGATTCCTTGCCTTACGTCTCGAAAAAATGCTGACCAAAACCCTCGCCCAGCCGGTGAACCTAAGTAAATTTGAGACAAACCTCTTCTCCCGCATCGAGGTTACCGGGTTGCAGGTGATAACTGCCGACAACCCATCCTCCACTGTCATCGAAATACCAACGCTTAGAATAAGATACGACCTTCTCAATTTTCTCCGGTCAGACTTCAAGCTTGATAGTGTCTTGATCTCAAGCCTAATAGTCAATCTTGGCCGGGATAGTCTCGGTCGGTTTAATCTTGAACTTCTTAATCCCATAGAAAATAAAACAGAATCCCCAAAGTCCTCTAATAACCCACTGCAATTTTCTATTAATTACATCGACTTAAAAAGTGGTTTTGGTTCGTTCAACGATCAGGAATTCAGAGTGGGTGGCGCTTTACGTGGATTGTCTTCGCTGATTCGGGTGCAGGGTCTCTCGAAGATCGATTTTCAAGCGAAGGCCGAAGCGATAGATGTATCCAAAAACGGGAAATCGTTTTCCGTCGGTGAGTTATTTGTTTCCGGTGACTGGACATCTCCCGATCTGACCATCGACTCGCTGACTTTGGCATCATCAGATCTGACATTGGCATCCCACGGTAAAATGTCGTTTGAGCCGCCAATACCAATAATTACGGCTGAGTGCCAACTCGAAGTGTTCCCCTTGAACATCATCGATTCATTAACGAGTATTGGGATCCCCTCCCTGCCAAGGATCGATGGAATGATTGCCGCAAATCTCACGATCTCAGGCACTCTTGACGAGCCTATAGTCGGATTGAATGCCGAATCTGACCTTTTGCAATGGGATTCTGTTGTAACCGGTGAGTTGTTGATAACAAGTACCGCGCAAAAATCTTCCGGAGTGTGGGCGTGGGAAACAACTGCTGACTGTAAGCGCTTCTCCATACCTGACAACGAAATTGATTCTGTTTACTTTTTTTCTTCAATTTCATTATCCGATTCCACAGTGTCGATCAAGAATTTTTCATTTTCCATTCCGGACTTGACGGTTCAAGGCGATGGTGAAATTCACATGTTCGACAACGACACAACCATCAATGGAATAGTGAAAGTAGCCGGATCGGCTACTGAAACTGCTGACATTATCGCATTTTTCATCTCGCCAATTGTAGGAGATTTCGCGGGTGACATCGATCTTGTCGGTGAGATTAACGGTTCAATCGACAATCTGGAATATCGTCTTTCAGGCTCGATTCCCGCTCTACAGTATCAAAATCTCTCAGTGACCAACCTACTACTACGCACTCAATACGGGCAGGGGAGGTTAGCTCTCAACGACTTCGATGGTAACCTCGCAAAAGGCCGGTTCTCAATAAACGGCAGTCTGGAAACGTCCACACTCATGCACCGGCTTTCGCTGAAAGCCACTAACGTCGATTTGCATGATTTGTGGTCGGATATCTATAAAAGCGAGTCACCTTTCGAGGGCTTCGTCAACGCAACACTGGTCTCTTCAGGACGATTAGCTGATCCTTCGACCTATTTAGTCAAGGCGCATCTTGCCCTCGATACAGTCGAGTATTCGAGTAAGATTATACCTCCTTATACTGCTGACATCTCCGTCGATAGCAGTTATATTGTCGTGAATTTCATTCAGGGAGAAGCACGAACATATATTCAGGGAACTTTGAACAGAGACTCACTCAATAGTGAATTTTCCCTTTACATGCCAGAAATTGAGCCTTATGCGGCACTGTTAAATGTCATGGACATCAGCGGGGAACTTCGTCTGAAAGGATCTGTCAATGGTCGGTATTCCGACCCCAGGCTCCAAGTCTCTTTCGCAGGAAATCACTGGTTGTATCGGGATTTTCCGATCGACACTTTGAGTGGTGGCATCACCTACCGTAAAGGGGAAATCTTTTTAGATAACGCCACCATTGCCGGAAGGCTCGACAAGATCGACCCCGAACATCCCCCGTTTGGGGTGACGGAACTTTCCGGATCATTGGATTATAGCGGCAAGATAGACGGTGACTTCTCTGATCCTGTGGTTAGTTTGATAGTCAACGTCGATGACGTCCAGTATCGAAGCTTTATTTTGAAGTCCGGGCGAATCGTTCTCGCCACGAACGACGGTCGGATTAGCTTAAGCGAACTCCAGCTTGAAAACGACTCCCTGCGGATCTCAGGTGATGGGAGCTTTTCGATCGATTCACTTGCCGGAAATCTTACTCTTCAGATTGTTGAACTTTGGCAAGACTCGCTAAAAAACGCGCCGATCCCAGGTAGATTAGACCTTGGCTTCAGCGACACAGAAGGATTAATGCAATTCGATGTCGATGGTGAGAAAATTCCATTAGGAGCATTGTCAAAAATTCTCGGCCGTCAAGACATAGATGGCAGTCTGGATATTACCCTCAAAGCCCGGATTGCTGAAGAGTTTCAAATAGAAGCACTTCAAGCCACGTTCCTAAATCTGAAAATCGCCAAAGCACATCTCGATTCGCTCGTAATAGGCGGTAAGATGGACTCCCGGGAGTTGGAGTTGACCGAATTGAAGGGAAATGAGGGCAGTAGTGCATTTCAGGCTACTGGGAAATTGGGCAAAAATTCGCAATCACCGGACAGCAGTTGGTTCGATGGCGATAATTCGATTAAAGCCATCGTTACGGGTAACAATATTGATTTTGCTATATTACAACCATTTCTTCCCAATGGCTATGCGACGGTAGGTTTCTGTGATCTCGATCTCCGGCTGGATGGCAAGTTGAGCTTCCCTCGTGCCAGAGGATTTCTGAAACTCAGAGACGGAAGCTTACATACGCTCGCAAGCGGCGCGCTTCTCGATTCAATACAAGCCGATATAGTTTTGACCGACACTTTGATGTCTATCAACTCTATTTCGGGGATCTATAAAGGAATTCCGCTGGTTTTGAATGCCGGGCTTAAATTCAAAACATTCGATTCGTTTAATGTCCAAGCTAACCTGAAAGCAAATCAGCATGACGCGGTGAATCTTCTGGCTGAAATCAGAAACAATTCCATTCAGGGCAATCTGACTATGAAGGAATTTGATCTGGCTCTGATTGGTCCGATGATACCGGGAATAGATGCGTTCGGGGGGATAGCAAGCGCCGAAATCACAATTTCCGGCACTAAAAATGACCCGGGGATAAAAGGTCTGCTACACTTTGATAGGTTGTACTTGTCGCCGATAGCAAGCGACGACTCTTTATTAAACTGTTCTCTAACGGTCAAATTTGATAAATTGGCGATGGACGTCAGCAATTTCTATGGCGAGTTAGGAGGCGGGACAATTCAGGGGGCAGGTAGATACACCTACAAAGAAGACTCAATCGGTTCCAACCTGACGGTTCATGTCAACAATTCCCGTGTTTTCAGCTCCCGGCAATATCTGGTGACTATCAAGCAAGCGGATATTTCCGTGAGAAAGTCGGATAAATTTGTGCTGGTCGATGGCGATGTAATCCTCGGTGACACTCGCCTGCGTTACCGGTTCACACCTCAGATGCTGATAGCCATGTTAAGAACCACCGAACGTCCCAAGCAGGAGCAATCAAAATTAATGCAAAAGGTTCGACTTGATATTAAAATACATGACAGCGATGATCTGTGGATCGACAATAACCTTGCAAGAATAAAACTCCGTGCTGACTTGGCATTTATTGGCACCATCTCCAAACCGGTCGTGTCGGGGCGGGTTACCGTAATCGAGGGCTATGTTCTTTATCTTGATCGTAAGTTTAACGTGGAGCTCGGTAGCCTTGATTTTTACAATCCTGTTCGCATAAATCCCAATATTGACTTACTCGCCAAAACCACCGTCGAGAGTTATAAATCGCGTTCGGAGATTCCCCATACCATTTCGCTTGGTGTTCATGGCGAACTCGATCAAGCGGTTATCGAACTCACTTCCGAGCCACCCGAAGACCGAACAGATATTCTCTCGCTGTTGACCCTCGGTATCACCCGCCGGGACCTGACGGGAACCGACGGAAAGGAAGGTGACGTCAAATTTGAGGAGGCAGTTCGCGAAAGACTGGAACTCATGTCCAGTCGCCGTATTTCGGGATATGTCTCTTCGAAAGTTGAGAATGCTCTGGGACTTCAATCCTTTACAATAGAGAACAATCTGTTCAACTTCGATAAGAATTGGGGGCCGCAACTTGTAGCATCCAAGCGACTTTCAAAGCGTACCGAACTTACCTACACAACAACTATCGGCAAGATGAACGATCAGGGGATTAAATTAGCCTATAAACTGACCGACCACTATGTACTTGAGGGACAGACAGATCAGACCGGCGGGGCGGGAATCGACCTGAAGTACAAGATAAAATTGCCATGACGCCATCACGAATACTCGCAGTTTGTTTGCTCCTGATTGTTGCATCTACTCAATCTTTCGCGGCAGATGAACCTCTCAAATTCAAAATCAAAACTGTTAAGATCGAAGGCAATCATGCTTACACTGACAAGCGTCTCCATAGGGTCATTGTCTCTAAGCCCTCGATGCTATTCAATCCGGTTTATTATTACGAGGAAGTTCTTCGGGATGATATCGCCGGAGTGGAATTGTTCTACAGACACAATGGTTACCTCGATGCAAAGGTAGATACTTTTTCAGTTTCACTCAATACATCAAAACGTCGGGCGGATATTAAACTTCGAATCACTGAGGGTCCCCTAACGAAAATAGATGGTATCAGTATGTTTGAAAACAGCGTTTTCAGCGATTCGATACTGCTCCGATTGATACCACTCAAACCCGGACTTGCACTAAGACGCGCTGAAATCGAGGATGGAACGCTCGCTCTTCTGACTTTTTACGCCGAGAATGGCTATATCGAGGCAACAGCCACACCTGAAATCCGGATAGACAGCGCCGCTCATCTCGCCCAGGTCGATTATTTTGTCAAGGAGAATCGCCAATACTCTATTGATTCAATTATTTACAAAGGACTTGAAAAAACCCATTTGAAGGTAGTAACTCGTGAAATGGAGTTCAAAAGTGGCCAGATCGTTGACTATTCGCGACTGCTCAAATCGCAACGCAAGCTCTACATGACCGGTCTATTTCAATCCGCCTTTGTCAGACCTGTAACGCCTTCGAGTTTGGATGCCAAGAAAAAGGACGTTTTAGTTGAAGTAAAGGAAAATAAATCACGTGAGTATAATTTCTCCTTCGGTTACGGAACTCTTGATAAGCTCCGCACTGGTATGGAGCTTTACAACACTAACTGGCGAGGCACAGCACAGAAACTTGGGTTGTCAGCAAAACTTAGCTTCATCAATAAAGGCGTAGAAGGAACATTTTCCGAACCTTGGACATTCAACACACCCTGGCGAACCGATCTCGCGTTGTCAATTAATTACCTGATCGATCCCGGTTACAATCAGAAAACCATCGGTGGCAGGATCACAATAGGACGAATTCTACTTAAGAAAATCTCCACCACCCTCACCTATCGTCACCTCAACGTCGAACTATCGAAAGTAAAAAGTGCCTCTCTCCCAGAAAATTTAAGGTCTAACATCCGCAGTTTAAAGCTGACTTTGTCTCACGACACTCGCAACAACTTGTTCAATCCTACTCAAGGAATATATATTGAACCAAGCATCGAAACTGCTGGACTATTTCGGAGCGCCTCCCAGTCATTCTCAAGAGTGATATTAATTGCCAAGTACTTCGATAGACTCACTCCCAGTACCGTCATCGGTTCAGGTTTGGAACTTGCCTGGATGGCCAGTCCGCGCGGCTTTAACTCGATCATCTTAAGCGAGCGGTTATACGCAGGCGGTCCTTCCTCGCTTCGTGCATTCAAATACAAGCGTACCGGACCACTTGACGCCGATGGTTATCCAATCGGCGGCGGATTTAGTGCAGTCTGGAATGCGATTGAAATAAGGCAGTCGCTTTATAAAATCGTTGGCGGAGTCGTCTTTCTTGATCTCGGAAATGTCTGGAGGAGTGTGGAAGGGGTTTCGATTGATGGAATCAGATTGTCGCCAGGTGTAGGACTGAGGATCGACACGTCGCTGGCGCTTGTCCGTGCCGACTACGGAATCAATATCGACCCACGCGGTTCCGAACCATCCGGGATGTTATACGTCAGCGTGGGACAGGCATTTTGAGCTTTACCCGGTAGAACGGGGCTCCGTACCCGTTCATCAAGGAACTCGTGCACAAGTGGAAAGGCACGGAGTCTCTTCCACAAACCTGAGGGGCTTTTTCAACAGACTCAAGACAGGCTACGCATTCCTGCCATTTAAAAACCAAGTGACCATCTTCCCCTTCCCCTTTATATTGAGAATGGCGCGCTTTTCAAATATGAATGGTTCTCCCAGTTGTCGCCTGGCAGAGTCTGTTACCTGAATTCGGTCGGGTTCACTGTAGGATTCCATGCGACTGGCGGTGTTCACAACATCCCCCCAAAGGTCATAGAGGAATTTACGCCTGCCTATCACCCCCGCAACAACCGAGCCGGTATCAAGACCTATGCGCATCTTCAAATTGTAACCGCTATATTCATTAAAAAGACTCAATGCTTCCATCATGTCCAATGTCATATGAGCCGCTCGCTCAATGTGATCTGTTGCCGGGATGGGGAGTCCCGCCACAGCCATGTAAGAATCACCGATAGTTTTAATCTTCTCAAGTCCACGTTTGTCGGCAATGCTGTCAAAACGGGTGAAAACATCGTTGAGCACACCTACCAGGACTTCAGCACTTACACTCTCAGAAAACTTAGTGAATCCCACGATGTCCGCGAACAGTACCGTCACGTCCGTGAAACTGTCCACAATGACTTCCGCGAAACTATCGCCATCCCAAGGAGTTGATATTCTTTGACTAGATCGTCTATCAACTGTGACTTTGGAGCGCGCTTTCAGTCGTTCGGTAATCGTGCGAGGTAGTATATTGAACAGTAAACGTTCTGATTCCTTCTGCTCCGAGGATACTCGATCATAAAGGCGCTTAGTTTCCAAGTGCAACAGGCGGACTTCGAGCATGTTGTAAACTCGGATCAGTACTTCGGCGAGATCAAACGGTTTGGTGATGAAATCCTTTGCCCCCGCTTTCAGCGCTCGTAGTTTGTGATCTGGTTGGGCGGTAATCACGAGGACGGGAAGGTAGCCGCTCGTTTCGAGTTCTTTCAGGTTTTCCATGACCTGGAATCCATCAATATCAGGCATCTGTAAATCAAGAAGAATCAAATCATAGCGATTCTTGCTGTGCAGGTTGCAAACCTCATTAGGATCCATCGTGGATCTGACAGATACATAACCTGCGCCACGTAGCATTCGCTCGAGCAGAAGGACATTGGCTTCAATATCATCTACGATCAAAATGTTGGCGTTAAGAATATCTGAAGTGTTAATCATCCTTACTTTATCGGCGGATTATAATTGACTCGTCTAAACCCCTGTACCCTCTGTTCCAGAACTTTGATGTGGTTTTTCGCTTCCTTTTGTTGTAAGCGAACTTCCAGCATATTATGAATGCGTACAAGTACGTCGGCCATATCAAAGGGTTTGCTGATGAAATCAACGGCCCCGGCATTCAGCGCTCGAATATTGTGGTCTGGTTGGGCGGTAATCACGAGGACAGGTAGATAACCGTCTGCTTCAAGTTCCTTTAGATTTTCCATTACTTGGAATCCGTCCATGCCCGGCATCTGAAGATCGAGCAGAATTAAGTCGTATCGGATCCTACCGTGCAGTTCGCAGACTTCTTTCGAGTTTGTCGTGGACTCAATAAAAACATAGCCGGCTCCACGTAGCATTCGATCGAGGAGTACAATATTGGCTTCTATATCGTCAACAATCAATATTTTAGCGTGATGAATGTCGGTAGAATTGACCAATTTTTAATCCATTTTAGTTAAAAGTATTTTTCTTGGTTCGCGTAGAGGCGATCTCTGAATCGAAAAAGTCAACTTAGCAGTGCCGATTTAAATCGGCACTACCGCCGCTACGCGAACGTGTAGGAAATTTATATAATGATAGAAGAAAGGTGTCCCGTCCTACTGAAAACAGTTTCATTTTACCAAAATCGTCGCCAACCCCAACAGCATTCCCATACTGACAATGTCGGTTGCAGTAGTAAGGAAAATGCTCGAAGCCACTGCCGGGTCAGCGCCAAGCTTCTTCAGAGTGAGCGGCACAACTGCACCGCATACACTACTGATGACACAACTTCCTGTCATGGCTAAGAATACAACAATACTTAGTGTGATCGCGGTAGTCAAACCTTGAGCAGTGGCAACAAAGAACATGGCAACTGCGGCGACTATGCCGACAAGGACACCGTTCAACATGCCAAGCAAAGCCTCTTTTATGATCAGCGCTTTCTCTCTGCCCGATTGGAGCTCACCCAGAAATACCCCTCGAAGAGTGACCGCCAAAGTCTGGCAACCGGTGTTTCCTGACTGGCCCGCCAATACCGGCAGGAACATAGCCAATATCACTACCCGGTCGATAATATCTCGAAAGATAAAGACTACGCTTGCCGCCGCGAAAGCAGTGAGCAGGTTGAACTGTAGCCATGGATGGCGTAGTTTCAGGCTTCGGAAAACTGGAGTAGCAAGTCGCTCCTCCTTTTCTACGCCAACCATAATTCCCGGTTGGGCACTTAACTCGATCATTCGCTTATGCTCTATCACAAGTTGTTCATAAAGGCCCTTGAGTTCATCACTCTGACTTCTAATTAACTCGCGACTGGTTTCAACCTCCACTACTTTTTGTTCCAAGGCTTTGCTGTATTTCTTCGTCTGTCCATGCAATAGGCGTACTTCCAGCATATTGTGAACGCGAGCAAGTACCTCGGCGAGATCAAAAGGTTTGCTGATGAAATCCTTTGCTCCGACTTTCAGAGCGCGCAACTTGAGATCGGGTTGGGCAGTAATCACCAGGACAGGAAGGTATCCGCCCATTTCGATCTCATTGAGACCTTCCATCACCTGAAATCCATCCATACCAGGCATATTAAGATCGAGCAGGATCAAGTCGTAGTGGTTTATACGATGTAATTCGCAAACATCAAGTGGCTGTGTTGTTGACTCGACAGTAGAATAACCAGCGCCACTCAGTATTCGTTTGAGAAGGAGCACGTTTGTCTCTTGATCATCGACGATTAAAATACTGGCTTTTAAGATGTCAGCTGAACCGATCATATTATACGTCCTGCTTCATTTTTAAGAGCTTCCCTTTCTCTGCAAATTCCAACGCCTGATTCACCGTTTCCATAAATTCATTGACTTTAATTGGTTTGGTGAGATAACAGAAGAATCCAGCTTCCATACCTTTTTCTATATCGCGCGGAAGGGCATTAGCGCTGAGGGCAACTATAGGAATATGCGCTGTTATCGGGTCTTTACGTAAGATATTCATTGCTTCGACGCCACTGATACCGGGCAGGTTGATGTCCATAAGTATCACGGTCGGAAGAGATTCACGTGCGATTTTAACTCCTATCGTGCCATCGATTGCAGTTAAGAGTCGTATGTCATCGCGTCGAGCGATCAACTGTTCGACTAACGACATATTTGCAGGATTGTCCTCAACATAAAGCATGGTCCGTACCGATGTGCTTATTGGCAGTTTTTTGCGGACAACGACTGTCGCGTCCTCATCCGAATGCACAAGCGCCGGCGCGTGAGTTAAAAGCAGTTCAATCCAGAACTCGCTTCCCGCCCCCACAATGCTTTCCACGCCGATGTCACCACCCATTAGTTCGACCAATCGTTTGGTCACTACCAAGCCAATGCCAGTGCCAGCCACGCTACCCGCCTCTTGCCCGAGACGGTTGAACGGCTGGAAAAGTTGCGCCAGCTTTTCTGGAGGCAATCCTGCGCCGGTATCCTTGACGCTGATACGCATTCGATTCGAATCCGTGGCGTTGCACTTCACTTCGACCATTCCCTTGTTCCGATTGTATTTAATCGCGTTGGAGAGCAGATTGATAAGAATCTGTTTCATCCGGGTCCGATCAGCATTCACAAAGATCGGTTCTTCGAACTTGGGAAAGATCATTTTTATGCCGCTCTTTTGCGCCTGCGGTTCCATCATAGCCTGACATTCTGAAATGACCTCGGCCAACGATACGGGCTCCGGTGACAGTGACACCTTTCCAGATTCAACAACAGCGAGATCAAGGACTTCGTTGATCAACTTCAACAGATGCCATCCTGCATGGAGAATCTGAGCAATGCTTTCCTTTTGGGAGTCTGAGGGCGATGGAGAGTCCGACTCCATTAGTTGCGCAAAACCGAGGATCGCATTAAGCGGGCTACGGAGTTCATGGCTCATGCTGGAAAGAAAATCCGATTTTGCAAGATTAGCTTTCTCTGCGGCAGATTTGGCGCTCTCCAGCTCAATGTTCGTTTCTTGGAGCGCTTGCTCGTTGCGTTTAAGCTCCGTGATATCTCGTGCGGCCGCGAACACGCCCTGTAAAGTCCTCTCCCGGTCATAGAAGGTCATAGCATTGTACGACACTACAGTTCGCTTATCATCTCTGGTTCTCGCCGTAAGCTCGTAATTGGTGACCTTTTTCTCACTCAATACAAGCTTTATAGCCGATTCAGCCCGGTCTGGATCAGTGAAGTAGTTTTTAAAAGGTGCGCCGATCAGTTCGTCGCGCGTACAATCAGTTAGCACCTCCATCTGCTTATTGACGTCAGTGATGATCCCCGATGGATCTGTGGTCATGATCGCATCGATGTTTGATTCGATAAGCGAACGAGTATAGAACTGCTGGTCCCGAAAACGCTGATCGAGTTTCTTTTGATCGGCTTCCACTTGTTTGCGCGCAGTATTGTCCGTGCCGATCAAGAGATAACCGATGATAGCATCTTGTTCGTCACGCAGAGCTGTTACCGACACGACTGCCGGAAACCTGCTTCCGTCCTTCCTGATGTAGGTCAGTTCGTAAATGTCCTCGATCCCGCGCGAAGCCTTGAAGACCAACGCCTCAAATCCGGGAGTGATCTTGGTTGCGAGTTCACTACTTAAGGCCTTGGCGCGGGCGATTACTTCCTGTGGATCAGAAATGTCTGCCGGAGTGATCTTGTTCATCACTTCGGCGGCGAGATCTCCCGGCCTGCGCTCTGCGCCGACGTTGAATATTTGAATCACGCCCTTCTCGTCGGTGGCAATACTGGAGAAGTTGGCGCTCTTGAAAATAG
>CAYHEC010000014.1:0-90740 GCA_964355675.1 uncultured Caldithrix sp.
GTATTATTAAATCCTATAATAGGAATATTTCAAAGAACTCGTCCTCACCCTGCGACACTATCGGCAACTTAGCCTTAGGGTGTGAACACCCTAAGGCAGTGAAATATTCGAGTATTCCTGCAGGCGGATGCCCTCGTCCGCCGCTTTAAAATTCAGGCGGACGCCCTCGTCCGCTTGGTCGGGTCAACACTTGTATGAATAATTCAACAAACCTGCCCTATGCGTGACCTTGGTGTAGCCATTCTGGCGCATAACGAAGCGGCGAACATTTCCTTGGCAATTGCCAGCGTCAGTTGGGCTGAGCAAATAGTCGTTGTCGATGCCGCTTCTGACGACAAAACCGGTGATATTGCCCGTTCACTCGGTGCGCAAGTCTTTTCTGAACCTAATCATCCAAACCTTAACATCAATAAAAACATCGCCATCGAGAATTGTAATACCGAGTGGGTGTTGGTGCTCGATGCCGATGAAGTTATTTCTGATCTTTTGGCCGGAGAAATCCGTAAAGTCATGACTGACGGACTATTTGACGGATTTCTCATACCCCGCCGCAACCATGTGCTCGGGAAATGGGTCAAGCATGGCTCTCAGTATCCAGACTTTCAACTTCGGCTTTTCCGTAAATCAAAAGGGCGGTTCAAGGCGGAGCATGTTCACGAACGTCTCAAAGTAGATGGAACTATCGGATACTTAAACGAGCCAATGGATCACCACCCCTACCCAGACCTTGCCACGATGATTCGCAAAAATGAGTTCTACGCTCGTTTCGAAGCCTCCGGGCTCCTCGATAAAGGCGTCAGGGTCGGCGCGGCAGGGCTTTTATGGCGAGGCTTCCTCAAACCCCTTGGCAGAGCCCTCCGGCGTCTCTTTTTCAAAGGCGGTATTCTCGACGGCGCACCTGGCGTGATCCTCGTGGCTTTCGACTTCTGGAACAACGTGTTGAGGCATCTCTTGCTATGGGAAATGAGCCACAAAACGGATCAGGAGAATTGAATTCCCCAAACGTCTCACGTCAATTGCTATTTTCATTCTAAATAGCAATCTTAAATTATTAATTCTTAATTATTAATTCTTAATTATAATGAACCTTCCCGCTGGCGAAAGAACCCCTATGCTCGATCAGTATGCGGCAATCAAAAGCAAGTTTGCCGACGCCATACTGTTTTACCGTATGGGAGATTTTTACGAGATGTTTTACGATGATGCGAAAGCCGCCTCGGAGATTCTCGGTCTTCGTTTGACCTCCCGCGCACACGGCAAAGGCTCGAATGTTCCCCTTGCTGGATTCCCTTATCACCAACTCGATTCCTACCTGAACAAGATGGTCGAAGCAGGTCGTCGCGTCGTTATTGTCGAGCAGGTCGAAGATCCTAAGAAAGCCAAAGGTCTGGTAAAACGAGACGTCGTCAAGATTGTCACAGCCGGGACAAATCCCGCCATGATCGATAGCGACAATCCCAGATCAAGCCGGATTATCGGCTTAATTAAACATGATAGCCGCTGGGGACTTGCCTGGGCAGACATAGGTTCAGGAGAATTTGCCGCCGGTGAATTCGACCATGCCGGCTTAAGAGAAGTTCTCGGACGCATCGATCCGATTGAGATTGTTGTCCCTGCCGGTTCCCCGGAAATAGGGCCAACTCCTGCTGGAGGAAGCCTGCCCCAGGTGATTAGCAAGCAGGAAGATTGGATATGGGAGACCGCATTTGCAAATCGAACATTGCTCGATCATTTCGGAACGGTCGGCTTAAAGGGCTTCGGTATCGATGGGTTGCCTCTGGCGGTTTCTGCGGCGGGGGGCCTGCTATATTATCTCAAACAAAACCTCAAGAGCCACCCAGCTCACATTACCCGCTTGGCGCTGGAAGAAGCAGGCGGCAAATTGCAGATGGAAAAGGCGATCCGGAAAAATCTTGAGCTTGTCGATTCGCTTTCCGGTAATCATCGCGCCACTCTCTTTTCCTACTGCGACCGAAATGTAACCCAATCCGGAAGACGGCTTCTTCATAATAGATTGATTGAGCCACTGGCGAACAAAAATCTGATCGATGAACGGCTCGATGCCGTAGCAGAGCTTGTACAGAAGAAAAACCTTCGTGATAAAGTTCGAGTCCAACTTCGCGAGGCGGGAGATCTGAGTCGCGGATTGGCACGATTGGCCACCGGTCGTGGATCAGCGCGAGATTTGGTTGCTCTACGGGAAACACTGGCTCTCTTGCCCAAGATTCAAGCAACGTGTGGCTCATCAGACTCACCACTCACCCAATGCTGGGTGAGCCGAATTGCTCTCCTGCCAGAATTGGCTGAAAAACTTAAAGTGGCGTTGTTGGATGATCCTCCGCTTGCCACCAATGAGGGTGGAATGATTCGAGCCGGGTACGATGCTCAAGTTGACGATTTGCGCGATATCCGGTCGGGAGGACAATCATGGCTCGAGCAGTACGAGCGAACCCAACGAGCCGAGACCGGCATTTCCAACCTCAAGATCGCCTACAACCGGGTCTTTAACTACTACATCGAGATCACCAAAAGCCACCTCGATAAGGCTCCAGCCACTTACATTCGCCGCCAGACGCTTGTTAATGCTGAGCGTTACACCACCCCTGAACTTCAGGCTTACGAAGAAAAACTCATTTCTTCTGAAGAACTTGTCACAGCCCGCGAGTCTGAAATTTTCGCTGAATTGGCGAGTGAAACCCTTACTCATTCAAAATTAATTCAAGAAACCGCTCAAGCACTGGCCGAGATCGACTTCCTTTCCGGCTTGGCTCAACTTGCCGCTGAAGAGAATCTCCATCGACCAGAACTTGTGGAAGGGGACACTCTAATTCTTAAAGGCTCTCGCCACCCGGTCGTCGAAAAACTGTTGCCACCCGGGGAGTTGTTCGTTCCCAACGACCTGAACGTCGGCGGCGATTCTGCTCGCATTCTGATCATCACCGGTCCCAATATGGCAGGCAAGTCAACCTATCTCCGTCAAGTCGCCCTGACTGTAGTGATGGCGCAAGCCGGATCGTTTGTCCCAGCCGACAAGGCAGTGATCGGCGTCGTCGATAAACTATTCACTCGCATCGGCGCGATGGATAACCTTGCCGGAGGGGAGTCAACCTTCCTTGTCGAGATGCAAGAGACTGCCTCGATCCTGAACAACGCCACCCGCCGGTCACTGGTGCTATTCGATGAAGTCGGCCGAGGCACTTCGACCTTCGACGGACTCAGCCTTGCCTGGGCGATTGTCGAATATCTGCACGAGACCGACCGGCTCAAACCCCGCACTCTTTTCGCCACCCACTTCCACGAAATGGTCGATCTGGAGAACATCCTTGCCGGGGTGAAGAACTTCAACGTCGCGGTCCGGGAGGTGGGGGATAAGATAGTCTTCTTGAGGAAGATTGTCCCGGGAGGCTCTGACCACAGCTTTGGAATTCACGTTGCCCAGATGGCGGGCATTCCCGCTGAGGTGACCAGCCGGGCACGCGAAATTCTTGCCAACCTTGAAGCCAACGACTTAAATCCAGTTGCCGCCGATCCCGTAGGACGGGCGTCCCTGCCCGTCGATTCAGGAGGATGGGCGTCCCTGTCCGTCGAGGAGGATTCTCCTCGCTCTCGCCGTCGCTCACCGCAGAAGCACATCGCGCAGTTGTCGTTCTTCGATCCGATTGAGCGCAGGCTTCGTGACCGGCTGGAGGGCGTCGATCCCGACAAGCTGACCCCGCTCGAGGCGCTGAAGCTGGTAGTAGAACTGAAGAAATTAGATGGGGGCGCGTAGGGCGGATTTCCAAATCCGCCACTCCCCCCGCTTGCGGGGGGAATAAAAGGGGGGTGTCTTCTTCTTCTTCCGTACAACAGGCGTCCCTGCCTGTCACTTGCCCACTTACCCACTTGTCCACTTACCCACTTGCCCACTTGTCCACTTACCCACTTGCCCACTTGCCCACTTGCCTACTTGCCCACCTTCGTAATAATTACCCAACAAATCCTTGACTTCTTCAAAATAACGTCGTATATTATGTACATTACTTTTAATCACAAAACCAACTTCACATGAAAAAGCTCTCTTATGGAACTATCTGATAATTTTAATATTGACGACGTCTCTAACCTCGAAATCTACGCCTCGCATCTCCTCCGTGCCGGGAGACCTTATGTCGAATATGTACAATCATCGCCCGAATCCGGCTGGCTTTGCAATGACAATGGCAAGCTGAGACTTTGCCGCACCCTTTCCATCGCCGGTCGGCAGATCCAGCCGAGACACGGACTCTCCCGCTTGATCGCTTCCGGAGTCATCTCTTCCCCCGCGACAGCCGATGACAGCCACTCCCTTGACGACCTTTTCGAAGCCGTTCGCGACTGGCTCGCCACCCTTGTCGCCTTTGAGTGCGATTATCACTACACCGCCGCCGCGGCTTATGTCGTCATTACTTGGTTCGACTTTCTTTACGATGCATTGCCCTACCTTCGCTTTTTGGGCGATTTCGGTTCCGGCAAAACCACCGCTCTCCGCGCCATGAGTCAACTCTGCTATCGTGCTTTCGCCATATCCGGAGTCGTCAACCCGGCGCCGCTTTTCCGCATAATCCAGGGTGCGAAAGGCACTCTCGCTATCGACGAAGCCGACCTGAGGACCGGTGAAGTTGCCCGCCTCCTCACAAAAATCCTCAACCACGGCTACACGCGAGGCATTTCGGTTATCCGCCTCTCGTCCCGTCGCGAAACGGAGGTTTTCGATCCGTTCGGTCCCAAGCTGATCGCCGCGCGCCGTGAGTTTTCCGACGAGGCTCTGGAGAGCCGTTTTCTAACCGTAAGAATGAAGTCTCGCAAAGACTCGCTTGTGCCATTGTCGGATTCTGACACGATGAAGCGCGCCGCTTTGATTCGCAACGGCTTACTTTTCTGGAGGATGAATTATTCTTGTGTTAAGACCGGGCTGAGCCTTTTTCGTCATGGATCGGCGGTTGTGAGGGATGGTTATGAGCCAAGGCTTGCGCAGATTGCGAAGCCGCTTTTCGACTGTACGCCGGCGTCGCGTCAGAGGGAGTTGGATCAGTTCTTTGAGGTGTTGAATGTGCGGATGGTCGAGATGCGTGCGGGCGGTCTTGAGGCGTATCTCAAGGGGATTATAAGACGGGCAAACGAGATTGGAACTTACACACTGCACTTCAACCAGATTTACATGAGCCTAAGTCCCAATTTGCGGCGTCTATATTCGAAGCGTCATGTATCTCGAGTGCTGGAGATTCTCGGCTGCGAGCGCCGCCACGGCCGCGACGGCACTTACGTCACCTGGAGTAGCGATGCTCTTGCGTAGGGGCCGGTTTACCGAGCCCAACTCTCGCGCAGGGCCGGTTTACCGAGCCCAACTCTCGCGTAGGGGCCGGTTTACCGAGCCCAACAAATCCCCCTCCGTAGGTCGGGCCGCCGAGCCCGACAACCGGTACGACAGACTTTAGTCTGTCACCTTATTCTTTTTGGATTGGGCGATAGCGAGCATCATTCTGTTTGGATCGGGCGATGGCGAGCATCGCCCGTACGGGCGAACCTTGTGTTCGCCCTCTCTATTTACGCGGCAATCCCCGTACAACAGGCGTCCCCGCCTGTCTCCTCATCATCCCGGCGCACACCGGTAAGGCCGACAGTTGTCGGCCTCCCAATTTCTAAAAGGCAGGGCGGATAGTTATCCGCCTCGGCGCTAAAGGCGCGCCATCTCCCCCCGCTTGCGGGGTGCGACTCCATTGAATGGAGTCGCGAAAAGGATGCACTTGAAATGGTTTCGTTCAAAGGGGGGTGTCATAAGCTGTCAACCCTCTGGGGTTGACATCGGCCGGAGGCTCCGCCGTCACCGCCCTGTCGGTGACGGTACTGCGGGGCTCCGTACCCGTTAGATTCATCCTGAACGCAGTGAAGGATCTCTATTTCATAGTCATTCTGGCAAAATTGATACTACGATCCTGTGAAATCATTCTTTTTCAGCGAACAAATTTTGAAAAGCGACTATCGATAGACAAGGGCGTGGAATGCTCGATATCAGGGTCACCAACAGCCTCCTCAATGGCAGTTCGCATTACAATGCTCTGTGCCGCACCCAACCCTGCTTGTAGTCCCTTCTTAACAGCATGGAGTTCGTCCGCCGTAAGCGTCCTGCCAATTCTCTCCAACGCCTCAGCTTGTGCGTCCATGACTTGGACGAGATAGAGGGACGATTTCGGTGAGAATTCATTGCTCATAATTCATGTACCTTATAGTTCAGATGAATCTCAACTGGAAGTTGTTCGAATGAGCTTCTTCAATCAGTTTATTATATAGTTGTCGTTGACTCGCAGATAGATTTATCACGTTAAAACCGAGAGCAGTTGACAGTTTAAGTACCGGAATTACTGCATATTCTCTATGACCGATGAACACGCAGTGAAGATTTGTAAAAAGCACCATTTTAATAATGCCGTCCTTAATGTCATCCTCTGACGGCATGGCTCCATGCTTTGTGTGTTTTGCTTCAATAAGCCTAACGTCAGAACCTGTGATTTCACATTCATCTAATGTCAGGCTATATTCACCTCCGAGATAGTTGATCACTGTGATCGATGCCTTTTGACCTTCCACAGATTCTTTGGGTTGAAGAGTCACTATTTCACGCTGTTGTGCGCTACGAGCAAGAAATCTGGATCTTGCAAGAAAAGTCTCACGGCTCATATAAATCTCTTCAAGTTTACGCACGGCGGATTTTCTGTTGTGCATTGAGATTCCTAAACTGGCCCCAATTCTATCGTAGAATTGAAGAGATTTTTGGCATACCGATTCCAAGCGATTTGGATCGGTCTGCTCAATATTCCAATGCAGTGCATCAGACTGGCAATCCATTAGATTGGATAGTTGTTGACGGATATATTCCATATTGAATTGCTGATGAGATATTTTCCCTTGATATCGAGTGCTTGCGATTGCGTTGTCATAGTATGCAATGATAACGTTCACGCCGAGCAAACTCATCAAGCAAATTGTATCCCATTGGAGGAAATCCCGATCACCTTCTCCACCTTCGTCTTTCATAACGGGGATTATTGTGACCTTCTTCCCTGTAAAACCGTAAGTGTTGTATACGCGAGCATACGGATAAGAGCGGGTTCTTTTCGGTGATACCCACCTACTTACCGCAATTTTCCCTTTTACTCCAAAATCGAGAAGAAACGATGCATCTCGCGATTCGAAGGCCTGCACCATTGACTCAATGAGATAGGTGTGTAGATCGTTACACATCAAAGGACGATATATAACACTCTTAATTTTGCCCGTAACTTCCATGTCGGATATCCTCCAGTAAAGATTTAAACTGTTCTTTCGACAACCTCCTATCCAAATCACGAGACAGGTCTCGCGTTCTCACGTCAACGGCGAAAAAATCGCTGTTACTCATTAGATCAGGCAAACCGACTTTCTTTCGAATTATTTCTTGAAGTTCCGATTTTATTTCAAATCCGACACTATTACGTCCGAGCAAACGTGCTACTTTCATCGTAGTTCCGCTTCCTGCAAATGGATCTAGAACTATTTCTCCAGTATATGAGTAGAGCTTTATTAGGCGATAGGGCAACTCTTCCGGAAATGCTGCTACGTTTTTCTCTAGAACAGCTCCAGGAAGCACGTTTGTCATTTCCCAGAGAGTCATGTACCATTTTTTCTGTTGGAATTCTGCTTTATCTATCATAGATGATATGCGGACATCCTGCGGAATAGACTTGTATTCGAATTTTCCCTTTTGAAAAATAATTATACTCTCCAGCAGATTATCTGGATAAAAGTACATCGGATAGGGATTTTGGAGAATAACTCCACTTCTGCGACTAATCCGAAGATAACCGTCTGGCTTCTTCCATATAAGCCTATCCCTGTAACGAAAGCCTGCTCGCTGAAAAATTTTCGTTGCATCAGCAGTGATTGGGAATTTCTCTCCTTTTACTAACATATCATCGATATTAAGAGCTACGATCCGTCCGGGCTGTAACACCCGATAGACCTCTTGCGCTACATTGTACAAGACTTCTAAATAATGGTCATACGTATCATACAGTCCCTCGTAATCGAAAGGAGCATTGAAGTACGGCGGAGATGTGACCATCAAATGCACGCTCTCGTTTTCAAGCTCTTGCATTGACTGACAATCACCGATAATCAATTTATGTGATGTTCCCAATTCTATTCTATTTCCTTAAATTTGAATTTAATGATACCTTTTCTTCCGGTGAGGCTTTCTTATTAGCCTCAAGCCACCCAGCCGCTGGTTTTCCCATTAAAGGTCAGATCGTTCCCCAACACGACGATATTCTTCGCAGTGTCAGCGACAATCTCTATATGGCTCGTGTCAAGGTTGAACTTTCGCGCCGCCAACCGATTGGCTTCAAGCATTGATTACTGAATTCTCCGATTGTTTAATCTCCCCGCCCCAATTTATTGTATAAATGTCGCGAGGATACGTCTATCTTATTTTTTTTCGCTTTAGCGGGAAAGTTATGGGTTCACGTCGTTTTCAACCTGTTAGTGTGAAAATGCCTATTGCGAACGTCAGCACTTCTACCTCTACCGCCCGACCGCCTCGCCTCGCCTTCGGCGAAACGCCCGTTCTACCGACAATACCAATCTATTCCAAAATCTGCCCCAAGTCAATAGCAAACAGAAGCGGCGTCAGACAAGGACATCTGACGCCACTTAAATTATTCAGTAGGGCAGGTCGGGACGCCCTGCCCTACTGAGATTGCTTGCTACACTCGCAGTGATCGATCTCATAAAATTACCAGTCCGATCACGAATCGATCACAGAGTTTCTCATTGTAGCGCAACAAAATACGCCGCTCTGTGACTCAGTGATCGATTTTTGACCCCTCACTACTCTAAGTTCACCGCCCGGTCTTATCCGGGCTTTTTCTTTGCTACCAAGCCCTGATTTCAGTATATTAACAGGTTAAGTCATTCCAAAATCCAAATTCCAAAATCCAAAACTATAATGTCCGAAATTCCAAAGAGCTACGATCCGACCTCCGTCGAGCCGAAGTGGTACAAATTCTGGGAAGAGAACGACCTCTTCCGCACCGATCCGAACTCCGGCAAGGAGCCGTACTGCATCATGATGCCTCCGCCGAACGTCACCGGCGAACTTCACATGGGGCACGGCTTGCAAGACTCCCTGCAGGATATGCTGATCCGCATGAAGCGGATGCAGGGCTTCGAGGCGCACTGGCAAGCCGGAACCGATCACGCCGGCATCGCTACCCAGAACGTCGTCGAGAAAGCGCTCGCCAAGGAAGGCGTGTCGCGCCACAGCCTCGGCCGGGAGAAGTTCATCGAGAAGGTCTGGGAGTGGAAAGCCAAGTACGGGGACAGGATACTCCAGCAGAAGCGGCTCTTAGGTGACTCGCCGGACTGGAGCCGCGAACGGTTCACCTTCGATCCGGGGCTTTCCAAAGCCGTGGCGAAGGTGTTCGTGCATCTCTATGACAAGGGGCTGGTGTATCGGGGGAATTACATCGTCAACTGGTGTCCGCGCTGTCACACGGCGATCTCTGACGAGGAAGTCGATCATAAGGACGAAGCGACGCATTTGTGGTATTTCAGGTATCCGATTTTAAATGATTCTTCCGTCGCCGCCCCGTCGGCGATGGATACTGATACACCTGCTGCCACCCACAGGGGGGTGGCAGAAGAGGGACACTACGTGACTGTGGCGACGACGCGCCCTGAGACGATGCTGGGCGATACGGCGGTGGCGATCAATCCCAAAGACGAACGATTGCAGCATCTTCGCGGGAGGAGCGTGCAGCTCCCATTGGTGGATAGAGTTATCCCGATCATTGAAGACGAGTTCGTCGATCCGGCTTTTGGGACGGGGCAGGTGAAAGTGACGCCTGCTCATGATCCGAACGACTTTGAGATGGGGAAGCGCCACAGCCTCGGATCCATCACAGTGATGGACGAGCATGGGGTAATGAATGATAACGCTGGTCGTTTCAAAGGATTGGATAGGTTCAAGGCGCGTGAGGCGATTGTGGAGGCGATGGGGGAGGCGGGGTTGTTGGAGAAGATAGAGGATTATACTACCTCCATTGGCCACTGCTCGCGGTGCAAGACGGTCATCGAGCCGTACCTCTCTCTGCAGTGGTTCGTGAAGATGAAGCCACTCGCCGAGCCTGCCCTTGAGGCTGTTCGTGACGGGCGGATCAAGTTCTATCCGGGACGTTGGGAGAAGGTCTATTACTCATGGCTGGAGAACGTGCGGGACTGGTGCATCTCGCGGCAGCTTTGGTGGGGGCATCGGATACCGGTGTGGTACTGCCAGGCTTGCGGGGAGGTGATTGTCAGGGAAGAGGAGCCTGATACTTGTCCGAAGTGCCACTCGAACAGTCTCAGGCAGGATGAGGATGTGCTCGATACGTGGTTTAGTAGCTGGCTCTGGCCATTTTCAACCTTGGGGTGGCCCGAAGAGACGCCTGAGCTTAAAAAATGGTATCCGACGCAGTTGCTCGTTTCGGGCTATGACATCATCTTCTTCTGGATCGCGCGGATGATTATGGCGGGGCTGGAATTCATGGGCGACATCCCGTTCAGCGACATCTTCATTACGGGCATGATTAAGGACGAGCAGGGGCGGTGGATGTCGAAGTCGCTCGGCAATGGCATCGACCCGGAGGCGATGGTCAAGCAGTACGGGGCCGACGCGGTGCGGTTCACTATGATAACGCTGGCGACGGAGGGGCAGGACATCAAGCTAACGCCGTCGCGGTTTGAGGGAGGGAGGAATTTTGCCAATAAACTGTGGAATGCGTACCGGTTTCTGATGACTCATGTGGAGAAACTGCCTGAGGAAAATAGGAGCCAAATTGGCAAGTATCCAATCACTGAGATGCCTTCCGATGCTCCCCTCGTGGATCGGTGGATTGTCTCACGACTGGCGGCGACGGTCGAACAGGTTCATGCGTCGGCGGAGAAGTACCGGTTGTTTGAGTGTCTTAACGCCCAGTATGATTTCCTCTGGAAGGAGTTCTGTGACTGGTATCTGGAGCTTATTAAAAACCGGTTGACGCCTGAGACTCCGGCATTTGACCGTCAGTTGACGCTTGAGGTCGCGTTGCAGGTATTCGAAGCGGCGATGCGGCTGTTGCATCCGGCGATGCCGTTTGTGACGGAAGAGATTTGGCAGGGAGTTTCAGCACAAGTAGCGTTGACAATTGTCAACGCTACTGCAACTCAGAAGTCGATTATGGTGGCGGAATATCCGAAGCCGGGGGAATATCCAAGGGACTTGAAGGCTGAGGAGCAGATCGAGTTGTTCCAGCGTGTCGTTGCGGCAGTCAGGAACATTCGTGGCGAAATGCATGTTCCACCCGACCGGAGGGCAGTACTGGTAGTGTCGGGCGTGAAAGATGAAGGGAAGAAGATGTTATTTGAGCGGCTGTCAAGTGATATTTGTCGTCTCGCAAACTTGTCGGAAATCAGCTTTGGCAACTCTCGCCCGGCACACTCAGCTTCGGCAATGATAGATGATTTCGAGCTGTTTGTGCCGTTGGAAGGCTTGATCGACATCACGGTAGAACAAGGGAGACTCGACAAGGAGATTGCGAGACTTGAAGGCTCGATCAAAGGCGCTGAGGCAAGGCTTGCTTCGCCAAACTTCACTGACAAGGCTCCGGCGAATGTGGTGGAGTTTGAGCGGCAGAAGTTGGTGGAGTCGAAGGCACAGCTTGAGGCGGTGAAAAGGAATAGGGAGGCGTTGGAATGATTATGCCAGAACTTCAAACAAATGTCCTCTACTACGGGGATAATCTTGAGGTCTTGAGAGATCAAATTCCTAATGAATCAATTGATCTCATATACCTTGACCCTCCGTTCAATTCTAAGCAGTCATACAGTGTCCTATTCCGCGAATCGTCGGGAGCTGCAAGTGAAGCTCAAATCGAAGCATTCGAGGATACTTGGCAATGGACTATAGACGGCCAGGCACCCAAAGCCTACGACGCTATCATGACCGGGCCGAGGCAGGACGTTGCGAGCTTGTTAGGCGCTATGGTGCAAGGACTTGGTCGCAATCAAGTTACATCCTATCTCTGCATGATGACGGTCAGACTGGTGGAACTGCACCGTGTTCTGAAAGCGACGGGGAGCCTTTACCTTCATTGTGATCCAACCGCTGGAGCCTATCTTCGAGTTATTCTCGACGCGATTTTTGAGCCAGTCAACTTTCGCAACGAGATCATTTGGAAGCGAACATCGGCTCACAACGACCCAAGGAAATACGGAGCGAATATTGACGTAATCTGGTATTACGTGAAGAGTAGTAAGAACACTTGGAATGATGTTTTCACTGAGCATCGTGAAGAGTATCTCAAGCGATTCACTCATAGAGACTCAGATGGTCGAGCATGGCAAGACGGCCCGCTGACAGCAAAGGGACTGACTGGCGGAGGATATACCTATGAGTATAAAGGTATTAAAGGATTCTGGCGCTGTCCTCTGGCAACAATGGAAAGGTATGACAAAGAAGGGCTCTTGCACATCACAAATAGGAATGGAATACGGATAAAGCGCTATCTTGATGAAACTGAAGGTGTGATACTTCAATCACTCTGGACAGACATCCCACCTGTAAATTCACAAGCTAAGGAGCGATTGGGTTACAATACTCAAAAGCCTCAAGCCTTGCTCGAGAGAATAGTTTCAGTTTCATCCAATCCCGGTGATATCGTCCTTGATCCATTTTGCGGTTGTGGTACCGCACTTCACGCCGCCCACAAGCTTGACCGTAAATGGATAGGAATTGACGTAACTTATCTCGCAATCAACCTTATCGAACGAAGAATGCGTGATGCTTTTCCTGGCGTCCCGATTCATGTCGATGGTGCTCCAGCTGATACAGCCAGTGCTCACGATCTTGCTCGCAGAGACAAGTATCAATTTCAATGGTGGGCACTCGCCAAGATCGACGCTCAACCAGTATCAGGCAAGAAGAAAAAGGGTGCGGACAAGGGCAAAGACGGAGTTATTCCTGTTTTTATGGATGCTGAAATCAGTTATAGGAACGCGATAGTTTCCGTTAAGGGCGGCGCAGATCGCGACGTAAGTGATATAAGGGACTTGAACGGAACTATGTTGAGAGAAAACACACCGTTTGGTGTTCTTATTACGTTGTTTCCGCCAACCAAACCAATGATAACTGAAGCGGCATCGGCGGGACTCTATGAAAGTGAATTCTGGGGTAGAAAATTTCCTAGGATTCAAATTCTATCAGTCGAAGAGATCTTTCAAGGGAAACGTCCGAATCTTCCCAAAGGCAAATCGCCTTATGCAAAAGCTCCGGTTGAAAAAACGGTCAATGGAAATCTCAATTTAGATTGAGAGGTAAAAGAAGCTGTCAAAACATTGTCAGCAAAAACGAATGAGGCCGAAGATGGAGGAGTTAACAAAGGACAGGTTCGGGAATCCGAACGAGGTGCTGGATATTCGGGGGTCGAGGATGTACTGGCACCCGGAGTACGCTCTCCAGCCGATAAGCCTGGCACTGGACGAGGAGGTCGAAGCGGCATACGGGAAGGAAGCGCTGGCAATCTGGATGAAACTGACAATCGACGAGAAGCTGGAGATGGAGAGACTTCTGGAGAAGGCGGAGGAGATGTCGGGGACACAGGAAGCAATCGACGACGTGATGAGCCGGGTGCAGGATTGGATAACGAATCCACGAAGTGACGAGGACGAGGAAGCGGAAGACTAAACTACCTCCCTCCGTTTCTACAATCTTAACGGTGAACGATCGGTACCGATGTTGGAAGGGGCGATCCTTTTCGGTCAGGATCTTATCAGCGCCTACCCCAACCCCTTCAACGACAGAGCGACGATCCGCATCAACCTGCCCTCCTCAGCGCCGATGCAACTGGTGCTGTTTGACCTCTCGGGAAGGCGGTTCGGGGAGTGGAATTTGTCTGCTCAGTTGCCAGAGAGTCAAAGTCGGTTTATATTAGATGGGAACACGTTGCCGTCAGGGGCGTTTTATTTGAAAGCGTCGTCGGGGGAACGTTCGGAGTGCTTGCCGATGATGCATTTGAAGTAAGTGCGATACGTGCAAGAACGTGGGGGCTCGTAAACGGCCCCTACGCGACGAAGGGAGGGCATGTAAACGGGAGGGCTCGTAAACGGCCCCTACGCGACGAAGGGAGGGCATGTAAACGGGAGGGCATGTAAACGGAGGGCACGTAAACGGCCCCTACGCGACGAAGGGAGGGCATGTAAACGGGGGGCTCGTAAACGGGGGGCACGTAAACGGCCCCTACGCGGGATGACGAATAGAGGGGGGGCTCGTAAACGGCCCCTACGCGGGGATGAAACTCACAATAAATTGAATGGTACCAATGCCAACAAAACTATCACTTGCGTCAGCGCTTCTGCTAAGCTCCATTTTCCATTTTCCATCTTCCATTAAAGCCGAAGTCGCCGTTACCATTTACAACCAGAACCTCGCCCTCGTCCGCGAGGTGCGCCAGCTTGACTTCCCCAAGGGCGTCGGCCAACTCCGCTTCACCGACGTCGCGTCGGAGATTATCCCGACGTCAGTGCACTTCACCAGCGACAAAGCCGCACTCCTCGAGCAAAACTACGAGTACGACCTCGTGAGTTCGGACAAACTGCTCGAGAAATACATCGATCAACGGGTGGAGATTGTTTCGCTTGACGGCAAGAGCTTTTTCGGGTCGTTACTATCGTCGGGAGGGGATATTGTGCTAAGGTTAGATGGTGGGACACCCCCCCCTGCCCCCCCCGCAAGCGGGGGGGGAAAGTCTGGCGAATTGGTCTCGATTACCCGTTCGCAGGTTGCCAATGTCCGGTTCCCTGAGCTACCGGAAGGACTCATCACCCGCCCGACACTAGTCTGGCTGGTCGATGGCAAGGGCGGCAAGAGCGACGCTGACATCTCCTACCTGACGAGAGGAATCTCGTGGGAATCGGAGTATGTTGCCGTCTCGGACGTAAAGGACGAAAACCTCTCACTGACCGGGTGGGTGAACATTACGAATAATTCCGGGGCGACGTACAAGGATGCGCGGTTGAAACTGATGGCAGGGGACGTGAATATCGAACAGCCTCGAAGAAAATTCGCACGCGACGAAGTTCAAGAATTGTCAGGCGGATTTAATGCTGAATACGGTTTTCAAGAACAAGCGTTTTACGAGTACCACCTCTATACCCTTCAGCGTCCCTCGACCATCGCCGACAAGCAGGTGAAGCAAGTGTCGCTGTTTCCGACGGCTTCAACGCCGGTGAAGAAGGAATTCCGACTCAAGGCGAACGAGGAAAAGGTTACAGTTGTCCTTGAGTTTGAAAACCGTGAGAAGGTCGGGCTGGGCATACCGCTTCCCAAGGGGAAGGTGCGGGTCTATAAGCAGGGTCCTGATGGCGGGCAGGAATTCATCGGCGAAGACAACATCGACCATACTCCCAAGGATGAAAAAGTCCGCATCACGACCGGTAAAGCGTTTGATATTGTTGGCGAGCGGAAATCGATCAACTACGAGCGCCAAGGCAAACAGCGTGAGAATGAGATTGTCGTCCGCAATCATAAGAAGGAGACCATCGAGGTTGTCATCGAAGACTCGTTCTGGGGGGATTGGAAATTTATCGAAGCGACCGACGGCTGGGAGAAGAAGAATGCCAGCCTCGTTGAGTGGAAAGTGAAGATCAAGCCGGACGGGGAGGCGAAGGTTAGGTATAAGGTTTATGTTAATTAATAATTAATAATTAATAATTAAGAAGTTAAAGTGAGTTGGAAGCTGTGAAATGAAAGCGGCCAAATACGCGCTCGTAATCGTGCTGTGCTGGTTGTCGATGAGTGCTTGGGCGGAATGGGGGAGGGCGCCTAATGAAGCCATTCGAGCTCCCGCCGTGGGGCAGACGCTTTGCTCCGATGGTCAGGGCGGCGTCTGGTCGGGAAGCTTGGGATGGTTCTGCCATATCGACCGAAATGGTAATCCGACGTGGAATGCAGAGCCCTGTTTGCGCGGCTTTCAGAATTTGGGCAGGGATACGTCCAGCTACCCAGCAGACCAACGTACAGCGGTAAATGGCAGATTGGCGCTTGTCGGTATAAATGATTACATCTGGGGGATTTCGCGGAATGGTCCGCACCCTTGGGAATATATCATTGGCTATAGAGCGTGGGTTCAGCTTGTTTCTATCGATGGCGAACAGCTCTGGCGCAGAGGGGGAATACCATTGGACAGCGCCTTCGAATGGTCATACGTTTTCGGCGTTTATCCGGGGCCAACGGAGGGGACTTTTCTCGTTCATTGGGGTAAAGGATTTGAATGGACTGAGGGCAGTTCCGAACCAATGCTCCAACTCGTGAACAGCGATGGGGAGTTTCTTTGGGGTGATTTTGGAGTAAGACTCGACTGGGACAATTCGAACTCTTATTTCACCAAGTGGGAGGATGATTGCTTTATCGTCGCACAGAATGTCTGGCCGAATCCGACAATCGCAGTAGTGAAGTATGATTTGGAAGGTGAAGTAGTATGGGAACAGCGATTGCCGACGTTTGCCGAGGGGGTAACATTGTGCTCAATTAACGACATCGAGTCCGACCGTGCGGGAGGAGCGATCCTGACTTATTCGTTTTTGCGTGAGGTTATCATCGGGGGAAATCCAATCCAGTACGTAGGAGTCAATGTGTTGCGAATATCCGGCGGGGGGGACTCTCTTTGGACGAGGCAGGTATTCGAGCGGAGAAGAAATGGAGCAGAAGAGTTTTGGAGGACTGAACCGATTATTAACTATGGCGGGGAGGGAACGTATCTGATCGCCTGGAATGATCACGGGCCCAATGAAATGCAGACAGTAGCCCTTGATCTCGATGGTGAATTTCTTTGGGAATCGCCTGAGGTAATTGTCCTTTCTGCCGGGTATCAAAACCATTTGGCAGGCGTAGATTCGGAAGGTGGAATCTGTTATGTCTGGGCAGACTGGGAGGAGCGCGAGCGGCCCAGTACGCAAGTCTGGGGTCAGCGAATCAGCAATGAGGGCGAAAGGCTTTGGGGGGATAGAGGCATACCGCTTATCTACGATGACGGAGAAGCATTGAAAGCTGTTACTGAATGTAATGGTGGAATGATCGTGGCAAACTTGAGGCTGTTGCAAATGGTCAACCGCGACGGTGAAATCGGGGTCGTTTTGCCGGTCGGAGTGGGTGATGATTACAGTAACGATCCGGCGCTTCCGGGGGCGTTTAGTGTCGAACTCTACCCGAATCCGGTCAATTCTCACTTCAGGATAGTGTTCGATGCGGCAGTTCCAAATCAGACATACAGCTACAGCCTCTTTGACGGGGCGGGGAGGTCGGTAGATTCAGGGGAGATTCTGAGTGTCGGTTCATTTGAAGGGGATCTGTCACAACTGGCGAGCGGGCAGTACTTCCTGAGGCTGAAATCGAAGAAGGCGTCGGTGACGAAAGGGTTCAGTCTGGTCAGGTGAAGAAGTGGACGAATCGTTAGAAGGGGGCTCGTAAACCGGCCCCTACGCGGATGATTGGTTGGTGGTGCATGGCCGGGGCTCGTAAACGGCCCCTACGCGGGTGATTGGTTGGTGGTGCATGGCGGGGGCTCGTAAACGGACGGGGCTCGTAAACGGACGGGCTCGTAAACGGACGGGCTCGTAAACGGCCCCTACGCGGGTGGCACGTAGACAGACGGGGCTCGTAAACGGCCCCTACGCGGATGATTGGTTGGTGGTGTATGGCCGGGGCTCGTAAACGGCCCCTACGCGATTGAGTTGAAATAAGGCGGGTTTTTGCCCGCCTTCTTTATTATCTTCAAGGAATGGCAAAATCTAACAACATAGGTGTCAACGGCAGAGCGTTGACAGCTTCCGGGGTCACTGCCACCCGCAGGGGGGTGGCAGAAGTTCCTGCATCTTCCGTCACCCCCCCGCGGGTGACGGACAAACTCAAATGGAACGACCCCGTCGCTCTGGTAAAAGGGCTTGGCGAACAGCGCGCCGAATTCCTTGTCTCGCAAGGATATGCCACCATCGGCGATTTGCTGATGCGTGCACCGCTTCGCTACATCGACCGCCGACAATCGCCACCATTTTCCACGTTGACGACGCCTTCCGCTGGTGAGATCAGCGCCGTCGGCGTCATCGAAGCAGTCGGCGAGAAAGGGTTCGGTCGAAAAAGGCGACTGATCTGCATTATTTCGGATGGGACGGGAATCGTGCAAGGGGTCTGGTTCAAGAATTATCATTTTTACAAGCCGGAATTGACTCCGGGTCGAAAGATTGCCTTGAGTGGCAGGATTACCATATTCGACGGTCCGCAGATCACTCACCCGAAGGTGACTTACCTTGACGGTGACCGGAATCTGCCTGGTGAAGCGTCGCTGGTGCCGGTCTATCCTTCGGGTGATGAGTGGGAGAAAGCCGGACTTTCCAAGCAAGTGTGGCCCCGATTGATCGCCAAAGTCATTAAAGATTGGGATGGAGAAGGTCCGTACCTGCCGGAGAATATCCGTGGTCTCTGCAAATACCCGACACTCCGCGATGCGGTTACTGCATTACATCAACCCAACGGGCTTGAGGATTTCGACCGGGGTCTGGAGGCGCTGAAATTCACTGAGCTTTATCATCATCAATTGCTAATGGTTGTTTTGCGCAGGCGAAGAAGGCAGGGCGATGGAATTGTCATCGGGTCGCAAGGCGAAAGATTTCCCTTATTCTTGAGACAATTACCGTTTGAACTCTCGCCGAGTCAACAGGAAGTGTTGGGTGAGATTAGTGAAGACTTCTGCTCGGGTCACCCCATGCATCGATTGTTGCAGGGGGAAGTCGGGTCGGGGAAGACTGTGGTCGCGCTGGCGGCGGCGGTTCATTCGGCTGATTCAGGCTATCAGACTGCCATGATGGCTCCGACGGAAATACTTGCCCGGCAACACTATAAGAACGCAATCGAGTATTGCGAACCGGTCGGGATGAAAGCCGTCATGATCAGCGGGGGGCGAGACGCCGACGAAAACCGACGAGCGCTTTTCGAGGCGTCGGTCGGTAAGGCTGATATTATTATCGGCACGCATGCCCTGTTTCAAGCTCGCGTCGAAATGCCTCGCCTCGGTTTGGCGGTGATCGACGAGCAACATCGGTTTGGAGTTCGGCAACGAGCGTTGCTGGTTGGCAAGGGAGTGCGGCCGCACGTCCTGTTAATGTCGGCGACGCCTATTCCGAGGACGTTAGCGCTGGCTCATTACGGGGATCTTGAGTTGTCATTTCTGAAGCCTCCCCCCGGCATCGAAAGGCGCGTAAAAACACGTATCGTCAATGATTCGCGTCGTGATAAAGTATTCGGTTGGTTAAAGGAAGAATTGAAGAAGGGGCGTCAGGGATTTCTCGTTTTTCCAGTGATCGACGAAAGCGCAACCGGTCTTGAAGCCGCTGAAGCTCGTTATATTCCGTACAGTACGATCGACTTCAAAGGAATTCCGACGGCGCTTATTCATGGGCGGATGCCGATCGATGAGCGGGTTAGGGTGATGGATTCGTTCCGTAGGGGGGATGTGAAGCTACTGATGACGACTTCGGTGATCGAAGTCGGAGTTGACGTGGCGGAAGCAACGATTATGGTTATCGAAAACGGCGAGCGGTTCGGGTTGTCCCAGCTTCATCAACTTCGTGGAAGAGTAGGAAGATCGGGCAGAACGGGAACGTGTGTAATTATCTCTTCGGAACGAGAGGGGCAGACAGGATTCGAACGAATCCGTAAACTCGAGACGACTTCTGACGGGTTAGAGCTTGCTGAGGAGGATCTGAGGCAAAGAGGGGCGGGTGACCCGCTTGGAGCGCGACAGAGTGGCTGGGTAAAATTCAAGCTTGCCGATCTGACAATGGATTACAAATTATTAGAAAAGGCGCACCTTTCAGCGCTGGAAACGCTGGATACATGGCCAGACCTCGAACCCTTCCCAGAGATAAGAGCCAAATTGAAGCAGGAATATCGCAATAGACCGAAGACGATGTTGGCGGGGTGAAACTGAATATGCCGCAGGGTGCGGACACCCTGCGGCAGGTAAACAGACCGAAGACGATGTTGGCGGGGTGAAAAGGAATATGCCGCAAGGTGCGGACACCCTGCGGCAGGTAAGACGATGCTGGCGGGATAGAATATTCCACTCCCTCGTAGAATTAAGCAGGAGGACATCCTCGTCCGCCTGCTTAAAAGCGAGACTCTTTCGCAGACGAGGATGTCCGTTTAAATATATCCAGTGTCGGATGCGGCGACTGAAGTCGCCGCTACCCAAACCAGATAGAATTTGGCTTATTTGCTTCCGCTCGGAATGCCTACTCCGATGAGCAAACGGATTTTGACTTCGCTTTGCCCCGGATCTGCTTTTCCGATCAGAAATGCCGATCCGAGTGAGACCCACAGATGCTCAGTTCCATGAGAGATAGTGGGACCGAAATATGTTTCATCTTCACCGCCGGAGATTTCCGCTCCAACAGCCATAACTTTGCTTAATTTATAAGCCATTGCCCCGGAATACCCCCAGCCAATTTCCGCTTCGCCTTCCTTCTCCCAGGCGAGTTTTGGATTGAGCGCCATCAGGTATTTTTCGCCCTGCTTGCCAATTATGGGTTTGAATTCGATCTCTTGTGCCGTGAAGTCCTGATTCGCTTTGTACTCGAAATAGAGGATTGGTTTTAGCCAGTCGCCGGTTTCATTACCGAGTCGGTAACGGCTACGTAATTTGAAGGCTTTATAGCGATAGTTTCCGGCGGCAGATTGTCCGAATACCTGATAGACTGAGAAGTCGAAGCGGGGCGTCATACCCACTTCAAGTTCGAACTGGTGTTCGAAAGCCGTGTTCCGTTCGAACTGATTGCCATGCGGGGTCGATAGGGTAGTGTACTGTTCAAATTCGGCTTCACCAGGCATTAAGGTTTGGTATTGATAGGTCCAGACGAAGGCGCGACGGTCAGCCAGCGCATTGCTTGCAAGGAAAAGACTCAAGGCAAGCGTGAGGATATGTAAAGAGATTCTCATGAGAGACTCCTGAATTTTGGTGATTGGTTGGAGTCAATTTAGAGAAATTAGACTAATGAAACAATATTGCATTAGACAAATATATTGCGGGTCACAAAACTTATTATTATTCATTGATCGTTGCTGTCCACTAATGTGTTGTCATGGGATTAATGATCGGTAGCGCAGCGATTTATCGCGCTCATATTGAGATTGGGACGATAGGCGCGATAAATCGCTGCGCTACCAGCACACCCATAGGCGCGATAAATCGCTGTGCTACCAGCACTCATAAGCGCGATAAATCGCTGCGCTACCAGCACTCATAGGCGCGATAAATCGTTGTGCTACCAGCACACCCATAGGCGCGATAAATCGCTGTGCTACCAGCACCCATAGGCGCGATAAATCGCTGTGCTACCAGTCAAAAATGTCACAGAAATGTATGGATGCCGGCTTTCGCCGGTATGAGAGCATTTCGGGTATATTTCACTTTCTCGGACAGTCTCGAATGTCAGGTTTAAATATCAGGTAATCTCTTTTTTCTTTTTGTATTGATGGCGATCAGTGATTTCGTGACCATTTTGCCTTTATAAAGCGCTTTAAGCACTTGTTTGGCGATGGATTCCTGTTTTTTACTCTTTTTCCGTCCTGCAATTGTTTTTTCGTTGGCTGGGGCAGGTAACGCGGCGAGTTTTTGCACCAATATTTTAGCGGCGGCAGGGGGTAAAATCAGCACAAAATCTCCCAGTCGGATATAAAATTCGGCGTTATTATGACCGACTGAAACGCGCTCAGTGAGGTGGGTTTTTATTGCCACTTTGTTGTCCTGTTGGCATAAGTTACGCAGTTGTCCAGCGCGGCTTGGATCAATTCCCACTCCGAATCGACGTCTGCGAGATCGTCTCCGAAAGTCGTTCCATCGCGGGGATTTCCCTCCTCAAATTCGGGCTGAAACCCTGAAACCCAGAAGTGCCCGTAGCCATATTCGCCGCTGATTACTGCCGCCGATCCGAGCCCATAATACTGGTAATCCACGGTAAATGCCGAGGAGTTAGCCGGAAAGAACTCAGGACCTCCCCTATACAATGTCTGATAGCGCAATCCGCGAGCGACAATTCCCGGCGACGGAGTTCGCTCGATTTCGATCATACCATAGTGAGGGTTGGGAAAGACTCGCTCGGAAGGATAACGCGTTGTTCCGGAAATAATTCCAATGCCGGGCCAATTACCGGAATCCGATGCGGCGAACGCTCCTCCTGCACCAAAGCCAATATATCCTCCACCGTCGGCGACATAACTTCGAATATATCCTCTACCGACCGGACCGACTAAATCCGAGTATAGGTGAGCGTCCCCACCTGGAAAGAGTATTACGGCGAAGCGTTGTAACTTGGAATCGGCTATTTCCTCAAGCCTCAAGGTGTCGCAGGTAAAGCCTGCGAACCTTACCACTGCAAAGCAGGCCTTAACGCTCTGAGAGAAAGCGCCATCGCCGGTATAGATCCCTACATCGAATAGTGTTTCAGGTTTGGCCGGTTTGGCTGAGTCGTCGCAGGCGACAATTAAAGCGGTCCCGATCAATAAGACGGGAAAGAAGTTTTTGAAAAGGTAGTTTTGAATCGGCGAAATCCTCAACGATGGTAAAGTTGTCAGGCTTGTGCTTGACACTAATGGTAAGAAAGGTAGTATTATTACGAGGTGCATAAAATAGTTGCTCTCCAAGAGCGACGAAAAACAAACATTCAAACCATGACAAAAATAACTATGATCGCCACCGAACGAACTAACTTGATGCGAATTCCTGAGTGGTTTAGAGAAATACGCGTTGCCTTTTCCTTGAAGGCGGACGGACAGATGTCTTTCAAGCGCGCAAGCGTAGCTGTTGTTGTTGCAAATCGTAGTCGGTTCCTTCAGGCCTGCGGACTGAAGGTCGAGGCGGTTGTCGCGGGGGAGTTGGTTCATGGCTCAAAAGTTCAGGTTGTCACTTCAATAGATGCCGGAAGGGGTGCAACGGATGCTAACTGGATCGAGGGAGTGGATGGGTTGGTAACCAGTGATCTCAGTCTGCTTTTACTCACGACTCATGCTGATTGTGCGCCGGTTGTGATCTACGATTCGTCGCACCGGGTTCTTGGGCAGGCCCATGCAGGGTGGAAGGGTCTTCGCAGTGGTATTATCGAAAATCTGATCGATAGCGTCTGTTCCATCAGCGGAACAAAACCCGGATCGTTGAAAGCGTGGATCGGGCCAACCATTCGCCGTTGCTGTTACCCGGTTGGCGTGGAAGTGGCGAGGCAATTTCCGGCGGAGTGTTCGACACTCATTGGCGATACGGTTGCGCTCGATTTGACGAGGTTCATTGGCCTGGAGTTCGCTCGGCTTAAGATGGATCCGTTATCAATAACCGATTCAGGGGTATGCACAGCTTGTGATCCAGTGTTCTCGTCTTTCCGGCGCGATGCGGATAAGACGGTTGCAATGGCTCTGGTGTCGGGGCTGTAAATTTTTCCTGATAGAATTAAAAAAAACAAGGAACAAAACAATGACTCCAAATAATTCCGTAAACACACTTATCATCGAGCGTATCTTTGACGCTCCTCGCGAAATCGTCTGGAAAGCCTTTACTGAACCGGAACAAATGATGCGCTGGTGGGGTCCGAGAGCCTTCACTTGCCCGGTATGTAAGATTGATTTTCGGGTTGGTGGTAGATACCACTCCTGCATGAGCGGCGTCATGCCGGACGGTATCAAGGCCGACATCTGGTCAACCGGCGTTTACCAGGAGATTATCCCCATCGAGAAAATCGTTTGCACCGATTCTTTCGCAGACTCGGAAGGTAATGTCGTCCCGGCGAGTTATTATGGAATGACTGGCGAATTTCCGTTAGAGATGCAGGTGATTTTCAGTTTCGAAGATCTCGGCGGTAAAACCAAGATGACTCTCCATCATGTCGGAATGCCGGAATATATGAGTAGTGACGCGAACCATGGCTGGTACGAATCGTTCGACAAGCTTGCGGAAAGCCTTGCTGCCAATTCCGAAGTGACTCAATCAGGTACTTAATGGTTGACTCGATGTTACCGTCGGATGCAAACCTGAAAACGAAAGCCCGCATGTTCTCGGTACGAGAGTATGCGGGCTGTTTGCTGGGAGATAGGGATTCGAACCCCAATTCCATGGTCCAGAGCCATGTGTCCTGCCGTTGGACGATCTCCCAAAAATGATGCTTGAAATATAACAGACCAATGCACAGTGCGCAAGAAAAACGCACGTCTTGTGACACGATAACCGGAATCCTTCAGTACTCTCTTCTCACAGAATTTCTCCTCGAACTCAATCAGCCAATAATTGCCGATAGCGTTTACCTGTTTCATTAGCCATGTTTTCTGCCGAGAATCTCACCTCGCTTGAACTACGGGCATTCAGGGAGAGTGAGTGATAAAGCGTTTGGTCAGAAGATAATACATTTATCAACCTGACGGCTTCGCCCGGTTTGTCGAGAGGAAATAAAAACCCATTGCGTCCGTCGACAATAAGATCCGTGCTACCGGTAACCTCTGTCGCGATGACTGGGATCGATCTTACCAATGCCTCAGCTACCGCGAGTCCGAATGATTCCCAGCGGGAAGTCGAAAGGTATAACCACCCGTTATTGATAATCTCAAAAGGGTTATCGAGAAAGCCGTGCATGACAACTTGTCCAGAGTCGATATATCCTGAAATTGTGTTTTCGAAGGTTTGTCGTCCTTCACCATCACCAACAATGTCGAATACGAACGGGCTTTCCGCGCTTTCCGATAGAAGTCCATCGATGATGTCGCATAACAGTTCGGGATTTTTGGCGTAATCGAACCGGGTAACCGTCACAATATGATGGCGATTGCCGGTATTCGATTTATTCTCGGTCACTTCGGGGATTTCAATTCCATTTTCGATGACTGTCAACTTTTCAGGCGGGACGATGCAAAGGTTCTTTAACTGACGCGCCTCACTTGTTGAAACCGCGATAATTCTGTCTGTTACAAACGCCAGAATCCGTTCCAGCCAGAGATACAGCGCTCGATTGATGACTCCATATTCACCGATATGCACACCATGAAAGGTATGGACACATTTTCGTTTGGTTAGCAATGCTGACAGGCGTCCATAAATTCCGGCTCCCTTGCCGTGCGAATGTATGACGTCGATGTCGCGCCGGGCGATTTCTCGAACCAGCCGCCACATGGAAGTGATAGTGAACTGACGATGAGGAATTTCAACAAGGCGATCTGCGCCAAGGAGTTGCTGGAACCTGCTCCAATAAGGTTGCTCGTTGGGAATGGCGAGATGGATTTCATAATTTGACAGTAGATATTTTGTCAAGAGTTGCATGTGAGCCGGACCACCGCCGTGGTCGGCGCGCACGGAAATCATCATGATCCTGGGTTTGATGGAGAGTGATGAATCAGAGCCGGTCAATATTTGCCTTGGTCATTTGAGGGTTTTTTCCATATAAAGCACTCCTTCCAGCGGATTGCCGTAGTAAGGAGGGATTTCGGTGAAACCCTCCCTAACGTAAAGTGAAATTGCCGGTATCATCCTGTCACGAATGGTGTCAAGTCTCATAAGATTGTAGCCAAGGCTTTTGGCGGCGGTGATTGATTCTTTGACAAGCTGGTATCCGACTCCTTCGGTGCGAGCGACGGGCTTGACATAGAGGCGCTTCATTTCACAGGTAGTATTGTCGAATTTTTTGACGCCGACACAGCCGACGAACTCGCCCAATTCGGATCTGGCAAGAATCAGCTCACCGGAAGGTGGATTGTAAAGAACAGGGAGTTTTTTCAGTTCTTCATCGAAGCCTTGAAAACAGAGACTGAAGCCGAGAGATTCGGCATACTCAAGGAAGAGTTGCTTTGCGGCGGAGAACTCTTCAGGAGTTCTGGCTTGGATGAGTTCGATCATGTGAAGTCCAAGTTACAAATTTATGACAAGCGAGACGCTTATCCTACGCGGCAAGAGCGGCTTGAGATGCCGCTTTATGACAAGCGAGACGCTTATCCTACGCGTGAAGAGCGGACTAAAAGTCCGCCCTCCAAGAGACTGCCGCCACACAATAATATAGACTAATATTGCTCATCATTGCAACAGCTACAAAGCCCCAAAAAGCACGGAACCCACACCGCAGTATGGGTTCCGTTTTCGTCTCATTATGGGGAGAGGAGACGATTCGTTTGGTAACCGGACATTAATGACGACCACGAAGCGTGATGGTTACTTCCGTGGCTCGTTCAGCAACGATAGTAACGCGTTCACGTCCAACTCCGACCCCGCGAATACCAGCGGTGACAACCCAAACTCCTGCCGGGATAGTCTCGATCTCGAGATGCCCATCGGCGTCCGTTTCGAGGTTGATCGGGCGAACCCTGTGGCCACGCATTTGCATGCGAGCAGGAACGAGACAAACACGGGCTACACCAGGTTCAACACCATCCGGTGGAACGACGTCAATAGTGAGCGAGCCGGTCGGGCGCTCTTCACCACCACCGCCGCCGCCTCGACCTCCGCGGAGTACAAGGTCAACAGGGGTATTGCCGTCGTTTTCGACGAGCGCTTCAGCGCGTGCACCGCCGAGTTCGCGGGTCATCGCCGAAACGATGTAACGACCATTAGGGACGTTGGTGACTTCATAGCTGCCGTCTTCGATTGATTCAGCACGTCCCATGAAAGGACGTTGACCACGATGCATATCGATTCCCATTACCATTATCATTGCTCCGGCGACTGCGCCGCCATCAGCACTGGATACAGTACCACTGATGGAGCCGAACGCCATTGCTGACTGAGGAGCAAACCCCAGAGTCATGAGAGCGGACGCCATCATTACGAACATTACGATTTTCTTCATTGTTTTGCCTGTTAAGTTGTTAGCGGGATGCTTTACCTACGGTTATCTCATAAGCAATCAATGTGCCAGAAACATCGACATCGTGAGTATTAGAAATACTGAAAATGTAAATCGATTGTTTGTATTTATATTTCAATAAATTAACTTGTAATTATTGCAGAATTTGATTTACAAGACAATTTATCAACAGAATGTCATTAAAGTCGTCAGAGAAAGTGCGAATGATATTCGCAGGTCATTTCCTGATAGACGCAGTTCGAGTAAAAAGTGTTTCTGGATTCAGGTGAAAGCAATTTGATAGTTGTTCGGACGAAGATCCTACCTTAGTTTTTCCAATTTGCTCATTAACTTGTGATGTTTTGAAAAAAATTCATTTTACATTCGTATAATGTTTCGATTGGATCGCAAATTGCGATTATAGAATAATCATTACGAATTGATCGTCTTGAATACAAGATGTGGCAGAATCAATGCCATAATGGCAGTGAGTAGTGTCAATCATCAATCATCAATCACAATTTCAGGGAATTTAATGTCACGCGAAATTACATTAACGGACGAAAGTTTCGAACAAACAATAGCTTCATCAACTCTTCCTATCCTCGTTGACTTCTGGGCTCCATGGTGCGGACCTTGTCGTTTCATTGCACCGATTCTTTCCGAAATCGCCGAGGAGAAGGCTGATTCGATTATCATTGGCAAAATGAACGTCGATGACAATCCGGTGATACCACAAAGATTTGGTATTTCGGGTATCCCAACCATGATTCTCTTCAAGAATGGCAAAGCGGTAGAAAAAATGGTGGGAGCACTTCCTAAGGCAATGCTTGAAAAAGCACTCGAGCCTCATTTGAAATGACCATTGCCGGGAGGATAGGAATTTTTGCTTGTCAATTTCTTTAAGCGACAGACTGGAATGACTATCCTCCCAGCTTTGCTAATCATGTCGTAGAAGAAAGTAGTTATTTTGTATAAATCACTTGACCTTGGTGCAATTGAAGCTTATATTTTGGGTTCATTGATCGACGCAATATACTCTGCCGTCTATAAAATGATTCCACTACTAAAAATTTATCTCGAAAGATCGTATGCCGAACGTAAAAGTCCGTGATGGCGAGCCGTTTGAGCGAGCGTTCAAGCGTTTCACCAAGTCCTGTGAAAAATGTGGCCTGATGGCAGAAATCAGGAAGCACCAACGTTTCATCAAGCCCTCAGAGGCGAGCAAAAGAAAGTCCGCCGCCGCACGACGCAAGATGAGGAAAGTTGCGCGTTTGCAGGCGCTTCTTGGCAGGTAGAATCTGCAAGGGAAGATTAACAATTAGGTTTCTTCAGCCACGCTGAAGCTGTGAACTCAAACTGGTCGCATTCAGCCACGCTGAAGCTGTGAACTCAAACTGGTCGCATTCAGACACGCTGAAGCTGTGAACTCAAACTGGTCGCATACTGTCTGTTCTCTGAGAGTTTACGGCGACAAATGTCGTCGCAAAAGAGTTCGAGTCTATTTAGGTCACGGTAGTAATTCATTTTCTGAGGGGTTATTATGACAAAATATGACTTTGGTATTCTTGCCATACTGCTCATCTTTTCCCTTCTCGGGTTTCTTCGTGGATTTGTGACCGAGCTGTTTGAGGCGATTGGGATAATAGTAGCCGTTCTTTACGGCAAACTCATCGCGATCAAAATCGCTCACATCCTTCCTGATTCAGTCCCCGAATATATGAGAGTCCCGCTTACCACGTTTGTACTCTCAGTCCTGTTGATATTTACCATCAAAGCAATTGGCGGTGCGATTCGAAAGGCTTTCGTAAAGAAGAACCTGAAAGGAGTCGATCACTTTCTTGGTGGCTTCATGGGAGCCGGTAAGGGCGCGGTAGTTGTTGTTTGCCTTATGGCTGTTCTTACTTTGACGCCGTTTTCCAGATTGTTTGAGATGGAAAAGAAACCTGCTCCGGTAATGCGTTGGGCGATGAAAAATAGCAAGCCTGTACTGGCGAAATATTCTTCGAAAATTACGGATGTCGCACAGCAGCAGATTCAGGGGGCAGTCTCGAGCGCTATGGCTCCGCAAGGCGGCTCCGTACCAGCGACTATCTCCAACCTTTCGTCATCACTTTCCAAAACCGACCGTGCCGACATTATAAAACTCCTCAAAGAGCCCGCCATCGCCAGCCTCAACCTCACCGAAGAAGCCCTTTTGAAGATGGTGCGTACTATGCGTGAAACCCAGGGGAAAAGATAGGGCTGACCACCCCCTGCCGAATGAATCCACTAACTTACTCTGCCCTTGAGTTTGACCGCCTGATTTCTCATCTTTCCGGTTATTGCCAGACCGATCAGGGCCGCGAAATTCTTAGCGACCTGAAGCCATCCTTTAACCTCACTCAGATACAAGCAGAAATTGCCCGCGTGGAAGAAGTGCGCGGACTTTATCGGCGTTCGGGCAGTTTTCCCGCAAGCGGTATATCTGACATCAGATTACACTTGAAACGGGCAGGCGTTCAGGGCAGTGTTCTGGATGAATCTCAACTTCTTGCCATACTTCACCACCTTCGAGTTCATGCCCAGACTGAAAAGTTGATGCTTAGGGAGGCTTCGCGTATGCCTCTTACCGCAGTAATCACGGTGGATTTGAAATCGTTGCCTGTGCTTGAGAGCAGGCTCGATAAGGCAATCACTCCCGATGGAACTGTGCGCGATTCAGCCTCGCCGGAACTGTCTCGAATCCGAAAGTCGATGGGGGTTCAGCTGGAAAGGCTCCGAACTAAGCTGATGGGTATGATTCCCAAACTCTCTCGTGCCGGGATTCTGAGGGAAGATTCGTTCTCGCTTCGAGATGGAAGGTATGTTCTTCCTGTACGATCAGACTCGATCGGTTCGGTAAAAGGAATAATACATGATCGGTCGGCGACCGGGGGAACGATATTCATCGAGCCGACGGCGTTGATCGATCTGGGTAACGAACTGCGAACTCTGGAACTTGCTGAGCGAGATGAAGTCCGACGGATACTGCGCGAGTTGACATCCTATGTTCGAAGCGATATAGTTGTAATCGAAGCTAATTACCGGGTTATTATCCAGCTTGACTGCCTTTGGGCAAAGGCAATTCTGGCGGAACGGCTTGAAGCCAATCCTCCCATTATCAACGAATCAGGCGCGCTCCATCTGTATGGCGCGAGACATCCGTTGTTGGTTCTTTCTGGCGACCGGAAGGTTGTTCCGCTCAATCTTGATCTGGGAGACGACTACGGGATGTTGGTTATTTCGGGGCCTAATGCGGGAGGGAAAAGCGTGGCTATGAAGACAGTAGGGCTGGTGTCGCTGATGGCGGCTTGCGGGTTGCATGTACCAGCGTTGCCGGGGACGGAAATACCGCTTTATCTTTCTATAGAAGCGGATATTGGCGACCAGCAATCGATTGCAGATGACCTCTCGACATTTACTGCCCATGCGACGCGATTAAAAGAGATTCTGGCGACGGCATCTTCCAGAACCCTTGTGTTGATCGATGAGATCGGAGCTGGAACCGACCCACAGGAAGGGGCGTCTCTGTCGATTGCCACACTTGAAAGACTGATTGCCAACAGAATCCCGACGATTGTAACGACACATCATGGCGCGCTAAAGGCTTTTGCTCACTCGGCGGACTGGTGCGCCAATGGCTCGATGGAGTTCGACCTCGCTTCATTCCGACCGACCTATCGTTTTCGTCCCCATATACCGGGTTCAAGTTATGCCCTCGATATCGCCCGACGTGCCGGGTTACCAGAAGATTTAATCGCGAGAGCGAGGGAGCTTGTCGGCAGTGAACGGTCGCAGTTAGAAGAGCTTATTGTTAATCTGTCTGAAAAGCTTACCTCTTACAGTACTTTGGTTGCCGATCAGGAGCAGAAAACCGGATTGATTGCGGCTCAAGAGGCAGATTATCGCCAGAAGTTGGAACGGCTACAGCAAAGAGAGAAACAGCTTAAACAACAAGCGATGCAGGAAGTCGAAGAGGTTCTTAAGGTTGCCCGCAAGACGGTTGAAACTGTTGTCAAGGATTTACGCGAGCAGGGTGGACGTTCGGACTCAATTAAGATCGCTCACCAGACTCTTGCTGATTTGAAGAAAAGCGTGTCGGTAAGGCTTAACGTTCCCACAGTCGATGTGCCTCAACCTACCCGGCATGACATTATTCCTGAATTCGACACAAAACGCGCCATCGGTATCGATGACTGGGTATCGATAGATGGCGGTTCAAGTGGGCAGGTGACGGCTATTTCGGCGAAAAAGGATCGTGTCTGCGTCGTAGTAGGAGCGGTTCAACTTTGGGTCACGAAAGACCGAGTTTCGCTAATACAGAGGCCGGATGAGCCTTCGGAATCGGTTCGTACTTATGCGAAATTGCCTGAAGTGCCGTTTGAGCTTGATGTGAGAGGACTCGACGCTCCGGAAGCGCTGTTTCGGGTGGAGAGATATGTTTATGATGGCATGTCTAATGGCAGGACAAAGCTTGGAATTATTCACGGCAAAGGGGCGGGGATACTTGCCAAGTATATCCGTGAGGCTCTGAAGAAAAATAAGCTGGTTGCGTCGTTTCGGTACGGGGAGTATGGGGAAGGGGACTATGGCGTGACGATTGTCGATTTGAAGGAAGATTGATTTTCAAGAGATAGCTCATTTGCGACTTGACACTCTGAGGCGATTGTCGTAAATTACATAAAATTCTTGGAGGGCGGGTTTAAACCCGCCCTCCAAGGGTGAAGATCACCGTGCGGCTGTGACGCAATGGTAGCGTACCAGCTTCCCAAGCTGGATGTTGCCGGTTCGAGCCCGGTCAGCCGCTCAACGCACAAACGAGGATGAAGCATCCGGCAAGGATTGGGGTTTCATCCTCGCTTGCGTTAATACACTTAGACATCATGGAGGGCGGACTTTCAGTCCGCTCTTGACAAGCGGGACGCTTATCCTACGCGAGAAAGGGCGGCTTGAAAAGCCGCCCTCCAAGAGCTTAGTTTTTGGTGTGTGCGTAGGTGCGGAGCATCCATGGAGTTAAAGTGGGGCGGATTGCAATCCGCCCCACTTACAGGCGCGACGGCGACAGGTCGAGACGCTTATCCTACTGACAAGCGGGACGCTTATCCTACGCGAGCGAGGGTGGCTTGAAAAGCCGCCCTCCAAGAACGATTCTCAATAAAGAAAAAATTATGTCCTTACCAATCGTCGCTATTGTCGGCAGGCCTAACGTTGGCAAATCGACACTATTCAACCGGATCATCAAACGGCAACAAGCCGTCGTCGATCCGTCGCCCGGCGTCACTCGCGACCGGCATTATACGACCGCCGAGTGGATCGGAGTGCAATTTACTCTGGTCGATACCGGCGGCTTCATGCACGACGGCGAAGGCGATAAGCTGAATGCGGCAGTTCGCGAGCAGACACTCATTGCGGCCGAGGAAGCGGATGTTGTACTGCTTTTGACTGATGCGATGGCGGGGGAATCTGAAGAAGAGTCTGAACTCGCTCGCCTGATTCAGAAACGTCCCGTCAAAGTTCTTTTAGTAGCGAACAAAGTGGATGATCCATCGAAACTGGCGCTCGCCTATGAGGGACGAAAGTTTGGATTTGGGGATCCTTTTCCAATCTCGGCTCAGACCGGATTCAATGTGGCAGAAATGCTTGATGAGATCATCAGAATACTGGTCGAGATGAAGCCAATCATGCCGACGGCAGATCCACACGAGGAACTTTCTCTCGCAGTGATCGGCGCTCCAAACAGTGGGAAGTCATCGTTGATCAATCGTTTGGTAGGCAAGGAGAGAATGGTTGTCTCTGATATACCGGGCACGACCCGCGATGCTATCGACACGCTGATCAGCTACCATGGCCGCTCAATCAGACTTGTCGATACGGCGGGGTTGAAACGGAAGCGGTACGGTCAGGAGGGGCTCGAGTTCTTCACCAGTCTTCGCACGCTCAAGGCGCTGGATCGATGCGACGTAGCCGCGGTGATGATCGACGCCACTTTGGGGATAACCCAGGGCGATGTAAAGCTTGTGCAGACAGCAGTCGATGCAGGGGCAGGGGTTATTTTGGTAATGAACAAGTGGGACATTATGGAAAAAGGTGAAAAGAAGTCGGAAAAACTGCTTGAAGATTGGAAACGCCGAGCGCCTCAAATGTCTTGGATTCCGATGCTTTATGTATCAGCAACGACTGGTCGCAATGCGATCTCGGTGGTTGAAGAGGCGCTTGCCATCAGGGAACTACGCGAACACCGGATTTCAACCTCCGAGATCAATAATGAGATCATACCGTTATTGCAAAGGACAGCGCCTCCCGCAATAAAGGGAAGGTTCGTAAAGGTAAAATACGGCGTGCAGGTATCGATAAAGCCACCGAAATTTGCCTTCTTTGCCAGCTACGCCAACCTGATTCCGGAACAGTACCGGCGATTTGCCGAGAGGATTCTTCGGGAACGCTACGGTTTTCGAGGCGTTCCGATCACGATACAATTCCGAGGAAAGTAAAGGTCCGGTAGAACGGGCGGGACGCCCGTTGTTAGAGCCTGCTACCGACCCGCCGTGGTCGGCGGCATAATTCAGTGGTATTAACTATTTGGTGTCGGGTGCGGCGACCCGACACCGGCTTGAATCTTCTTACGTACGAGTCATAAGAAAACGGGCGGGACGCCCGTTCTACTGATTGCACACAGTTAGAAAAATTTGGCAGAATCCCTCCATAATTATGCCGATTGCAAAATATTTTGCAAAAAACGCGTAACTCCCCAAATTCCATCAAAAATATTTTCCAAATCTCTTGACAACAGGAAATCGACTCTATATCTTACGTGGTGAAAAGAGGTACTTTTTCCCATTACAGGACATTTTCATTGCGAAATAGAGCGTCATGCAGTTCATAGCCGCGGCGACATACACCTTAGACGAAAAGTCAAGGATAGCTCTACCTGCCATCTTCCGAAATGATTGCTATGATGGCGGGCAGGGTAAATTTGTCGTGACTGTCGGCGATGAATGTCTGCTTGTCTTTTCGGTTAAAGAGTGGGAACGAATTCTTGAAAAGGAAATTTCGCCAGAACTTCTTGGAATGGATGAAATTACGTTTGCTCGCTACGAGCGCTTCCTCGATAAATATACCGAAGCCGTTAACACCGACCCTCAGGGTCGCATTCGTATCCCGAACGTATTGCTTGAGTTTGCCAAGCTTGGCAGAGAAGTACTAATCACTTCCAAAAGAAATGGGTTAGAGCTTTGGAATCAAGCTGAGCACGACAAGTTTATCGGCCCGATCGAAGATTTCAAGGCGGCTTACAGGCGAAGGCTGTTCAATAAGAGGTCTCACTCGAATGATGAATAGTCAAGTGTCATTTAATTGGGACTGTTTCCCAAACTCAAAAGCGTGTAGCCTGCACAGCTTTGCTGGGCTGGACGCGGAAATTGTGCTTGAATCCTGCCCGCCCAGCAAAGCTGTGCGGGCTACACGCCACGATTTTCATCATTTAGGATGTGGGCAATAACCCTTGATTATTCTTGAACAGTAGGACCAGCGTTGTCGATGAGGATTGACATTGAGTATTCATGTACCGGTCATGGTCGAGGAGGTTGCGCACTATCTTTTTGATAATAATGGGGTAAAATATCTCGATTGTACTTTTGGGGCTGGTGGACACACTGCTCACTTATTGGAAAAGGCGTCACGGCCGATCGAAGTATTTGGAATTGATCTCGACATAGACGCCGTTGCATCTGGGAAAGAGCGTTTCAAAGGATTCAAGAATGTGCAGATCGAGCATGGTGATTACGGATGTTTAGTAAAATACGCAAAGCAATATGGTCTTCATGATCTTGATGGAATACTTGCCGATTTTGGGCAATCGTCGGATCAGTTAGCATCAAAGACGGTAGGTATGTCCTATTCAAGCGATTCGAATCTCGATATGAGATATAATCGAACCAGTGGAATAACTGCCGAAGAGTTTCTGAATAATATAAACTACGACGACTTAAAGAGGTTACTGAAAGATGTTGGACAAGAGAGTAACGCGGCTCGGTTAAGCAAAGCAATAATTCAGGCGAAGCCGTTGAAGACGACCAGCGATCTTGAGCGAGCAGTTAGATCGGTAACCTTTTCTCATCAGCAAAATAAAGTTCTTTCCAAAGTTTTTATGGTAGTTAGAGTAGCTGTCAACGACGAGCTCGGTGCAATCGATAGATTTCTTCTGCAAGCGCCGGCCCTGTTAAAATCAGGCGGAAGGATATTGTGCATTTCTTTTGACTCGAATCAGGACAGGCGCGTAAAAAACTCATTTCGTTCTCTGGAAAATCCCTGTATTTGTCCGCCCCATCTCCCGGTTTGTGTCTGTAATCGTATTCCAACGATGAAGGTGCTGACTTCCCATGCCTTGAAACCGACCGACAGTGAAATTGAATTGAACAAGCGTTGTCGAAGCGCCAAGTTGCGAATAGCAGAAAAAATATAAGACAGCAGACGATTACTCATTTATGAATCGTCTTTACACGTAACACGGCCGTTCCGGCGGTTCTGAAGCATTGCCGGCGAGAGTCAGCGTTACCGACCTTCTTATGGGCGATAAAAAGATCGCCCCTCCCCGGCACTAAACAATTGCATGGAAGAAAGTTATGACCTCTGCATCACTTGCTAACCCTCACCGAAAGATTAATCGCATGGCGGCTCCGCCGATATCGCGAACGCTTAAGAGTTTGCTTTGGGCAGTCCTCGTGACGACAGTTGCCATAGTCTGGGTCGCGAAAGGAGCTTGGGCAGAAAGAGTTTCACACCGTCAACTGACCCTTGAGAGAGAGCTCAAGGAGTTGGTTATCGAAGCGAATAATATAAAACAGCAACTTCTTCAATTATCTGAATTTGCGCGAGTTGAGACCGAAGCTCGCAGTAGGCTTGGAATGGAATTTCCCGCCAATCCCCCGGACAAAATATGGACTGAAACACCTGTCGAGCAGCCTCTGTTAGGGACGATGGCATTTTTCTCTCTTATCCAGCGAGAAGCACCATCATTCCGCCAACACTAAACGGAACAGGCGAGGCTGGCCGACGCAGATTATCGCTCCTTACCGGACTCGTTCTGGTAGGAGCTTTTGCCGTCTTTATCAGGCTTGTCTGGCTACAGGTTGTAATAAGCAGTGATCTTACGCGAATAGCGGATGATCAGCACCACGCAAAGATACCAATCGAACCTCGCCGGGGTACAATATTTGATCGTAGTGGCAGACCACTAACCACAGATTTGGGCGATTACGTCACACTGGGCGTCAATCCTTCCCGCGTATTGAAACGAAAAGAACTTGCTACTGATCTCGCTCACGTAACACATCGCAAGGCAAGTTACTACTTGTCTCGGTTAAATCGAAACGCTCAGTTTGTTGTGCTGGAACGGAAAGTATCCCTCCAATCAGCGGATAAACTGGACAATAAAGGCTGGAGTCTTGTTCGACAGCCCGACACGAAGCGTTATTATCCCCATCATCAAATAGCAAGTCAACTTATTGGATTTACCGATATTGATCAGAATGGATTGTCGGGTATCGAACTTTCTTGTGATCCGCTTCTGAGAGGTGAAGCAGGTTGGCGAGTAGTGCAACTCGATGTGCGAGGGCGATCCCACCTTGATGGAAGCCTTCCTTCTAAGCCTCCTATCGACGGTATCGACGTAGCCCTTACAATCGATCTGGCTATGCAAACGATTGCAGGGGAAGAACTGGCGGCAACCTTCAAAGAGTCGAAAGCCGAGTCTGCCTCGGCGTTGATCCTTGACGTGAGGACGGGAGAGATACTTGCAATGGCAACCATCCCCGGCTACGATCCCAATGAACCGGATGAATCACCCCAGGAACGTCAGAAAGTACGCATGGTCAACGATATGTATGAACCTGGAAGTACTTTCAAATTGGTAGGATCAGCGCTCTTGTTAGAGAAGGGGTGGGTAAAACCCACCAGTAGAGTCGATGTGAGCGCTGGAAGAATAACGGTCGCTAACCATGTTATCAATGATGCGCACAACCATGGTGTGATCGATTTCCGTGAGGTCGTATCTCTATCGTCAAACGTCGGTATGATAAAATTGACTCAAGACATCGCTCCTCAAGATCTTTATGATATGGTAGCTCGTTTTGGGTTTCTCAGTAAAACTGACATCGAAATCGAGGGTGAGGCTTCGGGGATACTCTCCAAACCGAAGAATTGGAATGGTCTTACGAAGGCAAATTTGGTAATCGGTCAGGGAATTGCGGTCACAGGCTTGCAGATGGCGATGGCTTATGGAGCTGTTGCCAATGATGGAGTACTGATGCAACCGACCCTGTTAAAGGGTCGGTATGCGGTTGATCGCACGCTTGTCGAAGAACCGCCTCTGGAGGTTAGACGGGTAATTTCGAGCGCAACAGCTCATACTTTGACCAGCTTTTTCGTCGATGTGGTGGAAAAGGGAACGGCGCAGCGAGCTAAAATTGAGGGCGTAAAAGTAGCGGGGAAAACCGGAACAGCGCAGAAAATCAAACCGGATGGAGGTTACTATAAAGATAGATTTGTCAGTAGCTTCATTGGGTATTTTCCAGCAGAAAATCCGAAATACCTGATCGAAGTAGTTCTGGATGATCCACGCGGCGATAATCATCAAGGCGGCCAGATTGCCGCCCCGGCATTTAAAAAAATCGCCGAGAGAATTATTGGTCTTAATCCTCAATTGAGAAAGGGTGGGCGGAAACTGGGAAACGCCTCGAATAGCGCTGATTACGTAGTAGTTCCCGAAGTGAGAAATGGATCATTAGAGTCTGCTCTAAAGATTCTTGATAAAAAGGGACTTAGCTTTGGAAAGCATGGAACTGGAGAATTGGTCATCGATCAATCTCCTGTCAGTGGGGTGAAAGCGAAGAAGGGCGATATTGTTGAGCTTATCCTGGGACCATCCAAACGCAACCGTGGCAGTCAGGTAGTCGTCCCTTATTTAACCGGTTTATCGCTTAGGGAAGCGTTGCGAAAAGGTAGCGAAGCAGGCTTGATCGTTCAGATCAAAGGTTCCGGGCGGGTAGTAAGGCAGGCTCCAGCCTCCGGATCGCGCGCGGTGGTGGGTGACGTCTTGACATTGATAGCTGAGGGGTGACCTAAAGTGTCTGGAATTCCAACCATTGAGTTGATCGACAAACTCAGACCGCTATCAATTTCCGGGGACTTGCCTGCCGCAGTGACAGGAATTACTCAAGACTCCAGACGTGTAAGGAAAGGTTTTATCTTTGCCGCTCGGTTGGGAGGAAAAGCCGCTGGAATCGATTACCTGAATCAGGCGCGCAATAACGGTGCGGCGATGCTGATGATCGAAGGTGAAGCGCCAATCGACGCCAACATCCCATGGATAAAAGTCGATCGATTCCGTTCGGCGCTTGTAACGGCATCAAAAGAAATCTACAGAGATCCATCGAAAAGGCTTGGACTGTACGGGGTCACTGGAACCAACGGAAAAACTTCAACGGTTCATCTACTTAGATCGATTTATGAATCTGCGGGCGCAAAGTGTGCGATGCTCTCGACGGTTGGTTACTGGACCGGGGAAGAAACTCAAGAAGCGCCCCTGACAACCCCTGATATCGATCAGTCAAGCTCACTTCTTTATGAAGCGGCGAGTACTGGAGCTTTATACGCGACTATGGAAGTATCTTCGCATGCTCTTGATCAAGGAAGAGTTAGGGGACTGACATTTGCTGGAGCCGGGTTCACAAATCTCAGCGTCGATCATCTCGACTATCATGGAAATCTGATCGAATACTCAATTGCCAAGGAACGCCTATTTCGGTCTCTACCGCTCACCTCATCGGCCGCTGTCAATATCGACAGCAGTTGGGGTTGCAGGATGGTAAGGGCATGTTGGAGTCCAGTGATAACGGTTGGCGGCGGAGATTCGGGCGCGGAATTGCGAGTAAGTTTGATCAATCATTCTGTTACCGGTGGAACCTACCAAATCGAATGGAACGAAAAGAAATTCGAAATAGAAACGCCGCTTGTCGGCGTTTATCAGGGAGAGAATATAGCGCTCGCCGCGGCAATGGCTTTTACCCAAGGTATCGACATCGCAACGGTTGTTAGGGGAATTTCGCGGCTTAAAGCTGTTCCGGGTAGAATGGAAGCGGTGACTTGCGGGCAACCATTTTCAGTTTTCGTCGATTATGCTCATACTCCTGATGCACTCAGGAAGGCAATCACATCCTTGAGACACTTAACCAGTGGTAAAATATTGGTGTTGTTTGGTTGCGGAGGAGATCGCGACAGGTCAAAACGACCACAAATGGGGAAGATAGCCGCTGAGGGTGCTGATCGAGTTTTTATTACCAGCGACAACCCCAGAACCGAAGAACCGACTGCGATAACATCAGAAATTTTCAATGGAGTAGAAGCGGTTCATGCTCCCAAAGTAACAATTATTGTCGATCGAGGTGAAGCAACTCTCGCCATTATTAAGGCGGCAAAAGCAGGGGATATCGTCCTGCTGGCTGGGAAGGGTTCTGAATGGTATCAAGAGGTTAATGGCGTGCGTCAAGCTTATGATGATCGTTTGATTGCCTCGGAAGTCCTGTGGCAACTTGGCTATAAAGAAGGGGACAAGCGATCATGATGTACCATCTTCTGGTCCCGTTAAGCGATTTGATTTCAGGATTTAATTTATTCAGATACATTACTTTTCGAGCCGGATTGGCGGCGGTTACAGCTTTGTTGGTTTCGTTCTTTGTTGGGCCATTTATCGTCAGGAAGTTGAATCGAATGGGTGCGGTCGAGGAGATTCGCACAGATGGCCCCCAGACCCATCTAATCAAAGCCGGAACGCCGACGATGGGTGGTATCATCATCCTGACGTCTCTGTTGACAGGAACACTTTTATTCGCACGTTTGGATCTTCCGCATATCTGGGTGGTAGTTGGGGCGACCATCTGGATGGGGGTTGTCGGATTTATTGATGACTGGCTTAAGGCTCGCACCAATAAGAAGGGACTGGTTCCGCGATATAAACTTGCCGGACAACTGAGCTTGGGTCTGATTATAGGAAGTCTGATCCTCTATTACCCAGAGATGTTTTCGCAACAGATGGCCAATCATAGTACGGAATCGACTCTTCCATTTTTGAAGAACAGCCAGCTTGAATGGGCATTCTTCGGCATCGGATTATTCTTTGTTTTGCTGGTAATGCTTATGGTAACGGGTTTTAGTAACGCGGTTAACCTGACCGACGGTCTGGATGGGCTGGCGATTGGTATCGTAGGCATTATCGCAGTTGGATTAGGAATCATCGCCTATATCACCGGTCATGCTATCTACAGCAGTTATCTCAACATAATTTATCTTCCAGGCTCGGGGGAGATTGCCGTGTACTGCGCGGCGTTGGTGGGTGCGGCGCTGGGATTTTTATGGGTAAATGCTCATCCGGCGCAGGTAATTATGGGTGATACCGGCGCATTGGCTCTTGGTGCGGGGCTGGCAACGGTGGCTATTCTAATAAAGAAAGAGTTGTTTCTACTGATGCTGGGCGGGATTCCCGTGGCCGAAGTTGCATCGGTAATGATCCAACGTTATTACTTCAAATATACTCGAATGCGGTTTGGTGAAGGCAGGCGAGTGTTCCGCATGGCTCCGCTTCATCATCATTTCGAACTTAAGGGATGGCCAGAATCACAGGTAGTTGTCAGATTTTGGATCATTGGTATTCTATTGCTGTTTCTAACTATGACAACATTTAAGGTGCGCTGATGAATTCCCGGCGTGCTCATGTATTTGGTTTAGGAGTAACCGGACATGCGGTAGTCGATTGGCTTCTGAGGAATGGCTGGATGGTTATCGTCTCAGACGATATGGTTTCTGAAAGGTTAGAAATCTTAGCCGGCGAATTGAAAGGATTTGGCGCAGAAGTTTTATTGGGAGGCCATCGGGGAGCGCTTCATAGACCGGTCGATTTAGTTGTTCTCAGTCCTGGCATTTCACCAGCTACTCCGGCGGTACAAGAGCGCATCAGACAGGGTGCTGAAGTGATCGGTGAGATCGAGTTGGGCTGGAGAAATTCACGAGGAACATTTGCCGCAATAACGGGGGCTAATGGAAAATCAACGACAACGGCTCTTCTGGGAGAGATATTTCAACAGAGTGGCCGACAGTCATTTACGGTTGGGAATATTGGCAAGCCATTGATCGAGATTGCAGAAAGCACAAATGACAACAGTTTGATTTCCTTGGAAGTATCGAGTTATCAACTTGAGACGATTATCAATTTCCGGCCACAGGTTGCGGCACTTCTAAACATCACTCCCGATCATCTTGAGCGACATGGCAGTTTCGAAGGATACAGCCGTGCGAAATCGAAGATCTGGCAGAATCAAACCGAATCAGACTGGCTGGTTTTCAACGCTGACGACCCAACTGTAGTTAAGCTGACGCAGACTGCAAGGTCGGGGAAGGCGCCATTTTCATTAGAAGGACCCTTAACGTTTGGTGGGTGGATCGAACGGGATGAGTTTGTCTTCAAGCTTTCAGGGCAAGAAATATTCAGGCTGTCGCATGATCTTTCCTCATTGCCGGGACGCCATAATGAAGCCAATATTCTCGCGGCAGTTTTGATGGCGAAGTTATGTGGAGTGTCAAACGACGCGGTCGCCGAAGGAATAAAGTCGTTTAAAGGATTAGCACACCGTCTTGAGTTTATCAGGGAGTTGGACGGAGTGACTTATATAAATGACAGCAAAGCGACCAACATCGATGCCGGAAGATGGGCGCTTGAAGCCACGAAAGCTCCGGTGATACTTCTTGCTGGCGGTCGCCCTAAAAAGGGTGGTTTCAAAGAGATACGCAAATCAATTTCTGGTAAAGTTAAAATAATAGTGACGTTTGGGGAGGGAGCCTCTGAAATTGAGCATGATCTGAGTGATCTGGTTGAAACAAAGCAGGCAGAGGATATTGCTTCTGCATTGGCAGTTGCCCGGCAGAACTCTAACAGGGGCGATACGATATTGTTGTCGCCGCTTTGCGCATCCTTCGATCAGTTCAAGAGTTTCGAACATCGTGGTGATGTCTTTCGACAGCTTGTCTGGGACTTGAAATGAGAATGTTCTTAAAACGAAACAATGAAATTACGCCTCTTTATGGATGGAAGGGAAATCCGCGTGAGACAACGGTTCCGGGCGATCGGGCTCTGTGGTTACTTCCAACTTTTCTAACGTTCTTTGGTTTGGTAATGGTCTATTCGGCAACATTTTATGTTTCTGAAGAAAGACATGCTTCTGACTGGTACTATTTGGTCAGGCAGACCGGGTTGGTCATTTTGGGCTTCACGGCATTATTCGGTGGAATGATGATCGATGTGCATACGTATCGAAAGTATGCTAAAATTGCTATACTTGGCGTAATTATGCTGATGATTTTGCAGTCTGCATTTGCGCCTCTGGTCAAAGCGACTCGGCGTTGGATACCGTTTTTAGGATTGACCCTGCAAACTTCGGAATTGGCAAGAATTATTGTCATCATTTTTATAGCCAGATTGCTCTCTGATGACGTCACGTTAGGGCATAGAATAAATGTTCGATTGATGAAGACACTCATACCGGTTGGGATGGTGGTGGGGCTGACATTTCTGCAGAGAGATCTATCCGGTGCGGCGATGATTGCCGCTTTGGTAGCGCTGGTGCTCTTTCTTGCAGGGCTCGAAAAGAAACAGTTCTGGGCTATTACGGGTGGTGTAATAGCAGTGACTTTGACAGCGGCGATGATACTCGATTACACTCGAAAGCGTATCATTGGATTTGTTAATTTTTTCCTCAATTTCGACGCTTCCTCAATCTCAGACGAAAATTACCAAAGTTTTCAGTCGATGATCGGATTTGGGCGGGGCGGAATATTTGGGGCAGGGCTGGGGCAGGGAAAACAAAAAATGGCATTTCTGCCGGAGCTTCACACCGATTTCATATTTTCGAATGTCGGAGAAGAGTTAGGTCTTTGGGGCGCGGTTGCTGTACTTATTGCATTTGTAATACTATACCTAAAATCATTGAATATACTTAAACTGCAAACGGATCGATTTTGTTTCTTATTCGGAAGTGGTTTGATTGCGTCACTGCTCATGTTCGCGCTCGTACACATGGCGGTGACCGTAGGAATTATTCCTGTTACGGGGCTGCCGCTGCCCTTCATCAGTAACGGGGGATCATCGCTGATTATTTCGCTGTGGAGTATGGGAGTGCTGTGGCAGCTTTCGCGGCGTGTAGCCTCCTTTGAGTAAGGATTTTACTGTTGCGCTGTGTGGAGGGGGTACTGGCGGACATGTCATGCCGGCGCTGGCAGTCGGACGAGAAATTCTAAAACAGGCGCCGAATGCAAGGCTTATCTACATCGGTAACCGCGAAAGTCTTGAGGAGAGACAAGCAAAATTGGCAGGAATTGATTTTTATCCTGTCTCGATCAAGCCTCTCCGTCGTGGGGTAGTGTTTCCAAATATAAAAGTGCCTGTGCTGGCGGTGTTATCGATAATTGAAGCGCGTAAAATTCTGAAAAAAAATAATGTAAAAATTGTCTTTGGAAGCGGTGGATTTTCCTCCTGGCCAGCATGTGCCGCGGCGAGATTTGGAGGGGTGCCCTATTTTCTGACAGATGGTAATGCTTATCCGGGGCTGGTGACAAGGCTTTTGGGCAGGAATGCTACTCGTATCTATGTCACCTTCGAAGAGACAAAATCTTACTTCAGAAATAATTCGGGGAATTTTCTATTGACGGGATTTCCAGTATCAGACGCTTTGGGCAAGCTTTCCAAAGAAGATGCACGGATTAGCCTCGGTCTCGACCCAGATAGAATTACCATCCTGACAACCGGTGGAAGTGGAGGGGCTCGCACGATCAACCAAGCGCTTGCACAGACAAAAGATCGACTTCTCGAAAAGGGTTATAACCTGATTTGGCAGACAGGCAAATTGTGGGACGTCGAAAAGGAAGTATCAACGGGAATGACGGGAAGGTTAATGATCGAAAAATTTCTCGATCCGGCTCGAATGGCAGTGGCAATCTCAGCCGCCGATCTGGCGATCACTCGTTGTGGGATCATGACTCTCTCGGAATTAGCTGTTGCGGGTCTTCCGGCAATACTTGTTCCCTTTCCTTACTCGGCAGAGGGACATCAGGAAGCAAATGCTCTTGCGGTTGAGGGTGGCGGAGGCGGAACTATGATCAGAGACAACGAATTAACATCCGAAAAGTTATTGCAAATAATAGCAGATTCATTAGTGACGTGTCGATTGAAATCAATGGCAGAGGGTATAAGGAAGTTTGCCAAGCCAGATGCGACAAGACGAATTGTGACAGATATGCTCGAGACGATAAATGCTTGATGTACTCCTCAAACGATTTCGGCGCATCCACATGGTAGGAATCGGCGGTTCAGGGATGTCAGGAATTGCTGAAGTGTTGATCGGAACCGGTTTCCGAGTGACAGGGAGTGATCAGAGCGAATCGGATTTGACCCGTCGATTGCAGAATTTGGGGGCCGAAGTATATATCGGCCACAGCGCTAATTACGTTGGGGACGCCGAAGCGGTTGTTTATTCCAGCGCCATCAAACAGGATCATGTGGAGCTTGTAGCGGCGCGAATAAATAAGATACCGTTGATCCCCAGAGCCGAAATGCTGGCGGAATTGATGCGGATGAAAGCCGGAGTGGCAATCTCTGGGACTCACGGTAAAACGACGACAACATCACTGACTGGAGCCGTGTTGACGGCGGGGAACCTTGATCCGACAGTGATTGTGGGTGGGAGGTTGAGACGGTTAGATGATGGCGTCAGGCGTGGCGCAGGCGAGATTTTGGTGGCAGAAGCAGATGAGTTTGATCAATCATTTCTAAGGTTAGCTCCTACGTTGGTAGTGATTACCAATATCGATGAAGACCATATCGAGTGTTACGGCAGTTTTGAGGCGCTGGAAGAAGCCTTTATCAGTTTTGGAAATTCGGTACCGTTTTATGGAAGGGCTATCGTCTGTCTCGATGAGCCTTCCATTCAGAAAGTTTTACCTCGCTTCAATCGTTCAGTACTGACTTATGGGCTGTCGCCGCAGGCTGATGTGCGCGGCAGTGAAGTCTCCTTCAAGCGGATGGAGACAGTGTTCACAGTATCAGCTAACGGCGGAAAATTAGGTGAGATTGTCTTGCCCTTGCCGGGTCGTCACAACGTGTTGAATGCTCTCGCATCGATAGCAGTAGCGCTGGAATTAGGCGTTGCTTTTGAGAATATAAAATCGGCTCTCGAGCAATTCGAAGGAGTCCACCGTAGATTCGAGATTATGGGTGAAATCAACGGCGTCATGGTTGTAGATGATTTTGCCCATCATCCGGCGGAAATCGCCGCTACTCTCGCCGCGGCTAAAGCGGGGTGGAATAGGCCTCTGGTAGCGATTTTTCAACCCCATCTGTTCAGCCGTACGCAGAGCCTTGCCAAGGAATTCGGGAGAGCTTTATTGGCGGCCGAAACGGCGATAATTCTTCCGATTTATCCAGCCCGGGAATCACCGATCGAAGGTGTTACCAATGAGTTGATTGTTGATGCGGCGCGGGAATTGGGGCACAAGCATGTTATCGGACTTGATGATCGAAGTAAAGTGATTGAGGTCGTTCGCGCGATCATCCAGCCCGGGGATATATTACTCACGATCGGAGCTGGAGATGTTTATAAGCTCGCTCCGATGATAATCGAAGGGCTGTCTGGTAGGTAGAGCCGATTCAAATCGGCGGTATTAACGAAGAAGAATTCAGCACTGCCGATTCAAATCGGTGGTACTAACGAAGAAGAATTCAGTACTGCCGATTTAAATCGGCAGTACTAACGAAGAAAACAATGTCAAATCTGCTCACGGCAAAGGATCTTGCCGACTATAAACTGATTGGCGAACTGAAACTTAGGATTGAGAAAGAGACCGATAGTCGTTGCCTGATCGATGAATCGCTTGCCAAGCATACATCGTGGAGAGTCGGCGGTCCGGCAAGATTGTATGCCTACCCGTCATCGGGTATGGCGCTTGCAAATTTGATTCAATTTTGTAACTTCGAAAGACTGGCATTTTTTACAATCGGATATGGAACGAACTTGCTGGTTTCAGACGATGGATTTGCGGGGTGCGTGATCGACCTTGCGGAAGGCGCCCGAAATATCTCAGTGGGGCGGACAACTGTCCGCCCTACCGCCCCGGACGAAGAACTGAGTGCTGGCGGGGGAGCCTGGCTGGGGGAGGTGGTGCGGATAGCGGCTGAACACGGGCTTAGCGGAATGGAAAGACTTGCCGGGATACCCGGCGGTGTTGGCGGGGGGATGTCGATGAACGCGGGGGCGTTTGGAATGTCGATATCAGATTGTCTGGTGGAGGCAACGGTAGTCGATAAGAACGGTGTGACAACGGTTATAAAGAAAGATGACGTTGGTTTTGGGTATCGTAGCGCACCAGGAATTGCTGGAAAAACGGTTACAGAAACAATTTTCCACCTGAAAAAAGAGCACAAGAGCAGGATTATTCGCACAGTAGAATCGACAATTACTGATCGATTTCGCCGTAACGTGATGACTTTACCATCGGCGGGGAGCGTCTTCAAGAACCCAATCGGAGGCTTTTCCGCGAAAATGGTCGAAGCTGTAGGCGGAAAAGGGTTAAGGGAAGGGGGCGTCGAAGTATCGCAGTTGCACGGCAATTTTATCGTCAACACAGGCGCTGGGAATGCATCGGACATCGTGAAGCTCATTAATCGAATTAGGTCGATGGTTCGCGAACGCTTTGATGTATCGCTCGAGTTGGAAGTGAGAACGCTCGGCTTTGTCGGCGACATTCTCGAAGATTATAAAACCAAGGTTATCTAATTAACAAACAAGCACATAATCAGCAATTTAAGGCAAAACTGGCGCGTTGGATCGTGCTGGGTATGGTTGGCTGCGCTTTGTTGGGGGGCGTTGGGTTTGGGCTGTGGCAGGCTGGGTGGACGCTTTTAGAAAAGTCGAGCTGGAGTAACTTAGAGACCGTTCAGGTATTTGGTTTGAACCGACTTACTGAGAAGGAAATAATCACCGGATCACGGCTTAAAAGGAATATGAATATTATGCGGTTGTCGCTCGACCGCATAGCCGACGAGGTTGAGAAAAATCCGGGTGTAGCCAAAGCTCGCGTTATACGGCGGCTTCCTGGCAGATTGGTGATCAAAATTGAAGAACGAAAACCAGTCGCGGCAATTTATCGAAACAAGCTTTGGCTGGTTGATGAAACTGGTGTGATTTTTTCAGCCACCGGCCCGAAGGAAGTGATCGATGTTCCTGTTCTGACTGGAGATTTTGATCTTGGGAAAAATGGATCGGCATCCATACGACGTGCCGCAAAACTTGCTGGGACCATCCATGATGGTTTCCCAGTCGTATTCGATCATTTGGCAGAGATATCACTGGTATCAGGCCAATTTCAATTTCGTTTGCAGGATGGTGGTGCAAGAATTTTGTCTCCTGATCCAGCGAGTCCTGCGGCGTTGTCAAAACTCGAGCACTTTCTCCAGCAAAAAGGAAACGAAATCCCTGCTGGTTGTGAATACGTTGACCTTCGCTATCCGGCGATGGTAATTACTGGAACAGAAGGTTAAGGCTAAGGCTAAGGTCAAGGTTAAGGTCAAGGTTAAGGTTAAGGTTAAGGTTAAGAACAGGAATTCCGGGAGGAATTATGCCAGTGGCAGAAACAGTTGTAGGGCTTGATCTTGGGACGACAAAAATCACCGCGATAATTGTCGAGGTGAGTGAATCGTCAGAAATGCGTGTCGTGGGCGTCGGAACGACTAAGTCACCCGGTGTGCGAAGAGGAGTAGTGGTTGATATCGAACAAACTACTGACGCCATTCGAGAGGCGGTTGATCTTGCCGAGCAGATGGCGGGGACCAAGGTGAGAGAAGTTTACGTTGGCGTGGCTGGCGATCATATTCGGTCGATTAATAGTCGCGGAGTCATCGCTGTATCACGGACGCAACAAGTCGGCTACGGCAATATCATCTCCCAATTCGATAAGGAACGGGTAATCGAACGAGCTCGTGAGGTGGCTCTACCAAGTGACCGCGAGGTTCTTCATGTTCTACCCCAGCATTTTACAGTGGATAATGAGACCAATATTCGCGAACCTGTCGGTATGACTGGGATGAGACTCGAAGCTGATGTTCACATTATCACAGGTGCAAGAGCATCTTCGCAGAATATTTACCACTGTGTCAAAGGGGCAGGAATGCACCTGAAGGAGCTGGTGCTTGAGCCTCTTGCGTCGAGTTATGCTGTTCTCGATGAAGATGAAAAAGACCTCGGAGTAGCCTTAATCGACATCGGCGGAGGGACCACCGATATTGTTGTTTTTCTTGAAGGTTCTATCCGTCATACAGCCGTGATTGGGCTGGGTGGAGAAAATGTTACTCGCGACGTAGCTTCGGTTATAGGCATTGCCAGCGAAACGGCAGAAAAACTGAAGATCGAAAAAGGAGGCGTTTTCCCACCGCTTCCTGAAACCCAAGCTATCAACGTACCGCAACATGGTGAGTGGAAGGCAAAACAGGTTGATCCAGCAGATCTGAACGCTGTTATCAATGCCCGGATGGATGAGATATTCAGACTGGTGATGCGGGAATTGAAGCGCGTTGACCTCCTTGACAGGCTTTCGGCAGGTATCGTCCTGACAGGCGGGGCTTCGTTGCTACGCGGAACGACGAAACTTGCGGAAGATATTTTCCATAAGCCAGTTAGGATCGGTATCCCATGTGGTCTAAACGGGCTCGCTGAGACTATTCAGAGCCCAGCTCACGCGACGGGGGTTGGGTTGGTCCTTTATGCGCTGAGAGAAGGCGCCGTAACTGCATCGGCTTCTGGTGCGAGAAGTCAGCGTGGCGCTATATCTGGATTATTCAACTCTCTGCGTGGGATATTCGAAGGTCTGGTGACTTAGGGTGTCGTCATCTGGATATGATCGGTAGCGCGGCGATTTATCGCGCCATTCGTCCCAAACGGCATTACAGGCGCGATAAATCGCTGCGCTACCGCAACCATCAGTTATAGGCGCGATAAATCGCTGCGCTACCGCAACCATCAGTTTTAGGCGCGATAATTCGCTGCGCTACCGCAACCATCAGTTATAGGCGCGATAAATCGCTGCGCTACCGCAACCATCAGTTTTAGGCGCGATAATTCGCTGCGCTACCGCAACCATCAGTTACAGGCGCGATAAATCGCTGCGCTACCGCAACTGTCAGTGTTGGTGTGACACAACACGAAGGTATTAGGGCAACAAGCCCGAAGTTTGACACCATGAGCGGCTCACATAGAGATTCGAGGCACAACTATCGACAAGATAGCGTTATGAAAAATTGTCAAAATCATAAAATTTCTGGAGAAAGAAGGAAATGAGCACTCCCCTCAACTTCGAATTCGCAGACGACAAACAGCTTACAGCTGTTATGAAAGTCGTTGGGGTCGGCGGAGCCGGCGGTAATGCAGTAGATCGGATGATTCAGTCAGGTTTGACTGGTGTTGAATTTATTTCGATCAACACCGACGCGCAGTCGTTGGATCGGACATTAGCGCCCAGAAAACTGCAGATAGGCAGAACATTAACCAAAGGTCTTGGCGCGGGCGCTAACCCAACTATTGGTCGCGAAGCGGCTGATCAGGACGTAGAACTGATCACAGAAGCGCTCCGAGGAGCTGACCTTGTTTTCATCTCAGCTGGAATGGGTGGAGGGACCGGGACTGGAGCGGCTCCGAAAGTGGCTGAAATTGCCCGTTCTCTCGGTGCCTTGACCATCGCAATTATCACCAAGCCATTCCATTTTGAAGGTAACAAGCGAATGGCAGTTGCCGACCAAGGCGTCAAATTATTGCGTGAACAGGTGGACACTTTGGTTGTTATTCCAAATCAGCGGCTCTTGAGTATCGTCGATGCCGGAACCAGTTTCATGGAAGCGTTCAAACGTGCGGATTCTGTTTTGACAGACGCCACGCGCGGCATTTCCGATATTATTTCGATACCCGGCCTCATCAACGTTGATTTTGCTGATGTGAGAACAATCATGCAAGGTTCAGGCGATGCGATGATGGGAATCGGCGTCGCCAGCGGAGAGGATCGCGGTAAGAAAGCGGCTTTGATGGCTATTCACTCGCCCTTACTGGAAGATGTGAAGATCAACGGCGCGCTGAGTGTATTGGTTAATATAACCGGTTCGCCTGATATGACCCTCTTTGAGATAGATCAAGCGGCTTGGGAGGTCACCAATGCGGCTGGGGCTAATGCGAATGTAATTTTTGGCGCAGTAGTCGATAGTGCGGCGGGTGATGATATTCGCGTGACTGTTATTGCTACCGGATTCAAGAGTCCATCCGTAGATCTGCCTCTGCTTCCAGATCCGAGTTATGATTTTAAAAAACAGCCTCGTCCCGACATCTCAATCCCGACAATTACTCGTCGGGAGCAGGAAACAGCGCGATCAGCCGACCCATTCGCCGTTAAAACGAATGGATCGATCAACGGCAACGGCAACGGTAACGGAAACGGGCATATAAATGGCAATGGCCACTCTGATATCCTTGGAGACAGCGGCGGCCATTCAATTCCCATTAATCCGAATCGCATCCACCTTGAAGTCAATCTCGACGATGATCCTCCAGTAGATTTCGCAGTTCCGACATTCATGCGGCGAAACGGAAATCACGTCAAACAGTAGATTAGCAGGGCGGATAGCCATCCACCCTACGATTCGCCTCGGTGTATGAAGGAATGATCATATCTTCAAAAGAGACGGACGAGTCAGCGTCTGAGGGATTATTCGCTGAACAACTTCCGGTAACCAACGTCGAACCTTACGATGCGCTGGCGTTATTTTACGACCGGATGATGGCTCATGTCGATTACGGGCATTGGTCGCGATTTACCATCGACCTGTTGTTACGGCACGGCTTGACTGAAGATATACCCAGCAAGCGGCGTCTTCTCGAAGCGGCTTGTGGAACCGGAACTCTGGCGTTGGCTCTTGCCCGGTTTGATCTTGAGATAGATGCTTTTGATCGCTCTGTGGGAATGATCGAGATGGCGCTGAAAAAGTCAGAGAAAATTCCCAATGCTCCAAATTTTTTCGTTGGATCATTCGAGAATTTCGAAGCGAAATCATCTTATGATGCAACTATCTGTCTCTACGATTCTATAAATTATCTACTTGAGCCAAAGGATGTCACCCGGTTTCTCCGCAGAATCGGAGAAGTGCTCAAACCGGGCGGGATATTCCTGTTCGACATTTGTACCGAGTTGAACTCAATTCTGCATTTCAATGGACGTCGAGAACGAGAGGCAGGTCCGGGATATCGATACCAACGAGTCATGCGGTACAAACATGCCAATAGAATACAGGAGAATAGCTTCGAAATAGCGTTGGATGGACCACCACCGCAAATAATAAAAGAGCATCATAGGCAAAAAATCTACTCACTTGAGGAGATTCGAGGTTTTATAGCTGATGCTGGTTTGTCGTTGGTCGAAGAGTTGGATGGGTATGAGCGAAAACGTCCCACCAGCCGTTCGTTAAGAGTTCATTTTCTTGTCAGAAAGCCGCTGAGGTAGGCCATTCCCAGCAGCAGACGACCCGGCTTTTTACCGAGAGCCGGGTTTTGTCTTTGAGAGTGCAATATCCTCACTTATACTAAGTTGCATTCATTGGGACACCATTGTAATTGTTTTCAGTACGACAGACATTCTTGTCTGTCACAAAATACAATACTTTAGACAATCTCTGTTTTCGGAGACAGACAGGAATGTCTGTCGTACTGAAAACAACTTAGTATTAGGACGGACAGGAGTGTCCGCCCTCCATGAAGGAAATTCCAAGGTCGATATGGTAAAACTAATGAATGTCACATACCAACATCAGGGCGGAGGAGGCGTCGATGGCGTGACTCTCGAAGTCAAAGGCGGGGAATTGATCCTGTTGGTTGGTCGAACCGGGGCTGGCAAAACGACAATTCTCCGGTTGATTTCTCTTGAGTTGAAACCCGACAGTGGTGAGATTGTCCTCGAACGATTTCGTGCCACTGAGATGAAGCCACATCTGTTACCCCATTGGCGCAGACGACTGGGGATTGTTTACCAAGACCTTAGGCTACTCTCTGATCGAACGGCACTCGACAATGTGCTTCTCGCCGCGTTATGTGAAAGAAATTTACCGGGTAAGGCCCGTGATCGAGCAATAAGGGCTATTTCGAACGTCGGACTTGCATCAAAAATTCACAGTTTTCCTCATGAACTTTCTGCTGGCGAGCAACAGCGGGCGGCGCTTGCCAGAGCGATAGTAAACGAACCTTTCGTACTTCTTGCCGATGAGCCTCTAAGTCATCTTGATGCGGCAACGTCGGAAGATATAGTCGCCCAATTGAAGCGCGTCAATCAGGCGGGTACGGCAGTACTCGTTGCCACCCATCAACCGGAGCGCTTTGAATCGCTTCGACCACGGATTATTCGTCTCGAAAATGGAAAGGCGAACAGCTTATGATCGGGTTTGCTTTTTATGAAGGATGGCGAAGTTTTCGTACTCTCGGCATCGGCGGATTATTGACGCTTGCGGCGTTGACGGTTACATTAGCGCTCGGAGCTTTGACTGCCGAGGGTTTTTTGATGCTACATAACTGGCAGAAAACAGCGCTGGAAAAATTCGAGATCGAGGCATTTTTAGTTGCGGATATAAGCGATAATGGTGCGAAGAGAGTTATCGACGAAACTGGGAAGATCGATAAAGTTATTGGAGTCAGATATATTTCCAGAGATGAAGCGGCAAAGCGCTTTAGGGAACAAGTTGGAGGGGACTTGCTTGACGTCCTCGGCTACAATCCGTTGCCACCTTCTATCATTGTAGCGCTTTCGGGCGCGATATCTCATAAAGAGGCGTGGAAGACTGTCACCAAAGCATTAGAGGAAATCGATGGGGTGGATGAGGTTGTTTATCAGGGAGATCTTCTTCAAGAGTTGGATGAATTTTACAGTCGTGCCTCAAGAACATTGGCAATGTTGATCGGCGGGGCGCTGGTTTTATCGCTGGTCTTCACCGGTCTGACAGTTGCCGCGGCGATACGATCTCGCCATGAGTTCATTCAAATTGTGCTTATGTGCGGAGGATCGAGGATTATGGCGCGAGGACCTTTTATTGCTTTGGGTGGCTACTACGGAGCTGTTGCGGGAGTAACGGGTGGAGTTCTTACGGCGGTGATACTATGGCTCGCCACGTTGGGGTGGGAACTGGACGCCAGATTGCCACTCGAGTGGGCGCCTTTGATGGTAGGCGCTGGAGTGATAATTGGTGGCGTGACCGCTGGCTGGGTTGCTGGACAAAAAATTAGAACGGTCTGATCGATGCTCCAATATCGCCTGATTTATGATGATCGATGCGGGCTTTGCCGAGCATGGGTGGCGTGGGTAAAGGCACGAGATCGAAATAATCTTATTATTCCCGAGCCATGCTCCGAGACCTTCGAAAAGGACGATACAAGGGATAGATGTTGTGATGAAGTTAAGCTTGTCACCCCGAATGATTTTCAGTACGGGGGAGGACGGGCTATTCCGGAAATATTGAAATGTCTGCCCTGGTACCGTGTGATTGGAAGCGTCCTGAGTTGGGGGATCATGCGAATTCCATTGGATTGGGGGTATAGGGTACTGGCGCAAAAGAGACTCTTTGTCAGTGCAATGCTTGGAAAAAGAAGGGATTAGGAATTTCTAAGTGGCGTAGAATTATGGTGAATTCACTTAGAGGGCGGCTTTTCTTATCAAGCAGACAACAGGGCGGACAAGAGTGTCCGCCCTCCAAGAGCAAAAGTACTAACAGCGCTAAGGGCGGACTGAAAGTCCGCCCTCCAAGGGCGTATGTTTTCAGTGCCCAATAAATCAACTTGTCCCCTTAGTATTTACGTCTTTCCGTCATACCTGCTTGCTAAATCCTTCCGCGCTCGCTAATTTAACTTATTCGATTATCTTGGAGGCCATTATGGAACTGAACAAGGGCGCATCAAGCGCCATTACCAGCGATTCCCGTCCGCTTGGTGAAATATTGCTTGAAGCCGGGCTGATTTCTGCCGAACAGCTTTCACTTTCACTTGATGAACAGCAAAGTCATCCAGCATACCTCGGCCAAATACTGATGCGTCACCATTGGATAAATGAGCGGGACTTGCTCCGTCATCTTTCCGTTCAGCGCGGCGTCGAATTCATCGAAGTTCGAGATCGGGATATTCCATCGGATGTCGTCGATCGATTTCCACAGGATGTAGCGCTCCAACTCTCGGTTCTTCCCATCTCGTATCAGGACGGCGTACTACGCGTCGCTATGGAGGACCCGTTCAATGAACGACTTCTCAACATGGTAATGCAAAGCGTCCCGGAACCGTTGAAGCCAGCTTTTTCCACCCGCAACGACCTGCATTATGCGATCAATCGCGCCTATAACAACCTTGTTCGTTCTAATCCATTGGTGAGAGACTATTTCGACGGTTTCGCCTACCTGCTCGAACAAGGCGAATTCGATACGAATAGACTGATCGACCTTAGTCTTGCACTTGCCCATTTGCTCGGATCATCCGACGTGCATTTCTTTTTCGGTGTTAGTGATTTGAGGATACTGCTTCGAATCGATGGAACGCTCCATAGTATTCCTTTGCCCACGAGGCGTATTCGTGCCGAACAAATTATCCAGCTTCGCAATACACTCAAACTGAGATGTGGTATCGACGCGTCGCGGAGAGGTACTTTTCAGGAGGGCAGACTTGAGCTTGAAATGGAACAGGGCAGAATCATTGCCTCGGTCTCGATAGTTCCATTGATCGATGGCGAAAAGGCAGTTCTCCACTTGAGCGGAAGACTCGAATTTCGCGACTTCGATCACCTTGGGCTTGCCAACTCTGAGCGAGCTAAAATTCTTCCGTTTTTAATGAGATCGAGCGGACTGATAATAGTTTCTGGGGCCGCTGGGTCTGGCAAAACCACGTCGCTTTATGCTCTTCTCGAGAAAATCCCTTCAGTTTCCCGGAACATTATCACGATTGAAAACCCCGTTGAGGCGAAATTACCTTTCGCTTCTCAAATACAACTCGACAACGAGAAGGGTTTTACTGCTGAAGTGGCCGTCTCATCACTATTGCGCCAAGACCCTGATGTGGTTATGATTGGTGAGTTGATCGACAAAGAAGCGGCCTCAATGGCAGTCGAGAGCGCCATGACCGGACATTTGGTGCTAACCTCGCTTAACATGGAGAGCGCGGCGTGGGTGATATTACATCTGTTGAATATTGGAGTCAATGCACTTTCGTTGGCGAGCGCACTCAAGTTGATTATTGCCCAAAGACTTGTTCCTCGAATATGCCGGGATTGCCGATTGCCTCATCCTAACGAGGCGGAGATGATCAACCTATTAAATTTACAAGCCAATTCCAAACTATTCAGTAGTGTTGGTTGTGCGAAATGTTATTTCTCGGGAAAGAGCGGTAGGGTAGCGATTTTTGAGACGATCTTTATAACGGATGCTCTCCGCGATTTGATCACTTCAAAGCCATTAATCTCAGAGCTCGCCGTCCATTCGAAGGGAGCCGGAGCGAAATCTTTCCGTGAAGACGCCCTGGAGAAGTGCCTCGCCGGGCTGATCGCGCCAGAGGATGTGCTGGCGGTGATGTGAGAGTGGTCGATGGTCAATGGTCGATGGTCGATGCTGATCTGTACAGGCAAATTTATTCGCCCGATAAAGACGGCGATTGAAATCGCCGGTACTGGTGCGGTTTAGAGGACAAACTGAAGTTTGAACTCTGAACTCAGGTCCGCCCAGCAAAGCTGTGCGGCTACACGCGGCTGGGGTTTGCTGTCAACCCCAGAGGGTTGACAGCTTGCTGGGAAGCTGTGCGGCTACAAGCAATATTAATTTGCTACCGACCACGGCGGGTCGGTAGCGGAAAACCGGTCTTATAAATGCAATCTTCTCAACACCAAAAATACTTTCGCATCTTCGCCCTGATGAGTCTTGCGCTCATGGGTGGCTGTGGAGAAAAAAGCCGTCCGAATCCGTCCGGAACGCTCGAAGCAATCGAGATCGAAATCGCTTCCACAATCGGAGGGCGAGTGATTAAAGCCTCAGCTCAGCTCGGAAGTAAGGTCATGAGTGGCGACACGCTTGTTGTCCTTGACACCGACCTAATCCGGCTTCAACGTGCCCAAGTCGAGAGTGGGCTGGGTTCAATTGCCGCTCAGCGCACTGTCCTCGCCGACGGTATCTCACAAGCTGAGCGCAACCTCGAGTACCTCGATCTGCAACTTGGCCGCATCGCTGAACTGCTTAAATCAGGCTCAATTCAGCAACAACAGCTCGACGAATTCACCACCCGTCGCGACGTCGCCAAAGATCAAGTTTCCGCAGTCAAGCACCAGCTCGCGGCGCTCGACTCTGAAGAGACAAAGCTAAGCGCTACGCTCGCTGTTTTTGACCGACAGCTTCAAGAAGGCATCATCCTGTCGCCTTTGGATGGGGAAGTGATTCTGCGCTCCATCGAGCCGGGTGAAGTAGCTACTCCCGGCAAAGTATTATTCCGTCTGGCAAACCTTGAGCGGATGGAGCTTCGCATCTTTATCGGAGCGCCCGATCTGGACAGAGTGAAAGTTGGATCGACGTCACCGGTTTTGATCGACGCCCTGCCTGGACAGAAGTTCACAGGGATTATTACCTGGGTCAGTTCCGAAGCCGAATTCACACCAAAGAACGCCCAGACTAAAGACGCGCGCTTGCAACTGGTCTATGCCGTCAAGATCGCCATCGACAACCGGGAGGGATTGTTGCGCATCGGTATGCCAGCAGAGGCGGGGCTGTGAATATATTTGAAGCAATTGATTTTGTACGCTAATGCAGAAAACAAATAATCGCATTGCTGACCGCGGCGGGTCGGCAGTGGATTCTTCAAGGTGACCTTCGCCGTTCAAATAGAGAACTTCACTCGCTCCTACGGAGACGTTCAGGCAGCCAAAGAGTTGACTTTTTCGGTCAGGGAGGGCGAATTATTCGGCTTAATCGGCCCTGATGGTGCGGGTAAAACCACAACGATGCGAGCATTATGCGGGCTCATCACGCGGGACAGCGGCACAATGTCGATCTTCGGGATCGATCCGGAAGGATACCCTCGCAAAGTTCGTGAGTTAATCGGCTACATGCCTCAACGGTTCAGCCTCTATCCCGACCTGACCGTCGCTGAAAATTTGCGTTTCTTCGCCGATCTTTATCTTGTGCCGACGGATGAACGCCAACGCCGCGAGGAACGGCTCATGCGATTCTCCCGACTTGGTCCCTTTCGCGACCGACGAGCCTTGCAATTATCCGGCGGAATGAAGCAAAAGCTCGCCCTCTCCTGTACCCTGATTCATACTCCCAGACTGCTGATACTTGACGAACCGACCACAGGCGTCGATCCGGTCAGCCGGCGGGAATTCTGGTCAATACTGAAAGAACTGTCTGCGGAGGGCATCTCAATTGTCGTTTCAACGCCCTACATGGACGAGGCTCTTCTTTGCGACCGGACAGCGCTGATGCACAAAGGAAAAACGTTAGTGGTCGGGACTCCATCACAGATCACTGAGCTTTATCCCCACATCCTCATCGAGGCAACGGCTGAGAATCTTCAGGATATCCGACAGAAGTTGATCGCCTCAGGAATTGACTCAAATCATTTACATCGATTTGGCGGCAGACTCCATATCGCCTGCAACAATCCCGGGGAGGCTGAACGAGTATCCACGTTAGTACGAGAGGCTGGCGGACAAGCGTCAAGGGCGTCGCCATCCATCGAAGACACTTTTGTGGCAATAGTCGGTAAGCTTGATGATGAAAACCGCGCAGTGGGGCGGACAACTGTCCGCCCCACTGATGACCAAATGGCTTCCTTGCCGTAAGGTGTCCTCACCTTGCGGCGATATTGACTTTCACAATTACTTGTCGCAGGGTGAGGACACCCTGCGACACCGAACAGCCTCCCATCAATGACTCTAACTCAAAATGAGCTTTCTGGTAAATCTGACTCAGCAGTCGTCGCACGAAATCTGACGAGACGATTCGGGAAATTCATAGCCGTCGATAACCTCGACCTGAATGTCGAACGCAAGGAGATATTTGGGTTTCTCGGGGCGAACGGAGCCGGCAAAACGACTGCTATCCGAATGTTCTGTGGTTTGTTAAAACCGAGTTCAGGCGAAGCATGGATCGATGGCTTGCCTATCAGCAGTGATTCGGAAAAAATCAAAGGTCGAATTGGCTACATGAGCCAGCGTTTCAGTCTTTACGATGATTTGCTGATCGAAGAAAATGTTAATTTTTTTGGAGGAGTTTACGGCTTAAGCCGAAAAGAGATCGAATATCAGAAGGCTGAGCAATTCGAACGACTTGGTCTTGCTGATCAGAAGAGAACCTTAACGCGAGATTTGCCTTTGGGCTTTAAGCAACGTCTTGCCCTTGCTTGTGCGATGTTGCACCGGCCGAAGCTTCTTTTCCTTGACGAACCGACTGGCGGAGTCGATCCCATTGCACGGCGTGAATTCTGGAATGTGATTTATGAGACCGCCGAGGCAGGGGCAACAGTTTTCGTAACAACTCATTATATGGATGAAGCTGAATACTGTGGCCGGATTTCGATTATGAAGGATGGGAAGATTATCGCCATCGGAGCCCCTGCAGAACTCAAGCGACTACACGGCGTTCCGACAATGGAGGGGCTGTTCTTGAAACTGGTTGGACAAAGCGGAGTCACCAACGAGTGAAACGCATCCTCGCAGTCGCTCGCAAAGAGACGCTCCATATCATGCGAGACCCTCGCAGTCTTGCGGTGGCCATCGCCATGCCGCTGATGATGGTGGTGCTTTATGGCTATGCCCTCGATATGGAACTGAGAAGGCTTACGGTTGCAGTCCTCGATCAGGATCACTCCACGGCTTCGTTCGATCTACAACGCGAAATGACATCGAGTAACTTCATCGTTCCGGTTGAGGCATTAATCAACCGAAACGAGATTGAAACCGGCTTCCGGCAAGGACGGTTCCGGGCCGTAGTGATTATTCCGAAAGGGTACAGCGTCAAGCTTGCAAATCGTTTGGAATCACCAGTCCAGATTCTCGTCGATGGAGCGGATGGCTCGACTGCGGCGGTGGTCGATAACTATATCCAAGCTGTAATTGCGCGTTTCAACCGAAGACTGGCGAACGAAGCATTCGGGATAAAATCGCTTCCAATTGAGCCTCAAACGCGAGTACTATTCAACCCGCAGTTGGTCAGCGCTCATTTTGTAGTTCCGGGGCTTGTTGCGTTGGTTCTTGTGATGATCTGCGCGCTGTTAACCTCACTCGCCATTGCCCGCGAACGTGAGACCGGCACGCTCGAACAGATCCTCACTACTCCGGTTGCTCCATCGCAGGTAATCCTTGGGAAGGTAATTCCCTATATCGCTCTGGGAGCCATCGATGCTACGCTGATACTCGCCACTGGCAGGTTCATCTTCGGAGTTCCGATGAACGGCTCCTGGTGGGTGCTGTCGGCCTACACGCTTTTGTACATCATAATCTCGTTAGCGCTTGGATTGCTGATTTCAACCTTCGCCAGGACTCAGCAAGTTGCAATGATCGCGGCGTTGATGGGAACGATGTTGCCCACGCTACTTTTGTCAGGATTCATGTTCTCGATCTCCAGCATGCCGTGGGTGCTTCAACAAGTGAGTCGTTTTATCCCGGCAACTTACTATCTGCGGATCATTCGGGGAGTCATGTTGAAAGGACAACTTTGGTTCCCCCATGAGGCAGGGATTCTCGCTTTTCTTTCTGTATTAATATTGACAGTTGCCATCGTACGTTTCAAGGAGCGGTTGGAATAGATGTCAAAGGACATAAATTTGTAGCGTTAAGACAGGCGAGCTGTGCTCGGCGAGTGCAATTCAGGTAACTCCCGCCCAGCAAAGCTGTGCGGGCTACACACGCTTAGGAGTTTCGAATGCTGTGCGGGCTACACGCCCTTAGGGATTTCGAAGCTGTGCGGGCTACACGCCCTTAGGGATTTCGAAGCTGTGCGGGTTACACACGCTTAGGCGTTTCGAATGCTGTGCGGGCTACACGCGCTTAGGCGTTTAGTCAGTAGCCTCGAGAAATAGTACGAAAAATTTTATGCGACCAATACTCTATCTCGTTCAAAAAGAATTTCATCAGATTCTCCGTGACAAAGCCATGCTACGGATGATAATTGTTGTGCCTATCATTCAACTTTTCATCTTTGCCTATGCAGTGACAACCGACTTGAAAAACGTCCGTTTGGCGTTTATTGATTCCGACCGTACATTTGAGAGTCGTCGGCTGATCGACGCCTTTTTCACATCAGGATATTTTACGTCTGTCGGAATGGTCGAAAATCCTTCCGAATTAATGAGTATGTTCATGAAAGGCGAAGTTGATATAACGCTGAACATCCCTAAAGACTATGCAGAATGTATCGCAAGAGGGGAAAGCGCCGAGGTAGGATTGATGGTTGACGGCCAGAATTCCAGCCTGTCTGGAATGGCCAGGGGTTATGCTGAAGCGATCATAAGGACAGAAGCGGCAAAAATCCTCGACGAGATGCGACTCGAGCACCCCGAGCTTGAAATGAGAATGCACCGCATCGTTCCGGTTTCACGGTACTATTACAATCCCGAACTCGAAAGTAGGAGGTACATGGTTCCGGGAATTGTGGTGCTGTTGATTACAATAATATCAGGAATGTTGACCGGTATGGCGGTAGTCAAGGAGAAGGAACTTGGAACACTTGAACAACTTATGGTGACTCCCATCTCGCCGATTCAGTTTATTGCGGGGAAGACCATTCCCTTCATCATCCTTGCCTTCTTCGAACTGACCTTCGCCGCGTCCATCGCCATATTCTACTTCAAGATACCATTCGAGGGATCGGTATGGCTGTTAGTCTCGGCGTCGTTACTTTATTTGATGGTGACACTCGGAATGGGCTTGCTCGCCTCTACCATTTCACACACACAACAGCAGGCGATGTTTGCCGTTTGGTTCGTTCTTATCTTTGGAATACTGATGAGTGGTTTTTTCTATCCAGTTGAGAACATGCCGCGAGCGATTTATTTATTGACTTATCTAAACCCATTAAGACACTTCATGGAAATAATCAGAGGGATTTTCTTAAAAGGAGTGACTTTACGCGATATACTGCCTCAAATGGGTATGCTTCTGGGATTGGGGACGATTATATTCGGAGTGGCAGTATTGAAGTTCAGTAAGGTGAATAAGTAGTGTGTTCAGGCGGCAGATTTGTTACACCGCACGCAAAGCAAAGAAGTGGATTAAAGGAGAAGCACTCCCTCATTGCTGAGCGAGTGCTTCTTTTATGTTAAGCCCCTTGCGGGGACGAGATGGTATGCGGTTACTTCAATAAAACGGCTCGGATCATCTTCCTGACTCCACCACTTTCAACACCTACCAGATAAAGTCCGACGGGCAGTCCATCGCCATTGATCGACAGACGATTCTCGCCTTTTCCTAAAGATGATACGCCTAAATCACGTAATAATTTCCCCGAAACATCGAAAAGTCCGACTTTGACCAATCCCGCCTCGCTCAATGAGAATGAGACCTCGGCAACTGGGTTGAACGGATTGGGATACAAGCCGAGCAATTGAAATTCTGAAGGTTTAGTCAGGTTGTCAGGCTTGACTGCATCGGGAGGAGTAGTAGTGAGGGATATCTCCATGAAGGAGTTTGTCATATATACGACTTGCTCGTTTTGGATGGTCATAGCTTCGGTGATCTCCTCGCTGTCGCCAACAGCATACCAGTAAGTAAAAATCAAAGTGTCACTGTCTCTTGCCCCATCGACGGCCTCGGTCATATCGTCGTCACCCCAGACTGTCAGCAACAATGTATCGCCCGAAATCACTCCCGCCCCCAAAGGTAATCCTTCCACGGAACTGACGCCTAACTCATCGCCATTGGAAATCTCACCCAGAAGACTCCAACTGCTGACCGCGATGGACATCGAACTTCCAGTGTTGGTTCCATTCGAGAATTGGGTCGGCAACGACGGCGCAGTGGGCGGCTCAAGATTACGATCAGGTTCAGGCCAGATGAATTCAAATGGCTCATTCGTCACGCTCAATATCTGCAATCCATTACCCGGTAAAATCATCGGTAAATCAGATAAAGCGAGACCAGGGATGGCAAAGTTGCCCCGCCCGTCACGAACTATGCTCGCTCTATCTCCGATCAGATCCATAACTTGGCTCGGATGGATCGTATCTAAGCGCGGATAGGAAATCCAGTTCCAGCCGCTCTCTACGGGATAAGAATGTGAGGGATCGACGAACTCGCCGGAGAATTTGATCTCTGCATCTTCAGTAACTTTGATCTGATAACTGCTAAACACCATCCAGTTGCCGATCTCGTTCACTCGTTCAGCCGGATTGAAAATTCTTCCGGCGGCGTCACGGAGGACGATAAGCGATCCTGCGTCGATCAACGGGGCAAAAAGGTTTGCTACCATTATCGAATCGGGAGCTACAGGTGCGGAGATCAAATTCCAGCCGCTTGCAACTGTCACGATTATCGAATCAGGTGGTGGAGGTGGCGGCGGTGGTTCCGCTTCGGCGAGGGTGCGTTCGGAGCCGTAAATCCGGTCACCGCTACTGTTGTCATTGTTGTTTGCGGCATTCCCGCAAAAGTAAAATGTAATTTCACCGGTTCCTTCGCGCGGAGCCGTCCAGTCGAAGATCCAGGAGGCGCTGTTGGCTTGCCTTGGGAATGTGCCCGCGCTACGGTGTTTCAAGTACTGAGGCTGGTTGTTATTGTTGCTTAGTTGAGTGGCTTGCTGATTGACAACGGCGAGATTGCCGCCGCGGGAATTATTGGAAGTAAGCGCTGTTAATTCGAATCCCCAGCGTCGAGCGTTTGGGTCGGCTAAAGCCAGAGTGAGACGATAGGTCTCGCCCGGCTGATAACTTTCGGGCAATCCCTGAAGATTAAGAGTACCTTGTCCGCTATTGAACGCAAAGGACGAGTGGCACTCGGTGCAGTTCTGTTGGTTCGGAGGGCTGTTGGTCAAGCCATCATCGGGTCCGCCGGAACGAGCCAACAGGAACGAGGGCATGAGTAGCAAGGTAAAAAGCGAAACAAACCGGGTCATTTTATTTTTGGGCATTTATAGCTCTTTGAGACGGTAATTCGGATCATTAATCTCGATGAGACTAAATTGACTCTATATCTTACGCTCTTATCAATTTTTTGTGGGGATAATTTTCAAATTATAAAGCCTCAAGCGACGTAAGTCTATTTGTATGACAGTATGCTCTGTCTAACCCGCTAATCGAGCACTAAATTCTTTCCATAGGATCAATTGATGAAATCAATCTCCCAATCCCTGCTATTGATAGCAACCATCGTTTTGATAGCGAACGAAGCGGTAGCTATGCCGGAATTTGGCGTTCGATACAATCAGAGTTGCCAACTGTGTCATGTCGTTCCAACCGGTGGCGGGATGAGAGCCCTCTACGGAGCACAGTTCTTCAGCTACATGGACTTGCCTATGAAAGAGCTTGATGATTTCGCCCTTCTCGACTCGATCAATCCGAAAATAGGAAGGCATTTTCAGGTCGGCGTCGATTTTCGTTCGCTTTACTATAGTTCCAATGATACTCTTTCAGGTAACAGTTTTGTGACCATGGAAGGGACGCTTTACACCACAATTGCCCCGACAGACCGAACCATGGTTTACCTTTCGCGATCACTGTATGGTTCCAGTGAGGCTTTTGCTCTAATACAGGGATTGCCTTACTCCTCGGTATTTAGAGGGGGCCGGTTTATGCCTGCCTATGGTTGGAAGTTTGTCGATCATAACAGCTATGTCAGAAGCCGCCTTGGCTATGGTCAAGGCAAAGGCGCCGAGGATGGTTTGGAGTACGGATTCTACCCGTTGGAATGGGAGGCGTCCGTTGCCTTGACTAACGGATCGTTGGGGATTGTCGATGGCAATCGCGGGAAAGTGTTAACCACAAGGGCTTTGAAGAGATTAGTTGCAGGATATTTCAATATAACCGGGGGTATGAGCTGGCGCTACGCGGAATTCGATATGGGTAAGGGGTTGGCGACGCCGGGCTTGCAACGATATGGCGGACCGTTTTGGGGAATAAATTGGGGACCAATCACCTATCTCGGAGAAATAGACTGGATTGTAACCAGCAAGAGAGAACTCGCTTTAACTCATTCGTTAGGATATATGCTGAAGCGAGGAATGTATGTCACGGCGCAGTACGACTTCTACGACCCAAATCTGGACGTGAAAAATGGTTATGAGTGGCGCGGGAGAGTCGGCGCGGACCTGTTTCCGACGGGTTATCTTGAACTTCTGCCCGGATTTGTCTGGGAGCGGCGTTCTGGCAAAGAACATGGAACCGGGGAACTTCAACTCCATGTCTGGTTTTAGTACAAAAACTGAACCCGGCAAACTTTAATATTGTGGTACTCTTGGAGGGCGGACTTTCAGAGTTCGTTGATTTATTCGCTTGGGACGCCAATTCGGACAAGATTCTCTTGGAGGGGGGGCTTCAGCCCGCCCTTGTTTGTGCTTGATTGTCCTTTAGGGGGGGCTGAAGCCCCCCCTCCAAGAGGATCAAATCTCTACTCGAACGAATAAATCAACGAACTCTGAAAGTCCGCCCTCCAAGAAGATTAGATCACACAGGCTAAAACTCTCAAAGGAATAAATAAAGTGATAAATTCAATTCGTTCAATTCGGTGGGGCGTGTTAATTGCAGGCTTCGCACTGATTGCTGGTTGTAGCGACAGCGGAGACAAGACTCCGACAGGTGGGAATAACGCGCCGGTATTACGAGCGGTATGGAGGGGTAATGAAGGGATAGGTCAGCTCTTGATGCAGAGTTGCACCCCCTGCCACACAGCTCAGAGCCAGAACGGCTTTAATGTTTCCACTCACAACAACATCATGTCAAATGGCGACATTATTGCGGGAGATTCGACCGATGCCAGCTACTTTACGAAGAAGTTGACTGGCGATCCCGACGCCGGGGCACGGATGCCTCAAGGCGGGCCATACTTATCTTCAGCCAATATCGACACAATAAAGGTATGGATTAAGCTCGGAGCACTTGATAATTAATAATTAATAATTAATAATTAATAATTTAAGGCAGGCACTAATTACTAATTATTAATTATTAATTATTAATTAAATCGCATAGTACTTTCCGGCAGGATGATGGAACACCAGCGCCGAAACCGATCCCTCCGGGTGCATCATAAAGCCTTCGGTCAGTTCAACTCCGATCCGCTCCGGTTGAAGCAGGTCGAAGAGCGGCTTCTGATCTTCCAAGTTCGGACATGCCGGATAACCGAACGAAAGCCTGATCCCGCGATATTTGGTGCGGAATACGTCTTGCACGTCAAAGTCGTACGGGTCGGGTATTCCCCATTCCTGACGAATGCGCTGGTGGACCCACTCGGCGGTTGCTTCAGCCAATTCGATAGCCACTGATTGCAATATCAAGGACGCTAACAGGCGTCCTTCTTTTCTCATTTCCGCCGCTCGAGTTCCCGTCTCCAGCCCCGCCGTTACTACAAACATGGCAACATGATCGCCCCCCAACTCAGGCGGTCTGATCCAATCGACTGCGGATATTCCGGCGCGACCTTGCTGGCGGGGGAAGGAAAAGTTTTGAACCGCGAAAGGAGGAGGAATTGAATCATCATTTTCCCCTTCGTTTCTTCGTTTCTTCGTGTTAAGAAGAATCTCCTCACCTTCCGGCTTTACCGGGAACCACCGGTAAATTGCCTTCGGAGCGAAAATACCGGATTGTTCGCCTTCCACAACGATTTCCTTTACCTGATCCTTTAATTTCAATAATTTATAATCATTTCCTTCGAGCAGTTTTCTTGTGACGCCTTTTATACCGAGGTGCTTCCCATAGAGCATCTGGTCGTTCAAAAAGGGCAAAACGAGATCGACGGGGATTTTATCAAGAATATGTTCATTGAGATCGGGCGGTTCCGGAACATCTGTCGCTATCCAACTGGCAGGACGTATTTCCGTCAACGATAGGGCATCGACGGAAGATGCTGAAACAATTTCTTCTGCCTCCGTCTTTTGCCTCATCTCTTGCCAGCTCGTCTTCAACGACGCGAACTGCTCTTTATCAGCAATCTGATTGGCGAGTTGTAAGCCTTCCATCGCCTCAGCCGCATAGAAAACCGACCCGGCATAGTGCGGAGATATTTTCAGCAACGTGAATTTTTTTGATAGCGCCGCTCCTCCAACTAACAACGGCAGATTAATTCCCGCCGCCTGTAAGTCGTCTGCGGTGTGAACCATCTGCTGAGCGCTCCTGACTAATAGCCCCGAAAGCCCAATCATATCCGGCGAATGCTCCTTAACAGCGGCGATTAGCGTTTCTGGCAGGACTTTTATGCCAAGATTGATCACGTCGTAACCATTATTCGAGAGGATCATGTCAACAAGATTCTTTCCAATATCATGGACGTCACCCTTGACCGTCGCCAATAGTAGCTTCCCCTTCACAGCACTTGTGTCGCCCGCCTTGAAGAAAGGACGGATAATGTCCACGGCGGCTTTCATCACCTCAGCCGATTCCAACACTTCTGCGACAATCAGTTGATTGCTTCCAAAGAGTTTTCCCACCTCGTCCATTCCAGCAAGCAAAGGTCCGTTGATGACTTCCAAAGGCGTCATCCGGCCGAGTAGAGTCAGCAGGTTTTTCTCAAGACCGGTTTTGCGAGCCTCGATAACGGCTCGGGAGACCTGCTCCTCAACCGGTAGCGCCGCCCACTCATCGGCTGTACGCTCGATTTTCGCCTCGCGGAAGTGAGCGGTGAACTCGGCGATGACATCGTTCGTGCCCTCCATCAGCAGGCGGGTGGCGAGTTCGACTTCGTTAGGTGGAATACTTGGGTAGCGGCGCAGTCCTTCGGTGTTGACGATTGCCATGTCGAGACCGGCTTTGGTGCAGAGATAGAGGAATACAGAGTTTATAGTCTCACGACCGGCAGGAGGCAGTCCGAACGAAACGTTCGATATTCCCAATAGTGTCAAGCAGTTGGGAAACCTCTCTTTTACGGCTTTGACGCCTTCTATGGTGGTTTTGGCTGAGCCGAGGTAGTTCTGGTCGCCTGTTCCAGCCGGAAAGACAAGCGGGTCGAAGATGATGTCGGTGTCGGGAAAGTCGAATTCATCTTTAAGGATACGATAGGTTTTTTCGGCAATTTCAAGCTTGCGCTCGACGGTTACGGCCATGCCCTGGATCGGATCATCGTCGATCAAACCGCAAATCAGTGAAGCGCCATACATTTTGGCGAGACCGGCAACCTTACGGAGTCGTTCCCCGCCGTCCTCAAGGTTGACTGAATTGATCGCTGGCTTGCCGCCGATCATTTTCAGAGCCGCTTCGACGACTTCTACGTCGGTGGTATCGACGAGGAGAGGGACGCGGACTTTACGGAGAAGCGACTGCCCAAGTCTTGTGAAGTCTGCGAGTTCATCGCGGTCGGGGTCGGCACAACAGACGTCGAGCACCATCGCGCCGCGCTTGACTTGATCGCGACCGACCTCGGAGGCTTCATCCCAATTTCCAGAACCAACTAACCGTTTGAACTTTCGCGATCCGATGGTGTTGGTGCGTTCGCCAATATAGACCGGTTTGTTGTCGGCGTAAACGAGCATCGTCTCGGCTCCGGCGAGGGCGGGGTAGAAGCCGGGGAGTTTGCCTGTGCGAGGCTTGATGCCATCGACTGCCTCACGAATGGCACGAATATGAGCCGGTGTCGTCCCACAACAACCGCCGACGATGTTGATGAAGCCTTCTTTGGCGAAGCGGTGGATCACATCGCGGAAGAAGTCGGGGCCTTCAGAGTAGCGCCCTTCATGGTCGGGGAGTCCGGCGTTGGGCCAAACGGTGACGGGAAGACGAGACAATTCTGCCAAAGTCCTTAAGTGATCTGCCATTAGTTCGGGGCCCGTAGCGCAGTTGAGACCGACGGCAAAGAGGTCGAATCCGGCGACGGTATGGTAGAGGGCATCGATGGTCTGTCCGGCGAGCATACAGCCGTTAGGTTCGATGGTTACCGAAAGTAACAGAGGCGCGGCGCGGTCGAGTTCGCGTTGGGCTTTTTGAACGCCGAGGAGGGCGGCTTTGACGTTGAGGGTATCCTGCTGAGTCTCAAGGACGAGCATGTCTGCGCCACCTTCGAGCAACCCAGCGGCGTACTGATGGTAACACTCAATGACTTCCGCGAAGGTGACGTTCTGAGTGACCGTGATCGTGCGGGTGCCGGGACCCATGGAGCCGAGGACGAAGTGGCGTTGATTGGTGAGGCGAACAGCTGTTCGCCTCACCACCTCTGCATCGTCACTGGTAGGGCGAACAGCTGTTCGCCCTACCTCAAATTCTCTTATTGCCTGATGCGCCAGCTCCGCCGACTTCCGGGCAAGCTCTCTTGCGCGGCCAGCGATGCCGTACTCGGCGAGGACGATGTCCGACCCGTTGAACGAGTTGGTCTCGAGGATATCGGCGCCAGCTTCGAGGTACGACTTATGGACGGCGAGCGGAACCCATTCGCCGTGGGCGTTGAGCATCTCGTTGCAACCGAAGAACTCTTCGCCGCCGAAGTCTTTGGCGGTCGGGCGGAGTGTTTCGAGGGCGGTGCCGGTGGCTCCGTCGGTGATGAGAATGCGCTGAGACAGAAGGTCGGTCAGCTCAGCGCGGGTGAGAAGGTCTTGGGAATGGGTGAGGGACATACTGATAGATTTCGAGTAAAATAATTGGATTCTGAAGATTTGTAGTTATAACACTTGACGCAGACACAACACAAACATATCTTATACGTGTCACACAACACACACAAGACACAAAACTAATCTAAAGGAAGCTGAAATGCCTGAACGCTTAATCGAATCGAGGCTTCAACTCTTGGAGCAAACAATTACAAGCGAGATGAGTACCGCCTTGAATCAGGGAAATTCCGACCGCGTAATTGATCTTGCTCGGAGCCTTGAGCAAACCAAACATTTGTCCGTCAGACTGGCTAATGTGGAAGTAGAAATCTCTGAACTGGAGCTTGCCCTTCGAAATGGAAATTCAATAGTTCCTCACCGTATAGTAACAAATCCTCGAAGAGAATCTGGAGGAATTACAACGGCAAGGGAACAGGCGGCCCAAGAACGGGCAAGACTCGAGAGAGATCTTTCTCATCATGGTCTCCAAGTACACAGGGAAGGCAGATCTGAAATGATCTATACTCTTCCGAGTGGTGATAAAATGGCCGTAATGTTCGCAAACGAAAAACGTCCGGATCGATGGTTTTTCGGCACTCCGGTTGACGAGTACGGTTCCCTTGTATTCATTTGCCGCCAACCATCTGGTGAAATACATCGATTTTTTATACCCAAAGAGATGATCCGTCAATACAGACAACGGTTCGGAAGCTCTGAACACGGAGATTATAAATTCAATGTCTTCTATCGTAGGGGTCACTATGAGTTGGCAATTCCGGGAGAGGATCGAATTGATCTAACCTCATTCAAAGAGAATTATAATGCACTTAGATAAGCAATCCATTCCTCAGGGATTAAGTCATGTTGAAGATGTTATCCGACTCTGTATTCTATCTCGACGTGATCGTATTGAGTCAGGAAAGGACGTTGCCAAGTTAAATAAAATTGCTCTCCAAACTGTGCAACGAGCCTATACAACAGGTATTGGCCTACGATCAACAGAAGATTTCGATGATCTCCTTTATCAACCCGGCCTAATCAATTTAGAACGACATTTGGCGAATTGGTTTCCTATGAATGCTCTACAGATTAGGCTATTCTTCAAAGGTATGCGAGAGCATTCTGAGCGGTAAAGTGACTCGGTTTGCAGGAACATGCCTCTCGCCGAACCTTGCTGCGTCTTCGCAAGGTGAGGGGTGTGGTGAGGCGAACAGCTGTTCGCCTCACCAGTAGCATAGCTCAGTCCTGAGGTGAGGCGGACAACTGTTCGCCTCACCGGCAGCATAGTGCAGTTCTGGGGTGAGGCGAACAACTGTTCGCCTCACCGACTCTTTGGCTGTCCGCCTCACCAACTACAACTATCATTCTTTACCCAAGCCAACCCACTTGTACTCTCCTGCTTCTGGCCAGCGCCGAACAGGATTGGTAAGTATGTAGTTGGCAAATTTCAAATACTCCGCCTCGTCACGAACAATTCTGTCCATGTACTCACGCTTCCAAATTGGCAGTATTCGACCAAATCGTTTCCGCATTTCCCCCGAAGTGTATGTCTTCCAACGCTGAACAAGTCTCTCCAGCGGCCATGCCTCATGCGGTAACACTAATATATGGACATGGTCGTTCATTACTACATAAGCATTAAGCCGATATCTCACTCCATCAAATCGAAACAATGCCGTCTGAATCAAATCTCGCTCTTCCGGAGTGAGTTCATGCTGGCTATTACTCAAAGACCATGTGACAAAGTAAACGCTTCCCTCTAACCGCCAGTGAGGGAAGTGTCTCCTGTAGATAGTTAGGTCAGAGTTCATTGAAGTTTCAATAAATATAAGAGGTGAGGCGGACAACTGTTTGGGTGAGGCGAACAGCTGTTCGCCTCACCGGTAGCATAGCGCAGTTATGGGGTGAGGCGGACAACTGTCCGCCTCACAACTGTCCTACTGCAGCCCTTCCATCACCCCCAACGCCAATTCCACCCTCCCGAACGGCGGCATGATGTACGCCCCTTGCGCCCGTGGGGCACAAGCCTTCAACGCCTCCGCCGCAATCTCAATCCCCATCTGAGCCGCTTTCTCACGGTCGTCGATAGGCTTCAGCTTATCGCGTATCCACTCAGGGACCTGCATACCGGGGACTTCGTTGTGGAAAAACTCAGCATTGCGGTAAGATGCTAACGGCAAAATACCCACTAATATCGGTATGTCTGTCCGCTTGAACCGGTCAAGCCATGCAAAAAACAACTCCACATCGAAGACCGGCTGTGTCATGATATAGTGAGCGCCAGATTCGATCTTGCGATGCAGGCGGTCAAGCTCAAACTCCAGGTCAACCGCACCGGGATTGGCTCCACAACCAAGGAAGAACGTCGTTCCCTTTGAAATAGGGTTGCTGACAATATCCAAACAGTTGTTCAGATTTGAAGCAATCCTCAGCAATCCTATCGCATCGACGTCGAAAACCGCCGTCGCCATCGGGTAGTCGCCAAGCTTGGGCGGATCGCCGGTGATGCAAAGGATGTTGTCAAGACCAAGCGCTTCAGCTCCAAGCAGATCGCTCTGCATGCCCAAGATATTCCGGTCGCGGCAGGTGTAGTGGAGAATCGTGCCAATGCCTGTTTCTCGTTTGATAATATGCGCCAATACCATCGCCGAAAGCCTCGCGGAGGCTCGCGGACCGTCAGGGATATTGACGACATCTACTCCGGCCGCCTTCAACACTTTCGCCTTTTCGACAATCGAGGCAGTCGAAGGCGAGCGGGGCGGGTTCATCTCCACTGAATAAACGAACTTTCCATCGGCAAGCTTCGCGGCAAGCGGCGACAGGTCGCGGGTGGGGATCTTGGGAGTCTTCTCTTCTGTCACCCGCAGGGGGGTGACAGAAGAAATACGAACCTTGGACAGCTCAGGAGAAATCGCTCGCAACGCGCCATCCATCGCCCGAATATGAGCTGGCGTCGAACCACAGCACCCGCCGATAATCTTGACGCCCGACAGCGCCATTCGCTTGGCGTACTCGGCGAAGTATTCAGGAGTTGCCCGGCAGATCAGTCGCCCCTCGACCCACTCTAATTCTCCGGCGTTGGGCTGGAGCGAGACCGGCAAATTGGTCAGTTCCATCAACCTGATTGCCGCGTCAAGCAGTTTGGCAGGCCCTATCGAGCAGTTGAACCCGACCGCATCGATTTGCAGTCGGTTCAGCTCAGTCGCCATGCGCTCCAGAGTCGCTCCATAAGCCGTCTGATCCCAGTCGGCCAGTGTGAATGAGGCGATGATGGGCACGTCCGAAGACAATCCGCGGATGGCCTCTACGGCGGCGATAAGCTCGACCGGATCGAGCATCGTCTCGACGTAGATGAGATCGACGCCACCGGCGATCAGCCCTCGAGCTTGTTCCTCGAACACGTCGCGCGCGCCTGACGGTTCGAGCGTCCCAAGCGGAGCCAGCCTTCTTCCCAATGGTCCTATCGAACCGGCAACGAACGCCTCGCGCCCGGCTTTGTCGCAAGCATGTCGGGCGATCTCAGCCGAACGCCTTGAAATGTCCTCGGAGAGTTCACCGAGTCCGTGCGGGGTCAGCTTGAAGCGGTTTGCGCCGTAAGAGTTTGTTTCGATGATTTGAGCGCCGGCGCGCAGGTAGTCGTAGTGAACGGCGGTGACGAGATCAGGGCTTGAGAGGCAGAGTTCATCGTAGCAGCGATTGACGTAAACGCCCCGCTGGTAAAGCTCTGTTCCCATCGCGCCATCGGCAAGTATGGGCGGCCCGGCAAGGCGTTTGCGGAAGTCTTTGTAGCGTGTCAAGTTGGTTAGAGTTGCATTCCCAAGTTGGTTTTCTCCTTTGTTGGTTCCACTGCCGACCCGCCGCGGTCGGCAGTAAATCAGATATTTTTAATTATGAATATATTCGCACAAGTTTTCAACCCAGAGGGTATGGCTTATCTACACTGCCAGCCGCGGCGGGCTGGCAGTGGATTCATCATTCGAACTCTTGGGCTTTCAATGTAAATACAACGATTTCCGGCGTCGCACCAATGCGGATCGGCGGTCCCCAAGTTCCTACGCCCGTGGTCAGGAAGAAATTCAGGTCACCGAACTTGGTGAGCCCGCTCTTAACCTTAAAGACCATCCGCGTAATATACTCGAACGGCCACTGCTGACCGCCGTGAGCGTGACCGGAAACCATAAGATCAGCTCCCGCCTCGCGAACTTCTTCTATTCGAGCCGGAGTATGGTGAAGTATGATCAGGGGTAAATTCTTGTTAATATTCGCCGTGTAGTTATTAAGCGGAAACGGTTTCTCTTTGTATTGACGGGACCCGGTTAAATCGTCCATCCCAGCGACAACAACCGTTCCGGGTATTTCGATTGCTTGGTCACGAAGGAAAATAAAACCCGATTCGGTGAAGAGTTTTACTGACTCCCCTGCGCCATGATAGTACTCATGATTGCCCATGCTGACGATGACTCCATCGCGAGCTTTCAGCCGCTTGAGCGGTTCCTTTGCCCAAGGAATGTATCGGGGCGGTTCATCGACGAGGTCACCGGGAATCAGGATCAGGTCGGGCTTCAGGTCGTTCACTTGATCGATCAGCCGGTTGAGGAACTTCTCGCCGATGATGGTTCCCAGATGAACGTCGCTGAACAGAACGACCCGGTAGCCGTCCTTGTCTCCGGGCAGTCTATCGAAAGTCAGTTCCAAATTTCTCACGACTGGATGGGCGGCGATCATTCGTCCGACGATCAACAGGACGACTATAACACCGGTTCCTGAGGCGAGCAGAATTCGCCCTACTCGCACCCGATCACCGGTCAGGCAGTTTGGAAACCAGCCAAACGTCAGATCGGTCAAACGGACAAGGTCAGTAAATGCGAAGGCTATCAGCGCGTAACACATGGCGGCTAACCAGAACCCACCGATCCAGGTGAACGGCGTCGAAAAGGCACGTAATGGAAAAGTGAAGCGTGAGATCGGATAGGCGAATATCAGAAATAGCAATCCGATCCGCAGAGCCAACCCCCAACCGCCGCCAAGATGCGCCGTAGAAACTGCACGACGATAAATATAGGTATTCGTACCGCCATATATCAGCAGTACAAGGAAAATGAAGATGATGAAAGATTTTAAGTTATTCAAACGAAACCGTTAGGTTGTGAATTGTACCGTTAGGGAAGACTGCCAAGACTCGTTGCTATTCATCCTGAACGAAGTGAAGGATCTCGGTCTTAATCTGCAATGTCCAGGCGGACGCCCTCGTCCGCCCTTTCCCTGCTCATAAGGTCGGCGGACGAAGACGACCGCCTGAACTCCACATGACTTTTCAACAGACCATGCTTAGCCCGCACCTTTTACCATCCCCCGCAAACGCGCACGTTCATTATTTTCCAATACGGCAAAATAATAGTAGATAGGAAAAGTCAGCGAGAGAACGTATCCAACAGATGGAATACCCCGTAGCTGGAGAAACCAGCTTATCCAAAAGAAAACGCCGCCATAAAGCAATGTCTGCACAATTCGTTTCCACTGATATTCAACCGGGTAGTGTTGTTGGATGTAGAAATAGAGTAATGTTGTCATCACCGCGTATGAAGCTACGGTCAGCCATGCCGCCGCCCACATGCCATACTTCGGCACAAGAAGAATGTTCCCGAATACGTTCAATATCCCCGCCGCGCCGGTTATCAGAGGCAATGCCTTGGTTTTCTTCTCGAGATAAACGCCTACCATGAAGATCGCGTAAGCTCCGTTGAAAATATGCGCCAGAAGGACTACCGGGAATACATCGAGTCCCGGCCAATAGTCCTTGGTGATGACCATACCAACACCCGGGATGTCCCATTTCGCAAGAGGCGGTACGTAAGCCGTCAACAACAAGTAGAACCAGACCATGACCGCCAGATAATACGTCAGAACCGAGCCATAAACGCGTTTTGCATTGGGACTATCGGCTATCGAAAGGAAAAAAGGTTGCCACGCAAAGCGAAACCCGGCAACCACAATTGCAAGGAACGTCCCCAGCCGGTAACCAACCGAGTACAATCCCGTCACTGCCGGGCCGCACATTAGTTCAAGGATTTTCCGGTCGGCGAGGTCAATAGCCAGCACAAAGATCGAGTTCGGCACGTTGGGCAAGCCAAAGGCAAGACAAGCCTTGATGACAGCTTTGTCGAAAACGGGCTTCAGCCTCGAAACGACTACCGGAACCAACGACAGGGCAACAACGGCTGAGGAGAAAAGATTCGCTTCGAAGACACCGACGACGCCTCTTTTCAAGACGATCAGAGCGATCAGGGTGAAGGCAGTCTGCAGGACGGCTCCGCCAATCTTGGTCTGGGTAAAGTGTCGGGCGCAACCTTCACCGCGCAGGACCATGAACGGGAAGGAGTTCAGGATTTCCAGCCAGAGTATCCCGGCGCAAAGCCTTAATGTGTAGATCGCCCAGTCCGGCGTCGGATCCGGCAATTCGACGACCAGTCGGACAATCTTGGGAGCGCCTATCCACACCGCGGCGGCAAGGATGGTGCTGAAGACAAATCCCGCTACCCAGAGCGTCGAGAAGATGACGTAGCGTCTGGCGACGTCTTTCTCCATCACGTAGAATCTCAGCAGAGCTACGTCGAGGCCGAGAAGCAGAATTTCCGTGCCGACGGCGATGGAAATGTAGAAGAGTTGTTGGACGCCGAAGTCAGCGGGGGAGAGGTAGTGGGTGAAAAACGGGACGAGGATGAACGCGACCAGCCTCGTCAGGACGGTGGCAGTGCCATAGGTGAGTGTCTGCTTAGACAGACGTAGGAGGTCAGAGAACACGAGTGCAGAAGTGCAGAGTGCAGAAGTGCAGAGTGCAAAGTGCAGAATGCTGAGTGTTGGGGAGTGCTGTTCTTAACACTCAGTCATCCTCTGCTTTGTCTAATTTATCTAAACACTCTTGAGCTTGCGGTTGACCCAAAGCACGAGCTTTCTCGAATGCCCGCCGAGCGTTTGATTCCCCTTCATCCATTTTATCTAAATATTCGAGCTCATAGTAGTTATTTTTTATGTTGTAAGCATGGCCCAGAGCAAGGTGTGCATTTGCATCATCGGGATTGATTGAGATGGCATTTTCTAGGTCTATTATAGCTTCGTCTACCAAACCTACTTGGGCAAGTGCAACTGAACGATTTACATAGCAATCAGTATACTGCGGGTTTAAGGTGATTGCAATGCAGTAGTCCCGAATTGCTCCTACCCATTGTTCCTGTCTACTTTGAATTATTCCACGATTGTTATAGGGGTAGGGCCAATTCGGCTCGAACGCTATCGCTAATCCGTAGCATTCGATTGCTTCATCGACTTTTCCTTTCAGGTATAACGCATTACCAAGATAATTATAGGACTTGCTCGACAAGGGATTGATTCGGATTGCCTCTGAGTATGCTGTAATTTTTGCGTCTAAGTCAATTTCGGCCCATCCTCTATCAAACCACTCGGAGGAAGAAATAGGCTCATTATTCATCTCATATTTCAGCTTTAGTTTTGAAATATCAATAACAATAGTGGATAAATCATCGCTTGTGTATGTAGTTCTCAAGGTACCACTAGCAGCTAACTTAATAAGTTTTTTTAAGTCTTCATTAACTTCTAGAGGATTGGCTTTCTCATTGAGAAGATCAAGATTGTGATCTTCAAGGTGGATAGCAGATTCAATCCTTTTTAAAAACAAAGGACATTTACCCAAAAGGCTCACAATGTGAAGGTAAATTTGGTCACAAATGTTGTCCAACGCCTCTTCTTTCGTCTGACCTTCAGAGGTACACTCAGGTAGAGCCGGACAAGATGCCTCAAACGAATCATCATCGTTTCCAAATATGATTACACGGTACTTAATATTTTCCATTTTTTATCCTTTTGATTCCTTTATCCACTTGACAATCTGCGGGAGGGTCAAGCGGCGTTGATCGCCGTCAGAAAGACGCTTGATCTGTATTGGAATTGTATCGAATGATAGGATGCTAAAGATCGCGTCGTACTTAATCCAATACTCATCATCAATTATGATTACAAACTTTCTTCCAATTCGGTCAGCCCATTTTAATTGCCTGCCGAGTTCTTCATTGTGGGGATAAGTTAAGTCACAAGAAAGGCCATTATCGCGCAAAAAAGTAGCAATTCTGAAGTCAATCGGTCCTAAAGCATCCAAATCCGCTCTCGTGCCGATGTTGGAGAAGGACTTGATTATTGTCGTAACGGGATGAGTTCTAGTCGGTACGTATTCCTCACATAGCAGATCAACAATCCTTTCAATACCGAAAGAAACACCAACTGCTGGGAAGGACTGTTTTGAAAATGATGCTACTAGACCATCATAACGTCCACCTCCGCCTAAACTACCAATATTCCGTGTAGGAGTTGCAACTTCACATATCATCCCGGTATAGTAGTCAAGCCCACGGGCCAGAGTATAATCGATTATCAGAGGCTTGCCGGGAAATTTACGTTTCATTTCAAAGAGTTGCTGAAATGCAACATCATTTACTTGTGACCCTATTGCGTTGCTGATAAATTTCCAAATTTCTGAAAATTCGATCAAATGATTTTCGCGCCTCCCCAGAATTTCTCCCAAACCGTTTGTACTCAGTCCCTTCTCTTGCATCTCCTTTAGAACCGCAGCAACTCCGATTTTGTCGAGCTTATCAAGTATAGCACAAAAAATAGAAAACAAATCTGGAGAGTTCCCTGATGCGAGTGAAAGTTGACTTAATATCTCGCGATGATTAACTAATACTATAATATCCCATATCTTCCATTGCTCAGTCCTAAGTGAATTTCCAATTGCCTCAAATCCATCGAAGAGCAAAGCAATTATCTCCGCATCCGCCACCGGGCTATCCGTCCCCACAATATCGACGTCGCACTGCGTGAACTCGCGGTAACGCCCGTGCTGAGGTCTCTCTGCCCGCCAGACCGGCGCAATCTGGTATCGCTTGAACGGCATCGGTAGCTTGCCCTGGTTCATTGCTACTACGCGAGCCAGCGGAACCGTCAGGTCGTAGCGCAAGCCCATGTCGGCAAGTTCCTTCTGAGCCTCGCCATAGTTCAGTTCGCCAGCATTATTCGTGGCGATGATCTTGTCCAAGGCGCGCTGGAACTCAGCTCCCCGTTTCATCACGAGGAACGAGAGCTTGTCGGACTCCTCGCCGCCCTTGCCGGAGAGGATCTCAAGGCGCTCCATTGCGGGAGTCTCAAGCGGTTGGAAGCCGTAGAGTTCAAAGACGCGGCGCAGGGTCTCGATGACTTTGTAGCGCACGGCGAGCTGGTCGGGAAGCAAGTCCCTCATCCCGCGAGGCAGTAAAGGAGTGATTTTTGGTTTGGAGTTGTTCATAATAAGGAAATATAAGGAGGAAAGTTGAAAGTTGAAAGTGTGAAAGTGCGAAAGTGTGAAAGTGTGAAAGTGTGAAAGTGTGAAAGTGTGAAAGTGTGAAAGTGCGAAAGTGTGAAAGTGTGAAAGTGTGAAAGTGTGAAAGGAAGAGTAGAAAGAAGAAAGCCGCCAGAATTGACGGCTTCCGCACTTTCGCACTTTCGTACTTTCGTACTTTCGCACTATTCTTTCTTTGCCGCTTCGAAAATTCCGACCGCGTTCTTGTCGTGGTCGAGAAGCACCGCAAACCAGCCCATGCCGGGAATTTCGGTCTTCGGCATTGCGACTATGCCGCCAAGTTGTGTCGTCTTCTCGAGATAGGGTTCGATCTGGTCAACCAGTACATAAACGCAAGGAGATTGACCGGGTTTTACGTCCTTTTCAACCATAAATCCGCCACCGACATCTTCGGACGGCGTCATGAAGCCAGTGTAATTCTCGCCCATCGACGAAAACTTCCAGTCAAATAGCCCACCGAAGAAGCTCTTCGCCTTGTCGCTGTTTGTAACCGTCCATTCGACATGACAGAAAGTATGGAATGGTGAGCGAACGTCTGCTTTGGCCGACTGGTAAAGTCCGACAGTGTTGCCATCAGGATCTGAGACGATCCCAAACCACCCCATTTGGGGGATTTCAGTCTTTGGGACGCAGATTTTGCCTCCCAAGCCAATGGCTTTGTCAAGGTAGGTCTGAACCTCGTCGACAAAGACATATACGGTCGGTGACGAGCCGGCGTTGACTTTTTCTTCCTTCATAAACCCGCCGCCAAGCTCCTCGGATGGCGTTTGGATCATAAGGTAGCCTTCGCCAAAGGCTTGAAATTTCCAATCGAACAGCCCACCATAGAAAGTCTTGGCGCGCTCGAGATCGGTAACAGACCATTCGATGTGACAGAAAGTATGTTGAACCAATTTGGTTCTCCTATAGATGTATTTGGTAATTAAAGAAACAGCTGAATTGTTGCTGAGAGTATTCTCTCGTCAAGGATGAGATAGTGTACAATCTAACAATCGTAAATCGATTTGTCAATATACCTGCACAAATAAATAGTATTAATTGTAAACATTCCTATTGGTGATACGAAGATTAATTACAAACAGCGGGTGAATGCAATTAGAGATTGTGGTGACTAATGTTGAATGTGTATATTATTGGCTTGGGGAAGAATCGCACTATAGCAAAGACGTCACCCGGACGTATAGATAACCGCTCCGAATTATTACATAAGGGAATGGAATGAAAATATCTCAGCTCGACATCAAAGCACAACTTGCGCCCATCCGCGACGAAATTGTCAAAGCGATGACAGACGTCGTTGATTCAACGCAATATATCATGGGGCCTCAAGTCGGTGAACTTGAGAAGCAGATCGCGGCCTATGTCGGCGCCAAACATGCTATCGGCGTCGCCTCTGGAACAGACGCACTGCTTGTTTCTCTAATGGCGCTCGACCTTCAGCCTGAGGACATTGTCGTCACGACACCCTATTCTTTTTTCGCGACGGCTGGCGTTGTAAGCCGGATGCGTGCCAGGCCAGTGTTTGCCGACATCGACCGCGATAGCTATAATCTCGATCCGAAATTAACTCATAAAGCAATTGCTGGCCTACCTGCCGCTGACCGAAAGCGGGTCAAGGCAATCCTACCGGTTCACCTTTACGGTCAATCGGCCGATATGGGTCCGCTGATGGACGTCGCAAATGAGTTCGGCGCCGCAGTGATCGAGGATGGCGCTCAAGCTATCGGCGCCGGGTACGATTATAAAGGGAAAAGCGCCAAGGTCGGATCAATCGGACTCGCGGGATGCTTCTCGTTCTTCCCCTCGAAAAATCTTGGCGGTCTCGGTGACGGCGGAATGGTAACCTGCAACGACGATAAATTCGCCGATCAGGTGAGGATCCTCCGCGTACATGGAGCCAAGCCGAAGTACTATCACAGTTTCATCGGCGGAAACTTCCGGCTTGACACTTTGCAAGCCGCGGCTCTGTTGGTAAAGTTGCCGCATCTCGATGGCTGGCATGCCGGTCGTCAGGCTCGAGCTACTTATTATGACCAAAAGCTATCTGGTATTCCCGGGTTAATCACACCGCCGATTGCTTACAAGCGTGATTACCATATTTATAATCAGTACATCATCAGTGTACCACGACGAGATGAGTTGCAGAATTTTCTTGGTGAAAAGGGAATTTCGACAGCGATTTATTATCCGGTTCCGTTCCATCTACAACCTTGCTTCCAGTACCTCGGATACAAAAAAGGCGATTTTCCTAATTCCGAATGGGCCGCCGACACGACGCTCGCCCTGCCAATCTATCCCGAATTAACGAGTGAACAGCAGGATTATATCACCCAAGCAATTCGTGAATTCTATGACGCCTAAAATTGCCGTCGTCGGCGCAGGAAAATGGGGTCGCAATCACGTCAGAACGTTTCATCAACTTGGTGTTCTTGGGGCAGTAGTCGAGGTTGACCAGAAACTTCGGGATGGACTTATCAAAGACTATCCTGATGTTCCTATATATAACCGACTTGACTCCATTCTGAACGACAATCAGATTTCCGGTGTTTCAGTAGTAACGCCTGCCGAAACGCACTACGAGATTGCTAAAGTACTGCTTGAATCAGGGAAGAACATACTGGTTGAAAAGCCGATAACGCTATTCTCGAAGCAGGCTGAGGACCTTCATAATCTGGCGCAGAAGAAGAATTTGATTTTGATGGTCGGGCATGTATTGCTCTATCACCCGGCAATTCTAAGGATCAAAGAGCTGATAGCGGAAGGTCGGCTTGGCAGTTTACAGTACATCTACTCGAACCGTCTCAACCTTGGAACAGTCAGGAAGGAAGAAAACTCACTCTGGAGTTTTGCGCCTCACGATATCGCCGTAATCAATTTTCTCGTTGGGGCTGAACCGGAATCTGTGGATGCCAGAGGTGGGATATTTCTCCAGCCGGGCATTCACGACGTTACAGTAACACATCTGACATATCCGAAAAACATCATTGCCCATATCCACGTCAGCTGGCTTCATCCCTTCAAGGAACAACGGCTCGTTGTCATCGGCGATAAATCGATGATTGTCTTTGAGGATTCCAGAGCCGCCGATAAGCTGATCCTCTACCCAAAAGGGATCGACTGGGTATCCGGAAACCCAGTCACTCGTGACGGTGGTTTCGAAGTAATCGGATTCGACAGTGAACAACCATTGATGGCGGAAAGCCGTCACTTCATCGATTGCATTGCGCAGAGCCGCGCGCCTCGAACCGATGGCGCAAACGGCATTGCAGTATTAAAAGTTTTGGAAAAAGCTCAGGAGGCACTTACGAGTAACAATCCTTCGACCACGGCTCCGATCGTGGAAAAACCTTATTTTGCCCATCCTTCCGCCTATGTCGATGAACCTGTCGAGATCGGCAAGGGAACAAAAATCTGGCATTTTTCACATGTAATGAAAAATGTTAAAATTGGCGAGCGCTGTGTTTTTGGTCAGAATGTCAACATCGACTCAGGCGTGGTGATAGGCAACAACGTCAAAGTTCAGAACAACGTCTCGATTTATACCGGACTTGTCATCGAGGATGACGTTTTTCTTGGTCCTTCCTGTGTCCTGACCAACGTCACAAATCCCCGTTCGCAAGTATTGCGGCACTCGCTCTATGAAAATACCTTGTTGAAGCGGGGTTGTTCGGTTGGAGCCAACGCAACAATTGTTTGCGGAGTGGTGATAGGCCGATACGCTTTTATAGGTTCGGGCTCGGTGATTACGAAAAGTGTGCCCGACTACGCGTTGATGATGGGCGTTCCGGGTAAGCAGGTGGGTTGGGTGAGCCGTCACGGACTGCCACTGAAAAATCCGGATAAGAGCGGCGTTTATATTTGTCCGGAGAGCGGATTAAAGTACAAGGAGGTCGAAAAGGGCATTATGCGTTGCATCGACCTTGACGAAGAGGCTCCTTTGCCGGAGGATTTGCGTGCGGGCAAGGTCTTTTATGACGACATTGTCCATCCGGGAGACCGACTGAAGTAAACCTTCGGACACGCTAAAGCAGTGAACTCTAAACAAGGACAGCAGTCAACCCTCTGGGGTTGACTGCTGTCGCCATTTCAAACCATCACCAGGTAGGTTATCCACGCCGCTAACCAGGCAAAGCTCGTCTGATAGACTATCGAAAAGACTGTCCAGTACCACTTTTTCGCCTCTCGTTGAATGGTGACAATCGTAGTGACACAGGGCGTATAAAGCAATACGAAAACCAAAAATGCCATCGCTGAAGCCGTACTGGGGATCTGCTTCCTCAACTGCTCGACAAGAGTCTCCTTGGACGCCTCTGAATCACCCGCAAACATCACACCCATCGTCGCCACAACAACTTCCTTGGCAACGAATCCACTGATCAGTGAAATATCCATCGGCAGTGTGAAGCCGAGCGGCTTGAAGACCGGTACTATCACATTGCCTATCTTGTAAATGTACGTCTGTTTTGAGTAGGTTGAGTACTTTTCCGTAGCGTCGGGACGTGGGAAGTTACTAAGAAACCAGATTACAACGATAATCGAAGCTGTGAATAATCCTATTCGTCTTAAAAAAGTCTTCGTGGTGAATTTCAATAAGTTAATCGTTGTGCGTGAAGTGGGCCAGCGATAGGGCGGCAGTTCGAGCATGAACGGCGCGGTCTGCCCGCGGAGGATCGTCCGGCTGAAAAGTCTGCCGAATCCTATTGCCACGATGGTTCCCAGAACATAAAGACCGAATATAATCAGACCTCCGTTATTTGGGAAAAACGCGGCGGTAATCATCACATAGACCGGGAGTCTCGCCGAGCAAGACATAAATGGAATAAGTAAGAGCGTCAATATCCGGTCGCGTTTGCTTTCCAAAACCCTCACCCCCATCATCGCGGGGACATTACAGCCAAATCCCATCAGCAAAGGAATAAACGCCCGTCCGTGGAGCCCCATCGTCCGCATCAACCGGTCCATCAGAAACGCCGCACGAGCCATATAACCAGAATCTTCTAACAAATGAATGCCCATCATCAATATCAAAATATTCGGAAGGAATACAAGGATCATCCCGATCCCAGCTATGAAGCCATCTGCAACAACACTCCCCAAAAGACCTGGAACCAACATTTTAACCATGTCACCAAGCCAGCCAACCCCCGCGTCTATCCAACCCATCGGGTAAGCGCCAACCGAGAAGGTCAGTTGAAAAAGCGCTAACAGAATAGTCAAAAAGATCGGAATTCCCCAAAAACGATGGATAAAAATCCGGTCGAGTCTGCTTGTCAGCTCATCGGATCCTGTTGTGCGAACTCCAGCTGTACCGGCAAGAATCTCCGATATGGCTTTGAAGCGCGCATGTGTAATTGCCGCTGTCCATGATCCCCCAAGATCTGGCTTATTCACGTCGATGAGTTCGTTAATATGACCGATTACATCCGGACTAAATCCCCGTACCGCGCTCGGCTCTTTAGTCAATAGACCTATTGCTACTCCTCGAGTTAAAGTCGTTTTATCGTCATTGTTTAATGCGATTATTGTCTGAAGAGTCTTTTCCGTCGAAGGGCTGAAAGTCACATGGAAACTGGCTTGTTTATGTTCGCGGGTGACTTTCTTCACCGCTTCCAGCAAACGATTTAGCCCATCACCCTTATTTCCAACCGTTGGAATGACTGGTACGCCGAGCTTAGCTTCTAATTTTTCGGCGTCTATCAGAAGTCCCCGCCGCTTGACTTCATCGTACATGTTCAGGGCAATAACAAGCGGAATCTCCTGCTCGAGAAGTTGCATGGTCAACAGCAGGCTACGCTCAAGTCTGCCACCATCGACAACTTGAACGATCAAATCAGGCCTGCCCTCAGCGCCAATTCCATGGACAATCAGATCACGGGCAATCTCTTCATCAGGGGATATGGCGGAAAGGCTATAGAGACCGGGCAGATCAATGATGCGGAATTCGCTCTCGCCAGCATGGATCAGGCCTTCACGAAGCTCGACGGTAACGCCTGAGTAGTTGGCGACTTTTTGGTTTGAGCCAGTTAGAGAGTTAAAGAGAGTGGTTTTTCCGGAGTTGGGATTTCCGGTGAGGGCTACAAGCGGTACACGTTGGGTAGAGTTTGAGCGAGTAATTATTCGGGTATTGCTCGCCGATCCATGTTCATGCACGAAATTATCGAATCTATATTGAGTCGGTTGATAAATTGGAAGCGTTTAGTTGGACAGCCTTTACGCGGATACATTCAGCTTCCGCTCGTCTGAGGCTGACAAGATACCCGCGAAGTTCAAATTCAATCGGGTCATGAAAGGGGGCGCGCCTGAGAACTTCGACGGAAGTTCCTGGAATAAATCCCATCTCACTCAGACGCCGGACGAGCCGTTGTTCACCAGAGAGACAGCATATTTGAACTTTCTTACCGGATTCCACGTCGGCGAGAGTACCAAGTCGTGCCTGTTCTTCAACATTGCACTTACAGGTGTGATCCGCCTCAGATGAAGGGATTTCACCGTTTTGATTTTTTGTGTGGAACAGGCTCAAGCTCCCCCGTGGTCAGGCTGATTGGTTCCGCACCATGGGCAACCCTTTATCCGGGTAACATAAGCAATCAGAGCGTCCAGGGTCTGGCCGCTCATCGAATGTTCGAGACGGCAGGCTTCAGCGTCCGCCGCATCGCTTTTCAATCCAAGAATGTCACTCAGGAAACAACGGATGAGAGCATGGCGTCGCGAGAGAACATCGCCCAGCTCCCGACCACCTTGAGTAAGTTCGACGTATCCGTAGTGCTTATGATCGATTAGTCCGAGTTGTTTCAGATTGCCGATGGCCGTCGAAACGCTCGAAGCCTTCACGCCACGGCGCAAGGCGATGTCTTTGACCCTGGCAACGGTTTCTCGGCCGGTGAGGTCACGGATAATTTCTACGTACTCTTGGACGGTAGTGTTGAACCGTTCGTCGAGTATCGGCAGGAGGCAACCACCTCCGCAGTCGGGATTATTTGATGCGTCTATCATTGTTTGATTGATTTAATATACTGCAAATCGATTGCAATGTCAAGAAGATATTTTAGTGAATGGATTTAGTTCTCGAAGTGCTCTTATCAAGTGCAAACTTGGTGAATTCATCAATAATATATTTCATTATTAAGGAGAATTGCTTAGTAATGACTTGTTTGAGTACTTCACCGACAATGATCTTGAAGTACCGGATCCTCTTCGGTAACTACTACCATTTGGTGTTACGTAACGCAGTGAATACAGGTAACCCACATGTTACCGAATTCCTCATTGAAACCTGCTCGTAACCGAACAAGTGAAGGAGCCATCCCGAAAGATTGGGGTTGCTCATGTTATTAATGCGTGATACCTACTTCCGATTGGAGGTTCAATAATTGTGACCGGAGTGGCGAGTTACTTGCTTGATGCGTGTTTTTCTGTTACATGTAACAGGTTGCACTTTGTCGAATAAGGGCATCACAATATGAAAATTGCTGAAAATATACAATGACATACAGTTTGGCATGGATAATGCGGATACCAGTTAAGAGTGCGGTGCTGAGGCTCTCCAAGAGTTCTCAATCGCCTCATAGATCAACTGGCTCGACTTTGAATGCTGGTTGATAAAGCCAGAAGAAAATAATCGAATCCACAAGGGAGAACACAATTGAAGAAGTATCTTTATCTCGCTTTTGCGGTCCTGTTTCTTTACCTCTTCTCAGTTGGCTGCCAAAAGGCCGAATTGCCGGTTGCGCCGACTCAGACGAACGAACAGACCAATCTAATCGACGGAAACCAACCGTCTGACGATTTCCCCCAAATACCTCCGGAACTGATCGTAGCCCAGGAAGCCAAAATTGCTGAGTTGACGGCAAAATTTGTAAAGATTGATGGAGGCATCGACAAAGGCAAGGGAAGTAGGAAGATCGACTACTCTCATGGAACGAATGAAAGCCATTTCTATCCCCGCATAGGCGAAATCTGGCCATTCCGATCATGGGATTACGATTACAATAACGGAACCTGCCAATCTCAAGTTGTTTACATCACTTTCTGGCAATGGGCTGGAAGGTATGATACTCCTTATAACATAATCATACCTATGTCTCAGGAGACCTTCAATGCACTATACAAAGTTACTCAAGGTGGGGTTGAGTATTCGTTTGTAACTCAAGATGCAGTGACAGGTATGACCGGAATGAAGGTCGATGTCAGCAACCTCGATTGGGTCGATACACCGCAATATGGTGTGCATGTCTTGAGTTGCGGGTTTATTTATCTGGCCCATAATGCCTACAGGTCTGAAGATTTCTTGCCGGAATTTGAACCGACCTATATCGGTATCGATGAACCGGGATATTCCTGGACGGTCGGTCCTTACTATACTTTTGCTTATGATGAACCGATCTACAACCTGACCGGTATAGCTTTCTACGATCTCAATGAAAACGGCACTAAAGAGGAAGGTGAGGCGGGCATAGAAGGAGCAGAAGTCAGTCTTTCAATCGGAGCCACTGCTACGACGGACGCTAATGGCGCATACGCATTTGGCGAACTTACCAATGGCGACTACATCGTAACGATTGCTGACTTCAATGGCCGTACTCATACTACAGAAGTCGCCGTCAATGTCACAATCGACGGCGCGAACTGTAGCACGGACTTCGGATTTGCGGGCTATTCGATCAACGGTAAGGTGTTCTACGACCTGAACGGAAGCGGGGCGCAAGACGCAGGAGAACCGGCAATCAACGGTCAGGCGATCTCCCTCTCGGGTGGAGGTTCTACCTCCAGTTCAGCGGATGGTAGCTATAGTTTCAACGGCTTACTGCCCGGCGACTACATTGCAACAATGAGTGCTATTTCCGGATTCTCATCCAACGAACTCCACCATGCCGCATCGATCTGCAACGCGGATGTCACTGCCAACTTCTCGTTCAGCATCGACATCAACTGGTTCAACCGCCAGCGCGTCAGCGGTGTGCAAGGTTCCGGGTGGTGGAAGGAGAACATCAACAAGGCGATCCGAGGCCAGCGCAACGGTGCGCAGATCAGCGTCGGGGCGCTTGAGGCTTTGCGTTCAACCCTCTCTACATTTGCCTACCCGGTGCTGAACTACGCTAACCTGACCGACGCGTACACTGCGCTTGCTTACAGTGGCGGGAATGCGGCTTCCAAAGCCGTAATGCACTTTACCGCTTCTGAGTACAACTACGCCAACGGTTCCTTGGTCAACAGTAACGCGCAGGCGAGCTGGGCGCTGATGGTCTGGGGCGAGTATGTAGTTACCAACTCTGGGAACTACAGTAGCAGTTACCTGAACGCAGTGAAAGATCTGTTCGAACACTTCAACGGCGGCGAGCTGGAAGTGCCCGATCCGCTTAGGTAGATGATTACTGGTGTCACGTGACACCAGTCACCAACGACAATAAGCCATCCCGAGGATTCGGGGTGGCTTATTGTTAATAAATCGTCAATTTGAAATTGTTGACGGTTTAGAATTTCTCCAACATTTTCCACGCCAGCCCAAAAATCAGCCCCTTCTCGCTGACCCGCAATCCCCGCTTACCGATAATTTTCATCGCCAGATCAAGGATAATCGCTCCCGCTGGCAGTATCGCCGCTCTTGCCGGAGGCATCCCCGGCAATGCCTTCCTTTCGTCAAGACTCATCTTCGACAGTTTGTTGCGCCATACCACCACAGCCCGATGCGAAAGCCGGTATCCCTCAATCAATCCCGGCTTGTAATCGACAATCTGCAACCCAAGCGAGGCAAGCGAGGTACAAGTCCCCGCGATGCCTATCAGTGGGCACGTCATTGGCACAACCTTTGCCCATGGAGCAAGCATATCAGCAACATCCTCACGAAGCTTGATAATTTCTGCGAGAGGCGGTGGATCTGAAGAAAATCGACGGGTCAGAGTTACAGCTCCGATGGGGATGCTTTGTGAATATTCGATAGAGCTTCCCCGCCCGACTATCAGCTCGCTCGACCCTCCGCCGATGTCGAGGATGGCGATCTGATGGGACGATGGGGAATTCCCGACCACACCCCGCCAAGCCAGTGCCGCTTCGTGTTCCCCGTCGATGATCTGGAAATCGAGGCCGATGGAAGCGGTCATCGCCACAAAATCAGCAGAGTTCCTTGCTGAGCGGAGTGCCTGAGTCCCGACCGCCTTGACCGCTTCACAGCCAAGCTCTTTTCCCCGATCCATCATTCGCAAAAGAATGAGTCGGTTCTCCTCAATCAGATCCGGCGGGAGCAAGCCATCTTCGCTTTTGCCAGCGCCAAGATGATTTCCGGCAATACCGCGCTCAACAACCTGCATGCTGTCGTCGGTCAGGTCGGCGATGAGGTAGAGTGTTGAATTGGTGCCAATGTCGATGGTTAAGGTGCGCATGGTGTGTAATGTAATTAAATACTTGACAAATGTTCAGTAGTTATGTATATTACCATTGAATCAAAAGGGTAACCATAACCATCTGATGCATTACGAAAAAATGAACGAGCCGATCGAAATGATCGCTCACTTCGCTCCGGGAAGGCTTCAGCCGCTTCGTTTTCTCTGGAAAGGTCGCGCCCACAAGATCGAAGCGATACGCGGTCGTTGGACTACGCTCGAAGGACAACGCAAATGCTACCGCTTCGCCATCCATGCCGAAGGCATCGGCGGGTGCGAGCTTGCCTTCGAGATCGACACTATGCTCTGGAGCATCCAGACTATCGCAGTCGATTCATGAGCTGGATCCACAAGAACGAGATTGAGCACATCCGTGTCATAGCGTTGCCGTCTGACAATCAGTTACTTACTGCTGACCACGGCGGGTCGGCAACGCCTGCCGAGCGACTCCACAATAAACCGGCTATTCCTGAGACGAAATCCGTCACCGATAAACTCTACCTTCACGTCGATATGGACGCCTTCTTTGCCTCAGTCGAAATGCGCGACAACCCTGCCTTAAAGGGGCATCCAGTCGCGGTGGGAGGCAGTTCTGACGGAAGAAAAGGAATTATCACTGCCGCAAACTACACCGCCCGCAAGTTCGGTCTGAAAGCCGGCATGCCCGCGATAGAAGCAAAGCGTCGTTGTCCGAAAGTAATTTTCGTCAAGCTCGACTCCAGAAAATATACTTACGCTTCAGCCCAAATTATGGATATTCTCGAGGGATTCACACCCGAAGTCCGAATCCTGTCGGTTGATGAAGCATCTCTGGAAATTTCCGGCATCCTGTGGCGATACGGGACTCCCGTCGCTGTCGGACAGGCGGTCAAAGATATGATAACTTGCCGCTGTAACTTGCCATCTACCGTCGGAATCGCCCGAAACCGGCTGGTAGCCAAGGTTGCCGCCGATACATCCAAGCCGGACGGCCTGCGGTATCTCGTTCCGGGAAGTGAAGCGGCTTATCTGGCTCCTTTTCCTGTCTCAAAGATGTGTGGGATCGGCCCGGCAACGGAAGTAGCTCTCGGCAAACTTGGCTTGAAAACACTTGGCGAGCTTGCGGTCGCATCTGAAGAGCTGATGAAATTAAGATTTGGCGTACTTGGTCCCTGGATGGTGCAGATGGCAAGGGGCGAATACGTAGGGCGGATGCAACAAGACGATGCCCGAGGGTCTGATGAAAAATCAATGGGACATGAGCGAACATTCGGTAAACCGGTCACGGATCACTCTGAACTGAAGGGTTGGGTTGTTGCGCTTGCTGAAATGGTTGCGCGCCGAGTCAGAAATGGCGCGATGGTCGGGCGGGTGTTGACAATGAAACTCCGATATTCCGACTTCGACACCCTTCATCACCAGTCAGTGATGCCAGAACCGACAGATGACGAAGAGATGTTGATTCTTCAAGGCTGGAAGTTACTCGACCAATGCTGGAAGCAGGGTCGTGCGGTCAGGCTTCTCGGACTTTCATTGGGGGCGTTGACTCCTAAGGATGAGTCAGCAATGCAGATGAGTCTCTTTGTGGGCAAACAAATTATCCGCAGAGAAGCGCTCTACAAAGCGCTTGACTCGCTCAAGGACAGATTTGGGGAGAAAATAATACTGCGAGCAATGGGGAGCAGTCAACGTGTGGGTAGAGACTTCATAACTTTTGGGAAATCGAAGTAGGGGCGCAATGCCTTGCGACCTTACCGGATCAGAACAACTTTCTTGGTCGAAACCTCCTGCCCGGTCTGGAGACGAACGAGATAGACTCCGGCTGGAACTAAGGAGGCGTTCCAGGTAGCGCTACTCGTTTCTTCTGCCGACCCCCTGCGGTCGGCAGAGTTCCTTTCCGTCAACCACGGGGGGTTGACGGAAGAACCACCATCCACCAGCCTCGCCACTTCCCGCCCGGAGACGTCGTAGATTGCCAACTGTAGGGGCACGGCATGCCGTGCCCCTACGTCGAATCGTATCACAAGCGTCGAATTGAACGGATTAGGCGAAACATTCAGGAGGACAGGACGTCCCGGCCTGCCAGCCTCTTCATCGCCAATAATCCCTAACTCCCTCACTGTCACCTCCCACGTCACCGTATCCGCCTCAACCGAATCCGCCACAACGACCTGCACGAGGTGAGGCG
>CAYHEC010000015.1:0-89686 GCA_964355675.1 uncultured Caldithrix sp.
GCACGAGGTGAGGCGGACAGCTGTCCGCCTCACCAAAGAACCGCCACTCCAGCACAGTCTCATCAAACCGCGCAACCTCCCCATCGACCAGCCACGTAATCGACCAGCCGGCTGAATCGGGCTCGCTCGGCACAACCTCGAAACGAATGAGGCTGTCAGGCAAGACTTCAAGCGAAATGTCCTCCGGCGCAAAGCTCCAGATTGCGCCTTTGACGGCTACATTCCAGACAACCTCGTCGCTCGACTGGTCACGGTATGCCAGCCCCTCGACCGCGTAATTCCCCGACTGGAGGAAAGAGATGGTAGCTTGGGCATCCTCGCCCGAGCGCTCCGGTTCTCCCTGATTATCGAGATTATTCTTCCTCCAGAGATACTGCACGTCATCGTTACCACCGACGGCGGCTACGGAATCGATTGTAAAATCAACGGCTACTCCTCGGCGGATGGTGAGGTTGAGTGTGTCTGGGGAATGGGATTGGATGTAGAGGTCGGTCGCATGGACTGCCCATTGCACCGAATCGGCGAATACCCCGTCAGACACCACGCATTTTACACTGTAGTCACCCAAATCGGGGAAGCTAATGGTGGCAGTGTCCGCATCCGAAACCGTCTCATCATTGAGTGTCCAACGGTAAATAAGCGAGTCGTCTTGCTGATCTTCGGCGTCAATGGAAAAGGAGATCGATTCGCCCATGAGGATGGTCATGTCGAGTTCAATGGGGAAATGGGATAAAATCGATGGAGCGAAACGCTCAGCAGGCAAACCAAGAAGAATTCCACGATATACATTCCGTCTTCCTCTGCCGGCAATGACGGGCGCGCCATCGCCATCAAGAATCACTGACGTATATTCGGCTATCTGAACGTCGCCTATTTGTTGGTCGATACGGCTCCACATCAGGTTTCCTCGCGCATCCGTTCGCACCATCTCTCCGCACGGCGTTCCGTCACCGGGAACTGGAGAATAATCTCCGACGACTAGAAATCCGCCGTCTGGCAAAGCAACAAGAGCTCTCCCGTAGTCACCGCGGTCAGTCAGATCGTAGGTTTGACTCCAGATTTCATCCCCATTGTCGTTGAATCGAACGAGCAGAATGGCAGTGCCTCTCATAGGAACCGAGCTTGTTCCGCAAGCGACGAAACCGCCGCGCGGGCTTGATACAAGTCCCCAGAATCTTCCAGCCCACTCATGAGCCCATTGCAACTCGCCATTGAAGTCAGTCTTCATTACCAAGGCGCCGACCCCCACGCCATTGCCCGCAAAAATAAATCCATCGTCCGTTTCTCTGACCGCATACAAGGATCGAGCAGTTTGTGGGTAACACCTTTCCCAAGCGACATCTCCGTTTGCTTCGATCATGGTCGCGTACCCCCCCGAAGCTCCATCCAGTTTTGCCCGGCCGCAGCCAAGGTAATTCCCGCCCTTAAGTTCAATAACAGCCTGGCAGCCACTCCCGGCGGGATTCTCACCGTAGTAATACATCCACGACAGGCCTCCGTTCGAGTTCACCTTTAACACGGTAAAGTAACTCCGCCCATAGCCGTTCGTAGTGTCGATATATTGAGCTGTGCCTCCGATGAGATACCCATTGTCGTCGGTGCCGATAACAGAGTTAGCCATCGACATAAATGCGGGAATATTGTCGTCACGAAAGCGCTCACTTAAGAAAGGTTCGCCTTCTCCATCTGTCGCCATTACCCAGAAAGCGACCGTCATATAATTCCATCGATCCGCACCCACAGTTAAGTTGCCGCATGTAGCGAATCCCGGTGTACGGTGAGTTCTGGTCCAGGCCACGTCGCCAAATCCGCCTCCCGCTCCTTCCTGATTGTAAAGTCTTAACCATGTTGGGTTGGGCTGGGCGTGAAGGGTGGGCGTCGTTGCGCCCTGAAGCAGAACAAACACCGCGATGGTTAGCAGACTGATTCGATTCCGCATTTTATTTCCTTCTATAAATCCTTACTACTCTTGCTTCCACCCGGACAACTCGATGGAGATGGGGACGGCATTGTCGGCCCCCATCTCCTTCATTTTGACCTAAATTAGCGTCCGTTGGCTGGAACGAAAAACCAGTCTTCGGGGTCAGCGATGTTATTACCCCCGAGTTCGATATCCCCGCAATCCTGGAAGTGATTGAAAAGAGGATCAGCCAAGTTCCAGTTGCCACCGACAAAATCAACCGACCAAGAGTTCGCACCGAACCAATCGCCTCCCTGGAGTGTGAACTCATCGGAGTCGATAGTGCGCCAATAGAGAGCGCCGGCGCCCGCATATTCCATGTCGATTGGATCGCCAACTGGGCCAAACTCGTCATAGAAGATGATGCGGAACGTAATAAATCCTGCACCGATCCATTCAGGTTGCTCCTCATCATTCCAAGCGTTCAGCCAGAAATTGAGATCGGTAGCTTCTGCTATTCCGCTCATCCCAACGACAAAACAAAACGCGACTAATAGGAACACAAACTTTTTCATTACAACCTCCATTTGCAAATTTGGACTCAATTTTGTAAATTAGAGGCGAAGGTGAGTCCTATTCCCTTCACCCTGTGTCGGGCTCGCCGTCTCCGGGAAGAGATGTTTGGCGAGCCCGAACTCTTTTGTAAGCTGTCAGCCGCGGCGGGCTGACAGCGGTTTATCAAAAAAACAGAGAACCCTCGTCCGGGTGGCTTTCAAGCTCCGGCGAGGGTTTTGTAGTCTTAAGCTCCAGAGATACTGGAGAGAGTTCCACTCGTTGTTATTAAAGTCGGCATAGTCAAAAAGATAAAAAGTTGACGCAATCGAAATAGGCAATTCTCTTCCTAACCGGCCATCAATCGGACGATCATTTCTAATATAGACATCGGTTGGATGTTTGTCAAGAGAATTCTAAATTTTTTTTTTTTTAATAATTAGGGTAAATTTCGAAGTCAAGTACTGGCGACACAACACAAGATTGGTTGCAGACCTCGGCAGGAATAGCTGACCACACCATCTCATCTCTATTTGCCCCTTGACAAATAATCTATACATTTGTATATTACTACACAACTGTATAGATATAATTACTGGTTACTAGTCACTAGTCACTGGTCACTGGTTACTGGTCACTGGTCACTTAAAACTGATAACTTACAACTGAAAACTTACAACCGGCGGATCGTCTGCCTGACGATCCCATCCTTCCCTATCGCTATCGAACGGGTGCAGAACAAGTCACTCCGCGGGCGTCCTATCGCTGTCGCACAGACTGACTCGACACGCTCGCGCTGTCTTGCCTTGTCCGATGAAGCACGCAGGATGGGTGTCCGCATCGGCAATACCGTCGGCGAAGCTCGCAAGAAGTGCAGGGACCTGATTGTCCGCGAGCCGAACACCAATCTCTACCGACGCGCCTCAGAGGCAATCGGGAAGATCGTCGCCGAGTTCAGTCCGCTGGTCGAACCGGCTCGCTCGGGAAGGCATTACCTTGACCTGACGGGATCGGAGAGGCTGTTTGGTTCAGCTCGGGATGTTGCCGATGTCATCCGCAAGAGGATTACTGACAGGCTGACACTTCCTGCCGATGCCGGTCTTGCCGCTAACAAACTGGTCAGCCGAGTAGCTTCGTTCGACGCGGCAAAGAGCGATCTTATCGAGGTTCCGCATGGTTCGGAACGGTCTTATCTCTCACCTCATCAAGTCGAAATCCTTCCGGCTGTGGCCAATGATACGCGGATTAAGCTATTTGACCTGAACATTCGGCTTGTCGAACAAGTGAACATGCTGACTAACGAATTGCTGTTCGCCGCTGTAGGCCCGACAGCTTTCCTTGTATCGCGTCAGTCATTGGGTATCGATCCGTCGCCGGTGACTCCTCCGGGGCGAGATCCGCATATCATACTGGCACAAGAACTTTCTGAAGACAGCAATAACCGGGAGGTTGTTGAACATGCTATTCACAACCTCGCGCTGGAAGGCATTTTGAGGCTGTGTAATTCCGGCTTCGACGCAACGGAGGTTACGCTGAATCTCACTTACAGTGACCAGAAAAGAGAGGGGAAGTCGCTGGTTCTGGCTCCCCGTAATCGGTACGGCGAACAGTTGCTCGCCGTAATTGTTGATCTTTTCACCAAGATCCAGATCCGCCGGGTTCGCTTCAGACGCATTGAACTTGACTTCAGAAAACTTATTCTACACGTCGAACAGGGTGATCTCTGGAGTAGATCTAATACGCTGTTTCCTAATAATTTGGAAAGGTCGAATATCAATAAAATCAGTTCCAGACAAGTTATCTCAATAGGTTCGGGTCACGCGCCGTCATTATTGAATGCTATGAACCTGATACGCACCCGTTTTGGCAGTTCTGCCATTGCTTGGGGAGCCTGAAGTGTATGTCCCACTTAATATCCACTCCGGGTACACGCTTGGCTGGGGGGTTGACTCACTCGAAACAATCTGCCGGAATGCCAAAGAACAAGGCTGTCCGGCAATAGCTTTGACCGACACGAACAACCTCTATGGTTTGATTTTTTTCATACAGACTGCAGGGCAGTTTAACGTGAGGCCGATTGTTGGGGCAGAGGTGGTTGATCAGGGTGGAGATCGAGCAACGCTACTTGTCAAGAATCATCAGGGATATAAAAATCTCTCCCACATGCTCACTGACCGCCATTTCGATGCCGGATTCAGGCTCGAAAGCGCTTTGAAGAGTCGTTTTGAAGGATTGGTGGTCCTTTCGGATCATCCGAAAATTCTGCGAAGCCTAAAAGGAGTTTCAGAGGATATATATGCCGAAATCTCACCCGGGCGGACAAGCTGGGAATTGCTGAAATACGCACGAGAGAATCGTCTTGCGGTTGTTGCGACACCGAGGTCGTACTGGTCGGAACCGGATGGCTATGGACTTCACTTGCTCAACCGGGCAATATCGCTAAACAGCACACTGAGCGATTTGAAGCCGGGATCTCATGCCCCGAAAACAGCTCGTTTTCTGACAGAAAAAGGCTTGCGAGACGCCTGTTCCATTATCCCCGAATCCGTCGATAACACTTTGAAAATTGCGGACAAGTGCAACTGGACGCCAGATTTTGGTGTTGTTTATCCCGAAGTCGAACTAGGTATGAACGGTAGTGGCGACTTTAGTCGCCAGCAGGGGTCGGCGACTAAAGTCGCCGCTACCCGGATTCTACGTGACAAAGCCTATTCCGGGGCGCTTTGGCGCTATGGTGAAGTTAACCCAGCGATTTGCGACCGGATCGAGCACGAAATGCGCCTTATCGAGGAACGCGGCTTCGCGCCGGTCTTTCTGGTCGTCGAGGATATCGTCAAACACGCTTCACGCACCTGTGGACGAGGTTCGGCGGCGGCGAGTATCATCAGTTACTGCCTCGGCATCACCAACGTCGATCCAATCCGCTATAATCTTTTTTTCGAGCGCTTTATCAACATGGCACGGGTTGAACCACCCGACATCGATATCGACTTCGCCTGGGATGAACGAGATGATATACTTGCTTATGTTTTCGAGCGTTACGGAGAAACTCGCTCGGCAATGGTATCGAATCACGTGACCTTCCAACAGCGGTCTGCCATTCGCGAGATCGCCAAGGTTTACGGCATTCCCGATGGCGAAATCTCTACAATGACGAAGCGGCTCTCTCATTATGGCGATTATCTCGGCATCAGTCCGAAAATTGAACTGGAGAAAGGCAACCTGCCCGCTCCCTGGCCAGACATATTTGCGTCCTCCTACAAGTTACAGGACATCCCCCGGCATATCTCTGTTCATTGCGGTGGGATCGTCATCACCCCCGGCGAGACGGCAGACTGGGTTCCGACGCAGATGGCCGCCAAAGGCGTCAGGGTCATCCATTGGGAAAAGGACCAGACCGAAGACTCCGGCTTGGTCAAGATAGATTTGCTTGGCAACCGTTCACTGGCTGTCATTCGAGATGCAAAAGCCGCTGTCAAGTCCCACCTCGCAATCGACATCGATGTGGAACGGAAAAATCCACAGGACGACCCGACAACTCAAGAAATAATCTCAAGAGGCGACACAATGGGTGTATTCTATATTGAGTCCCCTGCTACCCGTCTCTTACAAAAAAAAGCTGGCGTAGGAGACTACGACCACACTGTGCTCCACTCCTCGATCATCCGCCCAGCCGCCAACAAATTCATCGATATGTATCTGCGGCGACTGAAAGGCGAGTCCTGGCAACCGCTCCACCCGCTCATTGCCGACCTTCTTGATGAAAATTACGGGATTATGGTCTATCAGGAGGATGTCACCCGCGTAGCGATGAAGCTCGCCGGATTCCCACTGTCCGAAGCTGATGAATTGCGGAAAATCCTTTCCAAGAAGCACAAACGATTGAAACTACTCGACTTGATGAAGAAGTTCTATGCTGGGGCGCGCGAACAAGGAGCTGTGGAGAGCGCAATAGATCGCATCTGGGAGATGATAATGAGCTTTGCTGGCTATTCGTTCTGCAAGCCACATTCAGCATCCTACGCCATCGTCAGCTATGAGAGCGCCTACCTGCGCGCCCACCACCCTGCTGAGTTCATCGCGGCGGTAATCTCCAACCAGGGCGGGTTTTATGCAACATTCGCCTATGTCTCGGAAGCCAAGCGGATGGGGCTGAAAGTACTGCCTCCGGACGTCAATTTGAGTGAGAAAAAATATGTTGGGAAGGGAAAAGAGGTGCGAGTCGGTTTTATGCAGATCAAGGGTCTGAACGACGAAACCATCCGTAGATTGCTGACTGTTAGGGATGACCAGCCTTACGCTAATTTTGAGGACTGCTGGCGTCGTGCCGGGCTGACGCCTTCGGATGCGAGACTATTGATACTTGCGGGGTGTTTTGACTCGCTTGAGGCTGGCAAAACCCGTCCGGAGTTGCTTTGGCAGGTAACGTTGAAAGGGAGTGACAATCGCCAGGCGGACGAGGGCGTCCGCTCGGACCCTTTTAAATTTTCGCACAAACGTAATTCCCAATCCGATCTTTTCACCCTCCCCACTCCAAAAACTCCAAAAGTCCCCCAATACGATGGACGAACACTGTTAGTGCAAGAGATCGAAACGCTCGGTTTTCTGATCAGTCGCCACCCAATGGAGCTTTATCAGGATAGAATCGAAAGGAGGCCGGTGATACGAGGTTGTAATTTGAAGGACCATGTTGGGAAACGGATCGATGTGGCAGGGTGGCTGGTGACCGCGAAAGTGGTTCCGACAAAGAAGGATGAGCCAATGGAGTTTGTAACGTTCGAGGATACAACGGCGTTAGTCGAGACGGTTTTCTTTCCCGACGCTTTTCGCAAGTTTAGCCAGATGCTGAGCTTCACGAAACCTTACCGCTTGACGGGTAGGGTGATGGAAGATTTCGGCGCGCTTACGATGGATGTTGAGAAAGTAGAGTTTCTATGAGGTGAAATTTGAGAGTTGTTGACTGTTTCGCGCCAAAGTCTGGCCGAGAATACGAGAATGTGTGTCGCAGGGCGTCCTCACCCTGCGACAAATAATTGTAAATTGTATCTTTGCCGCAGGGTGCGGACACCCTGCGGCAGGAAATCCATATTCTCAGACAGGCGGGTGCGAGCCTTATTTCTTATCTTTTTCTTCCTTCTTCTTCGCTTCCATATCCTTCTTGAGTTGATCGAGCTCAACTTTGAGCTGTTCCAACTCCTTGCGCAGTTCATCTTTGCCATCGTCGAGACTAATTCGAGCCTCTTCCAATGCTTCGTGAATCACTTTCCTGAGAGCGTCAGTATCCACAATCACTTCGTCTTCATTGGAAATAATTATTCGGTGTTGGTCATTTTTGTTCATCTTCATTGTCGAACTGGGAATCTTCGCTAACTTCACATCAACGCTTGCTTCCTTCCCTTCACGGAAATATTTCACTTTCACCTGATCGCCAGGTTTGTGATCTCGTACAGCTTCTGAAACATCATCGGTTTCTTCAATTTCTTCGTCGCCGATCTCAGTAAGAACATCTCCGGGTTTCAAACCCACCTTTTCGGCAGGAGAGTTCTCGATGACCTTCTTGATCAGTGCGCCTTTTTTGACTCCGAAATATTTGGCGAAGTCACCTTCTATAGACTCAGTCACTACCCCAAGGAAACCCTTCGTGTCATTAGAGTCATGACCGAATTTGAACGAGTATTCTTTGTTCTTGGGTAAGCCACTCAACTCAACGATTTGGTCAATAATGGCACCATTCCGAACCGTGCTAACTTTAATTTTGTCGCCTGATTTGTACTTTGAAAGTACTTCCCGAAACTGAGACGTACTGGTAATCTCCTCAGCGTCGATTTTAGCGATGATATCACCGGCTTTAATCCCCGCCTTCTCGGCAGGACCGTCCTCGACGACATCCTCAACAAGGATACCTTTTCCTTTGTAATCGAGAGCTTCATTATCGTCGTCATCGAGGTCTTCGGGATAAATTCCGATAAACACCCTTTTGTCTTCTTGAGAGCTATCACTCCAGTCGCCAGCCTGTGCCTGACAAGTCAGCACCGCAGGCAGTATTGTTGCGGCGACGAACAGAGCCAAAACCTGTCCTATGTTCCGCCAGTCGGTTATTTTCCTCATTGTTGCTCCAACCCTTTTGATTTAATGAATGATGATAATGATACGCTGATAAGGTTGACCGGTTCCAAAATAGGGTCTGTTGAAAAAGTAGGCACGTGCACCCGCTGAGCTTTGCTCGGCGGGCACTTATTTAAGACTTCCGCCCAGCGAAGCTGTGCGGTTAAAAGTGCTTACTCTATATGTAAGCGGCAAACCCTAAAAAATCCTACCGTCCCTTGAAGTTATAGACTACCTATCGGTCGAAAATGTTGCATCTTTTATTCGCTGAATAATAAATTCGATAGAAGGAAGCCCTTCCGCATAGTACCGACAGGCAAAATGATGGTCATCAGGAAGAGAGACCCCCATCAAATCATGCCCATTAATCAAGAGTGTCGGGGATCCGAGGAACTTAACACGAGCCGCTGTTTCATTGTCTTCGACAATCATTTCGATGAGCTCAACATCGACGCTGACCTTTGCTATGGCCTCCCTGACTCGTTCCAATAGCAGATGTCCATTCGGGCAACAATGAAAATGTTGAAATTCCAATTTCACAGTCATAATAATTGTTCTCTGTTCTCACTGAAAGATTTAGCCCGAATCCGTAACGCCACACTGACCAGCCCGATCATTACCGGTACTTCGACCAGCGGTCCTATCACTGCAACGAACGCTTCGCCTGAATTAATTCCAAAAACTGCCACCGCTACGGCAATGGCAAGCTCAAAGTTATTCGAAGCGGCCGTGAAAGATAGCGACACCGCCTTGGGGTAATCCGCTCTGAAACGCTTCGACATCCAGAACGAAATGAGGAACATAACCACAAAATAGATTAACAAAGGGATCGCCACACGGATCACATCAACGGGTAAGTTGAGGATCATCTCTCCCTTTAGGGAGAACATCACCACAATCGTGAACAACAGGGCAACCAGCGTGAGTGGTGATATTTTCGGAATAAAGCCTGTTTCATACCACAATTTCCCTTTCAATTTAACGAGTACCAATCTCGTCAATAAGCCGGCAATGAAGGGAATCCCCAAATAGATGAACACGCTTTTAGCTATCTGCAGGATCGTCACTACGACAGTGAATCCTTCGAGTCCCAAAATTGGTGGCAGCCATGTTATGAACACATACGCGTAAAGCGAGTAGAAAAAAACTTGAAAGATAGAGTTAAAGGCAACCAACCCGGCGGCATACTCGGAATCTCCACAGGCAAGATCGTTCCAGACGATGACCATCGCGATACATCTGGCAAGTCCGATCAGAATCAAGCCCACCATATAATGAGGCATATCTGGAAGCAGAATTACAGCCAGAGTAAACATCAGGATTGGTCCGACGACCCAATTCTGAACGAGAGAAAGACTTAGTATCCTCCAGTCCGCGAAAACCCTGCCAAGCCCCTCGTAGCGAACTTTTGCTAACGGAGGATACATCATCAGGATCAATCCGGCGGCTATCGGAATTGACGTCGTGCCGACCGACATCCCTGCAATACTTTCGGCAACAATTGGCGCAAGCTTGCCCAGAGCAAGCCCTGCACCCATCGCCAGAAAAATCCACAGGGAAAGATATCGGTCAAGGAAATTCAGTCGTTTGGCGACCATTGATAGCTCCTTGAGTCATTGTATTGTCGATCTGGGAATCTGTAACAAGGGTCTGCTGAAAAAGTCGCAAAGGTAGCGGCGAATTCATTCGACGACCAGCATAGCAAGCACGAATTATTCCTGCTTGGGCGATTTCAATCGCCCTGCTACGTTTTTCGACTTTGTCAGCCGGCTCTAATAATATAAAGAAATTATTATTGGTTCTATCCACATAAAATAATTTGTCTGATTGCGTTTTTATGATTGACTATGCTCTCGAAAACGTATAAATTAGAGTACTCATCTCAGGTATAAAATTTACTTCGTTAATAGCCCTCTCCTAAACAAGGAGCACGTGATGAAATCGCTGATAATTCTTCTGATCGCCGGCTTAAGCCTTCTGCCGCTGAAGGTCTTTGGTCAGGATGTTCCTGACAGAGACGATTTTGGCGAAACACTTAACCGCTTTAACGCACCACGTACCCAAATCGGCGGTCTCGCCTGGGATGGTCAATACATCTGGGGGACAAACCGAGTCGCTGACGCTCGTACCCCAGACCGTCTCTGGTGTATGAATCCCGCCAACGGTGAAATTCTTCACGATTACGAGATTAATCAACTCGACGCCATCGGACTTGGGTTTGACCATACCACCGGGCTGTTTTGGGTGAATGAATGGGTTGACCCGGCACAAGGTTCGTCGGTTGCACATCTCTACGATAGCGAGGGACGGCAGGTCAGCACGCTCCGACTTCCTCGCGGCGGTCACTGGGATTTCTGCTTCGACGACGACTGGGTCTATGGCAGTTCAGAGGGAAACTCAGATATCAATGCTTACCGCATCTACCGCATGAATCGCGAAGCTGGCCGCGTAACTGAAGGTCCTAACCTTCGAGCGATTGCAAATCACGGCCGCTCAATCGCCGTAACCCTCGTACCGCAGCATCTTGAAGGAAATTTTTGGCTGATGTCAGTCAGTTATATATCTCAATTTAATATCGATTGGGATAACGAAGAAGCTCAACTCATCCGCGAATTCCGCTCCAATAACAACGACTACCCTCATCAAGGCCTGACGCACGACGGCCTTAATCTCTGGGGTGGTGGTAATTGGAACGGTGTTCAGGTTTGTGTTTATGATGACGGAATTACAGAGATTTATGGCGAGATCGGCATCGATAGGGAGTCGGTAGAATTTAATCCGACAGTTAGAGGCGAGCGGGATGAGCAAATTCTCATCATTCGAAACCTTGCCGAAGTAGAAGACGAAATTCATGTTCTCGATTACACGGTCACTGATTTGGGAGGTGATCCCGATTGGCTGCAAATCGATCCGGCTGGAGGATCAATCAATGCTCGAGGGTCGGCCGAAGTAACTTTGACGGCAATTACTCAAGATCTGGAAGTGGGAGAATATGAACGCGACATCCTTATCGAAGCAAACGATCTATCTCAGCTCCAAACAACTATCCCGGTTCATCTTCTCGTTGTAGATGGCAGAGGGAGCCTTTCAGGGCAAGTAACGAATGCCTCAAATGGCTCAGCGCTTGAAGGAGCAATTATCACGTCTGAACGGTTTGATTATACTGATACATCTGATGAAAACGGCAATTACAGCTTCGATGATATTGCCGCTTGGGATTACACATTTCATGTCACGCACGTAGGTTATCTTCCTGATACTTTGCAGATCGAGATTAGTACCGGTGACAATCTTCAAGAGAACTTTGCTCTTCTCCATGGCGAATTCTCACCCCGCCCGAGTGACATCGAGGTCCAGTTACTAATAAACGACACGCTTGATTTACCTCTTAATCTCTCGAATCCGGGCGACGGCCCTCTGACCTGGAATTCCATAATTGACTTGCCTGATGAACTCGAACAAAACCCCTGGACAATTCAGCGCACTTACAATATCTCCGAAATCCTCAACGACGAAAGAATTCAAGGCATTACGTTTGCAGACGATCACTTCTACATCGCTGGTACTGCCAGAAACCAAAAACTGATCTATGTCGTCAACCGTGACGGTGAACATGTTGCGACATTCCCGCAATTATCACCTTCAAGATATGGTTTCTCCAGCCTCACTTGGGATGGGGAGCTCCTCTGGGGAGCGGCAGATCAAACTATTTACGGCTTCAATACAGCCGGTGACTCGGTGACCAGCTTTGTCGGTCCCCATAATCCCTCTACAAATATCGTCTGGGATTCAGACCGAGAGGTGTTCTGGCTTTCGGGCGCAACAACCAATATTGTATCCTGTGACCGTGAGGGAAATGTTCAGACAACTCTCCTCCGTCGCGGGATGAGGATGTACGGTCTCGGCTACTTCCCGGAGGACCCGGACGGGTGTAACCTTTATGCCTATACCAACCCAACCGAAAACCGCAAATTGGTGATGAAGGTAAATACCACCAATAACGACACGATGCGGGTTATCGAACTTGCCGATGATGGTGGCAGACCGGCTGGCTGTACCATTTCAAATATTTATAATCCCTATACTTGGACTTTCCTCGGCATTAGCAACATCGGAGGCAATGATGTTCTCTACGATATTTACCTTTCAACCCTAAAAGACTGGATAAGGGCGTCGCCACTTTCAGGAGTTATTCCAGCTGGATCTACTGAGGAAGTTTCGCTCTATTTTGATTCCCACGGTTTGACGCCGGATATTGTTTATGAAGCGTCGATCCGCTACTCCCACGATGGTTTTGGCGGCTCAGCGGAAATCCCCTTGGCGTTAAGTGTTTCGCTTGAAGGCGAGTTAGTGGAACGTGTTGTTTCATTGGACTTAGGCTGGAACCTTGTCTCGACAAACATGGTTCCCGAAAGGGCGGACGATTTTGCCGGTTTGATGGGACAATTAGTCGCTGATGGGCATCTGATCCTCGCCAAGGACGGCTTGGGACATTTCTATTGGCCAGCGCGACAGTTCGACGGGATAGATGAATGGAACGTTTTAAATGGTTACTGGCTGAAGGTCACCGGAAGCAGTGAGCTTCATATTTCCGGAGAACCCATTCCAGGTGACTCTCCCATCGCGCTTAATGCAGGTTGGAACACCGTCTCGTATCTACCCCGGCAACCGATCGTAGCCGATATCGGCTTTGTCGGTCTTGGCGAGAACCTTATTATCGTCCGCGATGGTCGCGGAAGGTTCTACTTGCCTGCTTATAATTACAACGATTTGGACCGGCTTCATCAGGGAGCCGGCTATCAGGTTCGGGTCAGCGAAGCTGACGAGCTTGTCTATTCGCGTGGCTTGGTTGCCTCATTTAAACCCCGCTACAACCAAGCAGACGTTGCTTGGATCGAGAGTTTACCCAGAACTCCATTGATGCACAGCTTGGTGTTATGCAGTAACTTGGCGACGAGCACACGGCTTGAAGCTTCGACGCCATCGGGTATGGTTGCCGGTCGGGGAGTTGTTGGCGAAGATGGATTGACAGGGTTGACTCTTTGGGGTGACGACCCGATGACAGAAGCCATCGAAGGATTTGCAAATGGTGAACTTCCAGTGGTTAAAATTTATCAGAAATCAGAAATCAGAAATCTTAAATTGGTCGCTGGCGACATCACATTCACAGACGGTGGATGGGGAGTAGTAGAGCTTGAGGCGACCGAAGTTCCGGCCGAGTTCGGACTGGTTTCGGCTTATCCAAATCCATTCAATTCAATCATGAGCTTGGTGTTCTCGCTTCAGAAATTCAGTAAAACGAGACTTGCAGTTTATGACATCTCAGGTCGTGAGGTGGCTCTGCTGGCGTCAGGCAGGCTTTCATCCGGCAAGCAGAGTGTCGTGTGGAACGCAGAGGGGCTTTCGGCAGGCGTCTATCTATTGCGCCTTGAGGCAGAAGGTCGAATCTCGACAATGAAGGTTGTATTAGTGAAGTAGGGGTTGGCAAACTGCGAATTCTCTGTCAGCAGATGAAGTCAACCCTCGGGGTACGTGGGGGTTGACTTCTTGCTTTTGATCTTAGTGGTTGGCAAGCAGTCAATCCTCTGAGATTGACTGGTTCCGGTAGAGTCGCCAAATTTTTCGCCAAGGTAATGTCATCGCCCACGTGATGATAACCCATCCACAAACAATGGGTCGAATCGAAAAAGACCAGCTAAGATTATAATCAGGGGAACTTCGCTCAAAATCGACGCCGATTGCAAAAGTTCGTCGTGGAGTATTTAGCAGTGATACCGGCTGTAATGCGCCGAACAGGATCGCTGTCGTCATCGGATCTTCGGTAGCTATGGTCAATTCGACTGTTATTTCATCTGCGTGAATACATCCTAACAAACGCTTTAAAAGCCTGAATACATACGGAATACTAAGTCGCAAGTTGGAATAATTACCTGACGATTTCTTGGACTTGAGCGGTGTCACCGCTGGGGCTTGTTGAGCCTTTTTTAGAGTCTGTTGAAGAATACTTCCGCGGAAGGAGTTCGACGGTCTCTTGATTTTGAACCAAAGAAGCCGCCCGGATATCGCTCCTGTCGATGTAATATATTCGGCTCTAAGCCCGATTGCTTTCAAACGGAAAAAAAACCCTGCTGGTGAACCATTACCACTGAAATGGACTTTCGGCAACAGAATAAGCAAGGGCAGAAGCAGAACACCTGATATAATCCAAAGCCAGATCACTCTGTGATTATCCGAATTATTGACATCATCATTTGATTAGAAAAATCCGCAACAACACTGGGACGAGGAGCATCGCCGCAGTAACTTTCAACCCTTTTTCAGTTTCTCGCCATAATAAGGCAGTCAATAAAACCCCCAGCCAAAGCGCGATCAACCAGTAAAGCCAGAAAATGATAGTATAATAGAAACTCGGCATTGATGTTCCGATGATATAATTCTGAATTTTATTTAACACTCAAGATAATACGATTGGTCGTGCATCTGCAACTCGATAGAGTCACGCAAGAGGCATTGTGGCAGTAAAGATCGCTTGATCGAGCTACAAACTCTGCTTAACTTAAGGTTTGTCGAAAAAGCCTTATAACAAATTGAGAAAATCAACGCACTAGGGTCGCTCTCATACCGTCAAACGCCGGGATGAGAGGTGTGTGTTACGCTGATAATTTCTCAACCAAGTACCAACTTAGTAATTTGACAGTTACACTTCTCTTTCCGGAAATATTCATGACAGCACTCAGCTTAAAAGCATTTCGTCATCAAGCCATCTTGGTTACTATTACTGGGATGCTCGTGACCATCATCATCGGTTGCGGTCCCAAATGGCAGCTTGCTCCTCTTGAACCAGCGGCTCCTTCCTTCGAAGCCGATAGCGGAATGGTGGTCGCCGCGCACCCACTCGCCGCAGAAGCGGGAGTGTCCGTCTTACAAGATGGAGGCAACGCCGTCGATGCCGCAATCGCCACGCTTTTCGTCCTGAACGTCGTCGAACCGAATGCATCCGGGCTTGGCGGAGGAGGCTTTGCTTTGGTCAGGATGGCTGACGGAGACGCCAAGGTCGTCGATTACCGTGACCGAGCGCCACGAAGTGTGGATACTGCCTTTTATTATAACCCTGCCGACAGTCTTAAGCACATGCGACACGGCGGAACTTCGGTCTGTGTGCCTGGAGCGGCCTCGGGCTGGGCAGAACTCTACGACGGCTGGGCGACCATGCCGCTCGAACGACTTACCCGGGATGCAATTCGACTTGCTGAGGAGGGTTTCCCCATCAACCCTGGTCTGGCAAGAATGATCGCTGAAAATTTGGCCCTGTTAAACAAAGACAGCTTACTCGCCGGAACATTCCTGAGAGATGGAAACCCTTGCATTGCGGGGGATACTCTGAGGCAACCTGCACTTGCCAAGACATTCAGGGATCTTACTGCAAAGGGACTGCGGTCATTTTATCGAGGTCCGATTGCCGAATCAGTGGTCGAATCCATTCGAGCTGACTCCGGAACGATGACGCTCGATGATCTCGAGTTTTACCGGGCGGAGGTTGTCGAACCGATCCATGGACTTTTCCAATACTACGACCTGTTGACCGTACCACCTCCTTCGATGGGAGGATCGGCGTTGATCGAGACACTGAATCTTGTCCAAGAGACTGACGCCACGAAAACTGGAATCGGCACACCAGAAACCCTTCACTTGGTTTCCCAGTGCATACAGCAAGCTTATGCCGACGCGGAAGCACGAATTGGCGACCCGCATTTGGTAAAAACAAACTGGCAGGAGATGCTTACACCCGCCTTCGCCGCCAAAGCCAAGGCCGGCATATCTCTGGAGGCTAAACCCGCTCCACGACAAGCTGTCCCGCCTTCGCCATCAGATCATGGTAATACGACCCATCTCGTCGTGGCTGATTATTGGGGTAATGTCGTATCGATAACCCAATCGATCAACTACTTTTTTGGCGCCGGAGTCATGGCAGGCAATACCGGTATTTTGCTGAACAATCAGATGGCAGATTTCAGCTCAATGCCTGACACCCTGAATATTATCCGTCCCAAGGCGCGTCCGCGCTCCAACATGGCTCCATTGATTATCCTTACCAACGATTTACCTTTCCTAATAGTAGGCACGCCGGGTGGACCGCGAATTACCTCTACTGTTGCTCAGATTGTGTTGAATGTCCTCGTTGGCAGAATGGATCTCAATGCGGCAGTTGACTATCCGCGCATTTTCCCGGTAGGTGAACATCTTGTACTTGAGAGTCGATTTCCGAAACCGACGGTTAAGTATCTTTATAATAAAGGTTACAAACTTCATCTTGCCGGACCTTATAATCTCTACTTTGGCGGCGCTCATGCAATCGCCATCTCTCGCAAAACTGGGATGATGATGGGGGCGGCGGATAAACGACGCAGTGGAGCGGCGCGAGGATTTTAGAGTATGGTCAGCTAAAAAGGTCAAAAACAGCCCGGTACGGGCGATTTTAATCGCCCAATTCAAAATGATTTGTACTGACTGAAACGCACGGCGAATAAATTCGCCGCTACCTTTACATCTGTTCGGCAGACCCAAATTAAGTGTTAGTTTTAGCAGGAGTTTTCAGATTTTCAAAGAAGAATGGATGATCTTTGCCGCAATGGTGGGAGTGCTCCTACTGTTGCAGTTCTGGCGACGTCAACCGATTGGGATTGCTCTTCTTGGGGGAGCCATCGCTGGAGCTCTTGTTGCTGGGCAAGGCCTGCCGATCCGACATCTGGTCGAGGGAGCCTTCACCTATATCGACCCGATCATCATAATTTTTACTGCCATGCTGTTTATGAAAGTCCTCGAAGAAAACGGGGCGCTGGGTGAATTGGCTGGAGGCATTATCAGGGTTTTTGGCAGACAGCCATTTCTTCTCGTTATCACCATGACCTTCTTTATCATGTTCCCGGCGATGCTGACCGGAATCACCACAACATCTGTGTTGACTACAGGCGCGCTGATGGCGGCGCCACTGGTTTCGTTAGGGATGGAAAGAACACGCGTCGCCACATTGATTGTCGTCGTTTCAGTGATGGGAATGCTCGCGCCCCCGATCAACCTCTTAGCAATGTTGATCGGTCAAGGCGTCGATATGCCATATATAGGTTTCGAACTGCCTCTATTAGCAGTAACAGTTCCTGTGGCGTTGATTACTTCGTTTGCTCTTGCTTATCCAACACTAAGAAAAACAAATTTTGAGGCGGCAAACAGCCTCCTTCCCCCGCCGACGAATCGTTCCAAATTGGGTATATACTCGCCATTGATTGTGGTGTTTGGCTTGATGATCGCGGTAAGGCTTTTCCCACAATACATCCCGGACATCGGCATTCCTCTGATTTTTATCATTGGATCCGTGATGGGGTTGATGACTGGCAAAAGCGTGTCGTTTGTCTTGACTTCCTACCGAGCGCTCAAGCTCGCGCTACCGGTTCTGGGATTGTTAGCTGGCGTTGGCGCATTCCTGCAAATCATGACTCTTACCGGAGTGAGAGGCTTACTGGTTATGACAGTCCTTGGATTACCTATTACTTTGAAATACATTGGATTAGCCTTAAGTTTGCCTCTTTTTGGAGGCGTCTCGGCATTCGCTTCAGCGATGGTTTTCGGAGTGCCTTTCCTGCTTGGGTTACTTGGTGGTAATGAAGTTGCTGTCTGTGCGGCAATCTCTATACTTGCCGGACTGGGCGACATCCTTCCTCCCAGCGCCATCAATGCTCGCTTTGCGGTACAGGTGACTGGAGGCGTCGAGCTAAAGGGCGTCATTATTAGATCGTTGCCATTTATTGCGCTTGCAGGAGTGGCGGCGATGGTAATTATTCTTCTTGCATCGTAAGAGAAGTCTCTGAAAGCGGAGTGAACGCTGAACTTTCTTCCTTTGTGAACGTTGAATAATGGAGCGCGCTATCAGTCCAGAGGCTGATATTGGAGGGCCGACTTTTGGTCCGCTCTTGCCTTAGCAAGATGCCCAACCTACACGAGAAAGAGCGGACTGAAAGAGTTCGTTGATTTATTCGTTCGAGTAGAGATTTGATTCACTTGGAGGGGGGGCTTCAGCCCCCCCTAAAGGACAATCAAGCACAAAAAAGGGCGGGCTGAAGCCCCCCCTCCAAGAGAATCTTGTCCGAATTGGCGTCCCAAGCGAATAAATCAACGAACTCTGAAAGTCCGCCCTCCAAGAGTTTCAATAAGCTAATCACGGTTTTTATGCCGAAATTCAGAATAAATAGAGTCATTGCAGTTACCCTGCTTTTTTCGCTGTTGCCCGGCGGCATAATTCTCGCCGCCAACTCTCCGGTTGCTGAAGATCCGGTCTCCATCGCGCGCATAAAATATGGCGGTGGAGGCGATTGGTATTCCAATCCATCTTCGATCCCAAATTTATTGCGCTTCATTCACCAGGAAACCAGCATTATCACGATGGAAGTCGAAGGAGTTGTGGAGCTTACAAGCCCTAAACTCTTCCAGTACCCCATCCTGTACATGAATGGTCACGGCAACATCTCCTTCACCGAGCGTGAAGTTGAACAATTGCGAAAGTATTTCGAGTCTGGTGGTTTTCTTTTGGCTGATGACAACTACGGCATGGACGCCTCGTTCAGGCGTGAGATCAAACGGGTTTTATTAGGATCCGACCTGGTAGATCTCCCGTTTTCTCATCCGATATACAACCAGCTCTTCAAATTCCCCAACGGCTTACCGAAAATCCATGAACATGACGGCAAACCAGCACAGGGCTTCGGGATTTTTCAAGACGGCAGGCTGGTGGTGTTTTACAGCTACCAGTGTGATCTTGGAGATGGATGGGAAGATCCGGATGTTCACAGCGACCCGCCAGAGAAACGTCTTGCCGCGCTTCGAATGGGGACTAACATTGTCCTCTGGCGTCTAAGAGGCGGTCAGTGAGCCTGCGCGACCCCAAGCATGCACAGGCAGAAGCCTTGTTAGAGCGCTTACGCCTTGAACAACGTGCCATCGTGGTGCAGTCTGTAATCGCCTTGATAGTTGGATCTCTGGCGGCGATCTGGCTCGCCTCGGGTTTTATTGAAGCAGTTTTTCAGTTTACTCAAACCTGGCGTATGGCTCTCTTTTCGCTCGCCGTAGCGCTCTCGGTCTTTTCAGCCTTTTTATTGTTTCGGAGAGTTTCAGACGATATCAGTCTGCACCCGGGAATTGATTCGCAAACTTTCTGGGCGCTCAAACTCGGAAGTTTAACCTCGCACAAACAGCAGGATCGACTGCTGAATGCGCTTCAAGTGATTCATCCTACTCACCCCGGAAAAGACAATCCTTCGCCTGAACTTGCGCGCGAATCACTTTATCGAGCAGTCGCCGAACTTGAGGTGGTCAATTATTCCGAAGTACTTTCACGCTCTGAGAGGGTGGTTTCCATCCGAATCGGCTCGACGCTTTTACTGGCATTTATCTTATCGATAGCGATTCGCCCTACTATTATGCTCGGCGCTTTTGGGAGGCTTGTTCACCCGGCAACCGATTACGCTCCAGCATCACCCTTTTCTCTTACTGTCTCACCAACAGGTGGATGGGCTTACCGCAGTGAGCCGATCTCATTCCAGATAGAAGCCTCAGGCCAGCCACCACGAACAGGCAGTTTTATTTATCAACAGGATGGCGGCGAGGAAGTATCACTCGACTTGGATCTACGTTCCGGGAGTGCGACCGTTGGATTTGCTGGATTCCCCTCAGACGTCACCTACGTCGTCAATTCTGGAGAAGTCTCAACAGAGCGATACAAGCTCCAAATCATCCCGCGACCCCAGATAGTCGAATTAAACTATCGACTTCATCCCCCTGCCTACACCCGACTTCCCATCGTAGCAGGTCGAGAAAATGTCGGAGATGTGGAATGTTTGCCCGGCTCGTCGGTTGATCTAAGAGTCACATCTTCGAAAAAACTCTCCTCAGCCGTAATGATCACAACGAAAGCCGCCGGAACGAGTATCACAACCGACACAATGGCGATGAATATTGATGATAAACAGGCCAGTATCGATTTTATCGTTCGCAATCCCTCAACTTATACGGTTCGTCTGCGAGATCGCGATAACCATGAAGATAAAGATCCTGTGACCTACCGCATCCATACTTTAACGGATGAATATCCTGTCGCCAGAATCACTTTTCCGGAGGAAGATGTCGTCCTTGGTGAGGATATGCACGTTCCCCTTCGTATCGAAGCGGACGACGATTTCTCCATCTCCCGCCTTGAATTGAATTATCACAATCTCAATGGAGATACTCTTGTTCAAAAATGGAATCTTGGATTAACGAAAACCGCTCGAAACATAATTCTTGACACTCTCTGGTCAATCGGGAACATGCCGTTGATGCCGGGAGACGTTCTCGAGTATTGGGTTGTCGTTTGGGATAACGATAACGTCAGTGGTCCCAAGCGCAGTGAATCCACTCGTCGATTGGTCAGGCTCCCAACCTTCGAAGAGATCGTCGCAGGAGTAGAACAAACAGAAACAGAAGTCGAAATTGACGCCCAAAAGACCCTTGAAGCCGCGAAGGAATTGAAGGAGGAAGTAGCCAGGCTCGTCGAAGAGATGAGACGCGATCCCAACGCCAACTGGGAACGTCAGAAACAGATCGATCAGGCAATGAAGGATCAGGAGCAGATATCCAAACAAGCTGAACAGATGTCAAAAACACTGGACGATCTGGTGAACAAGCTTGAAAAACATGATATGTTGACGCCTGAGACGCTGGAAAAGTACATGGAACTGCAAAAGTTGATGAATGAGGTCGCCTCTCCTGAACTTAAACAAGCGATGGAGAAATTGAAGCAAGCCATGGAATCACAAGATCCTGAAAAAATCAGACAGGCGCTTGAGCAGTTCGACATGGATCGTGAGGAATTCATGAAAAGTATCGAGCGAAGCCTCGCCATCCTGCAACAGTTAAAGTTGGAGCGCAAACTTGATGAACTTGTCAAGCGAGCCGAGGAATTGCTACATGCTCAAGAACAAATCCTTAAGGATATTGAAGAAAATCGCACCGAGGAGGCATCGAAATCCCTTGATGTGCAGAAGATTGGTGTTGAATCCCTGAAGAAAGAGATGGCCGAAACTGCTAAGATGGCTTCCGAAGCCGAGAAATCCCAACTCTCTGATCAACTCGACAGCCTTGGCGCTAAGATGGATAATATGAACCTGCCGCAACAGATGGCGCAAACAAGCCAATCTGTTCAGGCTGGGAATAAATCGAAAGCAAAATCAACTGGCGAAGAGTCAGCGCGAAGCCTTGCGGAAATGGCGGCTTCGCTGAAAAATCTATCTCAAGAATTTAAAGATAAGAATAAGGCGGATCTGGCTTTAAAAATCAGACGGTTGGTAGAAGAGTTGATATATGTATCCGAGGATCAGGAAAATTTGATGTCAGAATGTCGGGCGCTCGGTACAGAGTCTCCACGCTATCGTGAACTTGCTGGCGAACAGCAAGACGTCAAACAGGCACTTGAAGGTATCGCCGGACGAATGCTCGACCTTTCGAAAGAGACTTTTTTTGTAACTCCTGAATTAGGTGCTTCGATCGGGAAGGCACTTCAACAAATCGATAAATCACTGGAAGGCTTCTCTGATCGGCTTCCGCGGTCAGCGGCCCAGCCTCAAAAACAGACGCTTGGTGAAATAAACAAAAGCGCCGCACAGCTTCTTGCTATTCTTGGTGAGTTGTCGGGGTCATCCTCTTCGTCCGGATATGAGGAAATGATGAAAAAACTCTCCGAAATGGCTTCACAGCAACAGGGCTTGAATCAGCAGTCGATGCCAATGCCGGGAGGAAGCGCACCGGGACAGATGCCGGGAGAAGGACAGAGTCTTGCGCAAATGGCCGCGCAACAACGCGCTCTTCAGCAAAGTATGGAACAGGCCGCGCAGGACGCTGAGGGCATCAAGGAAATGCTCGGCGATCTGCAAGGGACCGCAGATGCTATGGGCGAGGTTGCAAAGGATATGGAGAACGATCAGATCGGCGAACGAACGCGACGGTTACAACAGCAGATAGTTAGCCGCCTTCTTGATGCGACAAGATCAGCTCGTGAAGAAGAATATTCTAAAAAACGTGAAAGCAAGAGCGGACAGGAACTCAGAAGATTCTCGCCATCACAGACTCAACTGAATTCAGAGCGCGACCGTCTTCGCCGTGATTTGTTGAAAGCGCTTCAGGAAGGCTATACACCAGATTATCGAAAGCTAATACGAGAATATTACGACGCTCTTGGTGAGGAGGTCATTAAAAAATAATTACCTACTCAGAAACATCTTCTGTAACATTTGCCAATGGAAGATTTTGAGTTTCTTGTATATCATCTTATATTTCTATCGACAATTTTACTTTGTCTTTTATAATCCGTGCACTCAAACAAAGCCAATTTTCTCCTAATTAATTACTATGGCTAACAATAAAAAGAACCCTTCAACATCGATTCTATTTATCGATGATGATCCTGTTTTCCGTCGGCTGATGACAGCAATGTTCACCCAAGACGGTTATAGGGTCTCGACTGCCAACGATGCAGAAACCGGTTACCGTCTTCTCGAGGAACGATCTTTCGAGGTTGCAATCGTCGATTTTCAGCTTCCCGGCCAGAACGGAATCGATTTTTTTGAGCGGACGCGTCGGATAGCTCCAAACATGACAAGAATACTTCTTACAGCACGCACAACTGAAGAAGTATTGTTCGAATCAATTAATCGTGGCGAGGTCTATCGTTATTTGACCAAACCGGTCCATCTGGGATTGCTAAGGTCAACCCTGGATCAGGCAATTGTACTGCATGAGCTAAAAGTCACCAAAGAGGTTATGGCCGTTGAGATGGATAGAAGGACGCAGGAATTGGAAGAGAAAAACCTCGACCTCCGCAATTACTATCACATTCTCGGCGAACTAAAATCTCAACAGGATCAAATCCTGGCTTCGTTGCCTGAACCTTTTTTCCTTCTCCATGCCGATCATAGAATCCTACGTTGCAATCAAGCCGCAACGGAAATGCTTGGCTTCATGCGTGGTGAACTCCTTGGCAGATCCGCTGACGATCTTTTCGTGAAGCCCGACGAACTGACTGAGAGAATATCCGACACTGGCAGAAGTGGAGTTGTCTATTTCGAAACGTCGTGGCGGCAAAAATCAGGCATGAATATCCCAGTCAAAGTAGCTCTGAACATATTCCGTGGCGAAGCAATCGAGCGCGACCAGATCGCGCTCGTTGTCCAAGATATTACCAGTGTTAAGCAGTTGGAGAATTTACTTCGAGCCCGTTCTCAGCAACTTGAGCAAAAAGTCGAAGATCAGATACTGCACATTGTGAGACAGCAAAAAGCATTGGCTCATTCCGATAAACTCGCCGCATTGGGCACTTTGGTTGCCGGAGCGGCGCATGAAATCAATTCCTGCGACAGTTTCATCAAGACCAATGTGGAAGTTCTTCAACATTACTGGGTGGGACTTGAACCAATCCTCCGCAACTGGGCGACAGAAAATCCAGACCAGAAAATTGGTCGCCAAATGGTAGGTGAAGTCGTTGGGGATTTAAAGGGTTTACTGGAGGACCTGCATGTCGGCGCTACTCAACTCGGAGGAATCGTCGAGGGTCTGCTTGCGTTCAGCCGAAGGGACGTGCGAAAAAAGGAAGCGTTCCATATCGACCAAGCTGTTGTTTCAGCATTAACGGTAACCGGAACTCGTCTGGGGAAGTGTTTCAATGTCCGCACCAAATACTGTCATGCCGGAAATAAGGTCTATGGCCATCGTGGGCAGGTAATACAGGTTCTGGTTGACTTGATTATGAACGCTTGCGATGCTTGGGAAGATAGGCAAAGCCCTTCAATCGGAAAGTTGACCATCTTCCTTCGTCCAGACAGTCTCAAGCGGCAACTTATTATTTCTATTGCCGACAATGCGGGAGGCATGAGCGCCGAAACCGCCACCCATGTATTCGACCCATTTTTCACTACCAAAAAGGGAAAAGGCACCGGCTTGGGGCTGGCAATATGCTATGGCATCATCAACGAACATGGTGGAGATATTTGGGTGAAAAGCCGTCAGGGCATCGGAACAGCCTTCTCTTTTTCTTTACCTATCTCGGAAAACGAGTTTACTCAACCCGACAAGGAGAAATAATATTTTTATAAATAAGAATAATTCTGAAGCTGAATATCTGGGGGCGGAGGCTAAGCCGTTAATTTTCGTAGTCGATGACTCACTGATCATGCGACGGCTCATTATCAGAACGCTTGCTCTTGAAGGTGATTACGAAATCATCGAAGCAGAAAGCGCAAGTGACGCAATTAAAAAGCTCGCTAAAGCGCTACCAGACTTAATAATATTGGACATCGGGCTGGGTTTGGAGAGTGGTTTCGACCTGTTGGGCAGTCTGAAGAACAATACAAATACTGCTGATATTCCTGTTATCGTTTGTACGGCCAGCGGAGATCTGAACACAATCGAAAAATCAGAAAAGCTTGGCGCATCAGGATATGTACCAAAACCGATCAGTTCACAAGCTCTCAGGTCAGTTGTTAGGAAAATTCTCGACCCTCACAATGAGAATGAAACACAGGACTAATCGGAATGTCATCACTTGGTGAAATAAGCTTGAAGTCCAACTGCCTAAGGGCGGGTAGCCTCCACAGCTCAGTTGAGCGGGAGCACCAATAATTTAACCCGTCAGTAACAACTCGCCAGGTTTCAAGCGACTACTCTTTTATTTTGTTTTATGCAACAGTATCGATGTGTTGTCATGTGCCCTCAGGTGACAGCTAAGTGATATACTATCGAATAACAGTTGTATCATGTGCCTTACACGATGCCATGCTTATAGACTCGGCTGGAAACAAATTAGTATACTAAAAAAAATGCTGGAAAACGCTTACGCACTTTCCAGCATTAACTTTGGGAAGTTGTTGAGAACAGTATTGATTCGACTTGCTCGCCAGCAATTCGAACCGTTTAGAAATGCCTACTCTCCCCCATCATCTGCGCCACTCGCGCCACCTTCACCACCTTTTGCTTTGTGAGCTGGCGGCACACCACCAAGTTTTTCAGCATTCCGACCCGATTGTTCGGCACGCATCAAGGCAAACTCAGCCTTTTTTCGAGCATCGGAATAATTTCCTGCCTCGTTGGCTCGCTTCGCCTCGGCAAGGAGATCTTTGGCCTTCTCGTAAAGTCTCGGCGATGCTACGTCCGCACCTCCTGCTTGAGCACTTTTAAGCGCGCTTTCTGCAGCTTCAATTTCATCGTCCGCCGGCTTCGAACAAGCCGATAAGGTTAAAGCGAACGCGATTGCTGTTACCAGCATAATAGTGAGTAAACCGACCCTCTTCATAACCTGCTCCACTGATCGTTAAGAGGTGAATTGCTGTAAATGGGCCACCTCCCCCAACGTGACCGTCACTTATAGTAACTAAACGTATCGCACTTGTCAAGTACTTTGGCAATTCTCTGAATTGTACTTCTTTCTATCTTGAATTTTATTCCCGTTTTTTACATGTCGATAATCGTTAATAATTACCATGATATGAGCTAAATTATTATTATATAATTAATTGATTAAATTTCGAGCATTTTAATTGGCACTCGAACTTTTTTTCAACTGAAGACCCTCAAAAAAATCGAGATTCTCTTTTCTTAACTCGTCACCTATAACCGGAGGTCTCTGGAAACTTCGGGGCGGCTCACCTCCATGCGCCTCGATCATAAAATCTGCCCAGATTGGCGCCGCACCAGAAGCTCCGGTGACTCCCTTGCCAGTGTTGAGAAACATTTGGCGGTTATCATCGAAACCTACCCATGACGCCACCGAAAAGAGAGGCGTTGCTCCGACGAACCAACTGTCACGGAAATCGCTCGATGTGCCCGTTTTCCCTATAGCGTCTCCGATAAATCCTCGCCTTCTAACTACATGGCCAGTGCCGTATTCCAGGTCGATTGCTCCTTCCATCATTGTAATAAGGCGATAACATGATTCTTGTGAAAATCGTCGTTCTTTCACCGCGAGGAACTCAGATAATGTCTCGCCGCCGGGTCCCTCGATTCGAATCAGAAATTGGGGCTCAATTACATCACCTTCCCGTGCAATTGTGGCAATGGCAGTCGCCATATCGACGATTGTAACCCCTTCGGATCCCAATGCCATGGAAAGATGTGGCTGAAGATTTGTCGCAATGCCCATTCGTCGCGCTGTCTCTACCACAGCACCAGGTCCAACTTCGGCGATAAGTTGTGCCGCCACAGTGTTAATTGATCGCGCAAGAGCTTCCCGAAGAGGGATAGGACCTCGAAATTCTTTATCGAAATTTTTGGGAGACCATGATTGACTGCCCGGAATGTCGAACGTCACCGGTTTGTCATCGTAAATCGATTCTGGAGTCAGACCTAACTTCTCCAGAGCCGTCAAATAAATCACCGGCTTGAATGACGACCCCGGTTGCCTGAGTGAGTTGATGGCACGATTGAACGGACTTTCGTTATAATTTCGACCTCCCACCATAGCCAGAATTCGACCCGAAGCAACTTCGACCAGCACCAAGCCACCTTCAAGCCTGCCTCCATCTGCATTACCGGGTTGTAAATTCAGCTCGAGTAGATCGACGCCCGAAGCAACTGCCTCTTCAGCCAGACGTTGCAACCGAATGTCGATGGTAGTGTATATTTTTACCCCACCATAATTTACGATATCGCTTCCGATTGATTTACGAGCCTGTTCCAATGCGTAATCAATTGGGTAGGACCCATGTTCAGTCGAATATGAGGGTACTGGAGCGAGTATTATCGGACGTTCCGCAAGCTGGACAGCGAGAGTTCGGTCAATAAATCCAAGATCCATCATCCTCATCAGAATAACTTTCTGGCGAGCCTTTGCATTGTTCAGATGATTATAGGGATCAAGTCTTGACGGTGCATTCGGCAGTCCGGCCAGCAACGCCGCTTCAGCTACTGTCAGGTCGGAAGCATGTTTGTTGAAAAATAGCCTTGCCGCCTTCTCAATGCCATAAGCGTAGCGACCGAAATATATGAGATTGCAATATGTTTCAAGGATCTCGTCTTTGCTGAATCGCTCCTCAATGGATATTGCCGCGAGGGCTTCGACAATTTTTCTTTCCCAAGACCGTTTGAAACTGAAAAAGAGATTTTTGGCAAGTTGTTGAGTGATCGATGAACCGCCCGGTGCGTGCCCCCCTCTTAAAACGTTCAGATAAAGGGCTCTACCGAAGGCGAGATGATCGATACCACGATGACTGTAGAATCGTTTGTCCTCCGCCGCAATGATTGCATGGAGGAAATTCGGTGAGATCTGTTCGATTGCGGTGTATTCACGCTCCCCGAGTGAGCCTAACATCTGGGAGTCCCGCGCATATATTTCTGTAGCAGGAGTGGCGGCTAACAGCCTTAAATCGTCAGGAAGACGTGGGATTTTTGTCGAATACTTAAAGAACAACCCGACACCGGCGCCAAGCAACGCCACCAAAACCAAATTGGTGAAAATTATCAAGCGTCTGATCATAGCGGTTTCTTTCCGCGGGGTGCAGAAGGCTGTTGAGGCAAGTCCTGATCACGGAAGAGTGTATCACTGTCTGCCCAGGCAAGAAGGAATGACAGTCGGTCAAATGCCGCAATGGAAACCGGATAAATCGTGATCGACGGCCCATCCGGGGAGTTCGATTCAAATCCGACCTGCGCAAACGGTTCACCGCCTGCAGGGGCCAATCCGACCCAGGTTAAAGGCTTGGGAAGTCCGAGAAGCATCTCCGGGTCGGGAAATATGGCGTTTCGATCTATATCGGGAAGTTGAAATAGAATCGCGAAAAAACGTTCCGCCGGATGAAGCCTGCCGATAAATCGAGAGTCATCACTAAGACCACCAATGACCCGTCGCCCTCCCGTGCCAACAACTCTTATCAACTCATCTACCAAGGGCACTGAACGCAATATCTGATTCTTCCCGTCAACAAAGTGAGCAGATGCGACATCGTTTTCGAGGCTGACTGAGGTGCGAGTCCACTCTGAGTTGTAATAATAATCGAGTAGCTCCGTCGAAGAGATCAGTCCATCGCGGGAGCTTTTCGGGAGTGCCATGTAAAGACTGACAAATTTGGATGGTGAAATCTGTGCAGAGCCGTTATTGGGCAGGATGTTCACCAATTCGATGAATGTTCCCACCCGGTCGGTATTGTCTTTGAGTTTGCTCCCCGCGGCAAGCCCCTCGGCGAGCTGACGCGCCGCCAACCTTGCTTTCCGTTCTTTCTCCCATGTAATTCCATAGGGTTCACGTTCGCTGTTGTGATTAGATAGATAGCGCCCGGCATAAATCTCGCCTAAGTGAGTGGCTTCTTCTGCGACGAAGAGAGCCATCACAAACAAGAAAAAGAGCAAAGCGCCACGCATAGATTTATGCCGACGGCCATCGTAAGATTTTCGGATACGTGGAGACGTGGATTAACTCAATTTTATAACGGAAACGCCGCCATCCTTGCGGCAATCTGCGACAGGGTGTCCCCACCCTGAATGTAATCTGCGACAGGGTGTCCGCACCCTGAATGTAATCTGCGACAGGGTGTCCCCACCCTGTCGCATGACATCGGAATCCACAGCAGGATGGGGACATCCTGCGGCACGTGACTGCACCTGAGACCAACTCTCAACTCGTCTTCATAAACCTTCGCAATACCGTATGGAGTATCCCACCATTCCGGTAATAGTTCACTTCGACGCCTGAGTCAAGACGGCAGATCGTCTGGATCGACCGCTTGCCTCCATCGGCGGAGGTTACCTCGACCGTGATCTCCTGATGAGGTTTCACGTTGTCGTCAACCTGTACAGCATAGATCTCGGAACCGCTCAGTCCAAGCACCTCAGCATTTTCGCCGGGCTTGAACTGGAGTGGCAAGACTCCCATACCGACAAGATTCGACCGGTGAATCCGTTCGAACGATTGGGCAATTACCGCCCGAACACCAAGCAAATTGACGCCTTTGGCGGCCCAGTCACGGCTCGATCCCATTCCATAATCGACTCCGGCGAGCACAATCAACTGCACTTCCTCTTCAGCATAACGGAGCGAGGCGTCGAAGATCGTCATCAATTCGTTCGATGGCTGGTGAGTCGTCCACGAGCCTTCCCTACCCTGTCCCAAATGATTTCTGAACATCGCGTTGGCAAATGTGCCTCGCGTCATGACCAGATCGTTGCCGCGCCGTGAACCGTAGCTGTTGAACTCCTTCGCTTCGACGCCCTTCGACATTAGCCATTTACCAGCGGGGCTTGCCGCCGCAATGTTGCCAGCAGGGCTGATGTGGTCAGTGGTGATGCTGTCGCCGGTCTTGACGAGGACACGAGCGCCTTCGATTGGCATGATTGTGCCGACTTCGAGCTTAAGATTCTTGAAGAACGGTGGCTCCTGCAGATAAGTGCTTACGTCATCCCAATGGTAAACCGCGTCGCGTTTCGTGGGGATGGCGTTCCAGTTGGGATTGGATTCTTCGATGCCATCGTAACGATGATGAAAAGCCTTCGGGTCGTTTGCGAGGGGCAGAAGAGCTTCGATCTCTTCATTCGAGGGCCAGATGTCTTTAAGATAGATATTTTTGCCGTTCACAACGCCAATCGGTTCGGTGGTTAGGTCTTTATCTACCGTCCCAGCAATAGCATAAGCGACTACTAACGGTGGAGAAGCAAGATAAGACGCTTTGGTTACCGGATTAATTCTCCCGGTAAAATTCCGGTTTCCTGAGAGAACCGCCGACACAACCAATTTTCCGTCAGAAACAGCCTTGGCAACTTCCTCGGGGACTGCCCCGGAATTGCCAATACATGTAGTGCAACCATATCCCACTACATTAAAACCAAGTTTGTCAAGGTAGGGCATCAACCCGGTCGCATTGAGGTAATCCGTAGCTACGCGCGAACCGGGCGCAAGGCTTGTTTTCACATAAGGGTTAACCGTTAAACCAGCTTCGACGGCCTTCCTGGCGACCAATCCCGCGGCGATCAGCACTGCTGGATTGGAAGTATTGGTGCAGGAGGTAATCGCCGCAATAGCAACGTCGCCATGGCGAAGCTTACCGTTAAAACTGCCGTATTGGAGGTCTGACTCGGCACCAAGTTGATCCACAGCAAGACCAAATCCTTGGCTTTCGAACGGTGCAGTCAAACTGGCGCGAAAAGAACTCTTGAGTGCTGTGACTGTGGTCTTATCCTGAGGTCTCTTCGGCCCGGCGAGACTTCCTTCGACGGTCGATAGATCGAGTTGGAGTGTATCCTTGAACAGTGGATCAGGAGTCGCATCGGTGCGGAAAACACCCTGCTCTTTGGCGTAACGCTCGACCAGGATCACCAGTTCCTCGGGTCGGCCAGAATAGCGCATGTACTCAAGAGTACGATGATCGATCGGGAAATAGCCGATGGTCGCGCCGTACTCAGGAGCCATATTGGAAAGGGTTGCTCTATCTGGCACCGACATCGCCGACAAACCCGGACCGAAAAATTCGACGAACTTATCGACGACGCCTTTTTTGCGAAGCATCTGCGTTATCGTCAAGACCAGATCAGTTGCCGTGACGCCCTCACAAAGCGCTCCGGTCAGCTTGACCCCAATGACGTCTGGAGTAATGAAATAAAGTGGTTGACCGAGCATTACTGCCTCGGCTTCGATACCACCAACCCCCCAGCCAACAACGCCAAGTCCATTCACCATAGGAGTATGGGAATCGGTTCCGACAACTGTATCGAAAAACGCAACTGCCTGGTCCCCATTACCTTCGCGCCGAATTACCTGAGCAAGGTACTCAAGATTGACTTGGTGGCATATACCAGACGAAGGAGGTATCACTCTGAAGTTCTTGAACGCAGTCTGACCCCAGCGCAGAAACTCATAACGCTCACGATTTCTTGCAAACTCAATCGCGGAGTTCTTTTCTTCGGAGTCACTCGTGCCGTAATGATCAACTTGAACCGAATGGTCGATGACGAGATCGACTGGCACAAGCGGGTTAATTCGTTGTGGATCACCACCGTGGCGTGCCATCGCTGACCGCATCGCCGCCAAATCGACAACACAGGGGACGCCAGTAAAATCCTGTAACAGAACTCGTGCTGGCATGAAAGGAAGTTCAACTTGTGAGGGAGACGCGGGATTGTATTTTGCAAGACGTTCGACGTCATCGCGACCGATCTCAACGCCATTTTCCGAACGTAGAACGTTCTCGATCAGAATCTTTATTGAAAATGGAAGACGTGAAACATCGGCAATGCCCGCTTCGGCAAGCTTGGCAAGACGGTAATAAGTGATCCGATTCGATCCGAACTCGAGCTGGCTTCTTGAGCCGAACGAGTCGGCGTGATTATAGGAGGGCATCTGAAATCCTTGTAATAGTATTATTCGTTTGATAATTGGGCAAGCCTTTTAAGATAATAATGTATCACCATCAGGGCAAAGGATAATCTCAAGGTATCCCAGTTCCTCTAAAGAATGAATACAAATCGGAGATCAACGGAAGTTGCCAATGGCTTGACAACTACTCGCACATTTTGCCATCTTGAACGTGGCGAACCATGATAATAGTAGGAATTTGAACATTATTTTATTATATTTAAAGGGAATTTTGCTCAGAAAATGTCTTATTCCCTCAATCCTCTCTTTGGTATGGTAATTGCGCTTTGCGAACGAATAATGCTTTTTACAGGGATTCCGCAGGGATTCCGCGAATAGAAAGCTACCAGATGCGAATATAGTTCGCAGTTACCTAAGGTTTTCAATAGTGTCATATTAAGCAAGCACTGACTTTGGTAGGGGCGAATTTATTCGCCCTTCGGTGCGGCGACTGAAGTCGCCGGAACCCGAACCATACGACAATTAACAATTGACATAACTTTATTTTTCATTTCCAGCGACTTCAGTATTATAGCTCTACCTGACATCAAATCTCAGCCATTATAACCTTTTCCGATAACCTTGTCCGACTGCTCTCCTGATTTATCTGCAACAGCCGAACATTCTCGATTTTCAACAGGAATTTCACGATGAACCCCATCATAAACACCAGCTCGTGTGGTGTATTTTTGCCATCTCGGGCAGAACACAATCTCCTTCGAAAGCCTGTTTTTCTTGCAGGTTACGCTATGCTTTTTTATCTCATATCTATATTCCTTCCGGCATGTGCTTTGGGTTTCGGCCCAAGCACCGACCCATCCGAAGCGACACTGGCGGCAAACTCATCATATCAACTTGTTCCGTTAAATTGGTCAAATACACCTTCCGCGAAGCCTCCAAAATTTTATTACCCTAACCCGATGCGCCCATATATGCGGCGACTGAAAGAAAGTTATAAAATCAGCGAAATGACCGCCAATGTCAGGTCAGACCTCGAACGAGTTAAAATTATTAGTGGCTGGGTCAATCGACAGTGGACGCATCATGGTGATTGCCCGATACAAAATAACGACCCAATCGCTATTCTTGAAGCCGCCAGATCGGGCGAAACATTTAGCTGTTATGAGTATTCACTCGTTACATCTGGCTGTCTGAACAGTATCGGAATTAAAACTCGCACAGTGGTATTGCTCCCACGTGACGTGGAACGGCGGGCGAATGGTAACTATCACGTCGTTGCTGAAGCTTATCTAAATGACAAAAAAAAATGGGTAATGGTTGACGCTCAATGGGATGCTGTCCCGACCCTGAATAACTACCCTCTTAGTGTAGTTGAGCTTCAAAACGCCTTGACAAAAGGTTTGCGCGGAATTGACTTTGGAAATCTGAAAGGGGAGATGACAGATCTTTACCCGCAAGACCTTGCCATATATCTTCACTATCTTTATACACCGCTTGACAATCGGGTAATCGGCGCCAAATCGCCTGATAATGTTGGCGGAGGCGTCATGTTAATTCCGTTAGGTGACAAACCTCCCCGCAGATTCGCCATGGCGCCTGTCGGTAGATTTGTGGTTACCAACGCTGTAACTGATTTTTACGGAACGGCTCAACCCTGAGTTTTCACACTCAAGCCGTTGACATCGATAGACCCTAACGAAAAGACCCTCTGATATGAGGGTCTTTTTTTTATTGCATTTGGAGAGAATGCACTTGATTTCGCAAGATAAGAGAGATAAATTGAAGCGGGGATTAATTTCAATAACAATTGGAGCCCAACAATGCCTGAATCCCTCCGCGACAAGTCAGTACGACGGACATTCCTGTCTGTCACTTTTGCGGAGCACGTCCGGCTCAGCCTTGTGGCGAGTGTGGTGAACAAGCCGCTATGAGTATATATGAGTATATTAGAACGAATTAAGGAATTAGTGCTGGACGGGAATGTTGATTTCACTAACAAAGCTCTGATAGAAATGGAACGCGATGGGCTGCTGCCTCGATCCATCTTTCAGGCAATCATAAATGCGCCAGTTATCAACAAGATCCTCCGCTCAAATGATCCTATTACGGGAAAGAAAGAGTACCTTTACGTCATAGTTGGCTCAAGTTTTGACGGAATGGTAATATACACCAAGGGAAAAATAAAGAAAGAAAACGATGAAGAGACCTTCTATATCCTCATATCATCAAAACGGTGGCTCGGCCAAACCCTCTGAGAAGCCCCGCATGACTATCAGGACTTGCCCGGAATGTGGTCGTAAGTCGATGGAGATAATACGCGGAGACTATCTAACGCCAAAAGGATACCTGATACTTGATTTGGAGAGGTACCAGTGTCTGTCATGTAAGGCAGAGATGTTCGATACCGAAGCAATGACCCGAATTATAAAAGAAGGTACACTCGCCGCGAAGCCCTCCCGCCGAACGCCGACGATAAAAAATCTGGAGCCCAACAATGCCTGAATCCCTCCGCGACGTACTCGAAGACATCCAGCAAAAGCTGAAAGCCAACGCCTACCAGAACGAGGAGCACGTTCGGCTCAGCCTCGTAGCGCGGGTAGTGCAGGCGTTGGGGTGGGATATTTGGAATCCGGCTGTTGTTAATGCAGAATTTGCTATCAGGACGCTTCAGGATGCTAATAGAAGGTCCGATCTTGCCCTCTTAGACGGCGACAATAAGCGATTGGTTTTTATTGAGGTGAAGAAGGTTGGAGCTCTGTCACGAAACGAACCTCAGTGGATCAACCAGATAAGAAGCCACAATGAAGACTTTCGCGCACCATTTGCAGTTCTAACTGATGGGCGATTTTGGTGGCTGTACTTCATATACTCTGCTTACTCGTTTGAAGATAGTAGGTTCAAGATCATTGATCTCATTGAAGGAGATTTGGAAGATATTGAGCTATCCTTCACTACTTTTCTTTCAAGAGACGAGATTGTCACTGAACGGGCGCACATCTCAGCAAAAAATGAATTACACAAATCCAGAACACTTAAAAAGCTCGAAGAACTTGTTCCAGAGGCAAAAAGGATTGCCGACGAGGATGGATCAATCGCTCCTGTGGCTGTCCTTCTCGAACTAATGGCTAGTAAGAATGAGCAGGCGACTCAAGAACAGGCAGAGGAAGCATATAAGAATTGGAGAACTCGTGGAACAAAACAGGCCCAACATCCCATTAAACAAGCAGAACAATCAAGCCCTATCAATACTCCAGCGAAAGCGCAAACTCTTGATAGCGGCAAGTTCATTGATTTGCCTGAATTGCCAATGTTCTTCCCATCACGCGGTGTCGTGTTCGCAGCATTTATCTTGATGAACAGACCTCAGGGAGTTATAGTCGATGAGTTGAAAGAGTTGCTTCAGGCTAATGGTTATAATAACTGGAAAAGCTACCAAACTCCAATTTCGCATTTCATCAAAGATGGTTCGTCACGTCCTCCAAAATTACCTTCATATATATACCGTTTGAAGGATGGAAAGCGATCGGGTAAGGATGTGTATAAACTTTGGCATGAAATTCACAGCAAATGGCTTTGTGATGTTCCGCCAAATGCTTGGATAATATCAGAATGACCCATCACCCTTATATCTCCGCCGACCCCAACATCTGCCACGGGCGTTATTGCGTTACCGGTACAAGGGTCATGGTTTTCATGATACTGGACTTCCTCGAAGACGGAACATCGCCAGAAGACTTTGTGGTCGAGTTCCCAAGCGTCTCACTTGAAGCGGTGAACTATATCTCCGAACACTCGGAAGAATTTAAGATTTTTCTCCAGGCTGAACAAGAAGAAGACGATAAGCTATGGATTGCACTGATTGAAGAAGCTGAAGCCGAGGGAGGCGAATACGTAACTCTTGCTGAGTTTCAAGAAGGCAAACGCTCCTATTAGCTAAACCCCTAAATCACAAATCAAAACCCCAAAATTCGGAAATCAAAATGTCCCTCAAAATCGGAATCAACGGCTTCGGCCGTATCGGAAGGCTGGTCTTCCGCATTATGATGAAACGCGGCGGCTACGACGTCGTCCTCATCAACGACATCACCGACGCCAAAACCCTCGCCCACCTGCTCAAGTATGACTCGACTCATGGCCGCTACCCCGGCAAAGTCGAGGCTGGCGAAGGTTGCATCATCGTCGATGGCAAAACTGTTAAAATCTCAGCGGAAAGAAACCCCGCCGCCCTCCCTTGGAAAGACCTCGGCGTCTATTTCGTCGTCGAGTCAACCGGCGTCTTCTCCAAGCGCGCTCAGTGCCAGATGCACCTTGACGCTGGCGCGAAGAAAGTCGTTCTTACCGTCCCTGCAAAGGACCAAATAGACGCCACCATTGTCATGGGCGTTAACGAGCAGATGCTTAAGGCAGAGCACCTCGTCGTCTCAAACGCCTCCTGCACCACGAACTGCCTCGCCCCGATGGCAAAGGTGCTCAGCGACTCATTCGGCATCGAACACGGCATGATGAACACCATCCACGCCTACACCAACGACCAGAGAGTGCTCGACCTACCCCACGACGACCTCCGCCGGGCACGCGCCGCCGCCCTTAACACCATCCCCACCTCGACCGGAGCCGCCAAGGCCATTGGTCTCGTTGTCCCCGAACTCAAAGGTAAGCTGGATGGATTCGCAGTGAGAGTACCCGTCCCTGACGGATCGCTGGTTGACCTGACGGTGAACCTTTGCAAGGACACCACGAAAGAGGAAATCAACGCGGCGATGAAAGTCGCGGCGGAAGGTCCCATGAAAGGCATTCTCGAGTACTGCACCGACCCGATTGTCTCGTCAGATGTCATCGGAAGCAGTTACTCCTGTATTTTCGACTCGAAACTGACAATGATGGTCAGTCCACGCATGGCGAAAGTTGTAGGCTGGTACGACAACGAGTACGGCTACTCATGCCGGGTGGTTGACTTGATCGAGAAAGCGGCGAAGTTGTAGCGCCCCCATCCTTGCGGCAAGTTGTAGGGGCGCATCGCGATGCGCCCCTACTCGCCTTCGCAATAACTATTGATAAAACGGATTCAATGAGAAGGCGGGTACGGAGCCCCGCCGTACCAGCCGGATACGGAGATCCGTCCTCCTAATCACACACGGGCGGGACGCCCGTTCTACCAAAACAAAAACGACCCGTCACCACGACGAGCCGCCAATAATTTTACATTTTACATTTTACATTTTCTTTCTTTCCTACTTCAAAACCACCACTCGCGTTGTCACGCTCTCATTGCCTGCCGAAAGCCTTGCCAGATAGATACCCGCCGGAAATGCTCCCCCATCGACAACTACACTCTGCCAACCTACTGTAAATGCTCCTTTTGCCAACATCGCTACTTCCCCTCCATCGAGTGAATAGAGCCTTAATGATCCAACGCCACCTCGCGGGAGGCTGAACGAAATAGTCGCCTGTGAGTTGAACGGATTAGGATAAGGAGGCTCCAGAGTAAGCCGGTCGGGAATTACTCCAAACTCGATTGTTGAGATAACTTCAAGGCTCCACCGTATGGTAATTTCTATCGTTACTATCTCATTTGCCGGATCGTTCGTTTCGAGAATTAAGTTGAAATGATCGACAGTACGTCTGTTGTTCGCCCGGTCAAAGCGGAGCGATACTCGTGCGTTTTCGTTTTGTTCGAGGTTGCCAAAGCTTGGATCAACCGTCACAATTGTCTCACCGGAGTCATTCGGGTTTTGTTCCGGGTCCACCAAGACATAACCTCTCCACTCGAGGAGTGAAGCACCCTCGTTCCCGAACTCTACCAAGCAATCTGCCTCGTTCCCTTCTGGTTGAAGTTCGAAGTTTTGATTGTTGAAGCGAATTACCGGTGGATCGGCCGCCCGTCCTCGTATGGGAATGCTGATTTCTGGCTCATCTTCGTCATTTGATATGATGACCAGTAATCCTTCATTTTCGCCCGGATCAGGGGCATTCATTAAAACGCTCACTACAATCTCTTCACCCGGAACAACGACAAAATTTGATGGTTCGGCAAAAAACGATTGGTTATTAAATGAGATACTATCTACTTGAATATCTGCGGTCCCGACGTTTTCCACAGTTAGTGGAACGCGTGAAGTATACCCAGTCCACACGTCGTGGTTATAGTCGTTAAAGTCTATTACCTCGGGAAAACCTGCCGATTCGGGCCAGGAGACAGTTATCTCTGGAAATCCATTTACATGCACATCTAAATTCAAAATCATATCCGGGTCGTTTGGATCGTTGGAGTATATATGAATTTCCGCGGCGTAGTCCCCTTCGATCATCCCCGCCATATTGAGCAGTCCAAAAATGTCCATATCTTCTTCCGGAGCTATGCGACCTTGTTTGGGAGCCCAAGTCAACCAGTACTGTTCGCCCATTCCATCATCGACGAGGATATATTCCGCTCTGCCTCTTATCCCAAATACCAAATCCTTCCCATCATGTCCGATTCCGTCAAGTTCGTGAGGGTTGACTACTTCGGGCATGTCGAAACTCTGAATAACCTGCGGATTGACTTGGTCTCCAGCGCGAGCCTCCGCCGACAGTTGAAACACCCGGTGGTTAGTTCTCGAGACAAACCAGAGGGGGCCTTCATGATGGTTATCAACCCATACAATGCTCCCCAATGGGTTATCGTCGAACAGTTCTCCCTGTCCAATTGTCCCGATTATTTCACCATCAGGCGTCATTACATTTAGACTGTTCGACACCTCAAAATCCATAAAAATAAGAAGATCAGCCTCATTACTTGCAGTTACCGTCACCGGAGAGAGTCGGCCAGTATTCAAGTGACCAAGATCGTTGCCCTCGATATCCCACTTTTGAAGCCACTCATGCCCGGAGTTGACAGCGTAAATAATACCATTGAGGCAAGTTGCTCCTAATAACGCTTGCCCGGCCTGCCACTCACGAACGACGCGGTAGCCATTGGCCGGATCGACGATACCATAAAAATTGTTTTGGAAGCTTGTAAGGATTAAATATCCGGTACCGGGATCAAAAGCAATACCCGCTTTCAGGGAATTTTGACCGGCACGGAGCCATCGAAAGCGCCCCAGCACATCACCGGGTTCGTCGCGATCGGGACCTACCCGGTCGGGAACCGAGATGATTGTCTCGCGACTGTGCCAAAGAAGATCTTCGTTGCCCTGATTGGAGAGGTTAAAGGAAAATTCTTGTTCGAAAGTTTCACCGATGTCATACTCGAATATCTGCTGTTCGATCTGAATGTCTGGTTGTGAAAATACAGCACAAGGGAGGAAAACAACGGAGAGTGCCAGAAGGAAAAACATGAAGGTCGTCGTTTTCCATTCAGGCGAGAGGAAGCAAGACCGCTTCTCCACAATTTGGTCGATTGTGATCAAAGTAAGGACGTCCGTGGGGTACGAAAGGGTTATTTCGCTTTTGACAGCGAATTAGATCATCTACAAGTTAATAAAAAAGCAGTCGATTGTCAAGGTCTGACAAAATCAAGAAACCCCTTAACCTCGGTGCGGTAAGGGGACAATCATCTCGCTTGGACTTTTCAACTACCGCAGGGCGGCGACGAGTTCTTTGAAATATTCGATAGAAAGCCGAGAGTGTCCAAGCGGACGCCATCGTCCGCCGAGCACTCAAGCACAAAATAAGCGCGGACGAGGGCATCTGACGGTGGAATCGTGTAACAATCGTGACAATCGTGGCGTGTAACCCGCACAGCTTTGCTGGGCGGGCAGGATTTAAGCACAATTATTGAGTCCCGCCCAGCAAAGCTGTGCAGACTACACGCCATTTGTGTTTGGGTAAAATCCCTGTTGTTACCCTAACGCTATCCGATCTTTGTTATGTGCGAGCCAATAATCGAATGTCTGAAGGGAGGGATTCAGTGCGCGGGAAACTTTTATATCGCGGCTGCCGCAAAATTCCTTATCAAAATCCCGCTTAAATTGGAACATGTTGCCCATCTCGTCAGCTCCCTGAAAACCAAAACTACGGTAAACATCTGCCGGGACTTCGTTGTAGCGAATTTCCTGCCCAAATGCCTTGCTGAAGCCGGACGCCATTTGATCTCCGCTCAGATGCTCTCCGGCAATACCGACAGTCTTGCCGATAAACTCATTTCCCTGTTTGAATATCCCGTAGGCACACTTGCCAATGTCCTCCACGGCGATACCGGGCAGTTTTTTATCACCCATAGGAAAGGTGATTCCGAGATTGCCGTCAGACCCACGAACAGGTCCTAAACCGAAGAAAATAAAGTTCTCCCAATAGAATGATGTGAGGAGAATCGTTAAAGGCAAACCAAGGCTGGTGAAGGCTTTGTCAGCCTCACCCTTGCCGTCGAAGTGCGGTACGTTGTACTTCTCATGCAGTACCGGCATGCGGCTGTCGTCGATGGACAAATACCGTCGGGTATCCTCTAACGACGACCAGATGACGTGCTTAACGCCTGCTGATTTGGCGGCCTCAGCCATGATCTTTGCCTCAGCAATTTCTTTTTCTGCAGAGAAATGGTTCCAGAAAAAAGTGACACAAAACGCGCCATACGCTCCCTTGAATGCATTCTTCATGCTCTCAAGGTCGTCGATGTCGGCGGTGACAACCTCGGCTCCGGCCTCGGCAAGCGCCTTGGCATTGTCTGAATTGACGTCGCGGGTGATTGCCCGAACTGAGAACTCGCTATTGGGATCGTTGAGGATTGCTCGTACAAGTCCCCCGCCTTGCGCACCGGTAGCGCCAACGACCGCGATGATTTTCTTATCTGCCATTGTATTTTTATCCTTATTAGGTGAATTGAAATTCAAGAGTTATTTTATTGCTTTGGTTGTGTGATCCTTCCCAGCCGTTTAGAGATTGATACGAGTCCCTCTCTAATTAGTTGCACAGATTCCAGCATTCATCCGATGTGGAGTATAATAGCACAGATTTTCTAAAACCAAATGGTTTTCAACTATTCAAGCGTTACATTAATACATGAGAAAGAAGTTTGCATTTTACTCTGATACTGTAGCGGCGAGTCAATTCGCCCTGCCGCGCCAGAGCATTCACAACAGGAGTCCACAGTGAAACTACTATTTCTAACTGTCTTTACCGTTTTTGGCTTGACCGGTTGCTATACGATGATGTACCCCCCACCAGATGAGGCTTATTACGCAGAAAATCAGAATGACAGCGTTCCGACAATCCCCGATTCAACGGTCGCGGGCGGCGTAACCATCTACAACCAGAACCAAATGATACTCGACAACTACTATCAGGATCCCTACTACTACCGGGGTGGATACGGTGGTAGGTACCAATACTGGGACCCCTACTATTACAATCCCTACGGTTACAACCATGAGCATCGTTGGCGACGTCACCGCTATCACGATGGCGGTGGCTATACTCCCGGAACACCAACGCCACCAGCGCCAAAGAAACCCCGCCGTGAAAAAGACTACCGTAGCTCCGAAGCGCCACCGCCAACTCCGGCTCCTCCGACTCCAATAGTAAAGGAATTGGCGCCAGTGCAGGCGGTGACTCCTCCGGCTCAGCTACCCAAGGACCCATCGCCAGCACTGATAACTACTCCCGGTAAGCCTTCGGAGAAACCTGATAGCTCTAAAGTTCAAACGCCTAAAACTGAAGATGATAAACGATCTCTCCGTTCGACCGAACCAACGCCCGTCGAGCAGGAAAAACCTGCCCCACTTGAAGCAAAAGACGACAAGAAACAACGACGGGAGAAGAGCCGTGAATGATAGTCGGACAACCAAAATCGCTCTGTTGATTCTGTTGACAATTTTAACTGCGCCGCACGCAACTCGTGCCCAACAACGTGACGACTTCGTCAGGCCGTTCTTCGGTTATTACGGATCACAATCGCTCGGCACAGCAATCGGCAATGCAACGGTAGCCGCAGGGCAAGTAGTTCCCGGGATGAGCTCCAACCCGGCAAACATAGGATTGTCCCGTTTCGGACATCTACAAGTCAATTTTCAGAACAATAGCTTCAAGGGGCCAAACACTTCCAGTTCTTCTACTGCGCCCGGAGGAATCTACTCGATCCTTCCGGTACCAGTATATCAGGGCAGTCTTGCTTTCGGCGTCGGCATCCAGAAAATGATCGATTTTTCGAATGGCTTTCAAACCATATCTAAACAGGCGACAGAAAGCGGGGGTATATTTGCAACAGAAATCGGAGTGTCTTACGAAGCAGTGAAGGATTTCTACTTGGGTGGGGCTTTTAGATATGTGAAGGGCTCAAATGAATTATCAACGACAGAAGGCGATAATCTCTCGTTGTTGAATCCCGAATACAGGGGTCATTATTTCACGATTGGCTTTCTGAATAGAACCTCACCGAATCTGCAGATCGGCGCCTCAGTCGATCTACCGTCCGGGGTGAGGGTTAAAGATAAATTAACTACATGGTCTGCCCTACATCCACAAGAAGCATCCACTGATACATGGAACTACACACTCACGAGGCCGATGGTTTTTCATATCGGATTTTCCATGCTTTATTCGGTATGGAGTGGGTTTTATGAGATGGAGTGGAGTGACTGGGGCGACCTCGATTTCGCTTCGGATGAGTACTTCAAGGCTGACATTGCCATTATTAACGGAGAAATTGCCAGAGATTTTCGTTCTACGATGTCTCACCATCTCGGTGCGGCGGTTCACCTCCCCTGGTTGCCGTTGCACCTTTACGCCGGGTATCAGTATCTGCCGGTTCCGTTTGGAGGGGTCTATAAGGACGATATACGCCAGTCAATCAGCGGTGGAGCTTCTTATCTGATGAACCAGCAATTCAGCTTACATGGGTCGTTGTCGAACTATTTCTGGAAATACCGTGGTAGCGGTGGAAGTCTTCGTGACGAAAGCAATCGGATGGTAGTATTCGGGGGGACGCTACATTTTTAGTGCTTCCGCTACCGACCCCCCGCAATCGGCAGAGAGGGATGTAAGTTGTCAACCCTCTGAGGCAGTAAGGAATGCAAGCTGTCAACCCTCTTGGGTTGACAGCTTTACTCTTCCAGTACATATAAAAGGAGTCAACTCGTGAGGGCTGACTCCTTTATTCAAATAGCTAAAAATCAGAAATAATCCGTCATTTACTTGTTAATCTTAGCCCTTTCCAACGCACCGGCTAAAGTTAATGTGATATTCTCATCGCCTAACCATTCTTCAAAGCCTGACTTGGTAAGGGCATCCAGTGGTTGGGCTCTAACTTCGCAAAGCATCAGTCTCGTGCCCATTTTTCGGCTTGACCGCTCAACTTCGCGCAGGGCATCGATGCCGGTATCATCAATCGCGGTCAACCGTCTCATCCTCAGTATTCTAACCCTTGGCGGCTTTTCGACAAATTGCATCGCCTCCTTGAATTTATACGCGGCTCCGAAAAACAGCGGCCCATCGATCTCGAATATCTCTACATCGTGATTCTCGATCTGAAGCTCCCTTGTCAGAGGCTCATCATACGATCCCGACAGGTCTGATCGGATAGCAATGACGTGCGTACTCTCCGACATCCTCTTCATAAAAAGGAACGAAGCGAGAACCATCCCAACCTGAATAGCTACTGTCAAGTCCATCAGTACAGTAAGAAGTAGAGTTGTGAGCAAAACCGCAACATCGCTTTTCGGGCTTTTCATCATTGCTCGCACAGTTCTCCATTCGCTCATATTATAGGCAACTACGATCAAAACCGCCGCCAAAGCGGCAAGAGGAATACGTCCGGCAAGAGGCGCAAGAAGCATCATTATCGCCAGAAGCGTTAACGAGTGAATAATTCCTGCGATGGGCGTCCTACCGCCATTTCGTACATTCGTTGCAGTTCGAGCTATCGCTCCCGTAACTGGAATACCTCCAAACAACGCAGAGGTAATATTGGCCGCACCCAATCCGACGAGCTCTGTGTCAGAACGATGTCTCCCACCGATCATGCCATCCGAAACAACCGCAGAAAGCAACGTCTCTATTGCCGCGAGTATAGCTATGGTGGTTGCCGGTGAAATTAAAATTCTAATGCGTTCAAACGAGAATTCGGGGAAATGAGGAGCCGGTATCATTCGCGGAATTTCTCCGAAGCGGGAAGTGATTGTTTCAACAGGGAGAGAAAAAAGAATGGCAAGTATTGTCGTTACCAGAATTGCAATCAACGAGCCAGGAATTTTCTTTGTTACATATCGAAGCCAAACAACCTGGATCAGAATTGCAATGCCGCCCAGCATCAGTGCTGAGCCATTAAAAGTATCAATCGATCTGTAATAAACAGTCAACCGCTCGATAAAATCCGCGGGAGTTTCAGCAAGTTTAAGACCAAACAAATCTCCGATTTGAGAGATGAAAATTATTAACGCGATACCACTTGTAAACCCGACTATGACCGGATGAGGAATATATTTTATCACTGCCCCAAGACCGGCAATTCCCATAATAATCAGAATAACCCCTGCCATCACTGTCGCTAATAACAGACCATCGATACCGTACTCGGCAAGAATTCCGAAGACAATTACCACAAACGCTCCGGCAGGACCGCCAATCTGAACCCGACTGCCACCAAGTACCGAAACCAAAAATCCACCGATTATTCCGGTAGCAAGACCTCGTTCAGGCGAAACACCGCTCGCGATTGCAAAGGCAATGCAAAGCGGAAGCGCAACGATGCCGACCACCAAACCAGCAGTTATATCCGCAGTGAACTGGCGAGCGCTGTAATCTCGGAGAATCGAGAATAATTTGGGGCGATAAAATGAAAATAGATGCAATACAAAACCTGCGGCAAAAGGTATGGATAGTTTGCTGTCAAGGCCTTAATGTTAACTGACATAACGGCGATTCCAATCGCTGTCCTCGAAGAGGACAAATGGATTCACCCCTACCCCATTTAATTAACTTGCCACGACACTGGTCAAGTCTGTTGAAAAAGTCATGAAGTTGGGCATTTTGCCCGGTAGGATGGGGCTCCGTACCCGTCCACTTAAGCTCGAGTTCCTTGAATGAACGGGTACGGAGCCCCGTTCTACCGATCCCTGAGACCGTTTCAATAGAATCAAGATAACACAACCCCTCGTCCAAACGGATGAGGGGTTGTATTGGAAAAGAACATCCAGGCTCGACATGCAAATAATTTTTTGAGATCTACTTCACCAGCAATAATTTACGCGTAGAGGTCATTAACTCTCCTTGTAGTCGAACGTAATAAATTCCTACTGGCAAGCCTTCGGCATTCCAAGTCGCGGTTGCTGAACCGATGGGTAGGTCTCCATCAATCAAAGTAGTGCGTCAGCAATAGCGTGAATTTCACAACTGGCGGCAAAAAGAATTCAATCTAAATTAGAGGATTTTTACTCTTATCCAGACACCATTTCACCCCGCCCTGTGAGGCGATAACGAGAAATAAGAAGCAATACAGCACGGCTAACTCGCCTTTGTTGACTGCTGGGAAGAAGTTGGTGCCAAGCTGAAACTTCCAGTGGAACTGGATATAAGCTACCGCCATCGTTCCACTGGACAGAAACGCCGCCCAACGAGTTTGGAAACCTACCATGATCAGCAACCCTCCCACCAGCTCAATGATTCCACCAACCCAACCTTGTGACCAAATCTCTGGGTGGTGTTCGGTCAGGATCCCGAATATTTTCTGCATTCCGTGGATACTGAACATGAACCCTGCCACGATGCGCAGTAGGGCGTAGATATGGTCGGAATACGGTTCGAGGTATTTCATGCAAATTCCTTATGTAATTGGTATGTGAGGATCAGCTATCTTGGCAAACGACTCATTCCAGCACGCGATTAGTCATCTCGTAGCTCTCGATTCAACTAAACTTCCGTTTCACCTTCTTCTGCCAACATTGTCACTCGTTGCATCCCTTCCAGCGCCGATATTTGGGTAATGACTTGTTGCTCAGTAACACCCCGCTTCAAACGAACAAGGAAAGAATGTTCGATAAATGCACCCATTTTCACCGTCTTTACCGAGAGGTGTGTGTGGCTGGATGTGAGTTTCCCCAATATCTTCAACACATCATCGGGCTCATTATCTTCAGGGATTCGCTGAAATCTCATCATATAGATACCGGCAGGAGCTACACCAAACCGGATAAAATCCATAGCCAATAACAGCAGTAATATCAATCCCACGCCGTAAATCGCGATAGAATAATTGCCAACCCCAGCCGCCATCCCTGATGCAAGGGCGAAAAAAACGAAGGCAATATCACGGTTTTCCTTCACTACAGTTCGGAAGCGGATAATCGAAAGCGCACCGACGAGGCTGAATGCACGGGCGATACTGTTGCCGATCACCATCATGACTAGCGCTACAACCATAGTGATAATTACCAGAGTGTGCAGGAATGAACTGCTGACCACCTTACCACGACTCGTGTAGCGGTGAACAGTCGCCACCAACAATCCCAGAACAAAAGCCAATAGGATGTTGAGGAGAATTTCGGTCAGTGTGAGCTGAAGTAATGGTATCGCGGCGTCGCTGAATAAGTTCATGCAGATTCCTTCTGGTATGTTTCTGCCGAACCCCATACATCAATTCCTTCACAATATTTGGAAATCGATTGGAGTCTTAAAGCGAAATCACGGATAATTCCGCGCAACCAAAGCGGCATCTGGCGGCTGAACTTTACTTCAAGAATAAAATACAAATCCGTAAGAGTTCTCATGTCAGTTTCGCGTAACAGATCATCGAGCGTGTCGGTCATATAACTACGAACATTCAAGTCGAACGTTATTCGCAGTGATTGATCGTCAATCCCTTGAAATGCTTCACGTTCGTAGGTTATAAGTACTACTGGTTCAAGGTGAAGTCGGTTGGTCAGATAAACAAACCGGTTGAGGGCTACCTGTTGAGTATGCATTTCTGGGTGGAGAAGATTGATTTTCTCACCGTTAAAAAGATTATTCATTTCGAAATAGGGAATAACGGCACGTTCCTTGTAGACTGCTTTGCCAACTTTTCGCTTGATTTCCAGAAAGGCTACCATTTTCGCAGTCTCACTGTCGTAAGTTCTTACGCGTAATTTTTTTCGTACTTTCAAGCTTTCAAGCTTCTCATAATAGAAAAGATGGGCGTGGGTGTCAAGATAAATACTTCTGACCGGATACCGCTTGTCTGAATATCTATTGCAATAAGGGTCGTGGGAAATATGCGCCAACAAACGCTCGCGAAGGTCTTCCATTCGGATTACCGGGACGTAGTACTTGAATTCCTTGCGTTCGAATTGATCTACAAATGCCACTTGAATCCTAAGTTATCAATCATCTCGACCTCGCACGCAGAGTTCGATTGACACTCGACAGAAGACTTCGCGGTTTCGTCTCCACTTCCCCGTGGCCATGCATCCCGGGCTTTAATGACCCATCACGGTTATCAATTAATGCAACTACGGTACTGCCGCGCATAGGCGTTTTACGAAAAATGATCCGGTTAAATACCCCCGAGACAATTCTGCCATCGATGGCAAGGGTGACTTTGACGCGGGAATCGGGCTTGATGTCTGAAAGCATCGACTCGGGGAGCGAAACGAACGCCGCAAGCGTGTCAGTTCGGACAATACTAATAATTACTCCGATGTCCTCGCCTATCTCCAAAATACCCGGAACCGGCGAAATAAGGGCTCGCCGAAGTTCATGACGTTGACGAGCGTAATCCAGCATCCGCTCGAGACGATCTATCTCTGCTGAGGCAACATCCATATCAACGAGACGTGCGCCAACCATCAGGGCCTCAAGGTTCGACTCGGCCAGGCTCTTCGCGGCCAACAGTGTTTGGTACTTGCCTTCGTCTGCCTGAAGTTTCTCCAATGGTACTAACCCCTTAGAGTGGAAATCTATATTCCGCTCGTAATCCGGTCGGAATGCCTCAAGTGACGCATCAGCAAATTCAACCTTTCGCTTGGCAACCTCGATATCGACAGGCCGTGAACCTTCCTTCAGCGCCGAATAGTTGGCTCTGGCGATCGCCGTCCGAGCCTCTAACTCACCAATTGTCGATTCGGTCGCGAGTGAGAGTATTGTCGCCACCGTATCCCCAACCGAAACGATGGAGCCATTACGTAAATTTTGATATATTTCGATTCTGACGATATCAGAGCCATTGAACTCAATCATGGTCTGTTCGCCACCAGATCCGAGTAAATTAGATTCCCAACCCGTTTTGATTTGGCTGTTGCCATCCTGCATAACGTACCAAACCGCAGTCGGTTCAAGAACCGTTATCCCGGCTACAGACTCGAGGATGGGCAATTTCCACGCCGCCAGGAGCAGAGTGGTGATAACCACTCCGAGTGTAACGCGTCGGACAGCGACTGGCGTCGGACGACTCAAGGCATGCGCTCCGTCTGTTTAATGAGTTCCATAAAAGTATTCGTTGCAGTTCGGATCAGGATCGAATCTTGTGAAATAATAAACGATTCGGTGTTATTGTCTGCCGCCGCTTTGCTGAGATTAAAACTCCCCATTACAAGGACTTCTTCATCTATTATACTAAATTTGGCATGGAACTCACCCAGCTTATCGGTTGGCCAGATATAGACATTTATGCCAGTTTGTATTGCTTTCTTTATCTGCTTTTCGCTTTTTGTGGCTTCTTTTCCATCGACCAACAGCTTCACACCGACGCCTCGAGCGCGAGCTTCCGCAAGCGCTTGTAGTGCCTCCTTGGAAGAAAATTTGTAAGTGGCGATCATTACATTATTTTTCGCCGCTCCGATCTCACCAGCCCATAACTCTATAGGATTTTTAACGACCCCGAAGGAGTCTCTTTGTTCCGCGTAAATCACGTTGACGCCAGAGATAAGTAGATAGAGAGTAATTGTACCGAGAATAAGTCTGCTGAAAAACTGGGCCCGTACCGGCGACTTCAGTCGCCGGACTAGTACTGAATCGGCGATTGAAATCGCCGGTACACTATGCCTTGAAAAGTATTTCAACAAGCCCATTATTGTAGTGACCATCTTTCAAGACGCCCCATATCAAGTGAGTCCGATCCCGCCTGCCAGCCCGGTTGACGTGGTTTTTTGGATAACACACCGAAATCGTTTATCACAGGCGTCCCGGTGATGCAACCAATCCCAGAATTGTATGCTGGATCGTTGACAAGGCTGTAACTAATTTCAATTGCCCCGGGAATCTCGCCGTCGCTCAATACATCGAAGTTAAAGACATTGTGCAGGCGGTTGTCGATAGAGATGGTGTTGCGAGCAGTCAATTTTCCGTTACAGCCCCAATTATACCAGTCGCCAAAACGCAACCCTGTGTCGCAATGGCGAATAGTACAATGATTAACATCGACAAATGGCGCACCATAACCAGCCTCTATACCCTGCTCACAATTCATAATATAACAATTTTCTATACGAACATAAAGTTCGCTCGATCCCGCGAGACCTTCGTTATCGAAACCATCGATCAGGCAGTTGCTGACAACGAGAAGCGCTCCATTGTGATCGATGGCGTCGTCCTTACCTTTTACAAAATAGCTATTACGAATGAAGGACGTATCAACCCCATTTGCGCCTCTCATATATAGAGCGTCATTGTCGCCATCGACGGCAATGGCGTCGTCGATTGGCATTTCAAGAAACCAACAACCGTCGATTGTCACCTTACAGCCCGCAAACTCCCCTCCGGTATCACAACGTTGAATGAGGGACTTCTCAAGCGTTATCTCAGAGTTCTCGAACCCGAATGCCTTGCCTTTGTTATTGACAACTGCGAGACGTCTCGCGGTGAGAAGAGCATTCTTGCCGCCGATAACCGGCTGACTTTGAGAGTGTCCGAAGACGCGTGAATCATCCCCTCCGCCTTCAGTTATCAGACAATCGGTAATATCGGCGCTTCCGCCATCAAGATAAATCCCTCCCCATGCTCCCAATGGATCTTCACTGAGAAAGACTACCGGTTGCCTTCGCCTGCCTTCGATTACGATGCTCCCCATAATCTCGATATTGACTCCGGCTTGTACGAATACGATCACGCCGGATTTGATTCTCAACTCTCTTCCTGCCGGAACTGAAATGCTTCGAGTGACTTCGATGACTTCCGAACTATCCCAAGTCAGGTCATGCTCACTACTCAACTCACCGCTGAGCACTCGTTTTGCCAATTTACTGACTTGAACATTTTGACTGTACATCAAATTGTCAATATCTCTGGTCACATCAATATTGTAAGAACCGTTTGGCACCTGCGGCAGTCTGAAATACCCGGCGTCGTACCTGACTTTACCAGTTGTTTTATACATGTTGCCGGCAACCGCAGAGAAATGGCTTACTGCGGCTCCACTTAATAGTACTTCGGGGGTATTGTAGTAAGCATAACCAAGCACTACGGCAGGCATGGATCTGCCTGAGTCAGCCTTGACGGGCATCAAGACGTACCAGTCAACAATGTCTGGATGGGTTGGACTCCATCTCGGAGGGCAACCGATGACGCTGATATAGATCAAGGCGAGAAACACAAAGGTCATTATCCTCTTCATCAGTATCCTTGAATGTGCGGTTGCAAGCGAATTCCTTTGGGCGGTGGCAAATCTAATAAAACAACATAACTAAGAATTGTCAGTGTGTCAAGTAAATAGTTGCTGGGTTGTGAGGTCGGTAAGCGAGAAAGCTGTCAACCCCAGAGGGTTGACAGCTTTCTCTGATCGATACTAATGGTTATGAGGGCGATTCACGCGCACTCGTAAGCTTCTTTGGCGGCTTTTATATTAGCCAGAGCTTTGGCGGGTACCTCTTCTTCAATCGCGGCGATGACTGACTCAATCGATACACAGCCGAGCACCTTCGCTACCGCTCCGAGGATCGCGGTGTTGACAATCGGCTGGGTTATCGAACCGAGACCGTTCCTGACGGCAATCGTCGAAGCGTCCACAGTTACAACCTTGTACTCGGGTCTAAAGCTGAACTCCGCGGGGGATTTCGGTGAGTTAATCAGGATCGTCCCCCCTTCCTTTAATCCCAGCGTCACGTCAATCATTCCAATAAGGCTTGCGTCGAGAATGACGACATGATCAGGCTCGTAAATCTGATTGCGGATGCGGATCGGCTGTTCATCGATGCGGACGAAAGCCATGACCGGAGCCGAGCGCCGCTCAACGCCAAACGTCGGAAACGCCTGAACATGCCGCTTTTCTTTGAACACTGCTACCGCCAACAGTTTTCCGGCAACGACCCCGCCCTGTCCCCCGCGACTATGAAACCGTAACTCGATCATTGCATTCAACCCGTTTCTGATGACTGGTAGCGTCGACAGATGTCGGCGCTACTTAAGAAGTGATAAACCTGTCTAATCTAACATTTAATCGGCTCTATGACAAGCGATCAGGGGTGGAAACATCTCTTTCGGTAGAACAATGACTGGTACAACGAATTTAAATCCACCGTACCATAACCCTCGTAACTTTCGTTTTAATTGAATATATTCCGCGTGTAAACGCCTCAACGAGCGTTCAATATTGGTAACGGGTAAAGTTCCAGCGAATTAATTCGCCGGTACTTCTTTAGGTTCCCAGTTTTTAATTTTCACAACGCCTTATAATAGTATATTGTAGATTCGCGGTTATTCCGTCTGATTGAAGGCAAATACCGTCTCAATCTTCGATTCATTATTCTTAATTCTTAATTCTTAATTTCCTATGAAGCATCCCGGTCGCGTTATTGGTTTAATCTTGCTGGCGGTCTTTGTCACCTTTGCAGTCGTCAAGCTTAAGGCGGGATTTACCCCTAAACAGATGCGCCGAGCATCGATTCCGAACGTCCATGTTGAAACTCCTCACATCGAAACCATTAAAAGTACGCTGGAGTTCACCGGCGATATTGACCCCAACCGAAAGGTTGGAATATTCGCGCGAGTTGGTGGCAACCTGGAAAACGTCTTAGTACAAGTTGGTGATTGGGTTCAAACTGGGCAATTACTGGCTCAGATCGACACTACGGAGATTTATCAGGAATTGATTCTGTTTTCTGCAACCTATCATAACATCAAGACCATCTTAGACCGAAATCAGGAGCTCGCCGCTAAGAATCTGATTTCTACGCAGGAACTCGACAATTCCCGAGCCAGCATGGAGATAGCACAGGCCAATTACGAAGCATCCAAATTACGTATGAGGCATACGTCGATCACAGCCCCGTTCAACGGGATAATCACTGAACGTTTTTTTGACCCAGGTGCTTTGGTAAATGCCAATAACGCCGTTCTTTTCACATTGGTTGATTTCCAGACTGTTAAAGTAATGGTCGATGTACTCGAAAAAGACATTCCAAAAATTAGAAAAGGCGCTCAGGCTTTCTTGACGGTTGACGCCTATCCGGGTGATGTATTCGAAGGCGTGCTGAAGCGCTTCAGTGAGTCTCTGGACGTTAGAACCAGAACGATGAATGTCGAAGTAGATGTTCCTAATCATGATCACCGTCTGAAGCCCGGTATGTTCGGTACTGTGCACGTTGTTCTTGACACCCACCCTAATGCGATTACCATCCCTTCCAGCATCATCCTGAAAGACGCCGTGGGCTACTTTCTTTGGGTAGTTCATGACGGAAAATCACTACGAAAAAATGTTGACGTCGGCTGGAATCAAAATGAACGAACTGAGATTCTTGCCGGACTATCGATCAAGGATAGTATTATTACCGTCGGCACACAATCCCTCCGCGACAGTGGCAGTGTCAACATCAGCCAAAGGTAATCCAATATGTGGTTGACTCGTCTTGCCCTTAAGTACCCCGTTTCCACTTTTCTCTTCGCGGTCACTCTCGTCGTGCTCGGTTATGTGGCGTTCACACAACTCGAGGTCGATATGCTTCCAAACATATCGATCCCGGTTGTCAGCGTTTCCGCCAACTATCCCGGCGCAGGACCACTTGATATGGAGCAATCCATCACTCTTCCTTTGGAGCGAGCTGTCAGTTCTGTTAATGAGGTGAACTTCGTCGAATCCACCACTCGAGAAGGTAATTCCCGCGTAAGGATAAATTTCAACTGGGGCGCTAACGTTGACGTAGGGATGATTGATGTAGTTCAACGTATCAATCGCATAGCCAATCAGTTGCCCGAGGGTGCCGGTACACCAACAGTCTCCCGCTTCGACATCACTTCGCGTCCCATCTGTCAGGTAACCGTATCCGCCGAAATGGATGAGCGAGATCTCTATGATCTTGCTTATAACATTATTGCTCCCCAGATCGAACATCAGACCGGAGTCGCTTCGGCAAGTGTCAGCGGTGGCAGAGTGCGAGAGATCCACGTCATACTGGACCGCAACCGTCTGTTAGCGCTACAGATGCCAGTTCAAACTGTCCTGTCAACGATTGCCAGCTCCAATCTCTTGATACCTTCCGGGAGCATGAAAACTTCGGGGCTCGACTTCTCCCTTACCACTGAGAGCCGCTTCAACCTGATCGAACCCATAGAGAACATCATCCTTCGATCAACCGGCGGCGTCCCTGTCCGCATTCGTGATGTTGGAAGCGTGGAAGACAGCTATCAGGACGAGACCCAGATCATCCGCATCAATGGAAAGACCGGCATTTCCATCCAAGTCATCAAGCTTGCCAGTGCCAATACGATTGAAGTAGTCGATAATATCGTCAGTGCATTGCCCAAACTAACCGGCGTGCCGGATAACGTCAAGCTCGACCTCGCATTCGACCAGTCGGTCTATATCCGCAAGACCATCAATGGTCTGTTGCATGAGGCTCTCATCGGCGCAGTACTCGCCATCATCATCATCCTCGTCTTTTTAAGAAATGTCAAAGGTACGACGATCATCATGGTCGCCATTCCACTCGCATTCATGTTCACTTTCATCTGGTTTCGATTCACTGGATTGACTTTGAACATCATGACCTTCGGCGGGCTCGCACTTGCGGTCGGAAGACTGGTGGACGACTCCATCGTGGAATTGGAAGCCATATCGCGGCACTACAACTACCGCAGTCCGGGTCAGACTAAGCTTCAGGCTACACTCGAGGCCGCTGGGGAGGTCGCCTCACCTATCTTTATCTCGACGCTCAGCACTGTCATCGTCTTTCTTCCGATAATCTTCCTTACCGGCATCACTAAATTGATGTTTATGCCTTTGACTGCGACAATTGCAATAGCGCTTTTCGGATCATTCTTTGTATCGCGAACTGTCACACCGTTAATGTGTCTTAAGTACTTACCTGCAGAGAAAAAGATCGATTTCACCTCCAGACGCCTCCCTGATCGGACACGAGTATTTTTCTTCAACATGATTGAGGGGCTGGATCGCTGGTACGAACGCAAGCTGACTTGGGCGCTCGATCACCGGCGGATTGTTATCGGGTCTATTGTCGCCTTCACAATTGTATCGGGGGGACTTTTTAAATTTATTGGGACTGAGTTTTTCCCCGATCAGGACGAAGGTGTGTTCAACGTGAATATCAAAATGCCAGTTGGGACCCGAGTCGAGGAAACACAAAAGAAAGTCGAACTGGTGCAAGCGATCATAATAGAAAATGTCCCTGAAATTCGAACTATTATGTCGGACGCTGGCGTTTCATTGACTGGTGGAGGTGGAGGCGGACGAGGTAACTCCGGCGGGCATCAAGGATCGATCAATGTAGGTCTCGTCGATGTCGATAAGAGGTCGCGGTCCGTTTTCGACATTGTACGTGATCTTAGACCTAAACTAAGCAAAATCGTCGGTCCGGAGGTGACGATACGTCAAACCGGATTCCTCCGTTTTTTGATGAATTTTGGCAGCTCTGCGCCGATCAGTATCGAAGTTCGAGGTTTCGATCTTGATAGTGGTATGAAACTGGCTAAACAAGTTTCCGACGTCGTGCGTTCCACACCGGGCGCCACGGACGTGCAAATTTCTCGCGACGACAACCTTCCGGAACTGCGCGTCAAAATCGACCGACAGAAAGCAGGGGTACTCGGTCTGAACATCGGCCAGATCGCCAACACGATCAACACCTGCATCAACGGTTCGGTACCGTCACTCTACTCAGATCCAGTCACCGGGAATCAGTATAACATCCTCGTCAGGTTTGAGGAGAGTTTCAGATCTCGCATTGAAGATATCGAGAAAATAGTTTTAACGACTTCTGATGGTAAAACAGTGCTATTGGGTAATGTCGCCTCAATCGAACGCACTAACGCTCCTGTTCAGATTCAACGCAAGTATCAACAGCGGTTCATCGAGATCCAAGCCAACGCAACTGACCGGCCATTGGGGGACGTCGCTTCAGACATTCGGTTGCGACTCGATTCACTTACAGTACCGGCCGGTTTTGAGCTTTACATTGGGGGTAATGTCGAGCAACAACAGAAAGCCTTCAAGGATTTATTGCTGGCTTTTGCCCTGGCGATATTGTTGGTTTATGTAGTAATGGCATCTCAGTTCCAGTCTCTTCTCGACCCGTTCATAATCATGTTCACTGTCCCGCTCGGAATGGTGGGAGTTCTCTGGGCACTATTTTTAACCGGTGTTACCCTTTCGGTCACCTCGTTTCAAGGTATTATTGTCATGGTTGGAATCGTCGTTTCGAATGGCGTACTGCTGGTTGACTACACCAATCGCTTGCGTATGAAAGGCGTATCACTCAACGATGCGGTCCGTTTGGCGGGAGTCACCCGGCTTAAGCCGATCCTGATGACCTCGCTGGCGACGATTCTGGGATTAATTCCTATGGCGGTTGGCATGGGTGGTGAAAAGACTCAAGCCCCACTCGCGCTTGCAGTAATTGGTGGGTTGACCGTTTCGACTGCGCTGACGCTTTTCTTTGTACCGGTTCTATACACTATTTTCGAACAAAGACTGAAAACAGAAGGCGATATAGTTGAAGTTGACTAAATAAATTAACTCACTTCCCGATAGTGCTCGCGTGGATCGATTTCCAAATCGACCGCCCATAACGGCGGGTTTGGAATCCCACCCCAAGCTCTGCTTAAGTTTTTGTGACTCGACACTACCAATATCTCTCAACTCATTATACATTTTTCAATCACATTATTTTGATTTTTCTCAATCTTGCATTTTATCTACTGAGATTTTTACTTATCTTTCTTGCCTGTTGCTTCCCGAAGAGACTCTCTATCTTAAAAGTAACTTAACGAGGTCTATCTTTGCCCACAGATACGATAGATTCAATTATTCGTGATCTACTTGATCGTCATCGACACGAAAAGAATAACCCAGCCGAATTCAAAGAAAAAATGCTGGCTATGGGTTCGGAAGGTGGTCGATTCGTCGAGACAATTGTGCGAAGTATCAAGCCCAGAAGGGGACTTGAAATCGGTACTTCGTCGGGATTCTCAGCTCTTTGTGCAATGAAAGGAGCCATGGATGCATACGCCAATCCTTCTTTGTGCCCATTTCAATTAATAACCGTTGACTTCGATCCAGCCAAAGCCGCTTGGGCACGTGACAACTTCCAAAAAGCAGGCGTTGGCGGAAAAATTAAAATCCTTATCCAGGATGCCCTCGAAGCCGCACAAGGCGTAGAAGGACCATTTGATTATGTGCTTCTCGACGCAAGCAAGGCACAAACTTTGCCCATTTTAAAGGTCTTGCTTTCGAAACTCTCACCCGGGGCGATTATCCTTACTGACAACATGTTGACACACGAAGATGAATTGCGGGAATTCGCCCAATTCGTCCGTCATCACCCCGATCTGAGTTCAGCCATGCACCCAATCGGAAACGGAATCGAAGTCACAATCAAGCTGACAGACCGATTGTCAGATGAAGTTGTATTGGGTGATTCATTTGAAAAATTAAAGAGAGTCAATATATGAACTGGAGCTATTCGGGTAAAATCTTTCTGCCCCTGTTTCCCGAACAGGTTTATCCACTTCTTACGACAATGAATGGTCTTAAAAAATGGTTTGTACGCAGATCTCAAATCGACTTCCGTCCCGGCGGACGAATGATTTTGACCTTTGCCAAGAACGATACAATCCTCGCGCGAATAACAAAAATAACTCCCAATGAGTTATTCTGTTTCGAATGGCCTCTCGACGATGTACATCCAGTGACACAAGTGGAAATCAAGCTCGAAATATTGGGCAAAGGCACAATGCTGACATTGACCGATGGAGAATTCGAGGCCGATCTGAAAAATGCCGCGCACTTTCAGGCAATCGTGCAAGGTTGGTCGGGCTATCTCTGGAATTTGAAATCCATTGCCGTATTCGGGAATGACTTGCGGAACGAGTGGGAGTAGGAGGGAAATGCAGCATTTAGAATGCAGAATGAAGAGTTGGCGCTTCGCAGTCATACGGGGGACGTGCTAACAGCGTAGCAAATCAGCAAGCCGTCAACCATAAAAGGTTGACGGCTTGCGATTCATCCTATTTCTCAGATCACTTTAAGTAGTACTTGGAGAGCGGCTTTTCCAGCCGCTCTTTCCCGCACTTGTTGGGCTTTCACACCGATTAGAACGGCTTGAAAAGCCGCTCTCCTAACACCACTACTACCTACCCCCTGAAAAACACATAATTATAATGAAATATTTTATGTTATTGATATTATAAATACTATGTATGGCATAATCATTGCTAAGCTTGTGACTGGGCGACAATTCTTCCTTATTGTCGGCAATATCTTCCCATATTTCTTTAACTTACCTTCAATTCCAAAATATCGTATAACCCTGCATGGAAATAAAACTTCCGAATATACCCGTGTCTCATTCCAAGAAGGAGACCAAACTCCCCGTAAAAAAAATCGTTGCTGTCTATTCAATTTCTCCAGAGTACTTCGCTTGTCCGTATATACGGATATGGAGCCCGATGTCTGGATCGACCGAATTCGACGCAGTGGGTGGATGTTGCATTGGACGAGGCGGTTTATTGAGATACAGTTCCAGACTCGCACAGGTTTCTGACGTTATCATTCTTCAACGCGAATTTCCCAGCTATGTCAAAGCAACGGAAGATATACTCGAAATCGCGGAGAGCCGTGGGATCCCGGTATTGCTCGAATCCGATGATGATCTGGTCAACCTCCCCGATGAACATCCCGCGGCGGCAATTTCTGCCGAGCTCCGAACAAACCTTGAACGAGTTGCTCACCGCCTTAGCGGGTTTATTGTCTCAACCAACCATCTTGCCACTTTATTCAAAAAATACGACAAACCGATCTATGTAGTCCCTAATTTCATAGATGATCGATTATGGCAGATGCCGCCACTTAAGCGCGATCCTAACATTATGATTATTGGTTATATGGGGACGCCAACGCATAGAGAGGATCTTGACTGTGCTATCCCATCAATTAAGAAGATTTTGCATAAATATCAAGGCAAAGTCGAATTCTGGTTGTGGGGTGACCTCCCCATACCGCTTCGTCAGACAAAAGGAGTCAGGTTGATAGCCGGATTGAATGTTAATTATCCGGAATTTGTTACAAATTTTACATTTACTAGGCCGGACATCGCCATCGCGCCTTTGCGGGACGTCCCCTTTAACTACTCGAAAAGCGCGATCAAATATTTTGAATATTCAGTTTCACGGATTCCGGGTATTTATTCAAAAGTAGGTCCCTACGCTCATGCTGTCGAAAATGGGAAGACGGGATTATTGGTTGAAAATAGTGAATCGGCTTGGACCAACGCGCTGGAGAGTCTGCTTCAAGATCCCTCACTCCGCAATCGAATCGGTGGAACGGCAAGGATAACCGTAATGCGGGATCATTCGCTGGCTAATAAGGGTAGTACTTTGTCAGATAAGCTTCTGGAAATTGTGAACAATTCTAAATCAAATAATTGATTAACTATTATATTTCACAGCACTAAACAATGATCCATCTGCCTGATAAGAAGGTCGTCGCGATCTATTCAAGCGATCCGGAGTACTTTGCTTGCCCCTATATTCGCATCTGGAGTCCGATGTCAGTATCGAGCGAATTCGAAGCATTCAGCGGGTGCAGAGTCGATGGGAACGGGATAAAGTGCAACACAAAACTCGTTCATGATGCAGATATAGTCATTCTTCAACGGGATTTTCCAAGCCATGTCGAGGCTGTGCATAGAATACTCACTATCGCAAAGGAGCGCGGTGTGCCCGTTGTTCTGGAATCCGATGACGATTTGATAAATCTTCCCAAAGAGCACCCAGCATCGCCAATTTCTGTTGGCCTCCAGTCGGGATTGGAGTCATCGGCACACCTTTTAAGTGGTTTCATTGTTTCAACTGAACACCTCGCCTCGATCTTTAAGAAATACGGCAAACCGGTCTATGTAGTTCCAAATTTTATCGATGACCGTTTATGGCAATTGACTCCTCTCAAACGTGATCCTGAACTATTGGTAATTGGATATATGGGCACGCCTACTCATAAAGAGGATCTTGACTGTGCCATCCCTGCACTGAAAAAACTGTTGCACAAGTATCAAGGAAAGTTAGAACTCTGGCTCTGGGGCGCTTTGCCAGAAGATCTTCGTCAGAATCCGGGAGTCAAGCTGGTGGCGGGCTTAAATGTCAATTATCCGCAATTTGCGGCTGACTTCATTTCCAATCGACCGGACATTGCTATTGCTCCCTTGCGGGACGTCCCCTTCAACTACTCAAAGAGTGCGATCAAATTCTTCGAGTACTCATTGTTGCGCATCCCAGGAGTCTATTCCAAGGTCGGACCTTATGCTACAGTAGTGGAGGATGGAAAGACAGGAATTTTAGTTAATAACAACTTTTCAGCATGGATGGAAGCTCTTGAAAGCCTGATAACCGAACCATCGCTTCGCAGTCGGATTGGGGGGAGCGCGAGGATTAGTGTTATCCGGAATCATTCGCTTTCTAACAAAGGAAGCGCTCTCTCGAATGTTCTATCGGAATTTATTCAATATTCTGCATCAAATTGCGGCTGTTGAAAAAGTCTCAAGCGAGGCCAAGCGGACGCCCTCGTCCGCTCTCACTTAAAGCACAAACAGCCGGCGCGCGGGGGCGTAAGCCTGGCCGAATAAGGAGTTTTCAGATTTTTTCAACAGAATCAGATTCAGACAACCAGATCGGCATACTCAGAATTCTTCTTGATAAATGATTCGACGTAAGAACATTGGGGGTTGACCTTTAATCCATCGGCGCGAGCCGCATCAAGAGCGTGTCTGGTAATGATGCCAGCGAGTCCGCGACCACGAAGTTCATCAGGTGTTCCAGTATGGGTGAAAGTGATAACATCTTTGCTAAGAATGTATTCCAACACGGCTATTTTGCCATCGACCGCGATTTCGTATCGACTGGACGCCGAATTATTGACGACAATTAGATTACCGTCTGACAAATTAATTCTCCTTACAATTTGGGTTGATTTATAACTGCCAGTTATTTTAGAAATGTTCCGTTATTCAGCTCACGAAATGCCTGCCTGAGTTGTTCCTCGGTGTTCATGACAATTGGCCCGTGCCATGCGACAGGCTCCTCAAGTGGTTTGCCGGATATTAGAAGGAAGCGAACACCATCCTCGCCTGCTTGAACGATTACTTCGTCACCTCGGTCGAACAATACAAGCGATCTATTGTCAGCATCTGTAAGGGGTAATAATTCGATTCCTCGAGCGCCTTCAGTCGGTACAGGGCGGGGTGAGGAAGCATCCTGAAACTTACCTGACCCAGCGAAAATATAGGCAAAGGCATGCCTCATGGTCTCGACTGGAAGGATTTTTCTCTTACCCGGAGGTATCGAAACATCGATATATGTCGGATCAGCAACTATTCCTTCCACAGGTCCTCTTTTACCCCAAAATCTTCCGCAGATAATGCGCGTTCGCGTCCCATCATCATCGATGACTTCCGGTATATCTGTTGATTTAATTTCCTGATAGCGCGGATCTGTCATTTTTAGTGCCGCAGGAAGATTTGCCCACAATTGGAAGCCGTGCATTTTCCCCATCTCATCACCTTTGGGCATCTCCTGATGAATGATCCCGCTTCCAGCAGTCATCCACTGAATGTCGCCAGTTGAAATCGCCCCTTGATTTCCCATGCTGTCTCCATGGTCAACAGATCCAGCAAGAACGTAGGTGATTGTCTCGATCCCGCGATGGGGATGCCACGGAAAACCGGCACTGTAATCAGCCGGATGATCGCCACGGAAATCATCGAACAGAAGGAATGGGTCGAAATCGGTTGTATTGCCAAAACCGAAAGCACGGTGAAGCCTGACTCCAGCGCCTTCTAACGTCGGCGTTGCCTGGCTGATTCTTTTTACGGGTCGAATTGACATGGAATTATTTGAACTGAATTATAGAAAGATTTTTAAATTAGACAGACTCTCGCACGATTCGATACTATTGTCCTGTCACGGTGGTAATGTCGCACAGCTCGAGTAGCGGCGACTTCAGTCACAGTACCGAAGGGCAAATAATTCGCCCCTTCTGTCAGTGTTTGTATGAGATGACATACTTTAGAAACACTGCATTGGTAGTACGAGAAATTTTCAGTAAGTGAGGGATGGGCGTCACGATAAAGTGAGGTTGATCTACAAAAGTAAGATAATAAAACAGGGCTGTTCCATTTAACTGGAACAGCCCTGTATTTCATTCCGGACAAATCAACAATCTATACCCGATAAATCAGGGAGTGAAGATCGCCTTTTGTAAAGAAGTCTTGCCCGCTGATTCGAGCCTTACCAAATAGACGCCAGCTCCGATGCTTTCCGGCGACCAGTTGATGACGTGGGCTCCAGGAGTGCTTGGTCCATTAATGAGAGTTTGAACTTTCCGTCCCGTCAGATCGAAGACCGAGAGGTTAATCTTACCAGGAACAAGAGTCGAATATTCTATCATCAAGCTCTTATTGAAGGGATTTGGATAGGTGCGTGTCAATCCGAAAGACGTCGGTCTAACCGGACCAGATTCGCTGATTGCGCTTAGTGGTCGTGTCCAGATACGTCCAGGGGCGACGGCGATGGTCTGATTGTTTACAAACCCATCAGCGGCAAAACCACAGATGTAAATCAACCTACTGGTGTCGAGTTCTGCGGCTTGGAAGGCGTCAAGAAGGTTCCAGGTAAGTGAAGTATCCCCCCGCTCGGCCGCAAATGTGTGGGCTATGTAATGGTAGTCATAAATCAGAGACGGATTCTCACTCAGCCCTGTGATATCCTCTGTCCAGAAAAGATATACCGTGAACGCGACGTCGGTTTCGTTGGAGTCGGAGATTGAGAAGTGAATAGGATACTGTTCGTCAACCAACACGGAAGTTGAATCATCCTCTGGATTCCAAATACTTAACTCAGGCGGAGGATTCCAATTGACCGTAAATGTTTGTTCAGCAACATTGTTACGCTCGTCTGATTCTTCGATCTGTCCGCCATTGTCAACTGGAGTATCCAACTCCCAACGAACGGTATGCTCACCAGAGACAACTTCCCAAAGAGTGTCGGCTTCGGTAATAAAGGTTGTATCCGCACGTGCAATAACAGTGCGCTCTTCGCGATAAATTTCTTGATCGTCGAGGTAGCAGACGATGTTGAAAGGACCGCATTCGCCGGCTCCGTTAGCGCCCCATTTCAGTCGGAAGCGCACGTGGTCGTTGTTCTGTGGATAATTGGTGTTCCAGTCTATGTTTTCTTCATCGACCGGATAGCCATACTGCATCAGTATCGGCTGAATTTCGAACAGTCCATCATCCCACATCACCTGCACGTCATCAATAAACGCGCCGCGACCATTGTTGACGTCGATGACTCGATCATTTGATTGCCATACAAAAGCGAGCCAGCAGGTTTGCTGACCGATGTAGCTGATCGTATCGATAATCTGCCCTTGAGCGTTGAGCATTCGCAGACTGTCGAGGAAGAATTCACGGCGCTGCCAGTCACGCGAATCGAACGGAAATTTAGTAATCGAAACACGTCCGCTGTCATCGATAAATGTCCCGAATGCCAGTCTGGTACGAAAGTTATTTCCATTCAGAGTCATATTATTGACACTGTTAGAAACTACTACGCAGAGCGAATCCCTTGATCCGTACTGCACATCGACATAATACCAGAAACTTATTCCTGCCCGAGTTGCATTTCTTAGGTTGAAAGGACCCCACCAAGTCCAAGCGTTCTGGTTGTGTTCGTAAAGATCGTCTTCAGGCCAGCGAGGATGATCGACGTCGCCACGATTTGTCCAAGCACACCAAATGGATTGTGGAAACTCCTCGCGTTGACGGATGTAGGAGTTATAAATAAAGTTCTGAACACCCCAACTGAAGTCGGTCGCAACGGGTTCACCCCGGTAATATTGCGGCCACGGATTGTAATGCCAACGTTGATTGACATTTTGTAACGGCGTCTGCCAAGGCCATTGCTGAACCGGTCGCACTTGCTGATTCTTGTCGAAATACTCGACAAGTATGCTGCGCCAGATTCCAAACCCACTGCTTGCCGAGATGACAACCACCAGCAGAGCCAGCAGCGTAATCTCAAAAAACTTTTTCGTTCCTGTACTCATTAAGTCCTCCACCATGTTTCGCCGATTCGTAAGTGTATGGCGTTTTCCTTTACCGCGCCAAGGTGTCTCTGCCACTCGATTAAGTGGTTCAGGGAACCGTATGGGGCGCGCTAAATGCATAATTCAAAAAAATCTCCGGCGTGAATTCACACGGCCAGATACTTTTCACCGGTAGTTATTCAATGTAATGCATCATTGACGCATTGTCAAGTTATTTCGACCGTTGTCGGCTCATTTATTCGGTATAAACTCCAGTTTCTTAAATTAATCGAAACATGTTCATTTCTATATTTTTACAGTAGGCATATTGGGTCTGTTGAAAAAGTCCTAAGGATCGGTAGGACGGGGCTCCGTACCCGTCCACCTAAGCATTTCTCATTCCGGCGAAAGCCAGAATCTATCCCTGTTTCGCAAAGAGTTACTGGCTTTCGCCGGTATGAAAGCAGGCGGAGCCCCGTTCTACCGGCAAAATACCCGGTTTTCAACCTTTTTCAACCGGCTCACTCTTATGCCTAACTGGATATCAACCCTTTGATCAACGTCATCTTTTCGAGACGTGATAACTCAACCCGGTCGGATGATCCCGGATTTCTTTCAATTCTGGACAGAATAGCCTCGTAAATTGCTCCCATCGCCCTCGCCGCCCGTAGATTTCCGGAATGCTCAACGGGCATGGCTGATTTTGCTTGCGCAAAATGCCTTCGAGCACGAGCGGCGTTTATTAGAATGATTTCTTTCAACTTATTAGAATAAGAGGACTCGAATAGAAATTCTATTTCAATATCAACCGCCTGAAGATCACTTAACGGCAGGTAGAGCCTCCCGCTCAAACGATCTTCTTTAAGATCACGCAAGATATTGGTGATTTGCATGCCTTTCCCAAGTTCGACCGCAAATTCCCGATCTCGTTCATCATTGACGCCGAATATCTTCAGGCAAAGTAATCCGACTGTCGAAGCCACGCGATAACAATAAAGCGTCTGTTCGTCCTCGGTACAAAATATGGTGGGCTTCAGGTCACTCTCTATGCCGAGAAATAGATCGTCAAAATCCTTGCGGTCAAAACCAAATCTTCGGATTGCCATCGTAAGAGCAAGTGTAAGCCGGTCGCAATAATACCCATTGTAGCAATAATCAAGCCTTCGTCGCAGGGACTCAAGTGCGGTTCGTCGATCACTGGGTGTCGCAGGATCATCAGCCGCGTCATCGCCTGCCCGACAGAAGGCGTATAGGGCGTGAATTCCCTGACGTTGCTCTTTGGGAAGAAGCAGAAATGCATAATAAAAGTTTCCAGCCGCATGGCGAACGACTTCAGAACAGTACCGAAACGCATCAGAGATTTGATTGGTAGTTGCTGATTCCAAAGGTATTGGAGATCGATTATTGAATTCATTCAACACTAATTCATGCCCAAAGCGCTAACGCGCCAGTCAACAGTTTAACTCGGTCGCCATATCCAACTCGGCATTTCTTTGTCATGACGTCACCTTCTGCTCTTCTGATTGAGTCAAGTGCGGCATTACCACCGCCATAGTAAAGATAAAGTTGCGGCGCAAGCGGTTTACCAACCAGACTAATAAGCGGCTTTCCCTCCCTAAATAGTTCTTCGGCTACCTTGCAAAGTTCGAGCATCATACGTTTGAAGTCTGGAGTTGGAATATTCGCTCGCAAGATTGATTCGTCAATCCGAAATTTTTGAAGCGTCTCCTGTGGTATATAAATTCTCCCCCGTAAGAAATCGTCTTTCACATCCTGCCAATGATTGGTGAGTTGCAGAGCTGTGCAAATTTTGTCAGACAATGTAAAATAATGCTCATCCGAATATCCGCAAACAGCCAGTACAAGTCTTCCAACCGGATTTGCTGAAAGTTGACAATAACCCAAAAGCTCTTCCCGTGTTTCGTAACGAACCACACTCAAATCCTGTTTGAACGCGCTTATAAGGTCGTGAAATGGTCGCAAGGCGAGAGAGCGCCTTCGGATCGTATCGCCCAAAGCCGCAAAAAGTGGGTCGGTAGCGATTCCACGCGCGGAATCCTCGAGCATTTTGCTCCAATCATCCAATTTCTCAGAGCGCGAAACGCCTTCCACCACCTCGTCGGCGAAATCGTCGGCGATGCGGCAGAAGGCGTAAATATTGGATAAATCGTTGCGAATTGATTTGGGAAGGAAGAAAGATCCGATCGAGAAATTCTCGTAATGGCTTTTGGCCAGACGTCGGTTCTGGATGATTCCTTGCCTTATTACTGCATCAGCTTGATCTGGCTTCAGGCAGTACCTCTCGGATGTCTATTCGTCAACGACATCATAACTATTGAAATTGTCGTACACTCCAGCGCTGACAGCTATGGTCTCGATCTCTTGAGCGCCGACTTTATTGGCTTGCCTACAAGCGGTAACGAAGCAATCCCAATGATATATCCCCTTCATTCCGGCTTGTCGGCTGAAATAGCGACGCTCGCCCTGACGTACTTCCTTTTTGCAATAAACGCAGTTCATGAGTTCACCTCTGTTTGATTTCTGCATCCGGGCTCCAACCTGCTCATCGACTGATTTCGCAAACTCTGTGCCCATTCCAGAATTATTCTTACCTGTTTCCTTTTGCTTCATGAAGCGAAGATTCAACCTCGTGCTGAATTTCCATCAACCGCTCCGGCGATTCTGCTTCGAACCGCATCACTACGACCGGTTGGGTGTTGGAGGCTCGCAGGAGTCCCCAGCCACCTGGCATAATGACGCGCATTCCATCGACATCGACGACCTTATATTTGGATCGGAATTTGTCGCGTACTTGTTCTACGACTGAGAACTTGATTTCGTCTGGACAGTCAACCCTAATTTCAGGGGTATTGTAAAGTTTTGGCCAATCCTCAAGAAACCTGCTGACAGGCTTATCGGTACGAGAAACAATTTCGAGCAACCGTCCAGCGACATAAACCGCGTCGTCGAAACCGTAGTAACGATGTTTGAAGAAGATGTGGCCGCTCATCTCACCGGCTAACAAGGCTCCGGTCTCAGACATTTTGCTCTTGATGAGGGAATGCCCAACCTTCCACATCAGAGCTTTTCCGCCGTGTTTTTCGATGTCATCGAAGAAGAGCTGTGAACATTTTACCTCGCCGATGATCATGGAACCGGGAATTTCGATCAGCAAATTGCGCGCCAAAATTGCCAGTATCTGATCGCCCCAAATTACCCTCCCCTTCTCATCGACAACTCCAATACGGTCCGCATCACCATCGAAGGCGATTCCAATCTCCATCCCCCCATCAATGACAGCCTTTTTCAGATCAATAAGATTCTTCTCGACCGTCGGGTCTGGATGATGATGAGGAAATTTGCCATCGACGTCCTCGAATAACATCTTCGGCTGGCATCCAAGATTGGTAAAAACAGATCGGGCAGTCAATCCACCGACTCCATTCCCGCAGTCAACGGCAACTTTTACCGGCCTTGCCAATTTAAGTCTTCTCGTTAGGTCGGCGACATATTCCGGAATGAGATCGTAGTTGTCATAGCCGCCGATTCCGATCTCGTAATTTTTCGATTCGATAATTTTACGGATATTGAGGATTTCGGTTCCATAAATCGACTCATGCCCGAGACAAATTTTAAATCCGTTGAACTCGGGGGGATTGTGACTGCCGGTAATCATCACTGATCCACCGACGTCCATCATGTGGGTAGCATAATAAGTAAGCGGCGTCGGCACAAGTCCCAAATCGACAACATTCAGCCCTGTCGAGAGGAGACCGGCGCAGAGATGGTCTCGGATTTCTGGTGAACTTTCTCTGCCGTCCCTACCAAGAGCAATTAGAACTGCGCCAAGTCGCTTCAGATAGCTTCCAATGCCTTTGCCAAGATCGTTGACAACTTCGGGAGTAAGATCGACGCCAATCACTCCTCGGATATCGTACTCTCGAAAGATTTGTGAATTCATGTTAGGATGTTATATTTGTTAGAATGTTACTCTTGGAGGGCGGACTTTCAGAGTTCGTTGAAATATTCGCTTGAGACGCCAATTCGGACCAGATTTTCTTGGAGGGGGGGCTTCAGCCCGCCCTTGTTTGTGCTTGATTGTCCTTTAGGGGGGACTGAAGCTCCCCCTCCAAGAGAATCAAATCTCGATTCGAACGAATAAATCAACGAACTCTGAAAGTCCGCCCTCCAGGATTGATTTACAACGCCCGCCGATATACTTCTTCATACTTGTCGAGAAGCGTACCGATGGTAAACTTCGTCATGGCAGTTTCCTTTGCCTGAGCGGACATATTTTTGTATAGCTCTTTATGTGTAAGGAGTTTTAGCGCCGCTTTTACCATACCTTTCACATCTCCAACTGGTCTTAAGAATCCCGTCACCCCCTCCTCAACAACTTCCGGCAGACCACCGGCGTTCGTTCCGATAACGGGAACTCCGCAAGCCATCGCCTCGAGCGCGGCAAGACCGAAACTTTCGCTGTCGCTCGGGAGCAAAAAAAGGTCACAGGCTGAGACAATCTCAAGCACCGACTCATTATTTCCAAGTAATATCAGGTCATCTTCCGCCCCGCCCTCACGCGCCATTTGTTCGGCGATAGCGAGATCGGGTCCTGCTCCCACAAGTAATAATCGCACTGGCATTACATGATGTATCGCCAGAAACACCGCCACAACATCTCGAACCCGTTTGACAGGCCGAAAATTGGAGACATGAACGAGCAACGCCTCACCATTTGGGGCGAATTTGGTTCGGACGGGAATGGGATTAAGTCGCGCAAAATCTCTGGGATCGATAAAATTCGGGATCACCTCTACTGGTACGTGACAGGTAAATGTCTTGCATACTTCGCCGTGAAGGTACTTCGAAACGGCGGTCACCATATCCGATTGCTCTATGGAATATTTCGTCACTGGCATAAATGACGGATCTCTTCCAACCAGGGTGATGTCAGTCCCGTGAAGCGTCGTCACTACTTTGAATTTTCCGCCGGTCATGTCGCGCGCCATGATCGCGCTGGCGGCATGAGGTATTGCGTAATGTGCGTGGATAATGCTCAAATTCTGTCTTAGGGCAACCTCCGCCATCTTCGAAGCCAATGCCAGCGAATAAGGCGGAAACTCAAAAAGTGGATATTCCGGCACTGTAACTTCGTGATAGTAGATCCCTGGTCTCGATAGCTTTAGTCTTCCAGGGACGGCATAAGTAATAAAATGGACTTCGTGCCCTCGCTCGGCAAGCCCCATTCCTAACTCAGAGGCTACAACTCCTGATCCACCAAATGTCGGGTAGCATGAAATTCCGATATTCATCCGACGTCGCCCTGGTCGGAATTCCACTTCATCAGGTCGGCAATTCGGTGGGCTTCCCTTACAAAGAGCGGTTCCCCATAAGCCGCGCCAATCTGCATCCCGTAATATTTTGCCCGGTTGATGACCCGGTCCATGAACTCAGGTCGGGAAATGTATGTATCAGGTGTTTCACCGGACAAAGTACTGAACTGAGTTTTATAGGCACGAACCGAGGCGAGTTTTGTCTCAAATGTCTTCGAAACATCAACTACCATCGAGTAAGGCCCTTCCCTGTGACAGAAATAGTAAGCCACCCGATCTGGTCGGTGCGGAGGTAAGTCGTCGCCAAACTTCGTCGCTCCCGACCAGAAATAAGCTTTCTGTACTAACGTCGAGGCGTCACCATGATCCGGATGGCGGTCTTCGAAATTAGGAGCAAGAATTAGTTTTGGGCGCAACTCGCGAATTTTAGAGACCAATTTGTACAGTCCATTCGGATCAGTTAACAACGATCCCTCGTAGAGATCAAGATTGAGCCTACCCTCCGCGCCAAGCAATCTTGCCGCTTCGGAAGCCTCTTGCTGGCGAGTAATAACGTCTCCTCTCGTCGATAAACCAGCGCGAGTCAGATCGAGGAGGATGATTTTATACCCCTGTCGGGAGAGAAGAGAAAGCGTACCGCCGACGCCGAGTTCTATGTCGTCAGGATGCGCGCCGATGGCGAGAACGTCGCAGGTCAATTGTGCTCCAAGCAAGTTGGTACTGCCGACAGATGTCGGCAGTACTTATTCTCCGTGGCGTCGCACGTCTCGTGTGACGCGCTACAAGGCACAATACTGTCACACGGGACGTGTGACAGCACATCTGGTACTGCCGACATCTGTCGGCAGTACTGAATAATGCTCACTCATTCCCCCCAACGTCGATTGCCAAGTGTTTTGCAGAGAATAGATCGACCTCTTTTGAAATGTTTGCAATCAAATCAGTACCGAATATCGCAAGAAAATAGAGGAGACTCGTCTGACGCTCTTGCAGAATTCCGTCGGGCATGATTTTGTCCAACAGTCTCTCCGCGTGATGGACGCGCGACTTATCCTGCTCGCTGACTTTGTGCATAGCTATTGATTTTACCCGGTTCCATTGATGTTCGATCTTACGACCTGCCTGGTCAATTTCGTCGTAGAGAGTAATCCCGGCTTCATCTCCGGCGCGTTCAATTCTCTTCAGCCAGCTTTGTAGATGTTCGGCTCCTGACTCAAAAACTCCCTCAAGTATTTCGGCTTTACCCGATCGGCTAAGAAGTATTTCCCGCCCGCCGATAACATCAGAGACACTCCAGCCATGCTTCTCAAGGGATCGTCGGGTAGCACGTTCTATCAGCGTCAAGCTCATTCGGGGGGCGACTAATGGACGCGCAATTTCAAGGAAGTCATAGGCTCGCCCAATCTGAGCATGGTAGGAAACTTCTGCGGGACCGCCAACATAAATCCAAGTTGGCAAAATCCAATCTTGAAACAGAGGTCTTAACAGCGCCCCCGGTGTAAGGCTTTCGTACATGGATTCAGAGAGACCATTCAACTCGCGATCAGTAATTGTCTTCCCTTCGTTTCCAATCTTCCATTGATCTTGTTTCCCTAAAATTCGCCTTCTGACGCCATCCTCCCCAATCACCAATATCGGCAGGGCGTCTCGGCGTAACTGGACTTGTAATGGTAGCCGAATTCGCTCCATTTCGCTCGAAGCTAACATGAATGGATCGTTCAGTTTATCGGGATATTTCAGCACTCTTTTCCAGAATGACTGACCTCTCGATATCATCGCCGGATGCCGGGCGTCCACCATCACCAATCCAAGATCGCCAAGGAGTTCATTCATCAACTCCCGGAAAGAATCAGAAATCAACATCCCCGGACGGTAGGCTCGTTCAATCAGGTCGATTATCGTTTTACCGTAAGGTTGGTTTCCCAGCCATTGGACGACTTCCTGCCGAACATCATCGATTTCAGGGGTTAATTCATGAAGACTTACCGATTTGCCTGCTACCATATCGCGCGGTACATAGATCGCTCGACGAGCCTCTCCACCTACAGGAGGGAAAGCGATCCGGTTAACTTCGCCAAAGTCAGCATCAGCAGTTTCCATCCAGAAAAGAGGTACGACACAATCGTCTGATTCATGCGAGAGCTTTTGAGCGAGGAGGATGGTATGCAAAGCCTTGTAGAAAGTGTAGAGCGGTCCGCCGAATATGCCGATTTGTTGACCCGTTACAACAGCAAGAGTTCCGGACTTGTTAAGTGCGTCAAGATTCTTTTCGACCTTCCTGGAAACGGTCATTTTACCATAACCAGACCTAAGAGCATCACCCAAACCGGGCTGAATATTCCAATTTTTTCGACGGTTAACAGCCGCAAGCCGAGCATTTACGTCTCGAAAATCACCACCAAGCAAAGCGAATACATCACTGTTACCCAAAGCAAATTCAGACATTACTCGAGGTACATTCGGTAATGAATTCCAACTGATGACTTCAGCCATTTCTCCTCCCGAAATAGACCATCCTTGATTTGTCTTGGCTCATCCCTCCACCTGAATAGTCCCCCCAGAATGGCTCTATTTGTGTCAAGTTGGCGGCAGTAGTCATTTCAATCAACTCCTCTGCTCCGAAAAGGCGAGCAGATTCCAGATAGTGCGAGACATTATCTTTCGATGAGAGTGTGATCGTTTTCTCAAAACGGGAATTTCCCTTTGTCAACGTCCTGCTTTCGATAATCTGCACTCCGTTTATTTCTTTAACAGTCAAAGGATTTTTCTCAACTTCGCTGATAGCGTTCTCACGGCATGGTAGGTCTATGACAATCGTTCCCATAGGAAGTAGCAGATTGCCAAGATCGTTAATTACCTGGCGATGCGCTTCGTCGTCGTCGAAATACCCGAAACTGGTAAACAGGCTTACAATCAAGCCGAAATTTTGTTTTAACGGCAATTGCCTCATATCAGCGCGGACAAGATCGATCCTATCCGTTCGAGAGTTTCTGCTGACTGCCAGCTTCAATTGCTCGCGTGACAAGTCGATTCCCACAGTTTTTATACCACGACGGATGAGCGCTCGACAGAATCGTCCATTGCCACAGCCGACGTCGAGCGCACGGCTTCCAGCAAGTTTGCTCCAGTCGAGAGGCCAGTGACTGACGAAGCGCTCGGCTTCGGCGTCGGTGCGGTGATTATAGACCAGTTCGTAATTCTCGTCGAACCAGTCCCTAAACCATTCGCTTTGGGAAGTTTTTATCGCCTTTTCCATCGGGTATCAAGTATATGAAAATAAACCCACTAAAGCAATGACTTGAGAGAATTTAAGATTTAAGATTTAAGATTTAAGATTTAGCGTCGATCCTTGTGAATGGTGATGATTTTCGGCGTAAAGGCCGACCACCCTCGGCAGACGCACCCTGAATGCCAGTGGCACAATGATTGCATGTTTTGCATACAGAAGCCTAAGTTAAGCTTGGGTCAACCCCTTCGGAATGCATAAATTGCACACTCAGTATAAACAACGAAGGAACCACACCATGAACGCAAAGTACATCTCCTCTCTACTCCTCATCACAGGAGTCCTTCTCGCTACCGCCGTCCCGGCTCAGCAAGACCTGATCTGGGAACGACAATACGATCTTCGTAGCGGCGGATACGCTCAACACATTTTCTATGAACCCGAGGACGGCTACCTCCTCGTATCCGGCGTGATCAGCCAATACGACGGCGACGAAGGATACAACAACCTATCGTTCCCGATTGTGATGCGTCTCGGTTACCAAGGTGAGCCGATCTGGATTCATGAAGGAGCCGCCACAAAAATCGCTGACGCACCCGTGGTCACCCGGTGTGATTGGGGTGGTTACCTCATCATCGGAGCTACAAAAGAGACCGAAGAACAAACTCCTTACTCGCTGACTGCCAAGAACGTCAACATTGAGTCTGGTGAAGTCATCTGGGAACAGACTTATCCAACCGACTCGCTAACTTCCGTTCGTGCAATTTCTGCATGGAACATCGATGGTGGGCGAATGCTGATCTTCGGTTGGACTCACCCGGCACAGTATTGGGTTGAACCGACAAACGACAATGTGTTTGTCATGGAGATATCAACCGAAACTGGCGAGTGCTTCTCTACCACCTACATCGCCGGAACCGAACGGGTAACGCTGACTCATGTCCAAAGAATCTATGATGGCGGCTTTCTTCTCGTCGGAAAAGTTGGCGAACCCGAGCCGCGCCGGGGGGGCAACGCATTCGTTGCCAGCATCAACAGCGACCTCGAACCCGTCATGTGGCAGACATTTGAGGGTGAAGGCGACGACAACGTAACCGGTATCGCTCCTTATATAGGTGGATACTACCTACTCTGTGCCAACTACGATGTTGAGTTGGAGATGGAACAGTCGTACCTTATCAAAATGAATCTTGATGGCGAGATACTTTGGAGACGCAGTCTGGGTGGCGACTGGAGAACATGTGGTTACGCCATCACACTCAATAATGAAGGAAACTTCTGGGTCGGAGGCCGTTGCATTCCCCAAGGCGAAAACGGCCCCGATATGGCTTGGATTGCAGGAGTAAGTTCAGACGGTGAGTTGCTGTGGCAGGAAACTCTGGACAGAGAATACTACGGCACGATTTATGACGTTAACCGTACCCGCGATGGAGGCGTATTCGTTGCCGGGTGGGGGCCGGTGGTTCAACAATACGGACCGTACGCTCAGTCCGTCTCGAGAAACGAAGTTGTCACACCTCCCAAAGATATTGTTATCAACCGGACGGCGCCGAATCCCTTCAACTCAATGACTATTGTCTCGTATGAGGTACCGAGAGTCGGCAGAACACTGATCAGTCTTATCGACGTCAGCGGTCGTACTGTGCGTTCGTGGACAGAGGATGTTGCCAGCGCGGGAGAAGTAAGGACCGTAATCGACGGCGGAAATCTTGTAGCTGGAGCCTACTGGCTGAAAGTTCAGCAGGGCGAAAGGGTTGCCGGAAGTAAAATCGTACTGCTGAGGTAATTTAAGATTTAAGATTTGTGATTTATGATTCAGGGCGGCTCCTTGTTGGGAGCCGCCCTGTTATTTTTGTGTGTAGCTCATACAGCTTTGCTAGTGTCCATTCCCTTAAATGGCTAAGGAGCCCCGTTGTGCTTGGAGGGCGGGATTAATCCCGCCCTCCAAGAAAGGTTAACTGCTTAGTTAATTACGGGACTGAACACTAGTATCTGCTTGGTTAGAAGAGCGTGTTACTCTTATTTTCTCAACCAGATACCAGGCGGGTAGCAACTATCTCAACTCAAATGTCCCCGCCGTTATCGCATCAGTCTCGTAAACCATCCCCGCTCCCTTCACGATCTCATACTGGCTTAGGACCGTCACCTTGCCGGTCGAGGCTGACCAGTAGCGCAGTTCGAACCTCTCACCAGTCATCATCCCGTCTCGCTCCGGCGTCATCGGATCATCGCCCCATATCGCAAGCCCTGCCTTACCGCCGGTTACACCGCAAAGCCCGACCAGCCTGCCTGAACTATCGAACGCTCCGACAGCATCGCCGTTGCTGTCCCTTACACCTTTGATGTTTTTGACCATCAGGCTCATGTTTTCGCCGGTATGAGATGGTTCTGTCCAAGGACAGTAACCGATATTTTCGACTCGTGGGATTATCGGCGCAATGGCCTCGGGTTCAGGGTATCGAAGCCTGCAACTTCTTGACACCCTGATCTGATACGCTTTCCCTGGTTGCCAGGGAAGCATATTGGAATAATTGTCGTCGGGGCTTGCTGTCCGGCCCGCTTCATCCTTAGCCCACAGGACATAGGACGCGATAGACGAAATCGCATTAAATGTTATCGAGTCACAGGAGAGAGGGTAATCCGGGTAGTACGCAATCATATTCCAGCCTTCAGCGAGGTAGATAAATTGGTACGACGGTATGGCTTTCCCTTCCCATTGGCAGGTGATTTCCTTATCGACATAGACCTGATAACCCTCATCAAGACACCAGAAAGGAATACTATTAAAGCCATCCGGTCTTGATGTATAGCGGTAATAGAATTCCCCTCTCTCGTTTTTAACCCAAATAACGTCCAAAACATGACCAACTTCTAATTGTGCGAACATCTTCCGGATGTCCGGCCCCTCCCAGCGATTCCACTTCTCACGAATTGGAACAAGATTAATCGAAATTAAATTCCAGCCAACATTCAGATTGATCGATTGATTTTTCAACTCAAAGCCATCGATTGAAACCTTCGTAACCCCTCCCGCCGTCCAAGTTCTCTGGTCGCTCATCTGGACGATTTCGGCGTGTTTTTCGATCTGATTTGCTGTGTCCCAAAGCCGGAAGTCGAACTCATCACCCAAATTAAACTGAGCCACTGTGTCATTTGAGCCGAAGGCTTCGATGACAAGGCTGTCGTTATTTCGCCAGATTCCCGACCCGGCAAGTTCGCCCCTCCAAGTAAAGACGCCAATTTCCCAACCAGATTCGAGAGATTCCCGATCGAACGAAACCGTCTCGATGACCAGATGGTGACTTGAGGCTGTTTCGACGAATTGGGTAAAATGTGGAGGAGGCGGTATCGGCACAGGATCGACAATCTGATCCGAGCAACCGATGACAAGCATTGAAGCGAGCAAGCTGAAAAATTTAGTATTCATTTTTGAAGCTTCCTTAAACCCTTGAACCCTTAAACCATCCGCTTCATCAGTCTCAGCCAGTCTTCATCGACCCATTTCTGAATCTGCGCCCGCTCTTCCGGTTTAAGATGTTTGAAGCGTCCCTGAAGTTTGAGATATTCATCGACCGGTCTCTGCGGTGGATCCATGCTGAGTGTGTAATCCGTCCCATCGACAATCTCGAATAGCGGAAAAACACGCGACTCAACAGCAAGCCGGGCTTCAAGGATCGAGTCCTTTTCGAGCGCCTTATGTCCGGGAGGACAGGGGCTGAAGATATGAATCAGCCGGAAACCTTTGGTTGCTTTGGCCTTCTGAAATTTCCTTACCAGATCGTCGGGGTAGGCTACGGTGGTCGTCGCGGCGTACGGGATGCGGTGAGCCGCCATGATTTCCATAAGGTTCTTTTTCCGCTCGCGCTTGAAGTCGTTGCCGGGGGTTGTGGTCGTCCAGGCTCCCCACGGGGTTGCCGAGGAACGCTGAATGCCAGTGTTCATGTAGGCTTCGTTGTCGTAGCATACGTAGATGATGTCGTCATTTCGCTCAGCCGCGGCCGAGAGCTGTCCAAAGCCGATGTCCATCGTCCCGCCGTCGCCAGCCCAAGCCATGACGGTGGTCTCGCCTTTGCCGGTGGCACGGAGACCGGCTTTGACAGCGCCAGCGGTGATCGAGGCGGTCTCGAAGGCGGTCTGATAGACCGGCACGCCTGAAGCGGAGTAGGGAAACGGTCCGTCGATGACTGCCCAACAGCAAGCTGGATAGACGATGATCGTGTCGCGGCCGAGGGTTTTAATCGCGAGGCGCATGGCAATAGCCGCGCCGCAACCGGGGCAGGCGACGTGTCCCGGGCACATGATTTCGTGCTCGGCGACTCCGGCGAAATTCTGGAAGTGTGATAGGGGGATCATGTTTAATTAAGAATTAATAATTAATAGGCTCTCATACCGACGAACGCCAGTATCCAGAATATCATAAGTGCAAGGGTAGTGCCAAAGAAAGTTAGCAAATAAACCGTCAGAACCGTCAGATCTGTCAGAGTGGCTGTTGGACAGGCATTCAGACCATGACGATCTAAAAAGGAACCGTCAGAACCGTCAGGGTGCTTAAATATTGACCATTTATTCATGTTGACAATATACGACGTTTCGGGCGCGAAGTCAAGGGAAAAGTGAAGCGGGCGTCCCGACCTGCCAGTTTTTATAGGGGCGCAACGTGTTGCGACCGCGTCAAAGGCACGTCTTTCCATCCATTCGAATAATCTATTTTGGTTAGTCATAATACGCCTTCATGAAATCATCGCGGCTAATTCCTGCTTGAGAACAAATCGAGCGAAGCGTAGAACTCTTCAGGTATCTATGATTTGGAATAGTCATTGGAGTGACCGATCCATCGCCATTTAATCGTCTGAGCGCGATATGCTCTTCCTCACGAACGACTTCAAAGCCGAGTCGTTCAAATGCGGCAATGACTTCTCGCTTTGGTGCATCGACGGGGAATTTATCGCTCATTTCAGACAGCGGTTTCCGCGACGAAAGCGTCCAGAACGCTTGGCGATTTATCTACCACCTCGCGTCCAAATGTCTCAATGTGGAAGCGGAGAGCCGACTCGGCGTCGGCCAATGCCTCTTCGTAACTGTCGCCTTCGCCGATAACGACACCATCAACTCCCAATGGGTAGGAGACGTAGCCGTCAGAGTGTCTAACAACAATGAATTTAATGTTGTCCATGATTTTGAAATATAAATGGTTAATATTGCGAGCACGGGCATACCCGCCTGTCAACTCATAAGACAATTCGGTTCTAAAAAATCGGAACTACGTTGCCTTTATCTTTGCTTGAAGCTCCTCGATAGATAACAGACTGCCCGGATTAGACTTATATCTATTCAGTCTTTTTTCCAGCTCATCCAGATGGCTTTTGGGAACGGGTACACCTTCCTCTTCCAAAGCGATGCTGTCCCAAAGATCCTCAACCAACAGGATTCGTTCGGGTGTGCTAAAGCGGGCAACTCCCGGAATTTCGTTTATGGTCATGGTGTCTTTCTTATTGGTACGACAGGCGTCCCCGCCTGTCTCCTTAGACTTTTCTATTGTGACAGACGCGAACGTCTGTCGTACTAATGAACCCCGACTTGACGAGCAAGTCAGGCCACTCACCGCAGGCGGCAGTATTACTCAGTGCGTCAGTCTATTGCATAACGGCTTTGACGCTGTAGGCAAAGTCAAAGCGGAAAGTGGAATCGGGAGCGAACGTGATCTTGCCTTTGTCAACCATGAACTTGAAGATGATCTGCTTATTGTAGAAAACGCTGGGGTCGCCGCCGGCAAAACCTACCCTGAAATCCGACCGGACACTTCCTCCTGCCTCCGAACCCATAGGTTTCTCGTATCGAAAGTACTCCTTTCCATCGGGTTGAATGACCACATACGAAAGTTTTGCTCCGGGTTCGATGATGGGCTTCTTCCAGAAAAAAGTCCATGTCGTAAAACCTGACGGAGCATTTCCGTCCGTTTTGAAGGTGACTTCATCCGATGGAGCGGCAACCGCGATCACCGACAGCGCCAGTACCGCCGCAGTGATCAATCTTAGATGCTTACGCATTATGGTGTCCTTTTGATTTGAGTGTGTTAACCGACTTATAGCGTGTAGTCCGCTGGACTTTGCTTTGGGTGTATAACTTTCTTCGCAGTTATTTCGACTTCTTAGATGCGCCTGCCGCACCTTCTCTCTTTAACATTTGCAAAACACCTACGACTCCGTGAGTGTCAGCGTACTTTGCAACTTCTCGATAACCAACCCCATAAAGCGGGTCATTCGATTTTTCAAGCCCGCCGATGAAATATCTGCCCCGTTCGTTGCGGAGCTGTCCATAAATCAGACTTGAAGCCCAGTTGGCGCTTCCCTCCCGATATTCAAGGGGAGCGGTATCCACTCCGTTTTCATGTTGCCAGATATGCATCAGCTCATGCGCTATAACACCTCGCATCAAGTCCTCAGGCAGGTTAGTCAAGACTTTGAGCGTTGCTGTTTCATCTCCGATTTTGTCGCTTCCCTTATTCCACTTTATTCCGGCATAGGCGTGCGCAGTGGCGCTGGCGCCGGGACGCCGTCCTTCGCGCAACTGATCAGATGTTTCCAGCACAATTCTCAGGCCGAGAGTCCTTACTACGATTCCAGTCGATGCAAGCTGTTCCCGGACGATTTCTAATAGCTCGCGAGACCTCTCGAGCGTCACTACGGAAGTCGCGCAACATATAGGACACATCCATCGATCTGCTTCAATCTCTCGTCCATCTCTGACGATCAGTCGGCCGCAAACTACACATATTTTGAATTCTTTTGCATGTCGGGGGTGAAATCTGGTCCCCCAAAAATCGGTAATTGCGGCATCGTCGAGCGCTTCGCCACAAATATCGCACCGAGGCGCAACTGAATTTTGGTAACAGCTTGTATGGTAAGATTTCTCTTGAAACGAGATATAATTCGTTTCAGAAATTGGCTTGAAGCAGTAACTGCAACTGGGAATTTTAGTTTTCTGTTGAGAGCAAAGCCTGTGGTAATACTTTTCTTCTTTATCACGAACATAATCGCCCTGAATCGGTTTCTTGCACGACGCACAAATAAAGCACTCCGGGTGGTAGAATTTCCCGTCGATAACCGCGGCCTGTGTTAGAATTTCTTTTTCACAGGCGGCGCAGTAGTAGTTCTTCTGAGCCAATGCTGATCCAACAAAAGTCATTGCCAGCAAGAAGATTAGAAGAGGTTTGGTTGCTGTCATCGATGAATTCTTTATGCTAAATGAGTTACGAAGAAGATCATAGGGATTGTTGTCTAAACACAAAAAGCGTGTAGCCCGCACTAGCTTTGCTGGGCGGGACTCAATATTTGTGCTTAAATCCTCCCCCGCCCAGCAAAGCTGTGCGGGCTACGCGCCACGATTTTTCATCATTTGGGCTTTGGGCAACTGCCCCTTTAACCTGATCGCTTTGCTAAATAATACGGAACAAACCCGCATTTGAGAGTTTGTTGGAAACTAAGTCGGACAATTGGTTTCGATCTTGCTCTCAAATTTCTGACCGACGTAGGCATTAATTCATTAGTTTATCAAGCTGAAATCGATGTCTGATCGGATGCATGACAGCATGTTCCATCATAGCGTCGATGCAATACTCCACCTCCCAACGAGATAAGTAAACCTCGCTGAATCTCTGCTCAGAGACATCCTTTAAGGGTTCACGCCAACATACGAGCAGATGTTCCAAGTAATCATCCACTTTGCCTTCGATCTCGGATTCTTCCCAAGTAGGAATAATATGGGGATCTGGCAGTCCAAGCTTCTCGCACATCCATGTCATATAGCCACGAGCGGCTCGAAGAACATGGCGGAGCAGAGCTTCCATCGAAACGTAGCTGGGGTCGTCGGTTTCAGGCAATTTGACGCCAGTGGCTTTCGCCTGTTTCCAAACCGCCACGAACTTGCGCAATTCAGCATCGTGGAGAATAACCATCGTGCGTGCGCCGTTGTAGAGATAAGGCGGAAGGGTCAAGTAAGTCTCTTGAAATGTGGTGTTGATTGGTTGATTCCCTAAATACTCCTTAACTCAGGCTACCGCGATCTGCTTCGAGAGATAGACGTCCTGAATTGTGTTCAGAATCTCGATTCCTTGCTTCATAGGTTTCTGGAAAGCCTTCCGCCCAGAAATCAATCCCATTCCACCGCCACGCTTGTTGATGACCGCGGTTCGAGCGGCTTCGGCGAGGTCGTTTGATCCTGAAGCACCTCCGGAATTGATGAGGCCAATCCGTCCCATATAATTATTTGCAACCTGATAGCGAACCAGATCGATGGGGTGGTCTGTCATTAGATCGGTGTACATCCGCTTGTCGAATTTACCATAGCTACCGCCTTCCATGTTGACGGCTTCATAACCATGACCTGCATCAGGTAATTTCTGCTTGATGATGTCAGCTTCTATTGTGACGCCAAGGTGATTGGCTTGGCCGGAAAGGTCAGCCGAGGCATGATAATCTTTTTTACCGATTTTGAAGGCATCGTTGCGTGTATAACACCAGAGTACCGTCCCCAAACCCAATTCATGAGCCCGCTCGAATGCTTCAGAAATCTCTTGTATCTGGCGTCTCGATTCTGTAGATCCGAAGTATATTGTGGCGCCGATTGCAACAGCTCCCATATCGAAAGCTTGATTAACAGATCCGAAAAGAACCTGGTCAGCTTGATTCGGATAGGTAAGAAGCTCGTTATGATTCACTTTTACAATGAAAGGGATCCGATGAGCCCATTTCCGCGATACCGCGCCGAGTACGCCGAAAGTCGAAGCCACTGCATTACAACCTCCTTCATACGCAAGCTCGATGATAGCCTGAGGGTCAAAATATGCCGGATTTGGCGCAAAAGAAGCGCCTGCGGAATGTTCTATTCCTTGATCTACCGGCAGAATCGAGAGATACCCAGTTCCAGCCAGACGCCCTGAGTTATAAATACTTTGAAGGTTTCGAAGCACTGTTACCGGACGATCTGTAGAAACAAATATCCGGTCGATAAAGTCGGGGCCGGGAAGATGAATGCTTTTCTTCGGTATCTTTATGCAAGCATGATCGAGAAGACTTTCTGCTTCATTGCCAAGCAATTCAACGATTCGGTCATAAGAACGGGCCATGCGTACTCCAATAATTTGTTCCGGTGCTTTGACCGGGTGGTTAATAATGATATCTATTGACAATTAATATAATAAATCTTAAGCAGTAAGACAAAGACGTTTTATGAAATTCAGTCATGGTGTTCTACCAGAATGCCAAAGTACCCGCGCTATAGTCTGTCCGAGAATATTGACTTCTTGCCGCAGGGTGTCCTCACCCTGCGGCAAAGATACAATTTACAATTATTTGCGCAGGGTGAGGACACCCTGCGGCACACATTCTCGTATTACTCGGACTGACTCGCCAGCGATGCTGAAACGCATCTACGATCAAATTTAGCATAGGAATCAACGGTTTCCAATTGTCGAATAACAACCCGCAGTATCCTGACAATAAATTCTTAATTAAGTGTCAATTTCGATAAAATAACGCTTGGAGTTTTTAAACTCATCTTGTATATTCTACTAACTTTTTACTAAGAGCGTTTCTTAATATCCTGAAAATTTCATGATCGAAGATATTGGGCGGAAAATCAAGGATTTGCGCCTTGCCGCCGACCTGACGCAAGGAGAGCTTGCCGAACGAGCCGACCTTACCGACGGCTTTATTTCCCAGATCGAACGGGGACGGACTTCCATCTCTATCGACAGTCTGAAGCAAATTCTCGACGTGTTGAATATATCTCTCTCTGATTTTTTCCGTGAGGAAGAGCGCCGAAGCATCGTCTTCGGCTTCGATGATCAGGTCGAAATAGAAGAAGGCGGCTCGGCAAAAATGACGTTGCTTGTTCCCGGAGCAACCAATCGACGGATGGAACCAGCAATTCTTCGACTTGTCGGCGGAGCTACCACGTCTCTTCGAAGCCCATTTCAAGGCGATTGTTGCGGTTATGTCACTAAAGGTCGAATCAAGATTCTCCTCGGGATGGAGCAATTTCGCGTAAGGTCTGGAGAGAGTTTTTACTTTACTGCAAATTGTGAGTTTAGAATTCTCAATCCATACCGGGGCGAAGCAGAAGTCCTTTGGCTGACGTCGCCACCGACGTTTTAGATTGCACCGGTAGGACAGGTTTTCAACCTGTCAGGGTTTGGTTAAAGCCCCGCCCTCAATGAGTTTTAACGTCAACCCTAAATATTGACACTTTCATAAATTACAATTCTTAGGAGGTTTTCTGAGTTGGAGATGCGTTCACTCGGACATCAGTTAATGGTGGAATATCACGGTTGCTCTCCAGAGATGCTCAACGACGTCGATCACGTTCGTCGCTCGATGGTTAAAGCCGCTCTGGCGACCGGCGCTACAGTTGTTGGCGAACTCTTCCACCATTTTAGCCCTCATGGCGTCAGCGGCGTCGTGGTCATAGCAGAATCTCATCTGGCTATCCACACCTGGCCTGAGTATGGTTACGCGGCAGTCGATCTTTTCACCTGTGGTGACGAGATTGATCCGTACCGCGGGTTTGCCGTACTGAAGGAAGCGCTTGAAGCTGAACGAACAGAAGTAGAAGAGATATTCCGCGGTCGATTCCCGGCGAGTATGCGTCTCGTGCATAAACCTCTGGTGGTAGCAGTTTGACTCAGCCGAATCTCTTCATCCCAAATAGATATGCCCTTGTAGCAGGAGCTGGCGACTCAGAAACAGGTCTGAACGCCTTCGACCGAGCGTTGCAAGCCGCAGAGGGTGGGCAATTTAATTTGGTAAAGGTGACTAGCATATTGCCTCCAGCCGCCTCAGTAGGGGATCACACACGCTTGCCAGCAGGAGGAATCGTCTTTGCCGCACTTGGTACAGAGACTTCAACCAAGCCTGGCTTGATCATCTCTGCTTCTGTTGCAGTTGGCATCCCGAAAGATTCCTCACAAGCAGGAGTTATAATGGAAGGACACTTCCATTGTCCGGCGAGTGAGGCCGAGTCCCGCGTGAGAAAAATGGCTGAGGAGGCGCTGACTGACCGAAACTTTGATGTCTTGCGGATAGACTCAATTGCTGTCGATCACACTGTCGAACAAGCCGGTTCGGTTGTTGCCGCAGTATTGCTTTGGCGGGAGGATTGACATTGGCAGATTCAACTGCAAACGCCGGCCAAACCTGGTTCACCGAATATCACACATCTCACGCTGGATTGACGCTCCGCATAACTGAACATCTCGCTCGAAAGCAGTCTCCCTATCAGTTGATCGAAGTCATGGAAACCGTTGAGTACGGCACGCTCCTGACCCTCGATGGACTCGTGATGATTACTGACCGCGACGAACATGTCTATCACGAAATGATGACACACGTTCCAATGCTTGCCCACCCAAATCCGAAGCGAGTTCTCGTCGTCGGAGGTGGAGACGGAGGTTGCTTAAGAGAAATCGTGAAACATCCTTCTGTCGAAAAAGTAACGCAAGTTGAGATCGATGGCGACGTCGTCGAATTATGCAAAACTCACTTCCCCGATATAGCACAAGCCTACAAGAATAATAAAGTCGAGCTGGTAATCGGTGACGCCATTGATTATCTTAGAAGGTACAAGGGTGAGTTCGATGTGGCGATCATCGACGGTTCAGACCCCGTCGGACCAGCCGTCGGTTTATTCGAACGTTCCTTCTTTTCAGATGTTTATGACGCACTAAGGCCCGATGGTATCATGTCGTGCCAAATCGGTTCGCCACTCTACTCGCAGGATCGTATAGCTTCGACCATAAAGCATTGGCGTGAAGTATTTACAGAAGCCAGAGCCTATCTCGCCCACATCCCTACCTATCCTTCGGGCGCCTGGTGTCTTGGTCTGGCGGCAAAAGAACCAGGCGGATCTTCGCAACAACCCGATCAAGTGAGATTCCTCACATTTTCTCAGTCACTTCGGTATTACACTCTTGACATTCATAGGGCGGCATTTGCTCTCCCTGCGGATCTTGCGCGGGCTGTGATCTGATCTCCCCGTTTCCGGTAAAACTGATTTACTGAGCTATTCGTATAAAACTAATCTTAATTCTTTATAATACAAACTCTTTTCAATTATTTTTGATTTGATTCGAGTTTCAAGAAGTTTGGCATTTAACAGGCAGAATTATGCGCTATATGGGAGCGTTGGCTGAAGGAACCAAAGGAGATATAATCATCTTTGGTGTTCCCTTTGATGGAACCGCATCCTATCGAGCCGGAACCCGGTTTGGACCAGAGGCCCTCAGGGCGGCGTCGCACAGCCTCGAGACATTCAGTCCATTCATTGACCGTGACCTCGAGGTGGTTCAATATGCTGATTGGGGCGATATCGAAGTACCTCCTGGATCAGCGGCGCGAACCGTCGAGTTGGTGACCGACAAAGTACGTGAAATTTACAATCTCGGCGCTGAGCCACTAATGCTTGGCGGTGAACATACCGTCAGTCTGGGTGCGATTCGAGCGGCGCACGAATTTTATCCGAATCTCGCCATCCTTCAACTCGATGCTCACACTGATCTTCGCGAGGAATATCTCGGCGAAAAAATCAGCCATGCGACAGTGATCAAACGGGTGATGGAGTTTATTCCTGCCGAGAGAATCTACCGCTATGGCGTGCGAGCAGGAACCCGGGAGGAGATGATAGGCGCAGGTCTTGAAATTCCGCTCGGCATTGAGGGAGGTATGCGCGACATTGAAAAGGCAATCGGTAAAATCGGTGAAAACGTCCCGCTGTACGTGACGATTGACCTCGACGTATTCGATCCTTCGTTGGTCCCGGGGATCGGCAACCCCGAACCACTCGGCATCACCTACCGCGAGTTTATCCAGGTGGCACGACTTCTTGCGCTTCGCAACGTTGTTGGGGTCGATGTTGTCGAACTGGCGCCTCACTACGACCAAACAGGCGTTTCGGCAGTCGTCGCGGCGTCGGTGGTAAGAGAGATGTTGCTTTGTCTGGCAAGATACCCGGAATAGTCGTGTTAAGCTGTCAGCCCTCCGGGGTTGACAGTTTGTTATCGGCAGTATCAAAACTCAAGAAGTCAACCCCAAAAGGTTGACTTCTTGCTTTGTAGGGGCACGGCATGCCGTGCCCCTACCGGATCAGGACAACCTTCTTGGTCGAAACTTCCTGCCCGGCTTGGAGGCGAACGAGATAGACTCCAGCCGGGACAGATGAGGCGTTCCAGGTGACGGTTTTGGTGTAAGCTGTCAACCCTCTGGGGTTGACAGTGGGGGATTCTTCCGTCAACCCCAGAGGGTTGACGGCTTGTTCTTCCAAGAGCCTCGCCACCTCCCGCCCGGAGAGGTCGTAGATGGAGAGCCGCGTAGGACGGGCCGCCGAGCCCGCCCTGAATGAGATTGTCAACGTCGAATTGAACGGATTCGGCGAAACACTCAGGAGGACGGATCTCCGCATCCGTCCGGCCTCCACGTCGTTCACGATTGAGTTCGCCGCTACTCCCCTCACCGGCAACACAATCACCCCTTCGTCGCGGTCGTTGGAGGTGATCCTCAACGTGTCGAGGAACTCTTCGGGAGCCTCAGGGCGAAAAATCAGGGCGAGCTCAACCGATTCACCCGCTGAAAGGCTTGCCGTGTCGCCACCCCAGCCAGGAACCCAAAACGCCCGACCCAAAGCCTCTTCGTCGATGAAATAGCGCAAGTCCCTCTGGTCGCCTCGATTGCGGATCGAGAAGATGAGCGTGTCGATTGAGCCGACCGGCGTTTCCGCAAAGGCGAACGAGTCTGCCGAAATGGCGATGTTGGGCTGGGAGAAGAAGAACGGCCCGATGTCGGCGAAGGTGCTGTCGGGGTCGAGTGGGGAGTCGGGGTCTCCCGCGTCGATGCAGGGGGAGTCTTCGGTGAGGAAGTATCGGTCGGGGTAGTCTTCGCCCCCGGCGAGGAGGGGATCGAGGAAGATGTTGCCGTAAGCGTCACAAGAGTCACCGTTGAAATTTGTGGTATCTGCAATGCCGAGATTCGCTGGTCCTTCGGGATCTCTACCCTCATAGAAATAGTCTTCATTATCCCTTCCCGAAAAACTGTTGCGAAAGACATATTGCCTATCTCCCGCTCCCCAAGGCTGTCTTATTCGACCACCCAGAAAAATACATTGACTAACAAGTACTTCGCCGTTAGCATCTAAAGTTTCCTCTCCAAAATAGCAATTCTCTATTCTGACAGTGAATAGTTGCCGTGCCATAAGTGTAACCAAAGGACCGTATTCAACCTCGTCGATAAATATACAATTTCTGACAAGTGTCGTCATCGCTGGCCATATCCAAATGTCTTGCAAGCAATCGATGAAGTTGCACCCTTCAATGGTTGTCTCGCCACCAGCTTGCGACGATATTCCTTGAAGGCAGTTACGAAAAAGGCAATTTCTAATCCTGAGAGTATCTGCACCATCTCCAGAGAATATTGCCCCATCAAACTCCCCCCCATCCATCCCCCAGGCGTAGTCGATGATACAGTAACTCAATTCCATGGAGCCGGATCTTTGATTGAGTATCCCAACCCAAGTGGTTGGCTCTTGGCCTTCCTCAGCGATTCCAGAACGGCCAAAGTATATAGAATCTTCTTCAGTTCCATTGGCAATAATTGACGCGTTCCGTGCAAGCAAGAATGAAACGTCATTGAAGAGAACTCTGACCCCAGGCTCGATGTTCAAGACTCCACCATTTACCACCGATGCACCGGCAAACCCAACAATGTAAGGACTTCCATTGATATCCCAATCACCTTGAACATCCCCTTCAACGAAGGTAGTGTCTGCATAACTCGTTATAACAAACACGAATATCAACGCGAATCCAGAAATTGACATTCTCATAATGTGCGTCCTTTTGAAAGATATGGGGAGATTGGCAGATGCCAAGCTCCCCATACTTATGTTGTATTAACGAATAGCAGTGAATTGAGAGGTCGCTGACTTGCGATCCCCGGACTGTGTAGCATAATCAATTTTGCAGAAATACATTCCCGAAGTGACCGGGTACTCCTGCATATCGTTGCCGTTCCAAGTCCAGATGAAGTAACCGGCGCGAGTCTGGTTGATCTCGGACTGTTTCACCAAACGGCCGGAAGCATCGTGAATCGTGATCAAGAGAATTCCGGCTTCAGGTAATTCAAACCTCAGTGACGAGTTCATGTTAAACGGATTAGGGTAGGGTTGTGACACAGCAAAGGAGGTTGGAACAATTGCGGCGGGGCGACCGAATGCGATGTTTGCCGAGGTATATATCTGGCTGGGAGCTACGTCCAGATCTCCGAATGTGTCGAGTGTATCAGGACCGAATAGTGCGTGCTCTGAGACGCTCCAATACTTCAGCAGGAATAGGTCGCCATTCCGGTAACCATCTATCGTCTCGGTTGTCGGGTCGTCTCGCCAGATCGCAACACCCATTGGTAGCTGTCCGCCATAAACTGCCGCGCCGATGCAGATATCCTCGCCAGTAAAGACTGCAACTTCATCACCGGACGCGCAATTTAATCCTTCGACTGAAAGCCCTGTTATCAACAGCGGGTGAAAGTAATCAGACATTGTGGCAATCGAGAAATACTCCGGATCTGAGGCGACTACAGGCGGGAGTTTATCTTCTGGTCTTTTCGGGGCAGGCTGTTGGTCGGGGTAATCAAGGCGTATGGCAGCCCCATCGACAGAAACTTCAAATCCCTCACCCGGGCTGCAGTCCGGAATATTATTAAATCCACCTGGAATATAGAACTGTCCCCCTCCGTTCTTTACTATGTTAAGGTTTCCGGGTATTTGATCGATCAGACTTTCGAACGCATCGCCCGCTTCAAGATCGAAATCAGGAAGGTAACTTACCCAATTCCAACCGGCATTGAGTTCGATCTCTGTGTCAAGCGGAAGTTCTTTGCCAAGTATGACCAACGTACGTGCTACCGACATATTGACCTTGTATCCGGCAAGTGGATTCCATGACGGAATGTTGCAGTTGGCTGGGTTCTGGGAACCATCCCAAGTTTGGGCGGCGTAATTCTTTAGCACGGTAATGCTTGCATCAGAAATTTCTCGCCATGACAGGAGTATTCCATTTTCGTCATCAAGCAAATTATCAGCCGTCCGGAACGGTTCTATACGTGAAGAGATCAATTGCCAGCCAGAATACAAGCCTATTCCTTGACTTTGACCATAGACAACAGCATTAGCGGCATTCAGTTCGCCGTAGCCTATCTCGCTATTCCACCCGCCATAGGGGTGATTAGCAAGGTTTAGGTTGTATGCACCTTCGCCATCATCCCGTGCTGACGTAACACCCAAAATTTCATGCAAGTTATTAACAGAGAGAGTCCCGACTTGCGAAAGGAGGAGAGCAACGACGCCGCTTGCTTGGGGGGCTGCAAAAGAAACGCCGGAATATGAGCATAGATCAGGGTTTTCTAATGGGTCAGCTTCTATCTCGCGAAAATCGGGGTCTGCCTCTAATTCCACGCTAGTAGAGTATACAATCGCATGGGATCCTCCTGGGCTTTCCGCAACACCGCATGGCGCTACGATATCCAAATCATCTCCAACTGCGCTTCTAACTAATCTATGCCCGTCCTCGCTTCCGCCAACTGCCAGCACATTCTCGTCCCTGGCTGGAAACCGCACTCCATTCCCGCCCTCTGGGCGTGAAGCCGCAAATACGATGCAAATGTTGTCCTCAGCATTTGCCTGAAAAAGTAGATCCTGAATATCGCCGTTAACCGTAGAGTACCAACTGCAGTTGATGATTTTGCATTGATTCTGATTGATAAGATAGTTTAGCCCGTCGATCGCTTCGTCAATGGCTGCCATTGGAACAAAATTAGTATGCGACATTTTACAGATGACGAGTGAAGTGCCCGGGTTGTTGCCCCATCCTCCAGCAATTCCGGCAAATTGTGATGCGTCGTTAGTTCTGGCTCCGATGATGCCAGCAACCGGAGTGCCGTGTCTGCATTCCGCTATGCCGTCGATTTCATCACCGACATTGTTTCCTTCAGCTCCATCTGCGAAGCTCCATCCAATCAGGTCATCGACAAGACCATTGCCATCATCGTCCACGTTATTCAGATCACCAGGGTCTAATACCCATTCTCCATCAACAAGTTGAATACTTTGACCATCCTCATCAGCATCTTCGCCACCACCGGGGGGGATACCCTTCCAAATGTTGTCACGGAGCTGGCTATGTTGCCAGAAGACGCCTCCATCGAGTATTCCGACTTTCACCGCAGAACTTCCGGTCGTCAATTCCCACGCGGGGTCAGGATTAATTGAGTTGTCGAAATCATCGCCAGCAGGAAAATAAAGATAACGCTGAAGAAATTCGCTATTTTCGAGTAGGCTTGGATCGTCTGCAAGGTAGTAGAGGTAAGTGTTGTTGCTCCCTTCAGTGACGATACTCGAATTCAAATAGGACTCCATGAAATCGAGCGGGTCTGGCGCGGGACTTGCGGTAGATTGGATGAGATAGGTTCCGAGGCAGTTAATCTTTATCGTCTCACCTCCAAGACTTGCATTCAGTGCATCGATCTGCGTTTGGGTAGCGCTACTTGTGAAATAGACGAATATTTCCGTCCCTACAACCCGAAACGTATCGCCTTGATAGACCTCGAACCACTGACTCGAATACTGCGTGTACTCCCTGCCGTTGAACGTGACAGCGTGGCTTGCGCTAAACGTCACAAACAGGAGCGCGAAGATCGCGAAGCTGATTGCGCTTGAACGCGGGGGGGGGGGGGGGGGTTGCATAAAAAAAAGGGGA
>CAYHEC010000016.1:0-56287 GCA_964355675.1 uncultured Caldithrix sp.
CGACCGCAGGGGGTCGGCAGAAGAAACGAGTAGCGCTACCTGGAACGCCTCTTCTTTCCCCGCCGGGGTCTATCTTGTTCGCCTCCAAACCGGGCAGGAGGTTTCGACTAAGAAGGTTGTTTTGATCCGGTAGGGGCACGGCATACCGAGCCCCTTTTCCGGTAAGAATAGCAAACAACAATTAACAAGCAATAATTCATCAACCCGAATTACAATCCAAATCGATTGGAATAGACCTATGTTTACCTCGATTAGTGACTTTCTTACCGATTACGAATCGGAACGCCAAGGAACGCTGAAAATCCTCGCCGCGCTCACCGACGAATCACTGGCTCAGTCTGTTGCCAAAGACCATCGCACCATCGGTAGACTTGCCTGGCACATCGTAACCTCCTACCCGGAAATGATGGGGCGCGTCGGACTGATACTCGACAAAGTCAGCGAACACGATCCCGTTCCCCTATCAGCTCAAGCCATACATGACGCCTTCGCCGCCGTCAGTGCACAATTACTCGACCAAATCCATGCAAATTGGAACGACGCCACCTTGCAGGACGTGGTCGATATGTATGGTGAGAAATGGAAAAACGGCTTCACCCTCGAAGTCCTGATCCGCCATGAAATTCACCATCGCGCTCAGATGACCGTTCTGATGCGTCAAGCAGGTCTGAAGGTTCCAGGGGTCTATGGCCCCGCCTACGAAGAATGGACTGCCTTTGGTGCAAGTCCACCAGAAGTGTAATGAGACACGAGCAACTATTGTCTGCTTGAGTAATTAAGCGCAACATCAGGAGTTTGAGTTCACAGCTTTAGCGTGCGCTGAGTCTCGTCATTATTCAGGTCAATTGATCGTAGTACTTGGAGACCGGCTTTTCAAGCCACTCTCCAAGAGCACCATAATATGCACTCCGTAAAATTTCCTAAAAATGGCTCACCAACGATAGCTTCACACCCTTGAACGGATTAACGATATGGCAAACGCCTCCGGCACAGGAAATTCCACCGCGTTCATACCCGTAGAAAAGTCGGAGCTGGTGTTGTTCGAATAGCTGTATCACCACATCGGCCGATGGCCAGTACCAACCGCCACCGCCGATAAAATCTTTGCCCCAGGCAACGCCGTCGGTTGCGTACTGGGGGCTCTCGCTGCGCGATAGGGTTCCAGTAGCTGAGAAAGTTCCCCCCTGCGAGTAGGTCGCGCTGATGTACTCCTCCCAATAATTATCACTCACTCCAGAAGCTTCACTTTTCACCCCCATTGCCTGAATTTCCCCGCTTAACCCTTTATTTTCAGACAATTCAGTCTCGTATGATATTCCAATCGCGTTCCTGATTGAGCGTTTGGAGACAACTTTAAAATAATAGTCGTAATCGACGTCGCGTTGCCAGCCATACTTCAAGCCGATTTTGTCATCCCAGGGTGCGGCGTATTCAGTGCGGAGAAATACTCCTTCGTAGGGCGAATAGCGATCGGCATGTTTCGAGACGAAGTTATTCTTGTCGCTTCGAGTTGACTGGTGATAGTTCAGCAACCAATCAAACGAGCCTTGATTAGCCGTAAACTCAGCTTGGAAACCGACGTCGTCATCGAAACGAAGTACTCGCGGGTAATGGTCAAGCAGATACATGGTGTTTTCGGGACGACCTATCGGCGGGTTCTGGAGCGGGGTTTGGATCACCGTCCCCACAATCGGCTTGACTTCCTGATAGGTAAACAGGTGATAACTGCGAAAGTCAAGATAGAAACTCCAACCTGTTCCATAGACGGTAGCGGCGGTAAATAGAGCCTGATTGAAGCGGTTTTTGTGAGGCGTCACAAATATATCAGGAACGAACCACGCTGGCAGACGATCACTGACATAGGCGGCGCTAACATTACCGAACTCGAAGTCTTTCTCTATGTCGAAGCCGTGTCGGTCTATAGTGGGGTGGCGAGGACCGGACTCAAGTGTCGCGTAGCCGATGCCGAGTTTTGTATCGAAAGGCAAGCGTGCCGAAGCCCAAAATCCCTCCGCTGTTTCCAATGCACCGCCCAGCGTATCGACCTCGACACCGCGGAAGGCGGCGGCATCATAAAAGTCGTAATTGCCTTCGACGAGTGCGCCTTCGATACCGCTGTCGATATTGACGTCGCGGAGTTCCTGATTACCGAAGAAGAGTCCCTTCCCCCATGTGCGGTAGAAGTCACCTCCGCGCACCGTTAAGTGCTCCGTGGCATACTCAATATAGAGTTTGTCGAAAGCGTCGAGTCCTTCGGTTCGGACATCATACTCTGAAGGAATTCTATAGGACTGTCTGATGTAAAATCTCAGTTTGTCTAAATTTCCTGTTAACTCGAGATAGTTTTCAAGGTATTTCAGACTGTTATCAGGAAACCGATTCGCCTGATGTCCCGATCCATAGCGAGCTTCATTCTGTCCGGAGATTGAGAAGGCGGCTTGGGAACGGGTTGAGAACGCTAAGAGAAAAACAGCTCCGATTATCAGGAATTGAAAGTGATCATTTCGAGTGGTCAATGGGTCTCCAACTCTTTAGGTGTGGAATTTGATTGTTTATGTAATTGAGATGTAATTTCTTTTCGTAGAATATCTTCCTCATCGATTGATGCGCCAATCCGACGAAGAAGGATCTCACCAGCGGGGGAAACCAGTAGTGTCAGCGGACTCTCTGTGCCACCGAAGAGTTTGCGGATTTCAAGATTCGGGTCGAGGATGACTTGAAATGAGTAGCCGTTCATCTTAAAAAACGGTCTGATTTTCGACTGTGTTTTGGGCGAATCAGTGCAGACGCTAATGACCTTCAGTGAGTCTTTAAACTCATCAGCCATTTTCTGGACGGCAGGAAGAGCTTCTCGGCAACCCGGGCAACAGGTGTCCCAAAAGTGAATCAATATTATCTTGTCGTTAAGCGCGTCGTTCAGGTGGAATTTACCACCGTCAAGCTTTTCCGCACGGAAATCAGGAGCGGTATCGGCGCTGGCAGATCGTGCGATCAGAATGCAGAGAACTACGGAAAATCGAAGTATGACTGGTATTTTTCTTCTCATCGAATGACCCTTGGCGTTGGACTTTTAAATGGACAATGAAATATACTTACCGAACTGGCGTAGTGCAACGGAAAAAGCAATGCGGATTGGCTGATCAGAGAGGATTGAATCATAAGAACGTGAGCTACAGCAAGCCATAAGCTTGCGTGTGAAATTGAGGAGTGTTATATTAGGGGTTCACTTCCTATTGATAATGAAGGAAGGGAATGGCGCGTTCGTCTAGTGGTTAGGACGCTGGCCTCTCACGCCGGTAACAGGGGTTCGACTCCCCTACGCGCTACAATTTTCGGTTCGACAGGTTTTCTTGCCTGTCCCCAAAGCCAGACATCCAAAGTGTCTGGCTTGTTGTTTTTGACCGCTACAACTGTTATCTTAAAAATGTTGAAAACTGTACCGGGAGGATAGGCGTCCCTGCCTGTCGCGTCAAAGAGCAATGTTACAACCGTCAGATCCGTCAGATCTGTCAGGGGGCTTATCAGACGGGGGTTTGAGGCCTGACGGTTTGAAAATCTTCCGTCAGAAGTGTCAGGGTGAAGGTACATGGCTTTGGGCTTTAGATTGATTGTTGACAATATACGACATTTTTACATGAAAAGCAAGTCCACAGCGTGTAGGATAAGCGTCTCGCTTGTCAGTAGGACAGGGCGTCCCGACCTGTCAAAGGAGGCCAGGGCGCCCCGACCTGTCGCGTCTTTGCGAGCGTAGCGAAGCAATCCGGTTCAGAGTTCACAGCTTCAGCGTGTCTGAAGGAGGACGGATCTCCGTATCCGTCCGGTACGGCGGGGCAAGTACGACAGGCGTCCCTGCCTGTCACATCATCATTACGGCGCAAGCCGGTATCCAATTTTCCATTCCTGCGAAAGCAGGAATCCGGATCAATTTAAATTAAATATCGATGATGAAAAATGAACCAAAGACAAAAATACCGTGAAGAACGAACCATTGTTCGTGGCCTTCGTCGGATGCCTGTTGAAACGACCGTTGAGTTCAAGCAAAAGGTGGTTTTACTTCGGGGAAGATTCGAGAAATTCAATCTCGACGTCTCAGAGCTATGCCAATGGTTGATGTCTATCAGGCCAAAGAAAGACCGGGAAGGGAATCTGGTTAGAGAGGAGGCGCGAGAGTTCTGGGAGTTCTTCCTCAACCCTGATATGATCGTCGTAGATCCCACATTTAGCGACAGCTTGAGGCTGAAAGTCTTCGATGAATTGTCGAGCGACAAGATGAATACGGCACTGCTGAGCGGGGACATATCTCAGCCCTTACTTGATTCTATGGATGCTGTAAGAAGAATTGAAAAGTCAGAAAGTACACGAAAGCTCTTTATCAGGTTAGCGAAGATGCCGGCGGTGCAGCGAATGATCCTGCTCAAAGCGGCGGCAGATTGGGTCTATGCCCGCTACGACAGGCTAATTCACCATTGGGAAAAACGCCGACCTATCTGGCAAAAAGAAAAAACGGAGTGGGAAGCAAAGCACCCGGAACTGACTGAGGAGATTCATGACCGCTTCACCCAAGCTTTTCATGCTATTGAGATCAAAAAGAAGAGTCCAAGAGTTTGCCTTGCCGCCAAGTTGGTAAATACGAAAGACGATTGCGACTTTGCGGGAGAGCGGATTCCAGCGGACAAAAAATTCGTTGCTCATTCACAGTTATGCAAAAAATACTGGGAATTTCGTCGAGATTGGGAGTCAACCAATCCCGCCGATTATGGCAAGTTTAAGAAGAAGTTTCCTGAGATGGCTTGGCGTTACATTGAGATAGGAGTAATAAAATCGCGCCTGACCGGCAATGAAAGAATGGAAGAGTTAAAACGCGAAGAGGGAGTGAAGATTCCACTTGACAAATGGTGGTTTCCAAAAGTCTGGAATAGTTACCTCAAGATATTGAATTTGAATGTAAAAACCTTAAGAGACTATGGCAAGCTGCCTCACTGTCTAAAGTTCGATCAGCCTTGTGAATTCAATAAGCATACTCAGCAATGTCTTGATTACTATGGACAGTTGAAAGACATTCCAACCGATTTTTATGCCTTTGACGACGATTACCGCAAATGGCGAAAGCAGTACCTCGCCGGTCCTAAAAAGCCTTCTTTTACTTACCCATCAGCCAAGTCTTCACCTGCCCCGAAAATCTTCGGCGAGCACTTTTATGAAATCGATTGGGATCAATCGGTAGTCAAGCTTAGGCTTGACGATATGAAGAAGGGGGAGTTCCTCTCATTCCGGTTCAAGGAATGGCCGGGCGGATACGACGTCAAGGAAGCGCGGGCGAATGTATCAAGTGTTCATCTTAGTTTCATAGGAGCGAGAGCGCGAGTCGGTTTTAGATTTGCCGTTGCGCCAAAACAGTCCCAATTTTCGATTAGTCAGGAAGAGATCGAGAAGGCGAGGAGCGGCGAGTTCGCACCACGCGAGGATGAGCGAATATTCCCCGCGATTGTGCGAGACAAGATTCTGGAATCCTTTCAGGGCGATCCGAACAAGGAACTGAGAATTTTGACGGTAGATATCGGTGAGACTGGAGCCGCAGTGGGATTCTTCAGAGGAAGAGAATTTCTTGTTGCAAAGCCTTTGAGGATCAATAAACTCGACAAGCTTTATGAGAGTCTTGAGAAAAAGGAGAAGGACGAATATCGATCCGGGTTGAATAAAGATCACGTTGGACGTCATCTTGACTCGTTTGAGGATATGGCAAGTGAAATTACTACAAGAAGAGGCATCTCAACCAAGACAGGCGCTGCAAACCTCGCTTCCCATGATCTGAGGTATCTGGCGCTCCACACGCGCTGGATGATACGGGATTGGGCAAGATTGAATGCGTCCCAAATCATCAAACTTACTGAAGAATCGCCGGTTGATTTGATTGTTCTCGAAAGTGAAAGAGGGTTTGTTGCCAAAGGGCGAGCGGAAAAGAAGGAGGAAAGAGATGAAAAAAGCCGAAAAATGGGATTCTTCGCCTATGGTTTGATTCGGCGAAAACTGACCGAAAAGGCGGTTGAGCGGGGAATGCGCGTGATTATGGTTCCCTATAGGTTCTCGTCGCAGGTTTGCTCCGAATGCGGATGTTACCAAAAAGAGCAGAAACGCCTGAAAGAGAACAAAACGAAACGCACATTTATTTGTGAACACAAGAATTGTAAATATGAAACAAACAGCGATGCCAATGCCGCCAGAGTCATCGGGCGGGTTTTCTGGGGATTGGAATTGCCTTCTCCGGAAGAAGATAAGGCTTGACAAAGTAGAGCAGGAATGTTATATTGAATCGTCGTCTCTCGTCAGTCGTCAGGGCCATGCATATCCTCGCGGTCAATTGTTCCAAAGGGGAGACCCGGGTCCGGAGAGCGAAATTTCCCCTCAAATTCCCTAAATCGGAGGCTGATCTCCCCGTTTTTTCGCATCGAATCCCAGTAACTTCTGTCTGGAGCGCGGGATACACAGGACGTGGTGTATGAGACCGGAATTTGCGGGGGAGTTACACCATCAGTCAACGCCCGCTCGTGCTGAGTTTCGGTGTATGAGACCGGAATTTGCGGGGGAGTTACACTTCCGCACTGCCGACAACTGTCGGCAGTACCAGAAATGAAAAAGGCGTCAACCTCAGAGGGTTGACGCCTTTGTTTAGATTCCGGCTTTCGCCGGAATGATGAGAACGAAGAGTCACCAATCGATCACGCATGAATCACCAATCGATCACGCCTGTAGCCCCTGTCAGACAGGCATTTCGGGAACTCGGTGACTCAGTGATCGATTTTTTACCCCCCTCTGACAATCGGAGACTCCTATGACCGCGCGGTCTCGCGTGAGAAAGCGACCCGCAGCGATGGAAATATCGCCGATATACCGGCCAGTCTGATAGTTGATAAACGGTGCTACGAAGAGCTGGTTTCGGGAAAGTATCCTGTTTGGCGTAAGCGCCATCAGGAAGTTAGTAGCAGGCATAAGATCTCCAGGTTATTACTATATTCTTATACCATATATACTTCAAGTATTGCTGCCCCGCAAACCGCTATCAGATAGCCGTTGTATCTCTCTATGGTGTTTTTCTGAACGACATAGCCGTAGGTTTAGATCCCGCCCCCGCTACAGGTGATAAAGAAGACCGGAGTCAAGTGGCTCCGGTCTTCTTTCGTTTTTGCGCAGGATTTGCATACCCTGAGTCGTATAGTAAAGAATACGTGGTATCATGTTGGCAGTAGCTTAATATATTACGAATCAGGCTTGCTGATAGCATGAAGAACAGATTATTATCTACGAGGTATAGTATAACACCAACTGTCACATGGAGTGCTCTCGGTTAAATCCTTCCAGGATCTTCCCCAAGAATCGGTGGACTTCCAAATCTGGCGTATAATACCGGAAGCACAATCAAAGTTAGAATTGTTGACGTGATAATCCCTCCGATAACCACCGTCGCGAGCGGTTTCTGCACCTCTGCCCCGACCCCTTGTGAGATCGCCATCGGAATAAACCCGAGCGCCGCCACGAGAGCCGTCATCATCACTGGTCTCATCCGCTCGCTGCCTGCGGTCTTCACGGCATCCGAGAATGTCATCTCCTCCTGTTGTAAATTTCGAATTGAGGAGACCAGAACCAGTCCATTCAAGACTGCAATCCCAGAAAGAGCAATGAATCCCACACCAGCAGAGATAGTGAAGGGCATATCCCTCAGCGTCAATGCGATAGCGCCTCCCGCTGCAGCCAGAGGCACTCCGCTGAATATCAGCAAGGCATCCCGCGCCGATTTATATGTCCAATAGAGTAGCCCGAAGATCATCAGGAGTGCAAGCGGCGTCACAAATGCGAGGCGCGTCCTTGCCCGTTGGAGGTTCTCGAACTGCCCGCCGAATTGAACAAAATATCCAGGGGCAAATTTAACTTCCTCCGATATTCGATCCTGCACTTTTTTCACGAACGAGCCGATATCGCGCCCCCGGACATTGCTCTGAACAACAATTCTTCGCTTGCCCCATTCTCGCGAGATCGTCGAAGGGCCTTCCGTTTGGGAAAATTTGGCAACCTGCGAAAGTGAAACTTGCTCACCGCTCTCGCTTGTGAGAATTATTCGATCCAGCGCTTCCGGGCTTGCAGAAAACTCAGGCGACCATTTTGCGACAAGGTCGAACCGCCGTTGTCCTTCACGCACCTCACCCACAACACTTCCTCCTATTGACTCGATTGCCTCAAGGACTTCCTCTGATGTCAGCGAGTAACGGGAGAGAACCGTCCGGTCGATCTCGAGTCGCAGCAATGGCTGTCCCGATATCTGTTCGAGGTTGACGTCAACGGCGCCGCGAGTGGTTGAAACGATAGCTTCAACCTCTTTAGCCTTTTCCTTCAGAACCTCAAAGTCATCACCAAATATTTTGATGCCGAGATCAGTACGTATTCCGGATATCAGCTCGTTGAAACGCATCTCGATCGGTTGGGTGAAGACCATATTCATACCGGGCAGATCGGAAAGCTCTTTATCCATCAAAGCGACAAGTTCGGGCTGATTCTTGGCTCTTTTCCATTGTTCGCGCGGCGTAAGACTAACAAAGACGTCGGACAGCTCCACCCCCATCGGATCGGTCGCTAGTTCAGGAGTTCCTGTCCGCGTCCAGACGTCTTTCACTTCATTTGGAAACTTATCTCGCAGAATCCGTTCGATGCTCTGACCACTTTGGGTGGACTTTTCAAGCGAAACACCAGCCAAGCGAATCGTATTGATGACAATGCTACCTTCCGAAAGTCGTGGGATAAACTCCGATCCCAGAAATGCCATCAATACGCCAGCCCCGGCAACGAGCATTCCCGCAAACGCCAATACCGCGAATCCGTGCTTCAGTGACCAGTTCAGGAGTGGCTGATACATTCGCTTCAACCACTCCACGATCTTGGACTCCTTTTCTTTATGTGTTGCAGGCAGAAAGGCAGCGCTTAGAGCAGGAATGACAGTAAAAGAGAGGAGCATCGAACCCGCCAGAACGAGTATTACAGTCATCGCCATCGGCCTGAACATTTTCCCTTCGACGCCTTGAAGTGTCAGGATGGGAAGATAGACCAGCATGATTATCAGCTCTCCGAAGAGCGTCGGTTTACGCACCTCCATTACAGCGTCACGGATCAATTCCCAACGAGTGCGGCCGTCACGACGGTGCGCCAGTCTTCGAGTGATATTCTCGACTTGAATCACAGCATTATCGACCGCCAATCCGAAGTCAATTGCGCCGAGGTTCATCAAACTTCCGGCAATACCGAGTTGTAGCATGAAGCTGAATGCAAACAGCATCGATAACGGGATCGCCAAAGCCACAATCAGGCTTGCCCGGATATTTCCTAAAAATAGGAGTAACACTGAGACGACAAGAATCGATCCGAAGAGGAGATTATGCTCGACCGTTTCCAGCACTTGATCTACAACGTGAGTCCGATCATAAACGACGTGGGCGTCGATGCCCTCAGGAAGTCCATTCTTTACCTCATTCAGTTGTTTGGCGAGTCGTTGTGCGACTTCATGCGAATTCTCGCCCGAAAGCATGAAGCCCAGCCCCAAAACTACTTCCCCCTGACCGTTATACGTTGTAGAAGCGGCTCGCTGCTGGTGACCGATGACTACCTCTGCCAGATCGCGGATGAGTATGGGAGTGCCGTTCCTTGTGGTGACGACGACAGCCTCGATTTCATCTCGATTCGTTAGTTGTCCGACACCCTGAATGACAAACCGTTCGCCTGCTCGATTGACAATTCCGCCGCCTACATTCCTCTGGCCGTGCCGAAGAGCCTCCAGTACATCACCAAGTGTAAGATCAAACGATGCAAGGCGATCAGGATTTACAAGCACCTGATATTGCTTCTCGAAACCTCCCCAACTGTTCACCTCTGCAACACCGGGGACAGATTGCAATTGAGGTTTTATCATCCAGTCCTGCACTTCTCTCGCGCGTGTCGGGTCAGAGGATTCGAGAGTATCTACAATGACATAATGAAAGATCTCTCCAAAACCAGTTGTGACGGGTCCAAGTGTCGGTCTCTCAACGCTCTCCGGAAGATCAGCTCCCATGAGGCGTTCAGCTACTTGTTGCCGCGCAAGGTAGAGATCGGTACCGTCCAGAAAGACGCAAGTCACCTGCGACAGTCCGAATTTGGAAATAGAGCGGATTTCCTGTAATCCGGCGATGCCTGTAAGTTCACGCTCGATGGAAGCGGTTGCCTGCGATTCAACATCCTCGGCGGCAAATCCAGGAAGCGTAGTGTTCACTTGCACGAGCACCGGCGTAGTATCAGGGAATGCGTCAAAGGGAAGCTTGGAAAGTGACAGCGCCCCGGCAATCCCCATTAAAACGGCCATTGTCAGGACGAGCCAACGTAAACGGATTACACCATCAATCCATTTTTCAAGTAGCATTTCCTATGCCCCCACGCCGCAGCAACCAGCGCCGATGCTGCTTTTCATGATCTCGGTCTTGAGCAAGTAGCTCCCCTTCACAGCGATCCGCTCTCCCTGCCTAATTCCAGATACCGCGTAGCCGTCGGGACTCGTGTAGAGCACCTCTACCTTGCGAGGCTTGAACCTACCGGGAGCCTCTTCGACAAACACCACATTGCAGCACCCTTCCCACTGGACTGATTCAGTTGAGACGAACATAGTTGCCTCTTTCGCTCCGATCGCGATTCGAGCAGTAACGAATTGATGCGACTTTAGTTGTGCAACTTCACCGTCTGTTTCGATCCGGACCTTACCCATTCTTGTGAGGGGATCGATGGAATCAGCGATCCAGATAATTTTTCCGGCGCCTCTAACGATTCCATCGCTTACGATCTCAGCTTTTTGCTGGAGGGCTACGCGTGCGATGTCTCGCTCACGAACTCGAGCTTCGATCCAAAGCCGGTCAGTTTCGGCGATAATTCCTATCATCCCACCAGATTCAAGACCTGTTCCGAGAGTTGCAGTTTGCTCGACCAGCACCCCCGCCTGTCTCGCCTTAACAGAGATCAGACTGCGTCCGCGGCTCTCTTGAGCAATCTCCTTTTCATCATATCCGATAGCGTATAAGGAACTTGCCGCAATCTCAGCGTCGGCTTCGGCGTGCGAGTACTCAGACCCTGCCTCTTCAAGTTCTGATGTGCTGATCACAGCTTCCTTTGCCAGAGTTTGCTTTCTGAGAAGGGCGTTCTTCGCCAACTGGAGAATTGTCCTGGCCCTGACAAATTCTGCCTTCATCGTAGCAGCTTCGATGGATTCGATAAATGCCAGAACTTGACCGGAAACCACTCGCTCCCCTGGCTGGACAACCCAGCGAACCAACGTTCCTTTCACAAGCGTTGTAATCGCTGAGGTATTCTCCGCGTTGAACATCACTTCCGCAGGGACTTCAATCGTCTCAGCGGACGGTGTTTCGGAGACGACTTCGATCACGATTCCAGCTCGACCAGCCGTTTCCAGGCTTGCGAGCTGGACAATTGCGTCGTTGGTCTCACAGTATGCCTTGTTCGAGCGGAAGAGTGATGTCTTGGGCTTGTCTTCCTTTACTTTGTTCTCCTTTTCCTGTTGCTCGAGGAATCTCACTTCCTGAGGGAACTTGAGGTCGGTGTTGCACTTATAGCAGTGTGACTCAGGGACTCCGTGATTAGCGCACCAATCGGACTTTTCCTTGAATTTAGCCACCAAATCCGGATGGCATTTGGCGCACTCTGACTCTGGGGCGCGATGCTCGGAACACCAGTCAATCTCCACGATCTGGGGCTTGTCCTCGACCTGCAAGCCCTTCATATTCAGAAATGCTGCTTCCTGCGGGAACTTAAGGTCGGCGTTGCACTTATTGCAGTGTGACTCAGGAACTCCGTGATTCCCGCACCAATCGGATTTTTCCTTGAATTTAGCCACCAAATCCGGATGGCATTTGGTGCACTCTGACTCTGGGGCTCGATGCTCGGCGCACCAATCTATCTGTGCAACTTCTGCTGCGTTGGGTGAGAGCGCAGGCACTGGTGGCGTCTTCACCTCCGCGGTTGACAGATTGTATATCAGACCAGACGTGGCAGCCAAAATGGCTATAAAAGCCAAAACGGCGATGATTCGAGAGTTCATGTATTCTCCAGAGACTTATGATTTTGGTTTGGGAATGTTAGAGTTGCGAACGGATATGAAGTCTATGAGTGACTTGATATCAATTCAGAGAAGGGTCGAACTCTACTTCAGAGAGAGAGAGTCCGCCCGGGAGATGGTGTCAGGCGAATATAGGGGGACGTTCAGGTGGATTTTGGTCGGTCTGAGTCAAGCGATCAAGTGGACGGATTGGCTCGTCAGGCAGTAAGATTTGGAAGACCCTGATATCATATTCGGTCGCTTGCAAAGTGGAGACAACGCAGAAGCAGTTGCATTCAGCGTCGTCAGCGCAATCGTCAAAGCCGCCGTCTTCGCAACAATGCGATATCAAACAGATCGGCAAGACCAGTAACGTTATCGTCGAGAGAAGACAGAGAAATCCCACCCAATCGAAGAATTGGTTTTGCCTCCGCAAGTCACTCAAGCGAAAACGAGATTTCGCGAAACCGCGGCCGAAATTAGCGATCATTTGCAGGTGAAGGTTCATCCTTTATTTAATGGCTTGCTCAAAGCTGGAGGCGATAAGTAAATCACTCTGAACGCTGATCAGAATGCCAGCCCACGGGCAAGGGATTCCAAAGTTAGTAGTGATACGAACAAACTGTCGAAATGTCGGGCTTTAGAGCTGGTAACATCTGTGGATTTCTTGAGCACCTCTAATTCTCATTTACCATGATCATGCCTGTGATGAATATCCGGGTAATGCGGGTGCGAATGGTTGATCACCTCGTGCGAGTGAGAATGGGAATGAACTTCAAACAAATTCTCTTCTTTCGGATGCGAATGCTTATGGTGCTCGTCGTGATCATGCCTGTGGTCGTGAATCAGGCTCTCATGGGAATGCTGGTGAACATGCTTTTCGGTCAGATGGAGCCATACACCCAACCCCATGAGGATCGAAGCGATTATCAGACTAAGCGTCACCGATTCGCCGATTAGTAATACGGCAAATATACTGCCAATGAAAGGCGCGACGGAAAAGTAAGCTCCGGTACGTGCGGCTCCCAAGTTACGGAGAGCGAGTATGAACAGCACCAGGCTGATACCGTACCCGATCAGTCCCACCAATGCAGAAAAAGATATCTTCCCCAGTGCAGGAAACACGTTTCCAAGCGAGAGTGCCAGCGCAAGGTTTGTCAATCCCCCGATCAGACCCTTTAAGAATGCGATTTGTACCGGGTCACCACCTGAAATTTTGCGCGTCAAGTTATTATCGATTGCCCAAGCCAGGCAGGCGCCCGCAACCAAAATCGATCCCGACAGGTTCCCCTGTTCGAGGCGACCCTGCCATGAAAGGGCAACTCCTCCGAGCAGAATAAGTAACGCGCCCGAGGCGATACGTCGGTCAAAATTCTCGTGAAACACAATCCAGGCGAGGGAAATGGTGAAGACCGCCTCTAGGTTCAACAGCAAAGATGCATTCGATCCGGGTAAACGTTCCAGACCAAACATCAGCAACACCGGACCTGCTACTCCGCCCGACACAATCGCCCCCATGAGCCAAGGTGCATCATTTAGGCTGAGTGGCGTCTCTCTGCCGCCCTTATGAAAAATCCTCGAATACACTATCCATAACCCAAGCCCGAGAGCAGATCCCAAGTAGAGAAGGCTCGCAAGCATCACCGGCGGGACGTCTCCGACAAGAACTTTTGCCGCTGGTGTGCCTAATCCAAAGAGCGTCGCTGCACCGAGAGCGAATAAAACTCCTGCCTTCTGGTTATGGAAAATTGAACCCGGCAATCTTTTAATTCCTTTGACTTAGATCCTTGAGGGGAAGTCCTCATTCATTGAACGGCAATTTAGAATTCAGCTTAAGCGATAAAATAGCGATGATTTGCACGTTACTGCTTAGGCTGCGGAGGGCTTTGTAATCCAGCGTTAATTTGATACTGAACGTATTGACTCCCTCCCGACTTTGCGGGAGGGAGTTATCATGTTTAGAGTCCAACCATTATTTGCTGCCCCACCTCCGCTCAAACATTCCGTAAAGTGTTGGCAGGAGGTAGAGCGTCAGGATTGTCGAAGTGAATAGACCGCCCACCACCACGGTTGCCAGAGGCCTTTGAACCTCCGCCCCGATACCGGTCGAGAAGAGGAGTGGTACCAGGCCAAGCATCGCCACCAACGCGGTCATTGAGACAGGTCTGATCCGAAGCATCGCGCCGTGCATGATGACCTCGTCGAGTGGAAGTCCACGTGCCTTCAGCTCATTCAGGTAACTGATAAGCACGACTCCGTTCAACACGGCCACTCCAAATAGAGCAATAAATCCGACCGAGGCCGGTACTGAAAGATACTGCCTGGTTGCGAAAAGTCCAACGATTCCTCCGATCAAGGCAAAAGGAATGTTGAGATAGATCAGCAGGGCATGCCGGAAGGTGTTGAACGCCGAATAGAGCAGGATGAAAATGAAGAACATCGTGATCGGAACGATGATCGCAAGGCGCTCCATCGCTCTTCTTTGGTTCTCAAACTGGCCTCCATACTCGACGAAGTAGCCCGGTTTCAGCGAAACCTGTTTTTTGATCCGCGCCTGAATCTCCTCGACAACGCTGCCGAGGTCTCGGCCCTCGACATTCGCCTGAATCACAATTCGGCGCTGGTTTTTCTCACGATTGATCTGGATCGGGCCGATGACTTCGCTGATAGTTGCCACATCGGAGATCGGAATGAGCGCTCCTTCCGGCGTTCGCACGCGAATGTTGCCGATTGCGTCGCTGTCCTTGCGATATTTCTCGTCAAAACGCACCAGAATTCCGAAGCGCCTTGTCTGCTGGAATACCTGCCCAATGACTTCGCCACCGACGCCTAACTCAACAGCCTCCAGAATGTCATCTACGCCAAGTCCATACCGCGCCGCCTTCTCAGCGTCAACATCTATCTGTACTTGCGGCTGTCCGAAGGATTGCTCAAGCGAGAGGTCTGCCACTCCGGGGACAGATGCCAGTACATTCTTGATCTCTTCGCCCTTACGCCGCAACTCGTCCATGTCCTCGCCAAATACTTTCACTGCCAGTTCAGCTTTGACCCCAGAGATCAGCTCGCCAAACATATTTTGGATCGGTTGTGACATAGAAACTTGCACACCGGGATAACTTGATAGCTCGCGACGAATATCTTCTATCAGATCCTGTTTTGTTCGTCCCGGAGCCCATTCGTCGAACGGTTTCAATTCGACGTGGATTTCAGACGAATTCACCGGATGGGGGTGCGAGCCTGCTTCGGGACGACCGATGCGGGTAACCACATCGGTCACTTCCGGGTACCGAGCAACTTTATCAGATTGGAGCTGCAGGATGCGGGTCATTTCCTCCAATGAAGTCGAAGGCGCGCCTGCAATGTTGATCTGAATAGAGCCCTCCTCGAGCGTGGGGACAAATTCCGTTCCGAGATAGGAAACCAAAGCCAGACTCAGCGTAAGTGCGGCGACCGCCCCGACGAGAACTTTCCTCCGATTTAGGAGAACCCAAGACAGAGATGGTTGATAGCCCGCCTTCAGCATACGGACGACGAAGCTGTCCTTCTCGGAAACCTTCCCTTTGAAAACAAACGAGGCGAGGAATGGAATCAGAGTAAATGTGAACAGGAGCGATCCGATCAAGCCGAATGTGATCGTGAATGCCATCGGGCTGAACATCTTGCCCTCGACGCCTTCCAGCGTGAAGAGGGGGAGGAAAACAATGATGATTATCATTATGGCGAAGGCAATCGGGCGGGCGACTTCGTCGGCTGAGAAGAGGATGACGTCTTTTAGCGAACGCTTGCCTTGATCGTGCGCAAGATGCCGCCAGATATTCTCGACCATCACCACCGCTCCATCGGCCATCATTCCAATGGCAATCGCCAGCCCTCCCAGCGACATCAGATTAGCGGACAGGCCAAACTGCCGCATCATCAGGAACGCGACCAGCATCGACATGGGCAAGGCGATAGTCACGACGAACGCGCTGCGGAAGTCTCCGAGAAAAAGCAACAGCACCAGTACAACCAGTATCGCTCCCTCAAACAGCGCCTTCTTCACAGTCCCGGTCGCCTCTGAGATCAGATGCGCTTGCTCGTAAAAGGGTGTCAGAGTGACGCCTCGCGGCAGTGACACTTGCAAAGTTTCGACCTTCTTGTAGAGATTCTCGATTACCTGACTGGTGTTTTCGCCGTAGAGTTTCAACACAATGCCGGTAACAACCTCGCCGACGCCGTTCTTCAGAACCACACCGCGCCGGATTTCGGGGCCAATCTCGACCAACGCGACGTCACGCAACCGGACAACTTTGCCTTCTGACTCCTTCACTTTCACGCTGGCGAGTTGATCGCTGTTTTCAATCAGACCGAGCCCGCGAACGAGGTACTCCTCTCGCCCCCGGACAATGAACTGTCCACCCACATTGCGGTTGTTCTGTTCGATTGCTTCAACAACCTCGTTCAGCGTCAGATCGTAAGCCATCAGTTTGAACGGATCAACCTTAACTTGAAACTGCAGGATGTTCCCGCCCATCGAAAGGACTTCAGTCACTCCCTGAACCGTGCCGAGCTGATACTTCACCACCCAGTCGTTAATGGTTCTGAGATAAATATCAACTGGTAGTCCTTCCGTATCCGCCGTCGAATCGGCGGTGAGGTAGTACATGAAGATTTGCCCCAAACCGGTCGAGATCGGTCCGAGGCCCGGCGGTTCATCACTCTCCGGCAAGTCTGCCATCGCCGCGTTGAGGCGTTCCGACACCAGTTGCCGCGCGAAATAGACGTCGGTTTTGTCGGTGAAATAGACATAGATCACCGCCATCCCAAAGGCTGAAGTCGATCTGACGACAGTTACTCCAGGCAGACCGTTCATGGCGGTTTCAATCGGAAAGGTGATCAGTCGCTCGACTTCTTCTGGCGCCATACCGTGGGCTTCAGCGAAGACTGGGACCATCACCGGCGAGATGTCGGGGAATGCGTCAACCGGGAGCTGACGATACGACACGATGCCGGCTCCGACCACAATCGCCAGCATTAAGCCGAGCAGTAGTCGCTTGTTGATCGAGAAGTCAATGAGTTTTTTTAGCATTTTTAATCCTTTAGTGGCCGTGACCGTCGCCAAATTTGCTCTTGTCGAACTCGGATTTGATGGCAAACGCACCCTTGATGACGACGCGCTCGCCAGCCGAGACGCCGGAAGTGATCAGGGTCCAACCGCCAACCTTGGCGCCAGTTTCGACTTCACGAAGAGCGAATTCTCCAGGCTTGGATTCTACAAAGATGGCTTGGTCTCCATCTCCTGCTTTGAAAACTGCATCCTCCGGGACCGTCAGAACGCCGCTGCCAGCCTGCTCGATGCGTACAGTTACGAATCCTCCAGGCCGCATTTTACCAGCAGAATTATCTACTGTGGCATAAGCGGTGACGGTCCGCGTCGCATGCTCGATACTGCCACCGAGACGATCGATCTTCCCCTTCAACTCGCTGCGATGCCCGTTCTGAGAAACGATAGTGACTTCCGTTCCGATTGAGAGTTGGCCGATCTTTTGTTCAGGGATGTCCACCTGGACGCGCAGTCTTTTCAAATCCACGATATGGAAAAGATCTGTTTCTTGGCTGACCTGCATCCCGACACGCGCCTGCCGACTGATGATGCTGCCCGATATCGGACTGCGCAATGTTACTCTTCCGCCTGTGTGCTGATTTGTCTGGAGGGTCTTGATGTCATCTTCGGTGAATCCATAGGCGTGAAGTGTCCTCTCTGTGGCGGAGACTGCGCTGGAACTGGAAGCGAGTCTGGCTTCCAGCTCCAGTTGCTCCTTCTTTGATCCTATCCCTTCGCTCACAAGTGTCTTGTGGCGCTCCAAATCGGCCTTGACGAAAAGATGATCGGCCACCGCGGTAATATAAGCTGCTTCGGCTTCACCGACTGTCGGAGATTCAATGGTGCAGAGCCGCGCGCCGTCTGCCACACGATCTCCAACGTCGGCAAATACCTCATTGATCCTGCCTTCTACCAGACTGCCGACAAAACCTTCGCCGTCGGGATGAGGAAGCAGCGTCCCCGGCAATTCCATGGCGCTGGTCTGAGATCGCAGTGCCAAGGCTTCCACTACGATGCCGGCTTCTTCGAGCCCCTGGGGTGAAAGACGAACGGCCTCCACTCCTTCCCCGTTTTTTTCACTCAGTTCGCTCTCCCCAGTTTTGGATGCGCTCTTGCTTATTTTGGCTTCGACCGAACCATTCGATTGCTCGCTGCAACCGGTTGCGGTCAACAGCAGCCCCAGCGCAATCATCAGGGCGAGCGACAAGTTGTATTTGATTTGATGCTTCATTTCAATTTCCTTTCTCAAGCAGTTTGTGAAGTTCGCTGATACCAACGACTGAACGACCGGCGAGTCTATCGAGTTCGGTCAGGTTTTGGTAGAGTTCTCGCTCGATTTCGATGAATTCAACCTGAATAGCAAAGGCGCTGCGTTGCGCGTCAAGAACTTGCAGGTAATTCGCTTCCCCAAGTCGATAGCTCTTCATTGCAAGGTCGTAGGCTTCCTTTGCTGCAGGAACAACTTCGCTCCGGTATAAACGGTGGGTCTCACTCATAGCGTTTATAGCTTGAATTAGACGATCCATTTCGGATGACTTCTCGATCCGCTGATTCGCCAACCCGGCCGAAGAAGCTCTGCGGCGGGCGGTTGCACTCTGAATCTCGCCTCTTCCGCCAAGCCAATACCATACAGGAAGTGAAATGCCAACTTCGACTCCCCAAAAATGGGGTTTCGACTCGGCAGGCGCTTTCTGTTGGAAGTAGGAGAATTCCAAGTCAGGAAGCCACGCCGCCCGGGCGAGCGTCAACTCCGACCTGGCTTGTTCAAGCTCGTATGCAGCAGCTTTCAACTCAGGATTGTCGGTCAGTGAGGCATCCGCTGACTCCGACGCCTTTGTAGATAGCAAGCCAAGAGGCGATTCGAGCGCCAATTCGCTTGTATCTATCCCGGTCATTCGAGCAAGTCGCGCTTGAACCGCGATATGATCGCTCACGGCTTCAGCCAACTGGGATTTTGCTTGCAGGTATTCCACGCGGGCGCGACGAGCCTCGAGTGGCACGGCTTCTCCTAATTCCACCTTACGCTCCAGATGGGATGCATAGATTCGCGCCGCTTCGACGTTGCCGGTAAGGATGGCGATCTTCTCTTCAAGAAACCATGCCTCAGCGTAAGTTGCTCGGATAGCAAGTTCCAAATCGAGCAGCAGTGAGAGAGCCTGTTGTTGGGAAGCGAGGACGCCCGAGTTTGCCGACAAAGAACGCCAGACGTATTTGATTGGGAAGTCGAATTCTTGAGTGACAGCAATACGACGTTCACCATATTGTGAGAGGCTACCCCCGCGTGGAATGCCCTCGAATTCGGTCGAGAGCGTCGGAGCATCAGGCGACAGCGACGAAAGCCGTTCGCCCTTGGCCGACTGCACAGTCGCGGCGGCAGCCTGAAGAACAGGATGGAAAGCCACTCCACGCTCAACCGCATCACGAACTCTGAGAGGTTCAGCGGTCAAAACGGATGGCGAAATGACAGAGACGAGTAACAGGAATACAACGATGGCTTGCACCGATGGAGTCCTCCTTGTTATGCGATGATTCTCCCCAACGGAGCAATCCGAATGAGAAGACTTAGGTTAGGTAACGGTGTTGATTAGAGATGATGAACCGCTCAGCGGCGGCAGGCGGTTGAGGGCATCGTGGGAAGAAAGTCAGGCTTTAGGGGGTGGCTCAGAAGGAGAAAGTACGCGAGAAGCAAGAACTTCGTGTGTGACCGGAACATGCTTGGCGGGAGGTAACATTGCAATACAAGTGACCGATGCCATTTCGTCAAGCTTTTCTAACAGGTGCACCGGGCATTGACATGATTCGGCTTCACTGCATGCAGTACCGCCGCAGTCGTTTTGAGCGGCTAAATCGGAGAGAGATCCCTCGCTCATCAATGCGATCAGCGCAAACCCGCCATCGTGGATGCAGATGAATGCAACCAGGACGAGCAAGAGAAGGGAAGTTACCTTCTTGATATTTGGGATTAGGGTCATTTAAGTTAAAACGTCTGGTCTATGAAGATGTTCCCGTGGAGATGACTCGTAGGCATCCTTCTGTAAATCTCCTTTTCTTAAGAGCAAATTCTGCTGGAGAAGGCACTGATTAAATACGGTAGTTGAAGGGTAAGGTACTCAGAGCATTCAACTCCTCTGAGTTTCGATAGACCTCTTTAATCCCGATGCCGATCAGTTTCGTCCGGTTTGTGCACTTTACTAGCCATCGCGGTTCCCTTCTACAACTGTTCAAGTATCCTATAATCAAAGTTTTCACAATATATCCAAGCGCTTGAAAGAGCTGGGGGATTTGAAAATAGCGGCAATAACGAGGACCGCAAGACCAGCCCACCCCAGCTCAACAGTTTTATTGTTCGCGATTAAACGGTGGGAGACGCGGCTGATATCGGGCATCTCTTTTAATTTACAACTGTGATGAGAATTATCGCTATATTGTCGATGGTGATGTACGAATTGTTTAACCGTAAATCAACCAATCACCCTCGAATTCACCGAAATGGTATCCGTTCCTGCCATCATGATAAATCTAACCAAGCCCTCGCCACTCCCCGGATCAAGAACAACCTCTTTCACGAATCTCCGTATTAACAGCCTCTTCTCCTGAATCGTCCCAATAGCAAAAGCCTCATCGAATTATCCCGCCAATTGAATCGCCTGTTCCACTAATCGTTCGAGTTCCATGCGCTTGGCACCCATGGATTCAAACTCGAGCTTCTTTGATTCTAAGATCATCGACTCCCACTTCAATCTTTAGGCTAAAAAACAGCATCAGTCTCCCGACACTGTTTTCTTTACAGATCATCCTACTCGGCGTCAGGACATCCAGCACCCAAATCAATTTCGTCACTCATCTTAAGCTAAAAAACAGCCATCCATTTAGGATACGGCTGTTTTTCTTATCACTTCCTTGGCTTGGACTTTTTACCCGGCTTTGAATGACCGATAAGTTCGTTGATCCAATCGATCACCGCAACCGCAATGCCAAGCGCTTTTATCAGCGTGTCCCGGCGCATTGGACTCCCTTTATATTAATGGCTGTTCAGCGTCCATTTCCAAGCAAGAACCTGCCCACCTGCCTGTTAATTCCCTCAGCACGATGGTTATTCTGCTTTGTCAGGACGCTCGTGAAGGCATTGTAAAGCCCCCACAGTGAATCCTCTTCAACAGCCATGAGTACTTCCGCCTGAAGACCTTGAGAGAGCTTGAGAGCCCTGAAAGTGGCTTGGATGGATTCTCTGTTGATTGGCGTTTCGATGCAAGAACTATAAGGGGCGTACGGGGGAAATGCAGTGGTTTGGAGTGGAAATACGCAAAATAGATCCTCCAGCTCGAAGACGATTTTACGGGTGAAGTTTAAGGTTTAAGGGCTTAAGGATTAAGGGCAATTCATGGAGTGAGGTATGTGGAGTGCCGTACCTGTAGTATGCAGAATGCGAAATAAGTGTAAAGATCTGATAATTATTGACTTATAAAGCTCGATCTCCCGGATTTTCCTCCCTGTGGAGTCGGGGGGTATCCTCCATGCGAGGAATCGGCCAGTAAAAGGGTGTCGAAGTCGCCTCATCATTCCGGCGAAAGATGGAATCCCGCGCGCCCCGCGGGCGCGTCATTCCCGTGAAGACGGGAATCCAGACTCGCAACGATAATTTTAAATCATTGATTGCATTCGACATTGTAAAGGTTATTTAGGCTTGAGTTTATAGTTTTGATCAAAATGCAATTGAAGTGCTTGTTGACTAAAGTAGGGCTTCGAAGCACTTTTAGGATTCCCTTCCTCCAAATATTGAATATAACAACTTCTTGCATCATTCTTTACCTTCCTTATTAGCCTATTATACTCCTCGTTTTGTTTGAAATCAGCATATCTCTCTCGAATTTGAATTAGTAACTCTTTAGATGTCCAAATAAATGTTTTTCGGAAATCATCACGAACCATTTTGACAGGAGTAGCATTCGGGTCGTTTGTTAATCTAACCTCAGTGCCCACTAAAGAAGTCTTCTTTAGGTTTATTTCTAACGATAGTTTTATTGAATAATTTGAATCCGGTGTTTCGAGTTTACTTAGCTCGTTCAAATATTTTAATAGGTTGTCGCCATCACCAACTTCAATGGCAGAAGAAGTTGGATTCACTATGAATCCAATTGGTAAGAGATAGATATTATACTCGTTAAAATCTTTGCCCATCCACTGCTTTGATAACTCAACGAAATTCTTAACGCTTGCTTGGCAGTAACCATGGATAAGGGCATTAAAATTTGTACTTTCGTTACGATAATGTATTGCATTGTCGCGTATTTCAACCATTGCCTCAATATTTGTGCGCAGATTATTTGGTAACTGATCTGCCAATTTTCCAAGAGCAGCAAATATATCGATCGTCATCGGTTGATTAGACCTATTTCTCTTGATCTGTTTAGACTTTGAGCGCACTTTGTTTTTTCTTAAAGGAAACTCATAGGCAAGGATGCTCTTAAACTTATTGTTGTTCAGTTTGAGTAGTTTTGCTTTTAGAAATAACTCCCAAGCATTTACAATGAGAATAGCGAATAGCTCTTCTCTATAAAGAAAAGTTGGCTTATTGTAAATCTCAATTGCTGCCATAAGTGCTGCTTCTGCCTTGGCGTAAAGCCGATTAGCGTTTGAGAATATCTTGATGGGGTTCTTTTTCACTGCCATTATATCCCCAACTCCCCTTGCGACTTCTTCTTCAACTTCCATTTATCAAAGCCAACCCTTTCGGCCATGTCTTCAAGCACCCCAAGAATGGTCTGATTTTCCGGTGTTATACCATTCTTAAGTAACGGCATTATGGCAAATTCAATATCCTCTAAGGTCGGTTGTTTGTTTTCTATTTCCATTCTTCGCAAGTAGCTCAAGAGAAAGTATCGAATCCGCATTCTTATATCGACATGTGCTTTGAATTTAGTGTTCTTACGTATATGGAAGACTTCTGTTTTTTCGTCGAAGTCATAATTCTCAGTTAGTAGTGGCGTCAAATCGACATAATGCTTTTTAAGCAGGTCAAGGAAACCCAATTCCAATCCCCTGATAATCAACTCGTCATTGATCTGCTCAAGCGAAGCCCCGTCATTCTTGGCAATCACCGCTTCAATTGTTTCGGTTACTGCATCAGCCAAGTCCATTCCGAGATGCGCCTTCATGATTGCCTTTGGTTTTCTCGTCTTTTGGAAATTGATGATGAGTTGGCCAGACAGGACGGTGAACGGGTGTTGCCGCTTTTTGAAACTCGTCTGACCGTTCTTCTGAGGAACCGCGCCTTTGTATTCGAATCCACAACTCTCTGCCGATTCGATTATTAAATGCCAAAACTCGGGGTCCTTGTGCGCAAAGACAAACGACATCCAGCGGTCATATTTGAGCACCCGATACATCTCTTTGATACTCTTGGCGATAAGCTCGTTATAAGATTCCTTGGTTTTATGATGTTCCCCACCCACGATTGCCTCAAGCTCATAATCCTCCGGTTTTACCTCGAGATCAAGCCAGGCATTCCACATTGTGGAAAGATCGAGATAAGGGATTTTGCTTCCATATGGTGGATCGGTGTAGATGTAATCGACACTTTCATGAGGCATCCAGCTTAGATTTGTAGCTGTACCCTGAATAATTTTAATATCATCCTTATCCAATGCTTTGGTATATTTAGCTATGTCTCGTTTTGCGGCTGAAACCTTTTTAAGTCGTGAATAGAAATACTTAATGATGTCAATACTTGTCGGATTCTTTGCTATTCTATATCGATAATAGGCAAAAGGACTCGCATTGCCTCGTCCAGCGCTTCTTCCACTTGATTGATGATATGTTAGATTTACTTTTGAGACCAATCCTGAAAACATTAACAGTAAGGTGTTTTTAATTGCACCATTTGACCGATGTTCAATAATGTCTCTTAAAAGTGCCAAGTTAGCAAGTTGAGTGTCGCTGAAAAGATGTTCTACCGTAGATACGTCTGAAGCCTTCGGCAATTTATGCCCTCTCGGATACCAGTACTTTAGCAATGCATGTTTCACTTCATTTTCATTTTTGGGTTCTAAAGCAGTATATTCTTTCACTATCAATTCACAAATATTTGTTAGATCATTGGTATCGACAGGCTCGATCAGACGACTAACAATAAATACTGCTAATGGGTTTAAATCAACGCTAACAGCCCTCCTACCATTTATAAATGCTTCAATAGCAGTAACACCAGTTCCACCAAATGGATCAAGTACCATATCACCCGGCTTGGTAAAATTTTTTATATATTCAGCAACTACATTCCAACTCTGCTTGGTAAAGTAACCGTGAACTCCAAAATGTCTTTTTGCCTCTTGCTTCCTGACCGGGATTTCTTCGAGCAATGGTCGATCATTGTAATCAAATCCCGACTTTTTCTTTGCCGTGGCTGTCGTCGATTCGTAGCCGAGTTGCTTGCCTACCTGAAAACTCGAGGGGGCGAGAAAACGGACGAGGTCATCCCAATGATACTGAATTTCATCTATATGAAAGAAGAGGATCGGTTGGTTAGTTGCTTCACGACGAAAAAGCGAAAACTCTAAGCCGTTGCAGAGAGCGAAATAGGTGCTTCTTATCTCCGGGTGCGTTGCATAGCTATAGACCTGTTCGATGTTGCCTTCATCGTTCACACCCTCATTTGGAGATTTGGCGTCGAGAACCCAAGCGAAGTTTTCCGAGACTTTCAATGCGTAATCTGGAATCAGCCGAATAGGTCGAGTTTTGCTTCCAATCTTCAAGTAGGGATGAAGCAGGGATTTGCTTCGAACAATATCCGAGCCGGAATAGCCAAGCTCCCTTAAAATCGGCGCAATGATGACTTCCCGGACGCTGTCTTCTTTGAAGTCCGGGTCGTTCCTTGTCCTCCGGTGGTCGAAATTACCGAAGAGTCGTTCGTTGATTGATTGCATATATTCAATTATAAGCTATTTACTGGATTCCCGCCTTCGCGGGAATGACGACCCTGCGGGTCGTTCTGGATACCGGCTTGCGCCGGTAAGATGATAGGCAGGGACGCCTGTCGTACTGAGTGGCGGGTACGGAGCCCCGCCGTACCGGACGAGTAAGGAGACCCGTCCTCCTTGAGATTGCTTCGCTACGCTCGCAAAGACGCGACAGGTCGGGATGCCCTGCCCTACTGACAAGCGAGACGCTTATCCTACGCAAGCCCGCGAAGACGGGAGAAGGCAAGCTTCGCCCCTGCCACCATAAATATAGCTCAAGAGTAATGCCAATACCAATGCAGAAATGATGTTGATGAAAATGATGATGAATGTATCGACGGGTTGGCCAACGGCAGATATCTGTTATCTCTGGTTGTCAATAAGAAGCATGAGTCACGAATGCGCCTCGATCAATACCATCCCGCACATCTGACAGTCGATGACATCCGCTGGGATGTTCACGTTCAGTTAGATGACGAGACATGGGCGTTCTGTGAAGAACAGTTCAAGGAAAAGGTCACCGAACAGGGTTCGCCTTCGATTGTCTCTCACCAGATGTTTAATAAAGAGTATCTGGATATGTTGAAAACGGAACACGATAGAGGCACTATCAGCACGGAGGAGCTTGAGGACGAAATCGGCTGGATGAACTTCGAGTGTGAAGCACGAGCGATCTTCGATATCTTCGGCAGATGGATGCGGTCAATATGGCGAAGCTTTCTAACCTGCATGTCACCTTAATCGGTGCTGGTTCGATTGGAAGCACCACAGCCGTTTGGCTTGGTAAGATGGGCATCAGACATCTGACGGTCTTCGACGACGATCTGGTAGAAGCCCATGACTGGTCGAATCAAATCTATCGGGAAGCTGACATCGGGCGTCCAAAGTGTGAAGCGCTTTGGGATGTGATGGAAAGCTTGTGCAGTTACACGCCACGGATAGTGTTACATCCGTATGTCGATGAGCCATTGACGGAAGTTGTTATCAGCGGTGTCGATAGTATGGCATCACGGAAAGCAATCTGGAAGTCAGTTCGGTCGAAGCCCGAAGTTCAATTGTATCTGGAAGCGCGGATGGGGCTGGAAACACTGGTGGTTCACGCAGTTCATCCGCAGGTTCGTGAAGAACGGCAGGTCTATTTCAAGACATTATGCGATGATGCAGACGCGATCCAGGAGCCTTGTACCGCACGAACAATCTGCTACACACCGTTAATGGCATCCAGCATCCTGTGCGCTTTGGTGAAAAGGTACGTCAATGCGGAGCCAGTGCCGAAGCAGGTGATTCTTGATCTGGTTACGTGGACGATGATGGGGTAGGATAAGAAAACAGCTCTTGAAAAGGAGGGCTGTTTTTTACACTAAAAGCAAGTAGTACTGCCACCCGCTACACTTTTCGACCGGCGTTTACAAAATCAGATAATCGCCATTAGCGCTGACAAAATCGTTATGCCCTTTGTTGACAGAAACATAGGTCGGCGACTGCTGGATGAACTGCGCCCATGTCCACGATGACTTGACGGTGTGGGTGTAGGTGTTGTTGTCCGCGAAGCGGTTGCGGTGGGGGTCGGAGGTGGAGCCACTGGAGAAGGAGGGAGCTCCTCCTCCCGCCGAGTTGAATCCCGCATAGACACTGCCCGATATGTCGTTGTCGCGGAACTTGGGTGACGAGTTATAGGCATAGACCGCCGCGCCGTAGGCACCGCCGTTGTTGCCGGTGATAACGCAGTCGTTGATCAGCGGGTTGGAGTTGTAGATGAATAATGCCGCGCCGTCCGACCCGGTGACTGTGCAACTGTCGAAAGTCAGCGTCGGGCTTCCCGAGCTGAGGCAGTCGGTGATGTTGATCGCGTGCCCGGTCATATCGGTGAAGGTACATCCATGGATCGTGCCGGTGCAGTTGCCGAGGTCGAGCGCTGTGGCATAGTTATCGAAGGTGCAGTTGACGAAGGAGACGGAGGCGTTCTGTGGTCAGCAAGGACGTGACGCTGGAAATTGAGCTGGAGCTTGTGAAGGGGGAGTAGGCGGGGCGGAAATCGGTTAAAACACAAAGGCGCGAGCTAGAAAGCCCGCGCCTTTGCATATAGATTTCATTCCTTCATCTGGTGAGCATCACCTTTCTCGAGGCTGTATGTCCTTTTGATGTTTGGATGCGCAGGAAATAAACCCCAGTCTGTAGGTTATCTCCTTGAATCGTGATCTCATGGTGACCAACTGACAACTCACCTTCAACTACACGCCTTATTTCCCGGCCTGAGATATCGAAAAGGATACCTGTAACCATCTCACTTTCAGGAAGATCCAACGTGATCAACGTTGTGGAATTGAACGGGTTGGGGTAGGCTTCGCCAACCGAAAACTCTTGTGGTTTTAACACCATAATATGCCCGCCGATGTCTTCTTCACCATCTTGGGGTGGCATGCCATTGATCGTCTTTTTGATGATGATATCATCAAGACACATGCCTCGAGCTACAACAGCCCAATCAGAAGTAAATTTGAATCGAATCCAGACTTGGCGTTGTCCCAACCAGTTACGGTTTCCAAAGTTCTGAAAATTCCCTTGGATTCGCGCCCAGTTCCATGCAGCGCCAGAACTTCGGAATCCAGTGAAATTGGCGTTATCGGTAGATAGCTCATAGTAGCACCAATCGTCATTTATTTCAGTATCGAACTTCCACCGGAATTCAAAGTTTCCAGACACGGCATTGCTAAGATCGAATGGACCGTATGTCATTGTCGCATTCATGTTGTTGACATACCGGTCTGCAAGAGCTCGATTGCTACCTGCACACCAGCCAAACCAGCCGCCAGCGTATGCTTCCGCATTAGAGAATTCGTCGTCCCATGTCGGATCACCAGCCAGTCGCCAATTGTCTCCGGGGAAATTACCTTGAAAGCCTTCATTCAAAATGACAACTTCACGCCGTGCTACCTGAACCGTGATCTGCTGACTTGCACGCCATTGACCGCCATTGCCGCCAGCCTCATCGCTTTCATTGTTCTCAGCATTTGTGATGTCGGCGTAAACAATAATGTAGTAGGTGTTTGGTGCAGTGTTTGCCGGAATGGTGCGAACTAAATTATTTCGATCTATCTGTGCGCCCGCATTTAGGGCATTCTCTGGTTGGTTCAAGTCGTTTCCGAGTCTTAATGGAACATCGTCGTCTGATTTTACGGCGTCTCTGGAGAGAAAGAAACCCGTCTGAGATGCTCGCGCTTGAGCGTTACCGATGTTCTGGATACGATAGGTGATGGTGACGTTTGCGCCTGGCGCCATTTGCACCGGAGCAACGGATACAACTGAAACGATTAGATTGGGTCGAGGGGGTGGTGTTACAGTGATCTGCTGACTTGCGCGCCATTGACCTCCGTTGCCACCTGCCTCATCGCTTTCATTGTTCTCAGCATTTGTGATGTCGGCGTAAACAATAATGTAGTAGGTGTTTGGTGCAGTGTTTGCCGGAATGGGACGAACAGCGTTACGATCTACCTGAGCGCCAGCGTTGAGGGCACCTTCAGCTTGATTCGGATTTAAGGGGACGTCTTCGTCTGATTTCACGGCGTCTCTAGAGAGAAAGAATCCCGTCTGTGATGCACGCGCCTGTGCGTTGCCTATGTTTCGAATCGAATAGTTGATGGTGACATTTGCGCCCGGAGCCATCTGCACCGGCGCGACGGACACAGCTGAAACGATTAGATTGGGTCTGCCAGTGACAGTGATCTGCTGACTTGCACGCCATTGACCGCCATTGCCGCCGGCTTCGTCACTTTCATTATTCTCAGCATTTGTTATATCTGCATAGACAATAATATAGTAAGTGTTTGGTGCAGTGTTGGCCGGAATGGTGCGAACTAAATTATTTCGATCTATCTGCGCGCCCGCGTTAAGGGCATTCTCTGGTTGGTTTAGGACATCTCCAAGCCTCAACGGAACATCGTCGTCAGATTTTACGGCGTCTCTGGAGAGAAAGAACCCCGTCTGAGATGCCCGCGCTTGAGCATTGCCTGTATTCTGAATACGATAGGTGATGGTGACATTCGCTCCGGGAGCAATCTGAACCGGAGCAACGGAGGCAGCCGAAACAATCAGGTTAGGTCGCGGTGGGGCAGTGACAGTTATTTGCTGTGTTGCACGCCACTGAGCACCATTTCCGCCACCCTCGTCACTTTCGTTATTCTCTGTATTCGTTATGTCTGCATAGACAATGATATAGTACGTGTTTGGTGCAGTGTTGGCCGGAATTGTGCGAGCAATGCCATTTCCATTATGAACAGCCTGCCCGCCAGCATTGATGGCATTCTCCGGCTGGTTCAAGTCGTTTCCAAGTCTCAATGGAACATCATCGTTGGCGGAATACTGGTTGTCTCGCGAGAGGAAGAATCCTGTCTGAGATGCGCGTGCCTGAGCACTGCCAGGATTTTGGATGGTGTAGGTGATGTTAACATTTGCACCTTGCGCTACTTGGACAGGAGAGACTGATGCGGAAGATACAATAAGATTTGGGGCAGGTGCAGAATAGACCTGGAACCTATAAGGACGGCTATACGAGTTTGCATCTGCATCTGCGGAAAACAAGACCTGATAAGTCGTATTTCGAATAGTTGCCCATGAAAGTATGCCGTCGTTCGGGCGATTATCTCTCGACATCTGTGCCTTAACTGTGTTTCCTTCAAGGACCTGCATATTCCAGGCACCAAGATTACCCACATTAAAATTCAGGTCGAGTCGGACGAATCCCTTTCCCGTAGTATCCGCTTTGAATGTGAACCGGTCAGTGTCTCGCCTTCCTTCGTCGTCTCGCAGATTATCTGTAGTTCTTGGCGTAGTAAATCCATGGAGCCAAATATCACCTCGAGTATCCTTAATGGAATAGCATCTTGCTAGTACATCAGGTTCGTCGAGTCCTCGCATAACACTGTAGAAGTCTTCGTGTTCATCATCATGCCCACGGGGCCAATGTCGATCGTTAACATATGTTATACCGAATGGAGAAGGTGAATTACTCTGAAAAACATGAATCCATTGATTAGCGAAATCAACTACTCCATCGCCGTCATCATTAGGATCGTCGTTTTCATAAAAGCGCATCCATACATATTCAATCTTTATAACGGGGAGTGGCATCACATTATTATAGTTGGTTCCAAGTACCCATTGACCTTGGAAGAGATTAACAGAATCCAAGCCAATAATAACGTCACCGCCATTGTTTCCATTGCAGTTAACATCGAGGTTAACGAATTCTCCATTTGGCCCGAACGTTTCCCACTCTCCAGCCATTTGGTTCTCACGACCACCAAATAAATAAATGCTATTTGCGATTATTTGTTCATTACCTGGTCTCGCAAGATTTCGGGCCATATCTCGACACGCTTCACTCGTGTTGGCAAGAGGATCATCTCGTTCAGGAAAGCGCCATGGTTCATCTGTTGGCTCCCAGCCCAAATGGGGGGTGCCAAGCGAAACTACCTTGGCAACTTTGTGTCCGTCGTCGCTGTTTCTATCTATCCACCAATATCTGGTAGTATTCCCAACTTTTCGCTGTAAATATTCTCGAATTGCTAAACCGCCCATTGAATGGCCGATCAAGATGACTTTGTCCGAACCCGTTAATTGACGAACTGCAGTTATCATCAACTTTAAAGCAAATCCTTGCTTATATATTGCTGCGGCGTTCGAACGATCGTGATCGCCATGATTCAATGGTTGTGGTTGATTGTTTACAAGACGGACTATATCCTTGGTATCGTCATCGTCAAAATTGAGAATGAAAAGGCGTACATTTGGGGAGGGTGATTGATTTAAAAATCGCGGCCTAGAAACATTCGTCCAGCCAACTGGAACCACGTCACCACCTCCGTTTGGACCTGTATTAAACGATGCAGTTCTGTCCTGACGGTCGTGATTCAGACAAATATGATACACTAGCGGATCTGCAAAATCTGGTTGTGAGTAGCCTTTGATTTCAGCAGCTGAATTTTCCCAAGTGCCAATGTTACCTTCTATCCCATGCACAAAGATAATCGGATACGGTAGCATGGCGGTTTCGGCAGACGCTAATGTCGGAAGGAAATTTGATGAGAGTGCAAGTGTGAGTAGCAGTACAACTTTGATCGTTAACGTTTTCATTGTCTGGAACCTTTGAAAATATATTGAATATAAGTCGGACAAAAGTCCGATCGAGTAAATTCATAATTAACCTCCCGAACCGGATATAATCAGAGTTCTTTTACTATCGGAGTCAAGAGCTTTTATACATTTATTATATCGTGAAGAAAAAATAAGTACAAACCCTTTGGAGTCGGGACGCCTACCCTCCCCAGTGGCAGTAACTTCTTCATCTTCCGTTTCCTCCTGATGCACCTTTTCTAACAATCTAACGCTTTATTCCCGTCCTGTCAAGTTGTAAACGCCGGTCGACAATTTGGCGCAGAAACCGGAGACCGAGATCTTGCTGGGGTTAATTCCGATAGAAATTTTGGCGGAGAAGAGGCTGATCGGCATATGAGTGGCAGTATGACTGATCGTGAGATGGGAGCTGATTGTTCGCCAACAGCTTTCGGTGGTGGTCTGGTCGGAAGGTATTTTGGAGGTGGTGTATTCACCCTCTGCTGTCAACAAGATGGCGCTGAAGCACTTGGAATGAGAATTGTGAGTAATCATTTGGCTGTAGTGGTATTCGATGGTGCCGTTGTTCGTCCGTTGAAGACTGATAGGTGACTTAAGTGTACCCCTCCGACTGGACAGAATTTCGCCGGATATAAGGTGGACTACTGTGCTGCTGAATGTCTCACGTTTATGACGACCCTTAAATGAGGTTATTTGTAAGATAATCTCCACCTTATTCTCCTGTTCAGTTTATTGGGGACTGCTCACCGTTACCGAACCGGAGCTGATAACCAAGATCGGATAAATAAGTCGTCCAGAAGTCTTCCCACATATTTCACTTCTGAATAAACAAACGGCGATGAATACAAGGCGGTTTCCCGGCAGACTCGATTGACTGAACGAAGATAGGACGAATGACAAAAATCAACTCGCCCGCTGCCCTCTGTGCCATAGGAAAGTTGGACACTTGTTAATGTAGTAAAAAGATAGAGCGTAGGCATCAACTACCCGACGAAATAAAAAAATTGGAAACCGAAATTGCAAGTTTGAAGAATAGAAACAGATTCTTCAACTCGAACTTGTCGAACCAGAAGAATCGAGACAAAATTCAATTGATTCAAAAGTTAGGTGGTCCAAGTCTGCGAAAAACTTAAAATCATCGTGCCGCCAAACCTCATTAAGACAATTTTTCGGCAACAGATCACCGTGGTGGAGTACAATTTCAGCGATGGTCCAACCGTTCAATCCAACCCGATCGACGAAATTCTTCAAATTTCAATCCGCTCACCCCTACTTTCAAATTCGCATCTCTGACCAATTTGACTCGTGGCATTAATCTTGCCGTAATATGCCAAGGTGTTCACAAGTTGGATGCCCTTGATCGTGACAGATCACTTTGACTGTAGAGAATACTCTACGGTCAGAGTGAAGGATTGTAGATATTTCTCCACAAACAGGACAAAATTACCATGAATGCCAATACCACAAGCAAAATACGATTCGCCTTTCTGATTACCGCTGTCATATTTTCAGGATGCAGCCGAGACAGCATTTTCACAACGTCCTGGCCCATACCGTACAAGCTTGATCAAACTACAAGTATCACTCAAGTTCTTGGAATGGCGTTGCTCGATGCGGGAGATTCATCCAAAAATATCCTCACATGGCGAGATAATTTGGGCGGAGATGCTTTCCTTGTTAATCGCAACGGAGGCCCGATATGTCAAATGAACGATCTCACTGGTGTCTATTCGATGACAGGCTTGGACATAAATGCAGACGGTAAAGATGAAATTTTCGCAAATTGTCATCCCTCTGTTGATCGTTCAGAGTTGCGGATATACTCAAGCGATGGCTGGCCAATGCTTTCTAAAGTCGAGTTTAAAGCCAGCGATATGCCGGATTCTATTGCAAAAAAATGGGATGGCGGATTCACTCCACGAGCCGCGATTACTGGCATTATCCCAAACCGTTCTGCTCTGTTGGTTCAAGTCGCCTCAGGTTTTTGCGGGATGCCTCGTGGTCTGATGCTATTAGATCCCTTGAATGGAGAGCAAATCTGGCATTACTGGATTGCTTCCATGCCAATATCGGTGCAATTATATGACGTTACGGGGGATTCGATTCCTGAGATCATTCTTGGAACGCGAGCCAATGGCAATGAGGTTGAATGGAATGGCACTAATGACACCACTTGTTATCTGGTTGTACTGGACTTGCAGGGTAATGAGCTCTGGAGGCAGGCTTTTGATGGGGGCTTTAATGAGATAAAAGCTTATCCTTATTATAACGAGACAACGAAAGAAACGATGATTGTCGCATTATTTACTTCTGCAAATAGCGACTATGGCCCGAGCAAATGGCTTCGTATTCGGGCAAAAACTGGAGAGATCACTGAGACGAAAACCCTCAAAGAAGATAATTTGATGAGAAATGTTTGGCAAGTTATTGAAAAAAAGGACGGAGAGCGAACGATCATTTTAGGGACCGGAAAAGCCAGCGCGACAGTTTACAATTGGTCGTTTGAACCAATTGGGCAAGTCTCCGATTTGTCATGGCCTTATCTCTATTTTGATGTAAATCGTGATGGCTCCAAGGAGATAATCGGAAGGAATCAACTAAACCAAATTGTAATATATGATGAAAATTCTCGGTCACTCGCACGAACCAAAGAGTCATTCGATGCCGACGTTCTTGTCCAGCCTGCATTCCATGACGACCCGACCAATTTCTGGCTATGTGACGGGCGGACTGCCAAGCGCTTGACGTTGTCTCCTCGTGAAGACTACTACTATGACCTTTACACTTCCCCACCTTTCTTTCTAAGTATTTTATTTATCGTCGGTCTTGCTGGTTTTATTATCTGGCGTTATAAAACAAATTACCGCAATAAGGTGATTTTTGAAGAACTCGGACGTAACCGCAAGTGGGCTCACCAGATAGGCCAACTTGCCCACGATGTTCGCACACCTTTGAATATCATGCGTCTTACCGTTCAGAATCTTGAGCAGGAATTAATCTTAAAATTTGGATCAATTCCGGAGGATTTAAGTGATTACTTCTTGACTCTCAAAGAACAGGCCGATCGTCTGCGAGAGTCCGCCAGCAGGATGATGGACGAGATCCGAGTATCTCCTCCAGACAGAAAGCCCGTCGATATCAAGTCATTAGTTATGAAAGTGATCGAACAGTCTCCTCCTCTGGACAACATCAAAGTTTCCATTAAAAACGTTAGCCGCTTGCCGGAGATCTATGCCGATACTCAACAACTCGAATCTGCATTCGAAAATATCATACAGAACAGCTTCCAAGCCATGCCAAACGGTGGCGAACTTTCTATTGAATTCGCCTTAAAAGAAGGACTTCGCCTATCGAAAGCGTCAACGGTCAAGATTAGTTTTTCTGACACTGGTGAAGGAATTGCCCCTGAACATCTTTCTCGAGTGTTCGAGCGTTATTTCAGCACAAAATCATCTGGCAAAGGATTGGGATTAGCCCTGGTCAAGGAATATGTTGAAGGGCATGGTGGTACTGTTATGGCGGAGAGTCAACTTAGTAAGGGGACAACGATCACAGTCTCGCTACCTGTAAATTCACCTCTCTAATCTTCACAATGAACATATAGCCTCCGAAATTGAGGCAATAATCGAAGGATTTTTATGAGTAATCAAACAAGCCGGGAGTCCCTTTTCGTTGTCGATGATGTACCCGAACAACTGAAGGCGACTGTCCGCACACTTGAATTAGCTGGCTATAAGGTCTTTTCATCGACAACATTTGCCGGTACAAGGAGCGTACTGTCTGCTAATAAAGTCAATGCAGTGCTAATGGACCTGCAAATGCCGGATGTGAAGGATTTGGAACTTCTGGAATGGATTCGAGAGAATCAACCGGATGTCCCTATTCTAATCTTAACCGCCTACGGAACAGTCGATGTAGCTGTTCGCGCTATTAAGGCGGGAGCTTATCACCTACTCGAAAAGCCTATCGATCGGGATCGTCTGCTGATAACCTTACAGAATGCTCTGGAGCGGTATCGATTGCACACGGAAAATACTGGATTGCTGAAAAACGTCCAATCCCAATCCGAGATAATCGGTTCGAGTCAATCGATTTCTGATCTTAGATCATTGATAGATCGAATTGCACCGACCGATGCCCGTGTGCTGATCCTGGGCGAGACCGGCGTTGGGAAGGAGTTAGTGGCCAAGGCAATTCAAAGTCGCAGCCTGCGTGCATCAAGACCATTCATTGCTATTAATTGTACTGCTATCCCGAAGGAGTTAATCGAGAGCGAACTGTTCGGTCATCGCAAGGGATCATTTACCGGTGCGATAGATAATAAAGACGGCAAGTTCAAGCTGGCAGATCACGGCACCATTTTTCTGGATGAGATTGGCGACTTAAGTCCTGAGACCCAGTCGAAGCTTCTAAGGGTACTCGAGGAAGGAGAAATCGAACCGGTGGGTGCCGGAGGGCCAATCAAAGTTGATGTCAGAGTCATCTCTGCCACTAACCGTCACCTGGAGGAGCGTGTCGAGCAAGGCCATTTCCGGCAGGATCTTTATTACCGACTTAAAGGTGTGGTTGTTCGAGTACCACCATTGCGAGAGAGGAAGGAAGATGTTCTTGATTTGATGGGACATTTCCTTCAGCGAGAGGCGGCCCGTCACAATCGCCCCGTACTGAGTCTAACAGTTGATGCCCGTGCACGACTTCTTGCTCATGACTGGCCCGGTAATGTACGCGAACTGGCAGGACTCGCGACAAGCCTGACTGTAAACAAGGTTGATAGCCAGGTAACCGCCGATGAAGTGGAGCAATGGTTTGGTTCGACCGGCTCAGCTCGAGTATCCGTCGGTGACTATGAAGCATCCAAAGAGAACTTCGAACGCGATTATTTCCGAAAGTTGCTCATCCTTCATGACGGAAACATGACCGCCGTTGCCAAAGCCGCAAAGATGGATCGGGCAGGATTATATCGGAAATTAAAGGCGCGGGGGGTGTTGTAGGATTGGTTGTAGAGAATTATCAACAGTAGAGTAGATAGAATGTGGACAAATCTCCACAATGAACAAATTCAACTGGTTTGTAAAAAAATAAAATCAGGCTTGCTATTGTTGAATTAATGCAATAAAATAAATGGCACGAACTATGCCTAATCAGGTTACAGGAAGCGAACAACACACAGTCGCACTGATCGCCGCTTCCTGCCCATCATCATACAATCACACATATCAAAAAAGGAACCACAATGAAAGCTACGTTCACCTCACTTTTACTTCTTGTAAGCCTGTTGCTTCCGTTCTCAATGCAGGCGCAACAACAAGAAAACCTCCAGCCAGAGACTATTCAGGTCAACGCCGCGGATGCGCGGTCTATTACCCCGAACAATCCAGACTCTGGATCAACTCTGCTGAATGGACTGTCTTCCAGTCCTCGATTGGTTGGAAATGCTATTGCTGGTAATCTTTCTTCAAACGTATCCGCACCTAGTTCACCCGGGAAGCTCCCGTCAGCCTACAGCGTGATGAGTCGCGAGAATCTCAATCCTTCCATTCCCATCATCGCCGAATCTACAGACATGGATAGTCTCGTTCTCTACGAGATCAATGGAAGGGAAGCATACATTCCCAGAAAATACCTGCCAGTAAATGAAGGTAAAAAGCTAATTTACTTAACCGAATTTGCATCTGACCCACGAGGTGCGGTACCGGGGCGTGACGATGTTCTTATCGATGACGAATTTGATAGGCAAGGGCTCCCAGATTGGTCACTCACTGATTTGAATAACGCTAACGGTCAAGATCTTTGGGGCAGGTACAATACTGGGGCTAGGTGGGTTGCTGATGCTTGTGCGGCGCGGGCAATTCAGAACAATGTAGGTGAATATGACGACAACCAACACTCGTCCATGATTCATCATTTAGATTTACGGGATTACCGCGGTGGAACCGTCTTGGCCTCATTCCAGTGGTGGTATGTAATGGAGAATGGTCCTGATTATATAACATTCCAAATCAATACACGGAGTAGTAATCCTGCTGATGGAAACTGGGTACAATGCGTGCGACGAACAAATAATAGCAATGGGTGGGAAGGATTCACCGAAGATGATGGCAATCCTGTTGATCTCTCCAGATACGCGGGACTGGATTGTTATGTCAGATTCCTCTTCTACTCAGATGGGAGTCTTCATAATTACCAAGAAATTCAGGTGGACTATCTAACTGTGACTGCTGAGGCCCCTCAGGTACCCGACCTTATCGCGGGAGGTGTCTGGCTTGGCTGGGAGGGTGGCAACTGGGATCCTCGAATCGTCAATATGGATCAACCTATTGATTTTCGGGCGCACAACCAATGGATCATAGGTATGGATATTACCAACCCAACAAATTTCGCCGCTAATAACTGTCTGGTAAGTGTTGTGATCGATGGGAATCGATTTGAAGCCCGATACAATATCGGCGCTAATGCAGACACCTGGGTTGCTTGGCGATGGAACAACGGGCATGCGAATTTCGCGGCAGGAGAACATACAGGGCAGTGGTTCATTGATCGGAACGATGAAATCGATGAGGTTAGCGAAGACAATAACAACTCAGAGGAGTTTCATTACACTGGTGTTGGAAATCACCCTCCTCGCGTAGCCAACGCGATCCAGAACTGTAGTCACCAAGAGGACTGTGGGAGGGTCGATCATGTGAACTTAGGCAATGTCTTTACAGACGAAGATGGCGATGACCTGGAATTCGCCATAACAACTCGACCGCCAGACCAATACAGAATGGCAATTGATGGAAATAGTGTGCTGTATATCAATCCTGTTGCAAACTACAATAATCCCCAGGGAGCCAATGTCACTGTGACAGCCACTGACCCAAGTGGGGAATCGGTCTCAACTTCGTTCACATGCACTATCACGGCGGTCAATGACGGGCCGCGTCGCCCTGGTAACGGAAATCCAGACTGCACACACAACGAAGACTGTGGTAGAGTGAATCATGCTGATCAAGACAATATGTTCACCGACGACGATGGTGATCAGCTGACTTACCGCATCACTACTGCACCGCCAAATCAGTACGGTATGGTGATTGAGAATGGCACGAATGTCCTGTACATCAACCCTGCCGCAAACTACAATAATCCTGGTGGTGCCAGAGTCGTTATTACAGCGGACGACGGTCATCAGGGAACTGTCACTGATGAATTCATTTGCACTATCACGGCGGTCAATGACGTGCCGCGTCGCACTGGTAACAATGGAAATGGAAATCCAGACTGCACACACAACGAAGACTGTGGCAGAGTAAATCATGCTGATCAGGACAATATGTTCACCGACGATGATGGAGATCAACTGACCTTCCGCATCACTACTGCACCGCCAAATCAGTACGGTATGGTGATTGAGAATGGCACGAATGTCCTGTACATCAACCCTGCCGCAAACTACAATAATCCTGGTGGTGCCAGAGTCGTTATTACAGCGGACGACGGTCATCAGGGAACTGTCACTGATGAATTCATTTGCACTATCACGGCGGTCAATGACGTGCCGCGTCGCACTGGTAACAATGGAAATGGAAATCCAGACTGCACACACAACGAAGACTGTGGCAGAGTAAATCATGCTGATCAGGACAATATGTTCACCGACGATGATGGAGATCAACTGACCTTCCGCATCACTACTGCACCGCCAAATCAGTACGGTATGGTGATTGAGAATGGCACGAATGTCCTGTACATCAACCCTGCCGCAAACTACAATAATCCTGGTGGTGCCAGAGTCGTTATTACAGCGGACGACGGTCATCAGGGAACTGTCACTGATGAATTCACTTGTACTATCACACCGGAAAACGACCCACCTGTCGTAACAAGTGTGATACCTGATCACGCTCACAATGAAGATTGCGGTAGGGCAGTTTGCAGAGACCTTGACAACGTGTTCACTGATCCTGATGGAGATCAGTTAACATTCACAATCACTAATCCACCTTCGAATCGGTATCATATGAGCATCGATGCGAACACGCACGAGTTAATCATCAATCCTGATGCGGACTACAATAATCCAGGAGCCAGAGTTACCATTATGGCCGATGATCGACGTGGCGGAACTGTCACCGATGAGTTCATTTGCACTATCACGGCAGTCAACGACCCACCTGCGGAGTTTGGACTTCAACTACCTATGCAAAACGCTTCTAATCAACCCTTTGATGACACAAGGTTTGTTTGGAGTGCAAGTAGTGATGTTGATGCTGGTGAACAGGTGAGTTACGCTTTGCATGTTCGGTTCCAGTCTCCACAAGTTCAAAATCCGGAAACCACATACCCTGTAGGACAGGTATTAGATACCTTACCTGATTTGAAAGCTTTGGCTGAAAGCAAGGGACTCCGCGGAGAGCAGAGTGCAACATTTGAATGGTGGGTTGAAGCAACGGACGGACATGAAGGCGTCACTCCTTCTGAACACCGGACATTCACCACCACGCCTCTTGACGTCACCAAGGACGATCCAAGCCTCCCGGATTTTCTGGCCCTTCACTCAGCTTACCCCAATCCGTTCAACGCGGTAACTCACCTGTCATACGACATTCCGGAACCCACAATGGTGAGCTTGAAGGTCTATGACATCACCGGGAAAGAGGTAGCGACCTTGGCGCATGGAAATCATGTCCCGAACCGGTATGCTGTGAGTTGGGATGCGAACGGTCTTCAGGGCGGTATCTACTTCATTCGCCTTCAGACTACCAAAGGGGTTCTGACCTCTAAAGTGGTCTTGGTGAAGTAGCTTTTCATAGCTATAGGAACAATAAATCGGGGCAGGCAATTGAATGTCTGCCCCGATTTTCCTAAGTTGCTGAACAACGGCGAGAGCCATTCATTAGGGGTGAGTATGTTTCGCAAATTTCTTTTCTTGCTAACAGCCGCAATCCTGTTGACAACAGGTCGATGTATCGCACAAGATGTAATCATTGAGGAGGAGTTCAATAATATCGACGGTTGGAATATTGGAGACCTCAATGCTGAAAACGGTCGCGACTTTTGGGGACGCCAGAATGCATGGGGAAGATGGGTCGTAGATGCCGGCGCGAATGGCGAAGTCGTTGATGGGGAGGGCTTTTATGATGATAACCAAGATGCTTACATGATCCATCCGATAGATATGAGGAATTATAACGGCAGAGCTTACGCCTCGTTCGCATGGTCTTATGAGACAGAAGACGGCCCAGATTGGGTTGCATTTCAAGTTAATTCCCGTAATGGCGACCCTGGAGATCAAAACTGGGCCACGCTCCAAAGTGGAACTGGCGATAGCAATGGTTGGGAGGAATATAGTGAAGACAATGGGGACGTTATAGATCTCAGTGATTATGTCGGACAGCGGATCTTCATCCGCTTCTTCTTTCACTCGGATGAACAGAACCACAACTATGGTAGCGTAACAGTCGATTATATCGAAATTACGGCAACACGAGGGGGAGCTCCTGTGATCAATCAACCAAATCAACAAGCTGAATTTAGGAATCAGGATGTTAATGAGAATTCTGCGATTCAGCAAGTTAACTTCCAGGCAACGGATCCAGATAATAACAGGGTGACTTGGGCGCAGCCGCAGAATCTGCCAGAGGGATCTAGATTTGTTGACAATGGGAATAATACTGCATCTTGGAATTGGACGCCGAACTTTAATCAGGCAGCCGACTATTCATTTGTTGCTATTGCCAACGACGGTCATGGCGGAAGGGATGAAATTACTATACGTCAGCGTGTAGTTGATGTTCCTCGTGCACCTGTGATCAGTCAGCCAAGCGATCAAGACGCATTTAGAAACCAGGATGTCCGTGAAAACGAAGCTATCCAACAAGTCAACTTCCGAGCATCAGATCCGGATGGTGGCAATATAAGCTGGGCACAACCACAGAACCTTCCGGCCGGGTCAACTTTTCGTGATATAGGGGGTGGTCAAGCAACTTGGACTTGGACGCCGAATTGGGATCAGGGCACTCGGGACTACTCGTTCGTAGCCATAGCTTCAGACGGTAACTTAACGGACGAAATCACAATTAATCAACGCGTTATCGGCGAGGAGCCGCGTCCGACGATCGTACAACCTAGTGACCAAGACGCATTTAGAAACCCGGATGTCAATGAGAATGCAGCGATCCAGCAGGTCAATTTCCGAGCAACAAATCCGGAAGGCAACAACATGAGCTGGCCACAACCGCAGAACCTTCCGGCCGGGTCAACTTTTCGTGATATAGGGGGTGGTCAAGCGACTTGGACATGGACGCCGGGTTGGGATCAGGGCACGAACGACCACTCGTTCGTAGCTATTGTTTCATGCGAAAACGCGACCGACAGAATCACAATTAATCAACGCGTCATTAATGTCAACCGTCTCCCCGTGATCGACCAACCAGGAAATGGCGATAATGAAACGATACCAGGTGAATTTCCCGACGGGCAACCGATCACTGTTAACTTCCATGCGAACGATGCTGATAACGAGGCTCTAATTTGGAGCATTTCGGATAATGGAAATCTACCTGCAGGTGCAGGAAACATGACGGAAGCAGGGGTATTTACATGGACTCCTCAAAATGCGCCGCCTTTAGCATACTACTTTACAGCACAGGTTTCAGACGGAAACAACCCTGGGACTGACGAGATAACTGTGACCTTTAGCGTGCTAAACGACGTGAAGGATAACGAACGAAGTATTCCAGAGGTCTTGGCTCTTCATAAGGCTTACCCGAACCCCTTTAATGCGATAACTCACGTCTCCTATGACATTCCGGAGCCCACAATGGTGAGCTTGAAGGTCTATGACATTTCCGGGAAAGAAGTAGCGACCTTGGCGCACGGAAACCATGTCCCGAACCGTTATGCCGTGAGCTGGGATGCGAACGGTCTTCAGGGCGGTATCTACTTCATTCGCCTTCAGACTTCCAAAGGGGTTCTGACCTCGAAAGTGGTCTTGGTGAAGTAGAGCTTCTCATAGCTATACTAACAACGAATCGGGGCAGGCGTGAGGCTTGTCCCGATTCCCTTAATTCAACAAAGAAACCCTAGGTAAAGCATGTCCCTTTTTATACCGAACGCACTCACAGCAGTAATCCTGATGGTATCTTGCCAAGGATTCGCTCAATCTCTCGATAAAGAAATTCCACAGCAAAGCCTCATTAATATTTCCAGTAATAATCAAAAGACTTCTCATCTTGAAAAATTTACGCCCGGTTTTCAAAACGAGGCGCCAGCTCGCGATGAATTGCTATTTACTGACGACTTTCACCAATTCCCAGGGGACTGGGAAGTAGGTGATGCTGATGCACGAAACGGACGCGATTATTGGGGGCATGACCAGCAGGGCAGACTAGTTGTTTGCCCCAACCGTCCCGATGACGGGAGGGGATTTTATGACGATAATCAAAATGCTTACATGTTTCAACCTATCGATTTGAGGGACTACCATGATTGTTCAATTTTGATTTCTTTAGCCTGGTCTTATGAGACAGAGAGGAATCGAGATCGGATATTTTTTCAGGTTCGTGGGCTCCAAGGCGATTGGGCAGTAATTCAAGAGGGAACTGGAGATAGTAACGGCCCGGAGGAGTTCGATGAACGTGACGGTTCCGCTTTAGATCTAAGCGATTATGCCGGTCAACGAGTCGAAATCGGATTTTTCTTTCGTTCTGACGAGAGAAATCACGACTATGGTTCCGTCAGATTATATTTTATCGAAATAACAGCCGGAGAACCTTCTGCAAGAATAAGTGGTATTGATGACGATATAGTTCATTTTGGGCTTGTCAGAAAAAATACCAATTGTAATAATGAGGATTTGTATTTAGTAAATGATGGGGGTGCTCTGGTTGTAGTCAGGCCTTTGGAAATCGTTGGCAATGATGCGAGGTTTTTCCACATTGACTCACCTCGAGATTGGTTTGCAATCGAGCGTAGTGATTCAGTAAATATCCGTTTGGTTTTTTCTCCAGATGATCGTAGAGTCTTCCGGGCAACTCTCCAAATCAGGAGCAATGGCGGAGAGTGGGACATCACACTTGTTGGGCAAGGCGGTGGTCCACACCTTGTTATCCGCGGAATCCAGAACAATACAATAGATTTTGGAGGCGTCCCCATAGAATCGGTTGACGGGAACGATTCGATGCACCAGCATGCTGATTCGTTGCGGAGGAATTGGGATCTAACGCTTGTTAATGACGGTGAAGATACATTAACTGTCCAGCCGCTACAGATCGTTGGGAACGATGCAAGGTATTTTACGATCGTTTCGCCGCAAGGTCTGTTCGTGATTCCGCCTCAAGATTCACAACACGTCGAGCTGAACTTCCACCCAACTGAACGCAGACGTTACCAAGCTACTTTGCAGATCAGAAGCGATGGCGGAGACTTCGATATTAATCTCATTGGGCAAGGAGTTGGCCCACAGTTAACAATCAGGGGAATTCGGGACGACGTGGTTGATTTTGGGCTTGTACGAATAGATTCCCGCGTCGAAAACTCCGACCTAACCCTCGCGAATGTTGGTGATTGGGTCATGACAGTCCAGCCGATGCAGATCATTGGGAATGATGCTAGGTATTTTACAATCGTTTCACCTCAAGCTGAGTTCACAATTCAAGCCGGACAATCTCAAAATATTGTGCTTAGCTTCCGCCCAACAGAGCGCAGACAATATCAAGCTACTTTGCAGCTCAGAAGTGATGGAGGGAATCGGGATATAGGGAATAGGGATATCCTGCTAATCGGGCAAGGTGGGGGACCCAGTTTAGTGCTTCTTCCAGAAGGAATCCAGAACGGGGGAATTAATTTTGGAGGAAGGCGAATTGGCCAAGATCACGAGTTAAGAACAGTTTCAATGACAAATTCTGGTGAGATTGTTCTAACAGTTCAACCGCTCCAAATTGTGGGAGTTGATTCTGCCTTTTTCTCGGTTGTTTCACCACAAGAACAGTTTCAAATTCAACCTCGCGGCTGGGTAGAGATTGTTATCAGGTTCACACCCCAAGAGCGTAGAGAGTACCATGCCACATTACTGATCAGGAGTGACGGGGGGGATTGGGCCATCCCTCTTCACGGGATGGGCGGCGCTCCACATATAGGCGAAGGTGGCCACCAAAACCCATCTGTCAATTTTGGGTCTGTTAACTCAGGGCAAACGCATGTGGATTCTGGTCTCGTGATCGCAAATGACGGAGAGTTCTTCATGACCGTTCAACCACTTCAGATTGTTGGGGGAGATACAGGAATCTTTACGATCATTCAACCTCAAGGTCAATTCACAATTCCGGCCGGAGAAATGAGAAGGATAATCTTAAGCTTCCAACCAACGGAACCAAGACATTATCAAGACACTCTGCAGATCAGAACTGATGGCGGAAACTTGGATATATTGCTTATTGGGGATGGACGAGCTTCTGGTGTTGAAGAACTAAAAAATCTGACACCTCTGAAGTTTGCACTTAGCGATGCTTTTCCCAACCCCTTCAACAGCACGACTCACTTGCAGTTTGATATGCCTAAATCAGGACATGCAAAGGTGAGCATCTTCGGAATGGATGGACGCGAGGTAACAAGATTGGTCGATGGCTTCGAGCAAGCCGGTCGTCACGAGGTGGCTTGGAATGCAACAGGCATTGCCAGCGGAGTCTATCTAATTTCCTTCCAGTCAGGAAGCACCACGCTTATGAGCAGAGCGATGCTGCTTCGTTAGTCTCAATCAGATAACCTTAGTAAGGGGACAGGCGACCTTAGCCTGTCCCTTTTTGTTTTATAAAATTAGGTGTAGAGAAATATCTACAGCAATTGGTTTGCCGTGTAGATCATTATCGACACTCCTTCCGAGATAAAGGACGTTTCAAGCACTACGTCAGCATGAACAAGGCTAAGACGATGTTAGAATTTGATTTGGCACGGTGGTTGCCTTATATGAGATCAGAAGGTTGAACTTGTCCCCGGACACGGGAAGCTCAACACAAACAACACCCTTCACGCCGAACATTTATCCGGCGCGAAATAACGAAAGGATCGAAAAATGAAAATCAAGAATTTCTTCCGCACTGGCATCGTCGTCGTGTTCAGCGTCCTCTGCTTCGCCGACACATCAAATGCTGATCTCCGTTTCCCCTTTGGGTTCAACAACGGTGGTTGGAGATGCGATAACCCGCAACCTGGCGGTACGATTGGAGTCTATGGGAACGTCCAGTACTTTGCACAGGGAGAATCAGGCGACTTCTACGTTCGATTCGTACTTTCCAGCAATGACAGGGTTGATGAAGCGGATATCAGGTTGGGCGATGATGTACGCGTTAGAAGCATCTCTGGTGGTCTAATCGGTGGAACTGGCTGGGTCAATCGGATCATTCCTAGGGGTACCAGAGCCGGACGATACTACATTCTGGTCGTCGCAGACTGTAACCGCAACGTCGCTGAAAACAATGAGGGGAACAATGTCTATCCCTGTGCACAGCGAATCACGATCACGGTTCCAAATCTGCGAGTTGGGAGTGGATGGCTTGAGATTGACCCTTCACTCAATCCAGACAGAGTCGCGGCAGGCGGCCGAACTACCCTAACGTGGCGTCTCAAGAACGACGGTAATGGAACAGCAGGGCAGTTCATGGTAAACTACTCTCTATCGAACAACACGCGACCAGGTAACACTTCGTTGTGGACAGAGGTCGTCAATAGATCCCAACCCGGAACCGAGAGAAGGCAAATTCAACTCCAAATTCCCAACGATGTTGCGCCAGGTAATTACTACGTTGTGATCTTTGTAGACATAGGAGATAGAGTTTGTGAGTCGAACGAGAATGACAATACGTCTGCCGTCAGGATTACGGTAACCAGGCGAACCCCTCCGCGATCTCCCGGTGAAGAGCAGCCTAATGATGTGGCTGAAAACGGTGTGGCGGCTCCAGCAACGCCCTCTCTAAGTGATTGCTACCCCAACCCATTCAACAGCACGACTCACTTCCAGTTCGATATGCCTCAGGCTGGAAATGCACTGGTGAGCGTCTTTGGAATGGACGGACGCGAGGTAACAAGATTGGTCAATAGCTTCGAGGAAGCTGGTCGTCATGAAGTAGCTTGGAACGCGACAGGCGTAGCCAGTGGAGTATATCTGATCCGCTTCCATTCGGGAAGCACAACTCTCATGACTCGAGCGATGCTGTTACGTTAATCATGGTCTTAAGGTCAGCAAGAGGAGCCGGGTTTATTGAAACCTGGCTCCTCATACCTTCATACCATTTCAATAGATTTAAAATCAATAACGAAAAAACGAGGTTACTTATGCAAACTCGAATCATGCTCTCAATTACGATGTTGACACTGATCAGCGTGGCGCCACTCGCCAAAGCGGGTCTCAAATCTCCACTGATCAGCCTCGACTACCCAAAAGTCCTTTCAGGTAAACCGACCAGCGTCTATCTCCTTGCTCAGTTCGAGGCCGAGGAGTTGGTCGTAGCGAACGAACCGCTCCGCAAACGGCTGAACTTGTCGATGGTATTGGATCGCTCAGGCTCCATGGCGGACAAAGGCAAGCTCGAGTATTCCAAGGAAGCCGCGAAGATCCTGGTGGACAAGCTCGCCAGTACCGATCACCTGGCAATTGTTGAGTATGACGACGTCGTTACTGTTATGTACCCTTCGGCTCCAGTTGAAGCTCCTGACTTGATCAAACGTCTGATTGACGGATTGAAGCCTCGCAATAACACAAACCTGACCGGTGGAATGATGAAAGGTGTCGATGAGGTAAAGAAAGGTATCAACGGTGATTACATCCATAGGGTGATCCTGATGTCGGATGGATTGGCCAATCAGGGGATCGTCAATCCCGTTGAGATTCGGAATCTGGTCAGAGAGACTAAGGCGCAAAACATCCGGATAAGTACGATGGGGTTAGGGTCTGATTTTAACGAAGACTTGATGAAGATGATCGCCGAAAACAGCGGCGGCAACTACTACTTCATCGAAAATCCGGAACAGATGCGGCGGATATATGAAAGAGAGTTGGATATTCTCTTCAAACTAGTAGCAAATAAGATTGTCTGCCGGTTTGTTCCTTCAAATATAGTTACTAAGGTCGAGATATTCGGGTACCTATCGGAGACGCAAAACGGTGCGAAATTAATCCAAATGGAGGACTTTTACGCCGGTGAGACACGGTCACTGCTTATTCGGCTCGACTTGAACAGATCGACAGACGGGGATGTCCTCTTGGGTGAGTTCAAGTTTGATTATTTCGACTTACTCGCAAACGACGAAAGGAAATTTGCAATACCGGTCAAGGCTGAAGCAGTTGATGATACGACCGTGGTTGTGAAGAACCAAAACAAGAATGTGGTCATCGAGGCGGCATTGTTTGAAGCTGATAAACAGCATGAAAGCTATGTGCGTCAATTTGAAGCTGGGCAACATGACCTTGCCGCACAGAATGTGCAGATCCTGAACAGCAAGCTCTTGGTAGCCAATGCCGGTGTGAACGATGTTCGACTATCGAAGAAGATCGAGCAATTGGGACTTGAAGCGGAAGAGTTTGATCGTGCTTCCAAGGATCAGACATTCGAACGCTCTATGATTAAAAAACGCAAAGAGTCATCCTACAAATCGCAACGGGGTACTCGTGGTTCGTATATGATGCAGGAAAAGGACAAGGGCTTTGAGGTCGAGCAACTGCAGCGAGTGCTCAAGGATCAAGGGTTCTACAAAGGCACGATCGATGGCAATTTCAGTCCAGACATGACAGAAGCTATCAAAGCTTTCCAGCGCAGTAAGAACATGGATCCCGATGGGATCGCTGGCCCATTGACACTGAAAGCGTTAGGGTTGTATTAACATCGGGAACAAGGAGAGCTTGCCTGATGTTTTACTCTCCCTGAACCAAATTTGTGGTCACGCAGTTGGTGCTTGCTAATGGAGATTGTTACTATAGCTTTACCGGAGTGGATATATAAACTTACAATTGGAGGTTGTTATGAACATCGAAACAACTATCAAGAGTTCGGATTGGTGGCGCCAAGCCCAAGCTATGCAAGACAGGCACTATCATTCTTTGCCCGGCGTCATGCTCGCAGATCACCTCGAGCAAACCATGAGGAACTTGACGTCGATTCTATCGATCAATAACTCACTTCCTTTTGTGGTGCAACTGCAATCCGCTATGATCTCTGCTGGCTTGACGCTGAAATGGGCACTCCAAATACTTGCGCCCGTTGCCCTTCTGCACGACATTGGTAAAACTAAGGAGGAAAAACGTGTTGAGGGAAAGCACTTCCTTACTGGCAAGATTGTCAAGATGCGCCACGCCGGGATAGGGGTGATTGCGGCTCAAGAAATTCTTCCAAGCATGTTCGATGGACGAGAGGTCATTCTCGCCCTGATTGAAGAGCATGATACTCCATATTTATGGTTCATCCAACATCAAAAGAATGGGCAGATTCCAAGTGCGAAGTCTTGGGCGCGGCTCGACCGAAAAATCGATTCCCGCGCTGACGGAACTGGTTTGATCTTGCTTTGTCTATTCAAGCTGGCTGATATTGATGGCCATGAGAACGTTGACGATGTTCTGTGGTTTATTGAACAAGCGAACGGTAACTACCTTCGTGGAAAAGGAAAGTGGCTGTCTGTGCCGGATCAAGAAGCTATTCGGAGTCTCGTTATGTCGCTCGAAGGAGAATAATTAAACGAGAAATTCAACTGAAAATCTACTTTTTGTAAGAGGTTGGATTTGGTAATGACGATTTTGCCACGCCGACCCTCTATTATGATTTGATTACTAACTGAAGGGGAGACAAGTATGAAACTCGTCTGGCTCACAGACATCCATCTGAACTTTGCGCAGGAGCACGTCTGGCGACAGCTTTTCAGCGTTATTCGCATGTCTTCGCCAGACGCTATCATGATAAGTGGCGACATCGGTGAGGCTCCTTCAATCTCGACTTATCTACGCGAAATCACCGGTGACTCGAGCTACCCGATCTATTTCGTTCTTGGAAATCACGACTACTATCGCGGATCGATTTCTAAAGTCCGAACCGAAGTCTCAGAATTATGTCAGAGCACGCCGAACCTCGTCTGGCTCTCAAATTCGGAAATCGTTGAATTGGCACCGGGGATCGGTTTGCTCGGGCATGACTCTTGGGCGGATGGGAGGTTTGGGAACTATAAGGACTCTGATGTTGAACTGAACGACTACCTAATGATTGATGACCTTGCCAATCGATCCAAAACCGAGAGACTTAAGGTTATGCAGCGACTTGCGGGTGAGGCGGCGAAACATATCTCAAGGTTGTTGAAAGACACGAGAAGCAGATACAAAGAGCTGATCATTCTGACTCATGTTCCGCCTTTTCGCGAGAGCTGTTGGCACGAAGGCAGGATTTCGGACGACAACTGGCTTCCACATTTCTCGTGTCGGATTATGGGAGATGTCTTGAAAAAATTTGCTGATGCAAACCCGCGGACACAGATGGCAGTCTATTGTGGTCACACACATAGTTCGGGAACCGCCGTTATCCTACCAAACCTAATCATTTATACAGGTGATGCAGATTATGGGCGGCCGAAGGTTCAACGGATAATCAAAATTGGATGAAACCCGAGTTATATTCAAACATCAAAGGTGCTCTATGAGACACGTGTTCCCTGCAATTGCATGCTTGTTAATGGCTTCCGCCATATATAGTGCTGAAGCATGGCGGGAGCTGGAGCCTGGCCTTGAGCTGGGTTCCTTTAAAATTGAGAGCGCTTCAGTCGCGGGCGACTCGACCGTGACCGTCGTTCGAGCTGATCCGCAGCGATGGGATATGAAGCTCCTCTGCGCCAGCCAAGAGGATAATCCACCTGGGCATACACCCTTAAAGTGGTGCGAGAAATACAATCTCGTTGCAGCGATTAATGCCGGTATGTTTGACAAGGACTTTAAGACCCACACCGGATTCCTGCAGACAGGATCGCACATCAATAATTCGACTTCAAATCACTACCTCTCTGCGGCAGCATTCGGACCAAAGAAGGCCGGACTGGCGCAATTTCGCATATTTGACCTTGAGCATATGCGTTTGGATCAACTCAAGCAGGACTACCAGTATGTCGTGCAAAACCTAAGGCTCATCAAGAGACCAGGAGAGAACGTTTGGTTAAATTCGGATCAGGAAAAGAAATGGAGCGAGGCTGCATTGGGTGAAGACTCAAAAGGGCGAGCACTGTTGATCTTCTGCCGTTCACCTTATCCGATGGTAGAGTTCAACCGCATTCTGCTGTCTCTGCCACTAGACTTGGTCTGCGCGCAGCATCTTGAAGGTGGGCAGGCAGCCGAGCTCAGCGTAAACCTACCCGAGTTCCAACTGAGATGTGTCGGTAGTTATGAAACGACTTACAGTCCAAATGATTGGAGCCAGAAGGAATGGGTATTACCGAATGTGATAGGCATTTCAAGGAAAGAGACCAAAGGGAATACATCAGCGAATGATCCCGATGAATCAGATACGACTAGAGCGTTTGCCGCTCCCGCCCAACTTGTCCTAGGAGCTGAACGAGATTTTCCATTAGGGCAAACCGGATTATCCATCCGGATGTGTTGGATTCCGTCAGGTGAGTCAACTATTGTTGAAGACCAAGACAGTTCAAATCGCTCGTATGAGGCATTGCCAGAAAGAAAGATCAAGATTGAACATGGATTTTGGATGAGTAAATTTGAGTTGACGCAAGCGCAGTGGATTGCAGTCTGTGGCAAACGAGTGCTGGGTAGTCGCAATCTTGATTCTAAGCTGGATCAATATCCAATATGGGGCGTGTCCGAAGTAGAAGTCCGATCATTCATTGAGCGCCTCTGGAAATCCATAGATAGTCTAAATAAATCAGGGACTGACGAGCAGGGAATAAAGTTTAGGCTACCTGATGAAGCCGAATGGGAATATGCTTGTCGTGCTGGAACCACGACACGTTACTACTGGGGGGGAGGAGAATTTCTCGAGCAGGCAGGAAATTGCAGTGATTGCCGTATGTCTGCTTGCTCAAATAACCTTACAGATGATGACCTCCATAACCGGTGGGGATTACACGATATAGGCTATGGAATATTCGAATGGTGTTTTTCAATCGAAGGCGTTGATTATTCTTCAAACGTGCGAGTTTCTTCTGAAAAGATTGGGAACGGGGACATGATTCTACGTGGCGGCACATCATTAATGGAGACTGAAGATCCGCTATGCGAATCCGCAGCCCGATTCCATGCTGGCAAGACCGACTCTTGGAACACGGTGGTGATCAAGGAGTGCGGGATACGATTAGTTGCAGAAATGAGTGGAGACTGAATTGCTCTGAATAACGTTGAATATCATTGAGGGACTCGCCTATTAGAAGTTCGGGATGACTTGACTGATCGAATTCGTCCGACGGCTGAGCTACAGGCGCTCTGGATAAGATTCGAATCGAATTCGCAAACAATTGACTCTTAGGCCTAAATGAACGATAAATTGTCACGGGTCATCGAATCACGGTGGATTGCCATATTGATAGCAATCCTTCCGCCGGTTACGATTCAAGTCGTTAATGCGGTTATGCCTGAGTCGTTCCGTTGGTATGACCCGCGGGCAGCTTATGATGCGACAGTGAATACGACTGTTCTTTCGGTATTCTGCTCAATAATCATGCATCAGGTCTTCAAGCTAAAAAGGCTTCAGTATTTTGTATGTTCACTTCAGCTTTGCTTCATCTCTGCAATGGCCTTCCTGTGTGAGAGTTCATGCGGCGAGAACAGCACCCTGAACTTCATTCTGCTTCGGGGCGGGTTCGTTAGTGGAATTGCTTTACTCCTCTTCCTCATCTATTCAATGCGCATTGCAGGCTGGAAGAGATCAGCGCCTCGCTCGGTTGGAACATTTCTATTTGCGTCCCTGATTGGGTGGGCAATGGTCGCAATCGTCATCTGCCCAGCAAGAGCGACTCAGCTGTATGAACCGATTTATTCATTGAATCAACGCACTGTCATGAGAGTTGGGTTTAGTTACTGTAAATACTGTAATTGGTATGGCGGTGGGCCTGGCGGCTACGGTCGAGGTTGGTGCGTGGAGCAAAATCGGTTGAAGCAAGTGATGTTCAACAAACGTATTCTCGTTGAAGAAATTTTTCGTTATAATGACCCCGCATATTTCGGCACCGCATTTGAGGTTATCGTCGAGGAAAACTTTGAAGACGGCGAACAGCTCATATCGAAATACCTTATAGATCAGCGTAGTTATTGGGATGGAAGTTTGAGCGAATATGCTAAGGGGTACCTGAATAAAGTGAAATCAAAGAAGGCAATTGAATAACCATCTCTACATTTTCTAACCAATCGTTTCTTTCCGTCGAAGGCAAATCAACGGTCAATAGTTTTGTTCATTCCAACAACAGAAAGTAACCAAGTGGACGCTCCGAAGATCACGAACCTAACGGCCGAACCAATCGGGAAACTCAATTCATGGTTGCCTCATGACCTTGAGGCAGAAAAGGTTGTGTTTCTACCCGATGCTTGCCCTGGAAAGTCACCGCTCCCGACCGGAACGGCAGTACTGACTCATCAAGCAGATTGGCGTAGGTTTGCCATTAGTGATTGTGGGTGCGGAATGCGTCTGGTGAGTAGTCGGCTAAAACCTGAAGAGCTCAGTTCCGAAGCATGGGAGGCGGTAGCGAGCGAGCTACGGCGGAATAAGGATGTGCTCGGGGACTTAGGCGGCGGAAACCATTTCCTTGACGCACTCGCCCCGTACTCAGGGCAGCACCTCCATTTTCTGATTCACACCGGATCACGAAACGAATCCGGTCATGTTGATGCGTATGTTGCGTCGCCAAAGCAATTCGACATTGAATTCAATCGAGTAGTCGCCTGGGCGGAATCGAATCGTGCGGCAGTTCATCATCTCCTTGAAAGCGTTTTTGGACCCCTTGAATTGATCCTTGACTTACCGCATAACACTTTTGAGTTGCTACCGGAAGGGGGAGCGATTATTCGTAAAGGGGCAGTACGCGTTGCGCCGAGTGAATTGAGCGTCATCCCCTCGAATATGTCAGGAGATGTAGCTTTGGTTCGAGCGACAGAACGCGTAAATGAGATACTATGCTCGCTAAGTCATGGAACAGGTCGCGCGATGTCCAGGGCAGAATGTAAGCCGCTTGCGGAGTCTTACGACTTCGCTTCTCTGCGAAGCCGAGTGATGATACCATCATGCGTACAAGACGCTTCGCTTCGTACGGAAGGGCCATTCGCGTATCGAGGGCTCGACGAATGTCTTCGACTTATGGAAGGGTATGTCGAGGAAATTGAACGGTTTGAAGTAATTGGCTACATGGGACATCTATAATGTTTAGCCAAATTCAGATAGGGAGGTTAGATGAATAGGTCAACAATGGACGAATCGGTGCAAGATATTATTGAGTCGGCCAAGCTAGAGGGAGGAACGACTCTGAATCTATCAAACAGACAATTAACGAAGATTCCTTCTGAAATATTCGATCTTGTCAATCTAACCGAGTTGGATCTATCTTGCAATGAACTGAAGTGTTTTCCTGTCGAATTGACGCGCCTTATAAACTTGAAATGGTTGTGCTTGAGTCAGAATGAAATTGCTGAACTTCCTCCTGAAATTGGTGATCTTGCAAATCTGACCGATTTGTGTTTCTATAAGAATTCCATCATAAGTCTACCCGCTGAATTGGGTAATCTTGTTAATTTGACAAAGCTTGACTTGTGCGAGAATCGTCTGAACGCCCTTCCTGCTGAACTTGGCAAGTTGACAAATTTGAAAGAGCTATATCTTGAAACAAATTGTCTAAAAAGTCTTCCGCCAGAATTCGGGCAGCTTCGCTCTTTCGAAGACTTATCGCTTGCTGATAATCAATTAGAAACGCTTCCCATAGAATTTGGAAACCTTAAGAATTTAACCCAGCTCTACCTATGGGATAATGAATTTTCCGTTTTCCCCTCTGCATTGTTCGAGCTTTTCAACTTGGTGGAACTGAGCATACACGATAATCGGTTGAAAGTAATACCCGGAGAGATTGGAAACCTTATTAACCTAACCTATTTTTGTTCATCCTATAATCCTTTGCGTGAAATACCTCCTGAGATTGGAGCGCTTTCAAATTTAACTACGTTGTTTATCTACAATTGCAGGTTGAAAAGTGTTCCAGCAGAACTCGGCGATCTGACTAATTTGACCGATCTCAGTCTCAGTCGAAACCAACTTGTCAATATTCCTGTCCAGTTGGGTAATCTCAGCAAATTGACCGACTTACGTTTGGGTCATAATCTTCTTACGACCATTCCAGTCGAGCTGGGTAAACTCAAAAATTTGACTATATTGCAGCTCCAGAAAAACCTTCTAAAGAGCGTTCCAGCAAAATTGGGAAACCTCAAGAACTTGATGTCAATGGACTTATCTAAGAACCAGTTAAAGGATGTCCCTGCAAAACTTGGAAAACTTACTAAATTGAGACATTTTATCTTATCCAATAATTGTCTGACCGACCTTCCTCCAGAAATCGGAAGACTTAAAAACCTAAGAGAGCTTGATTTAAGTGGGAATCAGCTGACTCATGCTCCCCAAGAGCTAATCTTCTTGACAAAACTATTGGCTTTCGATATGAGGAGAAATCCTCTTAACGGGGACTTTTCGCCCGAAATAGTAGAGTGGCTGAAGGATAGTCGAAAACGAATGGGAATGAGAGCTCGTAGTAAACATCAAACTGAGTGGTTTCGCTAAGGAAGAGATAGCATTCAGTGGTCGGTAATACTCAAAAAATATTTCTAGAGGCTGATTTGGTAGAAGCTGATCTGAACCTATCCGGCAAAGACGGTGTAACCCCTTTAATGAAGGCCATCATCAGGAAGGATCATGAGGTTGTCACGTCTCTGCTATTAGCAGGTGCGCCCATTGAAGCCCGTCAGCGTAATGGTTACTCAGCCCTTCACATAGCATCTGCAATCGGTGATGCGAAAATTGTGCAAACTCTGATTTCGGGCAGGGCTGATGTGGATGTCAAAACTCTTCGTAACGCATCACCGCTGATCATCGCTGCGGAGAACGGCCATGTCGAAGTGATCGGGTTGCTGGTTTCGGCTGGCGCCGATCTGAATGCTCAGGACAACGATCAGTTAACCGCCATGATGACTGCGATAATAGGCGGTCATCTCGAAGCGGTGCAGCTACTCCTACAGGCAGGAGCAGACATCCATGCGAGGGACTCAATTGACGCAACAGCGTTGACATTTGCCTCTGACAGGTTGGATTTCCATTTTGTGGCAGACTTGTTGAATCGTGGCGCCGACCCAGATGTAGCCGATCAGCGCGGGATCACACCGTTGATTATGGCGGCGGGAAAAGGATCAGCGGAATCAATTAGAAGATTGCTCGACGCCGGTGCCGAAGTAAACGCCCGATGCCAACGGTTATATGAGCGCTTAGGATCACGGACCAAGGATGGACACTATGTGATTTATGAAGGCGATACAGCATTGATCGTGGCAGCTAGGGAGAATCACCCCGAGGCGGTGCGAATGCTGCTGAACGCCGAAGCGGCGATCGAAGCGGCCAACATAAATCGCCATACCGCCTTGGATGCGGCAAAGATCGAGGGGAACAATGTGGTGATCAGTATTCTAAAGGAAGCTGGAGCATTAGAAAATTCCGCAAGAGCCGCAAAACCAAAATATACGAGGATATGAAGTGTTTAGAATAGTTGAAAGCTTAGAGCATCTAAGCATAGAGGGAATCGAGGTCTTTAAACAGATATTTGACAAACCGGCATTTAGTTACATTAAATGGTTTGATGACCATGTGGATATCTATATTCAAAATCCAGAAATTCTGCTCACTCCAGCCGTCCCCGAAACAGAATCCGAGATAATTAGAGATGTCGTTCGATCAAGTATGGTTGAATTCGAAATTCAAAATCCAGAAATTCTGCTCACTCCAGCCGTCCCCGAAACAGAATCCGAGA
>CAYHEC010000016.1:56387-82721 GCA_964355675.1 uncultured Caldithrix sp.
TAATTAGAGATGTCGTTCGATCAAGTATGGTTGAATTCTAACCAAAAGTCGCGGGAGATTTTACAGTCCTTTACGAGTCCGATGGACTACACTCTCGTGATTGCCGAGACTACTTTCTGAACAACTTTATCGATAAATATAGCGCGGAACCTCCTGTTCTCGAGTTCCCATATGAGGGTGGATCAACTCCTTTCTACTCTAACAATGGCAGGATGATTTACGCATTTTCACGTGAGCTGTATCTTCTATTTTATCAATTTATTATAGACTCAAGTCATTTTGGAAGTGATCTGCCAGAGAATCCCTACGGAGTTATACGTACTCTAAATGCCTACGAAGCACTGAATATCTACCTGATAGAAAATCGCCTTCCAGTACAGTACATAAGTGAGGGTCTCTGGAGTTGGACAATCCGGCGAGGCGAAATTCTCGCATCGCACCCAGCCGAAAAGGAGTGGACAATTTCAACAATCGGTGAGCTCTTCAAGCAATACTGGAGTGAAATGCCGGTGACTTTGCGACGGGTAACGCCTGCTGATGTCATCCACTCGATTTACATCGAAGAAGACTTTCGGGAAATAAATGTCTTCGCCGAAACGGATAAAGGGCCAAGACTTCTGATCGGGTCAAATCTCGTTGTGGATTTTGATGACTCAAAGTGCACTCAGACCTCAAACGAATTGGATGAAAATTGTTCCAAATAATTGAAGATTTCGAGGACTTGAAGATCGAGCAATTCAAGGAACGCTCGGATTGCGGTTGGCATGATAGAGCTCATAATGGCGAGACCGTGTTTATGCCGGCAATAAAAATCTCTATCAACGGTGGTGGTTCGATACTGCTCTATTTTTATCTAAACGAAATGCTATTAGTACCGATCCGTCCAAAGACTAAATATGATACCCTTGAAGATTGTCTTCAATTAGATTGGTATGCGTTCGAGTTGAAGACTGCCGGGAATTTCATTGTGGCTTGTGAATCCGGCGGGTGGCATTCTTCTTGGGTACAAAGGGGATTAGTTGATCTTCTTGACTATGGGGTGGAACCGCCAATCATTGAGACACCATCTCCTGGTGGTCCCACCGTTTCTTTCAATCAAAGTTGTGGAATGACCTACGCCTTCTCCCATGCGTCGTTTCGACGTTTGTGTCAGGCATTTAATAGAACAACCGATTCAGAGCATGCTCTGAATCCCGAAGAATTGGAGCCTTTGTTTGGTATTGAGGCTCTTCACCGATTTTTGTTTTATAATGCTTTTCCAATCGATTGTCAACAGAAAGGTCTCTGGGTATGGACAATTCCTGCCAGAGAAATTCTGGCATCGCACCCGGGAGAAAAGGAGTGGACAATTTCAACGATCGGTGAACTCTTCAAGCAATACTGGAGTGAAAGTCCGGTGACTTTGCGACGGGTAACGCCTGCTGATATCCTCCACTCGATCTACCTCGACGAAGATTACCGTCAGATCGACGTCTTCGCCGAAACGTCGAAGGGCTTGAGACTTCTAATCTTGCCCAGTTTGGTTGTCGATTTTACTGAAGGGTCGGTCATTTCGAGTCATGTTCTTTGACCCTTGCGATGCCGATAATATTCGGAATCGGCCAAGCGTGACTGTTGTTGTCGTTCAAATTGAAATCGGTTTCATAACTGCCGACAAGCTCGATCCGGGTGGAATCAACGCTGATGTATAGCTGTGCCTCGGGTCCACCCTCAAGATGTTGAGCGCAGACCAGATCAAGTGGCAGCGAAAGTAGTAGTCGATTGAAATCGTGCATTGTGTAAGGAGACCGGCAGTAGATGAACAGCACTCGTCCTGCCGAATCTTCACCTAACGCCACGTCACTCCATTTCTGATCCTGTTGATGCCAGCGGTTTTCGCCCGACCGTTTGATGAGTCTGAGATTCTGAATGACTGTTCCGTAAGACTCCAGAACCTGCTTGATCGATGTCGATTCGCGGTCGAAGATTCTAAATGGTGGGATACCCTTTTTCTTCGGATCAAATGCGGCGAAGGATTGGTAAATATTGGTCCCTTTATTGTTCACATGCCCTTTGGTTTGCATGAACCCCGTGTGCGTCCGATAATTCATCTCGTACATTCCCGCGTTCACTGCACCGACAAGGTTGTATTTCTTGCACCACTCTTGTGCCGTCAAACATGAGTCGCCGGACTGGCTTATCCCCATACATTGAAGGTTCCATTTCCGTGGATCAATTCGGAGAACCGTGATCGTTGAGTCGCCATAAGGAGCAAATTGAGTGACCTTGAAACGTCCCAGTTCAAGTCCGTCGTCCAGTTTGACCCAGTCGGTTTGTGCCGAGATGGCGGCAGTTGTGCAGATAATCAGGCAAAGAGCAGCGAAGCTAAAGGGATTGAATATCGCACTTCTCTTTTGGATTTTGTGTTGCATTGCCAGTTGCTCTTTAAGTGATATGATGCGTTATAGAATATGAGCGGAAATCGTCAATTCTTAACGCGTTGTCTTGAGCGGATAGATTTCTTCTCCGTGTAACCAGCGTAAAGCAAAACTACGGTCAATTTTGACTACTACCATTGAATCAGGTTGGTAACAATCGAGCCAAGCGTTTGCATCATCATAGCTCACCCCAACGCCGTTCAAGGAAAAGCCAGAATGACAGAAAGTCATTGAGCTGTCAGGCGAATACTCCAAGAATAGCGTGTGTCCCCAGCCTTTCGATAATCCCACCAGATAAATCCCGAATCCCTGAGATTGCACGTGCGAGAAGAACTCTTCTTGAGTTTGCATTTTCGGCAGGTCTCTTCCAGCGTATGAACGAATCATCTCATCTTCCGCCAAATATGATAACCGAATGCCATCTCGCTTGACAACCTGAAATCCCGTTGCGATTAACAAGCGTTCGAGATACCAACCACAGGCTATTACGCCTTTATGCGGAGTCGAGGCAAAACCGTTGAAATCCCATTCGCCGCCTACCCAGAGGGGAAAGAGCAGTTGACCGAAAGATGCTTCTATTGTTTCTTGAGCTGATCTGACTATTTGTTCTTTTTCGTAAGTATTCGAAGCCTTCTTGAAAGCATTCTGAAGAGAACTCTGGCGGCGCGAGATGGCTTGCAATATTGCGTTATAACGGGATATGATAGCCGATCTTCGTTCCCACAAAGCAATTTTATTCTGTTTAACAGAATCAATCTCATCCTCCGTCAAGATCAAGCCATTCTTTCCGAGTAAATCCAACCAAGCTACGGTATCCGGACTCCACCGGGTAGTCTTCTCGGGCAGAATAAGAGGCGCGGGATCAGAAAAAGTGTTACTCAATTGATCTGTCGGCTTGAAGCCGTACAGCAGAGTCGAAGCAGCCATTGCAGTCAAACCGAAGACAACTCCTCCGCCAATCATAAGCCCGTTACGTTTGGAGTTGATCATTTGAAAAAGAAAATAGCATCAACACCCTGCTCACGGTAGAGACTCATTCTAAAGCCCGCGCCTTTTACTCTCTCGTCCTGTATCAATGCCTCCACAGTCTTGAAGGGACCCAATCCACCGAAGGCGGCAACCAAATTTTTAGGTTGATGATATTTCGATGCATATATATCGCCAACATAGCCGAAAAACATAGCACTTTTACTGTTATCACTGGCTTGCCCTGCCAGAACTGCGTCAACGGTTGCCGTCACCGCACGAACGATACGATCGAAGTTCACAGCGTCAGTTCCGGTTGTGGTATCGGACGGGATCAGGTGTAAGAAACTGCGGATATACTCAGATGGCTCGCGAGCGAAGTCCTTCTTTCGCAGTTCTAAATAGTCTGGTTCCAGTTTTGACAAAACGGCGTGAACTTCAGGTTTGCCGAAAAGCGATCCCGTTGGGTCGAATTTTCCCGTTATCCCGTAGAATTGGTTCGGAGCGAGTATCGCAGCGGAAATGGGGTGCTTTTTGCCTGAGTATCCTCTTACCGCTCTCCTGAGGACTACCCATGTCATGGCGACCGTCTTCTCACGGATATTATCGTCTGATAAGTACCGCCACTCCCCCAATTCCGAAACAACGCAGGCGGCAATCCGGTTTCGATCTTTGACATCAAATTGAAGATATTTCTTCTCGACCTTGATGCTATCATTTCTATCAGATTCCGTAGTGTTAGAATCAGCTCGCGAAGTAGTCGCAAGGAGTAGGAATAACACTGATATCGACAAAGCAGGATAATTAAATTTCATGATTTTCCTTACTCAGTGATAGCAATTTTACGGCTATAGTCAACCCCTCGGAAAGAGTTGAAAATTCACCGTCTAACTGCATCTCTTCAAGTTGGTTAAGAATGGTCTTGAATTGAGGGCCAGGCTTCATTCCCAGTTCGATCAGATGCCTGCCTAAAACAATCGGCTTGACCGTCTCCTTTTCGACTTCAACTTCGAGGTCGAAAATCCCAATTCGATCCTCACCGGGTCTGCATGAGGCGTCAGCTTTGACAACTTCTCGAATAGCGATGAGGTGTTCTCCGGCTTCTCGAACGAACCGCCGAACCGCCTTTGGCGAAATCTCACCTCGCGACAGGTGCATCGGTCGCATGTGAAGTTGACATACGGCTTTGATTTGATCCCGTAATTCATTGCTGAATTTAAGTCTGTCAGCGATTTGCGTGACCAGGGTGACTCCTGCTTTATCGTGTTCGTAAAAAGTATTGTGTCCCTTTTCAGGAGAGAATTGCGCTACACTCGCTTTGCCAACATCATGCAGCAACGCCGCCCAACGATATTGAATTGGAGCCCGATCAAAAACCTGCAGAGTGTGAACGTAAGCGTCTCCTTCCGGATGATGGACTGGAGATTGCTCTACTCCCTTTAACGCGCTGATTTCTGGTAGAATATGCGCCAAAATGCTGGACTGTTCGAGACCAATAATAAAGTCCGAGGGTTTGGAATCTTTGAAGGCCTTGTCAAATTCCATTCTGATCCTTTCCCATGAAACATGCCCTACGATTTCTGGGCCAAATTTAACGGCGGCTTTCTTGGTCAGGTCTTCGATACTCCAACCAAACCTTGCGGCAAATCGGAAGAGACGAATGATCCTGAGATAGTCTTCCTTGAAGCGGAGTTCTGCCTCACCGACGGCCTTAATCACCCCTAGCAAGATGCTCAATCTCCCCTCAAACGGGTCAATGATGTTCCCGTTGGAGTCCATTGCCATTGCGTTACACGTAAAGTCGCGACGGCATAAATCGTCCGCGAGGTAATTTGCGAAAGCAACTTGACAATGACGGCCATCGGTATCATGATCGCTGCGGAAGGTGGTAATTTCAAACGATTCGTCGCCGATCACCAGTACGACTGTTCCGTACTTCTCACCCCCAACGTCGTAGGCAGAGTATCCCTTTGCAGACGCGCGTTCGATGACTTCCTGGGGTTTTAGCGACGAAGCGAAGTCAATGTCGTTCGGTTTAAGTCCCAGTACAATGTCGCGAACGCATCCGCCGACGGCGAAGACTTCGTTGTCGAGGATATGTTCGAGTACCTCAATTCTTTCACGCATGTTTATTTCCATTAAACAGATGCCAACTTGATCACCATGACAAGTAAGTGATTTACGACCATTCCCACTCGTCACGCTTTTTATCTGGCACTATGATGTCGAACTTCCCTTCTCGTACTTGCAGACATATCCGAGCACGTTCAAGTCTTCTTCGCATGTGCTTGTACCATTTAGGAGGCTTATACCAGGGTTTCTCGTCTCTGCCCAATTGCAGGTGAGTTATTGAATATCGAGAATCGCTGAAATACCACCTTTGAGGTATCTTTCTTTTTGTTCTGCTCATGGCGAACGCCAGGTTTTCTACTTCTCTTTAATTGATGATTTCGATTTGGGTAGCTTCATAGATCAGTGTTCGGTATCGCAAGTAACGCGCCAATAATTATAAAATGCCACAAAGCCTAAGCAAGAGTGAGTAATGATGTTACACTGGTCGTCGTTTGTAGAGATTTATCTACATCCGTTGGAAGTATCTGTAGAGAATTATCAACACAGATAAACCGGATTGATGTCTTCAACTTTTCTGGCATGTATTTCGCTCTTGGAATAGATGTTCGGGCTGAAAGGGATTTCGTGCTCTTCTGTAGCATTTACCTTAACGATCAATACCACATAGACACGGAAACTATCTGAAACATCTTGAACAGAAGTGAAGCATAAGCAAGATCGCCCTGAAATCGCCCGGATTCTTACAAAACACGGAGGTAAAGAATGACTTGTTGGTTCTTTAATAGAAACAAATCCGTTACACCAATTACGCACTCAACCCAAGAGGGGGAAATCGGTTACGGCTACAGTCCCAAATGCGAGAAATTGTGGAAAGCAATAGAGGACGACAACCTTCCAGAAGTTCAAAGATTGATTGAGACAGTTGCTTTAGTCAATTCCTTGATTTGTTCATACGATAGTGATTACGGGGAAGGGACCACGACACCGCTTAACTTAAGTATCAGTTTACATCGTAATAATATCGCCAAATTCCTTCTGGATCAAGGCGCTGAAATTGATCTATATCCAAGGGAGATGTTTTTAGAGGTGCCTTTGCTCGAAGCGGCTGAATGCGATAATCTTGAGATCGCTAAGCTACTCTTGGATAGAGGTGCGAATGTAAACCGCCGAGGCTATAACACAAGGGGTGAGACTCCACTTCATGGGGCTCTCGAAGAGAGTAATCTTGAAATGGCAGAATTACTCATCGCGAGAGGTGCCGAAGTTAACGCCACTCGCGAGAATTCCGGCATGACTCCATTACACGAGGCCGCTGTCAATGGAATTGAGGCAAACGTCAAGTTACTACTGAATGCTGGTGCTGATGTGAATGCACGTGACAAGAGCGACCGAACACCTCTAGCGCTAGCCCTTGAGTGTGATCGCCCCGATATCGCCCGGATTCTGACAGAACACGGTGGCAAGGTATGACTTATCGCCTTTTTACCTACAAACGGCTATCGCCGTTCGCAACTCAAGACCAAGGATTACACCAACAAGGAATTGTGCCTAATGTGTAGGGACATCTTTGAAGCAATCGAAGAAGACGATCTGCCCTCTGTCCGGCATCTATTTGGATACTGGCGCAGATGTCAATGCTGAGGATGAAGATCACTTGACTCCTCTTCAGGTGAGCGCTCAGAGAAATCGGATCGAAATAGCTGAATTATTATTGGATCGCGGCGCTGATATAAATAAACGTGACCGCAAAGATCCCACTCCATTACTCTTAGCGGCAATATACAACCACGCTCAGTTTCTTCGTCTGCTTATTGATCGGGGTGCTGATGTAAACTTAGCGGCATGTCTCAATGAGACGCACCTGAATTCAGCTGCATGCATTTCATCGTCACGGCCTCAAAAACGACGACTGAATACCGTCCCGGATAGTGGTGCAGTATTAGGCAGATGTTGGCTACCGTATCGTCAGGCAGTTTTATTTGACGATGCTTTATATAGTTGCGACTGGGCGCCTCTACACATTGCGGCGATGTTTGGGGATGTCGAGAACGCTGAATATCTATTGGATCATGGCGCGGCGACTGATCGAGGAGATATCTATGTACATCTCCCTGTTCATTACGCGGCGCAATATGGTCATGCCGAAATAGTAAGACTTTTGCATAGCCACGGTGCAGATGTTTGCGAATCTGATTTCTACTTGGGATCGAGCCCTATCGGTAAAGCCGCACGTAACGGAATAATAGAAACGGTCAGGTGTCTTTTAGATCTGGGCGTTGATGTGAACACAGTAGACGACGACAGACTAACGCCTTTGTTTAGTGGCGTGGCGGGGCAAGACAGTGGTACTGTAAAGTTTCTGATTGACCGAGGAGCCAACGTAAGCTATAAAGATGACGAGTGCGGTGACACGCCGCTACACTGGGTAGCAGATCGGTCCAACACGGAAATAGTACAGATGCTACTTGAACGAGGCGCCGATGTTAACGCAATCGGCTATGAACGCGGGACGCCGTTACATGTTGCTGCAGACAGTGGACGCATTGAACATGTAAAAGTTTTGCTGTGCTCAGGAGCAGACAGAACCGTTCGGGATAAGGATGACCTTACGCCGTTAGCCCTTGCTGAGAGAAAACAACATACAGATGTGGTTCGGCTTCTATCTGATGTGCTTCTTCCTGGATAGGGATTCATACTCAACGATTTCGGTCAACTCACAGAAAGGAAATCAATGAAACCGACAAAGATTGGTACGATAGTCAACCGCGGTGTTGGCTACTTCTTCAGCTTGGCTCTCATGATGTTAAGTTCTGGTTGCGTAGGCTCCGCAAACTTATTCCGGGATCAAAGATCGAGCTTGCTATCCCTGAACACCCTCAAGTCGTTATTCTACCACTCAACTACGTTATCGGGCGAGAAGCGTCTGGACTACTTGCTCGTAGGATAACGAATGAGTTGAGTGCGAGAATCGCCAACTCCCGAGAAGTAGAGCTTTGCCATACCGAGGAGATGTCTAAGTTTCATCTTACAGATCAATTCGTTCCTGTTGCCGACACCCTGTATCCATTTACAGAGTATTATGTAATTACGGGTTCAATCGAAGAGATAAATGATAGCTTCCTTGTAGATCTTGATTTGTACTTTAAGCACAATGGACTGGAGAGCTCTGTCGGGAGCTTTTCTTTACTTCAACAACAAAAGTTCAACATTCCCGTAATGGATCAGGATGTCATTCCAGAAAATCCGCTGCGCGAGCTTGTTTACCAAATTGCATCCAGGAATGGATACTTTTGGAAAGGGCTGTGTTGGGATCAGCCGTCGATAGATAGGGAAGCTTCAAACTATTATTTTACTGCACTCGAAATGATCCGTGACAACTGGTATGAGACATGTGAAAACCGAAAAGATCTCTATGAATACAGTCGTACTCTCGTTGATTCTGCAGTGGCACTCGATAGCGGTTTTGTCATGGCAAGGATACTTCAATACTATGTTTATGATCATGCAAAATCCTTGCGTCTTTGGTACGATGATTCAACCCGAGAGGCTGTGAGAAGGTATGCGGGATCCTTAAGACAGGGGATTCAAACAATGAATACAGATATGCCCGAAATTGCTCTTGTATGCTACTCTCTCGATATTCCTGGGATTGACACTGCAGAATGTGAACGAGCCTGGCAGCGAGCACTCCGTATCAGGCCAAACTACCCACTCGTCTATAGATGACTCGCTGAACTTCGGTCAATTCAAAACCGGCCAGTTGACTCCGATCGCCTTTGGCGTGAGGCTATCGAACGATATGAAAGTAATGGTGACTTCTACAATGTTGCTGAGTGTCACTTAATGTTATCTCTTCAACTCAAGAGTCGAAATGAAACCAATAGGGCGATCTACGAAGCGCAGGAAGGTCTGTTTATCATGTTCCGCTATGGAACAGCAGTTCCGAGAAATGGTTCATATCACGCGTACTTGGCAGAAAGACTTGTGATGACTGGATTAATGTGTCAAGACGATCGTAATTATGTAAAGGCCACCGATTATCTGGCAACTGCGGCGCAAGAGCTTGACCGGTTCCTTTGCGAGAAGCAGCCACCTAAATCACAAGGGGGTGATTATAGGAGCGCTTATGACTTGAGTGCATTCTGCTATGCGATGTGTGGATGTTTTGCAGCATATTCCGGTGATTATGGAATGGCGGTCAAGTAATTCGAAAAGAGCATTGAAACTTCAGTATTATTGAACGAGCTGACTCTCGTCGCCGAGTGGCGAAGAGAGCTGATAGGAGTCTATCGATGTCTTGGAGATGATAAAAAGGCGCTTCAAACTGCATTTCTTGATTCCAGTGGTCTTAACTCTGTGCACTGGTTATTAGAAGTCGCGGCAGTTCATCGGGACAGAGGTAGATTAGACAGTTCAGATTACTACTTGACAAAAGCCGCCATGACGCTCAATTCCGTGGATAACGATAATTCGTTTAGCAATAAAGATAGGTCTGTGACTCAACTCCAGATTGCTATTAACGCGTTTGCGAGAGGTCGTTTCGAGCAATCACTCGGTTTGATTCAATCTATCCAAGTAGATTCCACCGTTGACGTTGATTGGAAATTGCTCTATGAGTTTTACCTGGGTGCATGTAATACTAAAGCTGGGAGCCAGGCAGAAGGACTAAGGCTGATGGCATCCTCCTGTGATTCGATGGCAATATATGAACATCAAAAAACTTGCCTGCAGATACAAGGCGAGCTTCTCGCCAAAGCCGGCAAAGAGTGTATTGATAAAGCAAAAAGACTTGCCGAGGAAGCTAAAACAAGAAGCAAAGGGGTTCACCACGTATTCTATTAGGTCATGGCGAAGGGATGGAATTCGCTTAACGTGTTGAAACTTAATCCCGTGAATAGAATTTCTGATGAGAAGAGTCTCAAGGGAGTCATTTAACGCTTATGATGATTCGAACCGCCGCCCCGCAAGACGCAGAAGCGATTGCGCAAGTTCACATTCTCTCATGGAAGCAAGCTTATCGAGGAGTTCTTCCGGAAGCGTTTCTGGCGAACCTTTCGCTTCTTCAGAGACAGAGCTATTGGGCAGATATGATAATCAAGGGTCTTTCTGAAGTTCTGGTTGCTGAGACAGAAGACAAAATCGTCGGTTTCTCTTCATTCGGCTTATGCCGTAATGTAAGCTCTCAAGGTTGCCACTATTTACTTCGCGCATTTTATCTGTCACCGAAGCACTGGGATCAGGGCTTTGGCCGAGCACTCTGGCTTGCATCTCGTGATATGATGCGGAGTAAGGGAGCTGAGCAAATCAGTCTGTGGGTCCTTGCAGGAAACGATCGCGCCATCAATTTCTATAAGGTCGCAGGATTTCAAGAGGATATTGGCTCGCTCAAGCCTATTGAGCTTGGAGGCACTCAGCATTTCGAAGTCCGATATGTTTTACAGCTCCATGACGATGAGTAACATTATTTATGGTCAAATTGTAACCAACAGACGACGCCTGGTAATCAGCGTGAAAAATAGCCGCACATTAACAACAGCTCCGATGGTGGTTGGTGTCTTGGATAGATATTTGCGCCATCGGGGACAGAGGATGGTTTACATGCTAATCCGATATTTGCCATCCTGAACTGTAACTGCGGGCGGAATATGGTGCGCCTCGAAGAACTCATAGCCCTTCCTTAGAGTTGTCCAAAACGCAATCCAGGGTGAATCGCTGAAGTTCTCGAGGTTCTTATCCGTAAGTGGAAAAGGGAAACAATGCATTTCAATCTGGTTCTGTCCCTTACGAAAGGCAGCTTCAACTAAAGTGTAAATCTCTTCGACGCCTGCGTCAGACATGGCAAAGCAGCCGTTGGAACGTTCTCCGCCGTGGATCATCATGGCGCTGCCGGTATAACCGGACGCAACATCGTACTTATTCGGATAGCCGACGTTAATTGAGAGGTGATATTTGCTGACGGGATTGAGCTGAGATGGAAGTATTCGATAAAATCCTTCGACGGCTTGCATATCTCCCTGGCGAGTCTTGGGACCGTAAGTTCCTATTCCCCAAAAGAGAATAGGGTAGCTTCGAAAAAGGGAATACTTGTCGCCCGACTTTACCCAAACTTCCAACTCACTTGGCCATTTGAAGGTGCGAAGGAAAACGGGTGCACCAAAGACCAATCCCGAATCGCTCATCTCACGGGTGAGACGGGGAGCGACTCGTTCATAGACTTCACGGGAACGTGGACTGGAAGGGATGTCCTGTGCGAACCCGATGTTCGTGAGTATCAGGATAACGATGGAAAAGCAAAGCGCTCGGCTCTTCAAGATCAGCTCGTTAGTTTGATTGAAGTGATTTATGGAGGATATTGTATATACCCGGCACGGAAGAATTTCGTTCCCTTTCTTTAAGGCTAACTCTTGAGTATTGAGGAACTCACTGGTTGTGTGTAGATTGAATCTCCAAGTTCGGGACAGGCGCCGCATTGTTGACGCTACCCGGCGCACTTTTCAAACGTCGTTTACGAGTCCGAGTGTGAGATGGTATTCAGATCTTGGACAGCTGGAACATGGGAAATCCTACCCGACATCCTATGAGTTGACAGCTTTCCAGTAAGCAATCGAGCCCCTTTGTGCTCGAATATTACAATAATTAAAAGAGTTAGAAAAGGAACACAAAATGAAGTCAGAATGTTTTACACCTTGCTTGTGCTTATCGATCATAGGATTCAATCTAATAACCAGTTGCGCGGCTCTTCATCAAAAAGATGCGATTAGAGACTTCGTAAGTGAACGATTCGATGATGGTGCCCCAAAGACCATTGTAAACTATGAGGATAATGACTCCACCAAACTCGCTGCGTGCATTAGGAGCTTCGCCCCGGATAGCCTCTTGATCGTAATGGAAGTTCCGAATGTTAAGTTCAAAATTGAATATGAGTATTTTGGCCTGTTAGCTTCTGGGAGATATTCATTGGTTCCTCAAGATCGTTTAGAGGCATTTATCAGCAGCGGACAGCTTGAATTAAGAAAGAAGAGCTTCATTATCTACCTTGATGGAGAGAAGGTAGCCTACGGTGCGGGAACGCCTAACCATCGCATGCGCCTAAATAGCTATGCTCTCGAAGCTGAGCGGATATCTTCCGCTCAATTCGAACTTCTTGGGGCAATTTATGCATTGCCGAACCTGTTTAGCGGAGATGATTCCCTGGTGAATGATGTTTCGATTAAATACGTCGAAACGGATTTCCGCGATGCAAATAATGTTGTCTTTGTTAAATATAAATTTAAAAAAGAATTCAATATTGAGGCATTTCCAAGATCACACCAACTTTCCAATAATGATGAGAATGATATCAGCTTGATGCGAGGTAATAATCTTGCTGTCCCTGATAATTGGAATGGATTTATGGTTGCGGATGATTTAACCTGGATTGATCCTGAGTCCCAATTTTGGATCTCAAGACCTGCTTGGTGGGTAGTCGAATATTCTGACAATGGGAATGCCGAGAATACCCTATTTGGACGAATAATGGTTCCCCATGGAGCCAGGGCGAATACGTTTACTATTCCAAGGAGACCAGTACGGTTTATAACTGGACTTGGAGTTTACAATGGGTAAGCTTAAAGGAATAGGAGTCATGCGGAGAACCGAGGAGCCGAAGTGAGCATCGCGCCATCAGTGTCTTTCCGAATGGGCGGAAAACACCTCTCACACGGGTGAGTATGGCCGTTGAGCAACTCCAATGCGTCACGCTTGAGTATTGACGAACGCTTTGGTTGTGGGTAGATTGAATCTAAACGTCCAGCGCAAGCCACCACCTAACACGGGTCCGCAATGCAAGCCATAATCGCAATATCCGTTGCTCTAATTCTGAACGTTGCTACTATTGCCCAAAGCATCAACAAGAAAGATGACTCCGCCCGCCTTATCCGTGTGATAGTAGCGCTCTGCGACAATGAAAATCAGGGAATCGTCCCAGTTCCTGCACATCTTGGTCGAGGTGATGAACCTTCCTCAAACCTTTACTGGGGTGCGATGTATGGATCAAGAAATACAATAGATAAAGATCCGTCTTGGAAAAAGGTGCAACACTGGGCATCGCCCGAATCAATCCTTCTGGAACGAATCCTCTATCGTTCATCAGCATCGTTAACTGGAACACGCAAGGTGTTTCTTCTGCTGGAAGCATATCGGGGAGATGCAATTCGAGAAGCTATACAAGCCTTCCTTGCATTGGCAGCAGGATCTGCAGAAGCCGAATCGCTGACGGTTGATGGATATGGCAACCTCCTTCTGAATAATCCTTCACTTTTGTTTTACGTGGGGCATAATGGTTTGATGGATTTTTCCGTAAATTCTGTCCCAAACGTTCGCTCAAAATCGGACTCGCTTGAAGTGGGAATCTTAGCCTGCGCCTCGCATCAATATTTCGCACCACTTATAGAGGATTTGAATGTTAGACCTGTGCTGTGGACGTCAAACCTTTGTGCGCCGGAAGGGTATGTTTTACAGGGTTATCTTGCAGGATTTTTGAGGGGTGAAGATCCGATGGAATGCCGTAAAAGAGCAGCTTCTGCCTATTCAAAAATGCAGAAAATATCACTAACAGCTTCTCTCAGACTCTGGGTCATAGATTATTAGAGCGAACGGTGCGAATCAAGCAAATAGATAAAATCTTCGAATGACCGATCAGAAAAACTAAAAATACGGAATATGAAGTACTTATCGATCAGTTCTATATTTTGCGGGCTCCTTCTGGCAGTCTTTGCCGAAGGCCGCGCAGATCAACCTTTACAAGTGCCTCTTGCCGGTGAAGAGCGAGTATTCCCCCTTGGGGATAGCGAAGCAACTATCGAAATGTGCTGGATACCAGCAGGGAGCTTCCAGATGGGTTCGCCGGACAATGAGGAGGGTCGCAATCGTCAAGAGGGACCCGTTCATAAAGTGACGTTTGCATCTGGGCTTTGGATGGGTAAGTATGAAGTCACTCAGAGTCAGTGGCAGGCGGTAATGGGTTTCAATCCAGCTTCGGAATCCAATAGAAGTGGCGCGGTGACCGATTCAGCATGGGCATTTTGTGTGGGGGGCAATTATCCGGTGTTCTATGTTAGTTGGAATGACATCCAAGTGTTTGAACAGACTTTGGGCGGTGCTTATCGCTTACCATCAGAGTCGGAGTGGGAATATGCTTGTCGTGCGGGGACTACGACGCGGTTTTACTGGGGAGATGACGATTCACTGTATGAAAAAGAGTGTGGTGCACTTTGTGCATTTTATGGCGAGAATATCGAATGGCATGAAGCCATTCCCATAGAAACTGAGAGTGTATTCAATATCCAAATAGGTAATTATGCTTGGTATGATCCAAACAGCGGTGGTTATCCGCATCCGGTTGGAGGGAAGACTCCAAATGCCTGGGGTTTATTTGATATGAGCGGAAATGTATCGGAGTTTTGTGAAGATTGGCTCGACCATGCTAAATACGTCTCCAATTCTGATTACACAGATGCTCCAACGGACGGCAGGGCTTGGATAACTCCATCGGGATCCAACAGAATAGCGCGCGGTGGTTCATGTATTAACGAATACTATCGTTGTCGTTCTGCAAATCGCGGCTATTTCAAACCAGACTATCGGGACTTTAGCTATGGCTTCCGCTTGGTTCGTGATGCTGATTAGCCCTCAGTCCTTATTCACTTTTAACAGAAGTAGGAATGAAGCTTAACCGCAAATTCCTCGTCTTGCTGTTAGTCCCGGTAGCACTAATTGCTTCAGGCTTGGTCTTGGTCAACCAGCGTTCCACGCCTGTGGCTCTCAATGATGCGCCGAAGCTCGCTGAACCTGTCGCACCAGAATTCGAAGAGGATATCTTCCGAACGGAACGCGTTAGCCTGAATTATGACGAATTACGAAGTCGTATTCAAGCCAAGCGAGACAAACTCAAAGCTGAATATGATTCGGGTAGGTCAAGTACCAAGTCCGTAGTTATTCGAGATGCTCGGAACTATTTATTTACAACGCTGACAGATAGCATTTTTCCGGCATGGTACGGAACTCCCTGGGAGTTTTATGGTGACAGTGACATCCCCAATGTCGGAACTATCGCCTGCGGTTACTTTGTTTCAACGACTCTCAAGCATATCGGCTTGCCAATTGACCGGTTCAGAATTGCCAAGATGGCGTCTTCCAATATCATCAAAGCGGTTTGCGAGAAATCCTCGATAAAAATATACCCCAATGGGATATCGTCCGACTCAATTGTAACTGATTTGCTCAGCAAAGGTAAAGCAATGTATATCGTTGGGTTAGACAATCATGTCGGCTTCTTGATCTGTGACAGTGGGCGAGTTGACTTCTGTCATTCGTCCTACCTTCGCTCAGTCAATCAAGTATGTCGGGAAACCGCCTTGTATTCATCGCCGTTTGTTTATTCAGAAGTGAAATATGTGGGAAGACTTCTGGACGACTCATTTATTCGGTCATGGTTATCTGCTCCGGTTCGGTAACGGTGAGCAGTCCCCCAATAAACTGAACAGGAAAATAAGGTGGAGATTATCTTACAAATAACCTCATTTAAGGGTCGTCATAAACGCAGACATTCAGCAGCACAGTAATCCACCTTATATCCGGCGAAATTCTGCCCAGTCGGAGGGGTACACCTCAGGTCTATGTCCCCACTTTCCCTATTCGGAAGAAGAGAACAAAAACTCACGCTTGCTTAACCATAACTTAAGGGTCACATGTCAAGTCACTTTTCGGCAATTGGAATGCCAATCGCCTCGAACAGAGAAGCAGCCCTGTCGGTAATTGCCAAGGCCGCCGACGCCGGAGGCGAACTTATCGAGTGCAAGGATGGCCGCTATCTCTGCTGTGCGTTAGGGCAGGGTGCAGAACTTTGGATTCAACTCGATAAAAGTAACACATTTATCGGTGCAACGCCTTTCTTCCGAGGAAATTCGCGAATTTCCGTCGGCATCACACACTTCATGGTCAGGCCGAATGATACTCCGCTGGAAGGGGGTGTATACGGTTGGCTTGAACCTGTAGAAAGTGATCCTGAGAAAGGACTCTGTCCATTTATATTTGATCTGGTGGACAAGGGGCTGCATACCGAGTTGGACTTCCCTTTCATCAGCACGGTCCAGTTAACCGCTTTTGCCGAGCAGTTCGAAGTCTATGACTCAGATGATGAATTCAGAGCTTCACAGGCAACCGATTTTAAATGGGCTGCAGAGTCATTTCTTTCTTCCGAAGCTTTTAACACTTCCGGGATCACTCTGCCCAATGCCGTAATTTCTGGGCATGTCCTGGAGACGATTGAATTGCAAAATCCTCTGACTAACTGTCGGTATCGTTGGATGAAGGTCAAGACGGCGGGCGGGGAGGTTGATGTGGTCTCAGATCCGGAACTTGTAGATAGGCTGCCATTTCCTGGAAGCGTCATCAGAGGCTCGTTCTGGCTATGTGGGCGGATTCTCAAGCCGAAGTACGTTGAAAAGGAAGGACTATAGTAGCCGCTGTTTCAGTGAAAAGAGAACACAATCATATGATAAAACGCCACATCAAAATGCTGGCAGAAGGCTTATGGCCGGGCGCCAGCAGGAAACCAGAGGATAACCACGCTGGCACTGAATGGGAGACCTATAATAAGGAGGTCATAGAGCTTTACGAATCGGGAGATTTCAACGCTGCACTAACCGTGGCAGAAAATGCGCTGGAGGCAGCCGAAAAAATATTCCCTCCCGATCTCCTCAAAGTGGCGGCAAGTCTAATTCATCTTGGGCTACTTTTATCCGCTAATGGTCAAACTGCAAATGCCGAGCAAGTATATATACGCTCCCTTGCTATTCGCGAGGAGGCATTTGGTCCGAATCATCCTGACGTGGCCACTTGCTTGAATAATCTTGCACAATTATATTCCATAGGAGCCGAATATACCAAAGCTGAACCGCTTTACAAACGAGCGTTTAAGATCACCGAGAAGAATCTTGGACCATACCATCCTGATGTAGCCACAATTCTAAGTAACCTTGCCGCGCTCTATCGAGAACAAGGCGCACTCAATGAGGCAGAGCCCCTTTATAAGAAGGCTTTGTCGATCAACGAGAAGTCGCTGGGGCCGGATCATCCGAATGTTGCAATTAGTCTGAACAATTTGGCAATGCTGTATTGTGACCAAGGCTTTTTGGGAGAAGCAGAGTGTTTTTTTGTGCGTTCACTGGCAATACGCGAAAAGAAATATGGACTCGAACACCCAAGTATCGCTATGATCTTCCATAATCTCGGATGGTTATATAACAAAACTGGCAATTATTCGAGAGCCAAACCATATTACCTGCGTTCTATGGAAATTCGGGAGAAATTACTTAGCCCTGACCATCCCGATATCGCCGCAAGTCTAAACGACCTCGCGGCACTGCTAACTTTAGAGCGCAATTATGAAAAGGCGGAACCTCTTTATCTGCGATCTCTTGCTATTCGCGAAAAGGTTTTCAAGCAGAATCATCCACTTATTGCTTTAACTCTCATGAATCTTGCCGCGCTCTATCGTGAAACCGGTCGTGCTGATGCGGCCGAAAAGCTTGAGCATCGGGCAGAAGCCATCAAGTCGCTTGGGTGAAAAAGTCTCGAAGAATAACTTATAGAAGGGGTTGTATTTGATTTTTCAGGGACAATCAGAATTGCAGACCGATTCCGCTAAGGCAATGACAGGTAACTACAGTATCATTTCACCTTGATGCTTGTGCGGTCCCTAGTGGCGATATGGACGAAGGACTGAAGAAGACGACTTCAACCTACAACTCGATGGTTGTGTACGAGGATCGTGTAGCTTGTCTGCGCGTGCGAGGCGTTGTTCTCGCGACTCTCGGAAATATTTAGAGTCTAACGTTTGCTTTAAAAAGGCGAGGATACTTGCTAAAGTTGCGGGAATGAAAACGAAGTCGAAGCAGTGGACGCACTGCTGGATTAGAACAGGTGTCAATATTTATTCTCTTTCGCATACACCAAATTATGTCTGTAAACGAATCTTAACATCGAAATTGCGTTTATGGTATGATCATTCGAATTGCCACTCAACAAGACACAGAAGCGATTGCGCAAGTTCACATTTTATCTTGGCAGCACGCTTATCGTGACATTCTCTCTGCTGATTTCCTTGTAAACCTCTCATTACAGCAGCGACAGTGCTATTTGGACCGAGCTTATTGCCAAAGGCTTGTCTAAAATTCTCGTCGCCGAGATTGAGACCAAAATCATTGGCTTTTCTGCCTTCGGTCGCGATGGAAGCACCGAAGGTACTGACTTTGTGCTCCGAGCAATCTATCTATCTCCGAATTATTGGGATAAGTGCATCGGTAGCGCACTCTGGCTTGCATCTCTTGAAACAATGCTCAGTCAAGGCGCTAAGAGTATCTGGCTATGGGTTCTATCGGATAATGAGCGTGCCATTAAATTCTACCTTAAAGCCGGATTCCATGAAGATCCAAGTTCGTTAAAACTAATTGAGCTTGGAGGCATTCAACGTTTCGAAGTCCGATATGTTCTTCATGTTGATGATGCGTCCCTGTTCAAAAGTCCTCCAGCACAAAAATGCCCTCGCGAGGAATGTCTTACTAAAGACGTTTCGGTAATGTGACTGTGTATATTCCAAATATAACTTGACAATTACTCGCGTCTGCCGTATGTTTGAGCATGTTACAATCCAACCTAATACATCGAGATCTTGCCGGTGAGCTTCTGGCTGCGGCATCAGAATACCCGGTTATCACAATCTTCGGTCCACGTCAAAGCGGCAAGACAACGCTTGCCCGGATGGAATTCCCCGATAAGCCCTATCGGTCGCTTGAAGATCCGGATTCTCACCGAGCCGCCGAATTGGATCCTCGTGGCTTTCTGTCCGACCTCGAGAAGGGCTGCATTCTTGATGAGATCCAGCGAGCGCCGCATCTGCTTTCTTATCTCCAAGGAATTGTCGATCAGGGCGCGCAACCGGGGTCTTTCATCCTTACCGGTAGCCACCAACCACAGTTGCATGAAGCTGTTAGTCAGTCGTTAGCAGGACGGACCGCAGTGCTAACGCTGCTACCTTTCACTTTGAATGAACTGAACCAGATGACTAATCGGGACAGCAAACCAGATATGCCCGCTCCGGATGCGTTTGATTTAATAGTGAAGGGTTTTTATCCTCGCCTGTTGATGAATAAATTGGACCCGCATCGGTTTTTCAATGGCTATGTTGCGACTTATGTGGAACGCGATCTACGAGCCCAGATCAACGTGAAAGACCTAATTCGCTTTCAAAATTTTCTGGTCCTATTGGCTGGCCGCATAGGTCAGGTCGTCAACTATTCCACCTTAAGCAATGATGTCGGTGTTACTTCGACGACAATAAAGAGTTGGATCAGTGTTTTGAAAGCTTCTTATATTGTATTTGAATTGCCGCCATATTACGAAAACATTGGTAAGCGTGTCATCAAATCACCTAAAGTTTATTTTACCGACACCGGAATGGCATCCTACCTGCTTGGTATCCGAACATCAGAACAGGCTAAACGAGACCCACTCCGAGGTGGATTATATGAAAATCTTGTCTTGATGGAATTGTTGAAGGGACGACTCAACCGTGGATTCCGACCTGACCTGTTCTATTATCGTGATTCTCATGGCAATGAAGTAGATGTACTAATCCGTCAGGGTAGCAAGCTGATTCCTGTGGAGCTAAAATCATCTCAGACATTTAATGAAGATTTCCTCAAGGGCATCAGGAACTTCCGTCAGGCAATTGGTGATGACCGGTGCGCTCCTGGGTTTATCCTCTATAATGGGGAACAGACATTTCTGGTTGATAATGTTCGGGTAATGAATCCTCTTCTACCAGACGGAATCAGACAACTACAGATGATCGACGAATGAGCCTCGGCTGACGCGGAACGTATCGGTAAAAAGTGGACGGAAAACCCCCTCGCGTTGCTATTCAGTAACTGCCTTTATTTGCCAAGACTTTCTGTGACCACAAAAGTGGTCTGTGGTCACACCACTGGTCGTCGATTGTTTACGCTTGATTGCACTTGTTGTCACTTGCAATGCCTTTACTTGCTTTGAAATGAAACGTGCGAATAGCATTTACAATGAGTTAAAAACCAAGAGACAGCGTACTCTCACACCGATAACAGGGGTTCGACTCCCCTACGCGCTACAATTTTCGGTACGAATGGTTTTCAACCTGTCATAAAGCCAGACATTCAAAGTGTCTGGCTTGTTGTTTATTAGGAGGTTTGGCTGTTATCTTTGTAGGGCTGGTATTGGCATTGGAGCGGACAGGTGTCCCTGCCTGTCAAAGGGAGAAAGGCGTCTCTGCCTGTCCCATTATTCTAAATTCATAACTCTAAATTCTAAATTTCATTCCATGCCAACTCTCGACTGGACCCTACCAAAAACCGTTCTCAACCATCATAACGAAGTCCCTTTCCGTCTGCTCCGCGTAAGCGAGGATCTCTCGGTCGGTGACCCCGACCTTGGATTCTATGTAGTTGATTTGAGTGATCAGACAAATCCCGTCATTTGTGGCCATCATGATGATATTGCGCCGAGATCATTTGCAGTTGATCAGTCTTCGGTTTTTATGACCGGTAATGGGATGAGAGTATATGATGTTTCGGGAGCCTTATCGACGGGTAGTGAGTCATCACCCGCTGTTCCAGCGGCGCACTCAATTTCCGCTTTTCCCAACCCCTTCAATTCCTCAACAACGATCACGTTCGGGCTCGGTAAACCGGCCCCTACGCGATTGTCAATCTATGACCTCCAAGGCCGCCTCGTTGCCGATTTGCTTGACAGGCAGGGACGCCTGTGGTACGGCGCAGGCGAGCACAAAGTCGTCTGGGAGGCGGACGGTATGCCGGGAGGAATATACCTGATAAGGCTTGAGTCTGGTTCAGATGTCCAAACAACGAAGATGGTGCTTTTGAAATAGTCACAGCAATAGAGAAATTAATAATAAGACAGGAACAATTCTGGTGGTAATGGACAACGGTGACTTGGTCACGATATCCCACCATGCGGTCGAAGATATCCGAAATTACTCAAACACCCATGCCTACCGACTTCAACGCCTCCGCCACCCGTTAGGACTATCGGCAAGGGAGAATACACCTGTTCCCTTCGCGTTCGAGATTACGGCTACCTTCCCCAATCCATTCAACAGTGGGATGGTGGTGCGGTTCAACCTTCCCTACCCCGGTCGTGTTGGTTTGAAATTCGTTGATGTTACTGGTATGAACAGTCGAGACGCGTGATCTCGGATATCTCACTAAAGGAAGGCAGACTGCCAACATCAACGCGGAACGTCTTCCAACAGGGCTCTACCTTCTTCAGCTTGAGGCTGGTGGGGAAAGGCTCACATCTAATGTTGTGCTGTTGAAATAGACAGAATTTTCGTTACCCATGTTCATTCATTCTCGAGTTTACACCAACTCAACTAACCTTGCCTAATCCCGGTGTCCATTATTTGGGGTAAATCCTTCAAGCAATCCGCAATCGCTTGACAATTCGGCTAATAATTGAGTAACTTTAGATGTACCGGTGGAATTCATTTGCGCTATCTGAGCGAAAGTTAATTACACCAAATAAAAGCAATTATAAACCTGCCACCTTAGCGTTTGCACAGCTCATACGCAAGGTCGGGTTTTGGAATTCGGTTCATTTTTCAAAGAGGCTAACGGTGAAAAGCAAGGCGTTACTTTTTCTTGTGTTGTTGTTGCTGGGAGTTCCGGCGCTGGCGCAAGAGTTTGGGTCTGCATCCGGAATTGTTTCCAACGGCGACAACCCTGTTGCTGGAGCGACCATTACGTTCACTCCCCGCCACAATGTCGGTCAGGTTCGCCAGACTCAAACTGACAGGAATGGTAGATACAGCCTCGTTCAGCTCTTGGCCACTTTCTACAATGCTCGCGCGAGCTTTGAAAATCGTCAAATGGTTGTCGAGAATGTTCAGGTTGCCGCAAATCATAACAGTGAAGTCAACTTCCGTTTTCAAGGTGAGGAAGCTCACGGCGGGGTAGCCGGGACAGTCTCGGACCCTGATGGAAATCCGATTGCTGCCGCTGAAGTTGTGCTTACCAGAGGCGACCACCATCTTGCAACACGTACTAACGATCATGGCCAATACGCCTTTGAAAATCTTGCGGTCGGTGACTACACCGGTCGCGCCTCAAAAAATGGCTACGTAGCCGCCGAAACACGCTTCGCGGTTCAAGCCAACGAAGTGACGCAAGTCGATTTCGTTCTGGAACCTGCCCAACAGGACGAAGTCGGTGGTGTAGCAGGAGTTGTCACTAATCCGGATGGAGCTCCCCTCGGTGCCGTCGAAGTTGCCATTTCGCGCAACGACAACAACGGCGAAGCCTTCCGACAAGCGACTCGCACCAACGACCATGGACAGTACGCTTTTGAGAATGTACCCGTCGGTGAATTCACTCTTACCGCCGCCAGACAAGGCTATCAGGCTTATTCTGGTCGCGTAGCAGTTCAGGCTGATGAGGTTACCGAGGCGAATATTGTTCTTCGACCTGCTGAAAATCACAATCAAGTTGGCGCGGTGATTGGAAGTGTCTCTGATTCTAACGGCAATATGCTCGGCGGTTCAGAGGTAGTGCTTACCGGTGCGAACAACAATAATCGGTATGCAACGCACACCAATGAACGCGGGCAGTATTCCCTTGCCAATGTCGTGATCGGTGTTTACGCCGGTCGAGCTTTCAAAGCCGGATTCAATCCTCAGGAAATCCGTATTGAAGTACAGGCAAATGCCGTCACTGAGGCGAATTTCGTTCTCGAACCTGCCCAACAGGATGAAGTCGGCGGTGTTGCTGGAACCGTCACCAACACCGATGGAGCGGCGCTGGCTCGCGTGGAAGTAGTCATCTCCCGCGACGGTAACGACGGTAATGGTTTCCGAGTTGCAACTCAAACGAATGACCATGGTCAGTACGCCTTCGAGGAAGTTCCGGTAGGTGATTTCGCTCAAAGGGCAGTCAAAGAAGGTTATCAGGCTTATCAGGGGCATGTAGGGGTGCGGGCTGGTCAGGTGACGCAGAGTGACATCGTCCTCCACCCGGCCGAACAGAATCACGAGGCAGGCGGTGTTTCAGGAGCGGTATCCGATCCGGATGGCAATCCAATCGTCGCTGCGGTGGTGGTCATCGAAGGAGCTAACAACCGTCTTGCTACCCATACCAACGATCATGGGCAATACTCTTTCGCCAACGTTCCTGTCGGCGACTACCACGGACAGGCATCGAAGGATGGCTATAACGCCGCGGGAGCACGGTTCGCAGTTCAACAGAATCAGGTCACACATGTAGATTATGTGCTTGAACCGCAAGAACACAACGAAGGCGACGACGTAGGCAGAATCGTCGGACACGTCAACGATCCGGACGGAGCGCCGATTCGAGGCGCTGAGGTTCTGGTCATCTTGGAGGGTGGAGATCCTAACGGCGGCGATCGGCACGCCTTCCGCTACATGACACGCACCGGGGAACACGGTGGTTTCGAAGTTCCTGATGCACCAGTGGGGGTCTTGGAACTCACGGTCAGCAAACTCAACTTCGAGACTTATCACGGCCAGGTTGAGGTCGTTGCTGATCAAGCAACCAATGTCGATATTGTACTCCAGCCAGAGAATCACGAAAATGACGTTGTCGGCTCTTTCATTGGAACTGTGACAGACGAAGCTGGGGCGGCCATTGAATTTGCATTAGTGACATTGGTCGGCGTTGATGACAACCGGGATCCGCACAACGGACATCACTACTCGGCACAAACCGACGCTCACGGCGCCTTTGCAATCGAGAATGTATTGGTAGGAGGATACGCGAGCCGGGCATCGAAACTTGGCTATCAGGCAGATGAACAGCAGGTCGAAATAGTTGAGGGTCGAGCAACACAAGCTGACTTTGTCCTTGTAGCAGAAGAAGGACGTGGCGGTGGGGGCGATCCCGACAACGGTGGGGATACGCTCGCCACGCATGGGATTGCAATTGTGATTGCCGGTGATGTTGCAGATATTTATCTCCTTGATATCGATGCGGATGGTGGGGCGGATTATATCCTTTACTTCGGTCCACCAGACTACGATCCCGGTAACGGCGCGGCGCGGCCTAATGATGGCGATGAGATTGAAATCGTGGGTTTGATGGTTGGAAACATGCAACCCCCGCTGGTCATCATCCTCGAAATCAACGGACAGGTTTGGCGCGAGCAAGAGGATGGTCATGGCGGTCGCCCGGGCGGAGGAAACGGCTGGGAAGGTGCGGTAGATCTTGAGATGGTACAGGTCGAGGGTTCTATAGCCATACCAGAACCTCGTTCCCCGTGGTACCATCGCTATTTTCTTCACTCGAACGATGACCAACATCCCGACTACCGTCTTCTCTTCGGCGAAGACGAATATGATCCGGGCAACGGAGCCGCTCGCCCTGAGGCCGATGACTTTGTCAATGTGGTCGGTGGGATGTTCCAGCCCCGCGATGGACTGCCGGCAATTGTCGTTTATGAGATCAACGGCGAGTTCTGGCGCAATCCAGCGGATACCATGAATCTGTTCTGGGAACTTCCCGAAAGTGTTGAAGAAAGTCCTCACCTGCCGCTGATGACTGCACTTATTCAGAGCTACCCCAATCCCTATAATCCGGGCGCGACGATTTCAGTCACACTTCCGAAAACCATGCGGGCGCGCGTGTCGGTCATCGATCTGACCGGACGCGAAGTAGCGCTGATTGCTGACCGGGTAATGCCTTTGGGCAAGACTTTGTTGCGGATCGAAGGGAATTCCCTCAATGCCGGAACTTATTTCTTGCGCCTGGAGACTCCGTCAGGCGGGATGGTCGAGCGGATAACTCTGCTCAAGTAAGCGAATTCTGGAAAGTCGGATGTAATCAAGAAGGGCTGTCTCTAAAGATTGAGACAGCCCTTTTTACTGGATGGTAAGGTTACAACTGAGCTTGGGGGGAGTGTTGCCAAGTCAGTTTGTTCTTTCATATTCTCATGCCAGAAAGAGAAGACCCGAACCATGTGGATCGGGTCTTGGTCGCAAATTATGAGACGAAACTACTTCATAATAACCGCCTTTGTTACTCGCGTCATCCCCCCTGTCTCCAGCCTGAGCAGATAGACTCCCGCCGGGAGATCCGCTCCGTTCCACACGACCGAGTGCCGGCCAGCAGTGAGGCGACCGCTGACCAGCACTTCGACCAAACGACCTTGCAAATCGTAAATCCCTAACCGCGTAGGGGCCGATTTATCGAGCCCGAACGCGATTGTCGCCGATGAATTGAAGGGATTGGGATAAGGCGCGGACAGCTCAAAGGAGGACGGATCTCCGTATCCGTCCCCGCCACCCACTTCATCCGGCTCCACCACCGTCAGATGCACCGGCAGAACGTCTCTCGCCCCCTGCCCGTCGTGCGTGAACACAATCTCTCCCTCGTACTCGCCAACCTCAAACACCCAGTCTCGATTCCAACTTTCCGTGCTGATTCTGACTTCAACATCAGCTTCTCCGCCTGACGGAATCTCACCACTTTCGGGACTCACCGTCAGCCATTCGGTGTTGGGTTGGAGTTGTAAAATCCTAAGCTGGTCGCCGCCGAAGTTGGCAACGATATTCGCTACGGTCATCAGCACAGAACCTTGGTACTTGTCGAAGTTACGGCAGATGAATGCGCTGTTGAACGACGTCGTACTGTCGCGAGGAATCGTCGTCACAAACTGCATCTCGCCGGTCTGTGTGTCGAACTTGTTGATTTGAGTCGTATCGGCATTGGGGGTGTTCATGGCGTAGAGCGGTGAGCCGTCAGGATCATCGGCGAACCAGCCGAGACCGTAGATT
>CAYHEC010000017.1:0-81878 GCA_964355675.1 uncultured Caldithrix sp.
TCCAAGAGAATCTTGTCCGAATTGGCGTACCAAGCGAATAAATCAACGAACTCAGAAAGTCCGCCTTCCAAGAGGTGATTTTGCTATGAGAATAATTTCTCTTTTTTCAAGCTCAAAAAATCGTTGCTCCCGATGATGATATGATCGAGTAGTTCAATTCCTAAAGTTCGCCCTGCCTCTGAAATGTTTTTCGTTACCGCAATGTCTTGAGGCGATGGCGTCAGGTCGCCAGAAGGGTGATTGTGAGCCAAAATTATCGCATAAGCAGTATGTTCAAGTGCAGGTGCGAAGACTTCCCGGGGATGAACAATTGATCTTGAAAGAGTACCGATGGAAATTATTTCATCATGAATCAGTCGGCTTTGGACATTCAGATATAGTCCACGAAGATGCTCCTTTTTTAAAAGCGCCATATCCTTTAAATACTTGTAAGCATCTTCGGGACTACGGATAAAAGGAGTCCTGGTGGTTGTTTCTTCGAAGAAGCGCCTGCCCAGCTCAAGAATTGCTACGACACGAGAGGCTATTTCGATTGTCACTCCCAATAATTCTGCCATTCGCCCTGGATTTCGTTCAGCTGTAAGCGCTCTAGTGCCGTACTCACTTAGAATTTTGGCGGCGATATTTTCGGGATTCTCCTCGTTGGTAAGGGTGTCGTCAGGTTGGAGCAATAGCGAGAGCAGTTCACTTGAGCGGAGGTAATCTGCTCCGAAAAATCTTAATCTCTCCGACGGGTTTTCACGAATTTCTATTGGTTGGAGGTAAGTCAGCGATTCGCCATCAGATGCATTTTGAAATTGCTTCGCGACCGATTTTGTACGAAACGGCGAGAAACCAGCTGTAATCATTTGAATTGGAGGAGTGGCAAGTGGCAGACTTTTCGCACGAGTGAATATATCATTTATTTTCTCGACCCGAGTCGCGTTACCATGGGAATTGCCATCGCCTGATGAGATATTTGTACGCAGATTGTTTAAAATCGTGAACCAAAAGTCAGAAGTGGCAATTAAATCGGGGTCAGTGAAAATCTTTGCTCTTGGGTGAGTAGCTCCAGCTTTCGTTAACCTCTCCATGATGTCGTCGTCAGTGGATATCTGGGTTGAGTGAGTAATTTGCGTGCGACGGTAATTATTCCAAAGTTCTAACAATTCCAATGTCAATAATTGATTCGGTAGAGCTGGCCGGTCAGCGCATTCGATGATTATCACTTGTCCGCCGGGAGCAAGATCAGAAAAAACGACCACGAGCCAATCAATATTTGGTGATTGAAATATCGATGGCCAAAGAACAAGGATCAGATCGGCAAGTTCCTGGCGCGGATGGACATACTCGCTGTCTGATTCGCGGTGATGGAGTTGTGCATGAGTTTCCGGTCTGTTTTCAATGAGAGAATTGTGAGTGATGACTTGACGATAACGAAGGTTGAGATTCTCAATAAGTTGTTCATCGGCTGGGCCATACACCAAAGCCAATCCTCCCTCACCGAGCGGGAGAAAAGCGAATCGCTCTACTATCGGAAGAGTGGGGAAGGTGATAACTTCACCAAAAGGATCTTCGTGATCCAACGTCTTTGAGTTGAGAGAGGTCAAATTAACCTATTTAATTTTATTACCGGATTCGACGGCTCCTTCAGGGACTATGAGAAAGTGTCGTTCACCGTTAGAGACTGCCAGAATCATTCCGTGCGACCACTCGCCGCGTAGCTTGGCTGGTTTCAGGTTGGTTACGACAACGACAGATTGATTTAAAAGATCCGCGGGGTCATAACTCTTGGCGATCCCGGTGACGATCTGCCGCACATCGTCACCTATTTGGACTTGAAGCACCAGTAACTTATCAGAACCTTCCAGCTTTCTCGCCTCGATCACCTTGCCAACCCGGAGATCGACTTTGGCGAAGTCGTCGATGGTGATTTCATCAGATCGCCCAACGCTTAGTGTCTCCCCACTGCTTGCGGGATTATCTTTTCCCCCACCGCTTGCGGGGGGGGCAGGGGGGGGTGTTGGCTTCGACTTGACGTCGATACGGGGAAAGAGCTTCAAGTCTCCACCGTTTAGAATAGCAGTCCTTAGTTCCTCCATTTTCAGAGGCATTACGGGACTGAGCCATTTTGCAACTTCCAACAGAGAATCCAGCCATTCGGAAATCGCCATTTTATGAGAAACTGGATCCACCCATGGTTTTATGGCGTCGATGGACTGGTTCATACTCCGAACCAATCTAATTGCGGCTTCTATGGCGGCATTAGGGCGAATATTGAGGATTTCATTTCTAATTTCATTTTTCAAACCGCGGGTTTGCTCAATTATTCCGCCTATCAGGAGATGATCATCATAAGAATCCTTAGGAGGTGTGCCACTCTCTGAAGTGTTCTTTGCCAACTTCGCCAGCCTGCTGTACAAATTCCCCAAATCGTTCGCCAAATCGCTGTTGTAGCGCTTGATAAAGGCTTCCTCAGAGAATGTCGCGTCCTGCCCAGGGGTCATCTCGCTCATCAGGACATAACGGAAGGCGTCAGATCCATATTTATCGACCAAGTCGAGAGGTTTAATGACATTCCCGACCGACTTGGACATTTTTCCGCCGTCGATCAACCACCAGCCATGGGCGAAGATCGTCTTTGGTAGTTCAAATCCTGCGGCGTGAAGCATGGTCGGCCAATAGACTGCATGAGTCGTGATTATATCCTTACCTATCAGATGGAGATCGGCAGGCCAGAGGTCGGGTGTGAATCCTTCCTTCTCATGGATCCGGGTTGCGCTGAGGTAATTCAGTAGAGCATCGAACCAGACATAAGTGACATAGTCGGTGTCGAACGGAAGCGGTATTCCCCAGGCGAGACGTGACTTCGGTCTCGATATGCACAGGTCGCCAAGATCTTGTTTCAGAAAACCAAGCACTTCATTCCTGCGGGATTCGGGTTTAATGAAGTCCGGATGGGTGTTAATCCAGTCGATGAGCCATTTCTGGTGATCGCTCATGCGGAAGAAATAATTCTTCTCAGTCAATTGCTCTACAGGTCTGCCGCAGGCGGGGCAATTCCCTGCGACGATATCCTTATCTGTCCAGAAGCGCTCATCGGGCGTGCAATACCAGCCGGAGTAATCTGCGGAATAGATGTCTCCTTGAATATTTAGTTTAGTGAGGATTCCTTCAACAAATTTCTTGTGTTCAGGGTTAGTGGTTCTAAAGAATACGTCAGGTTTGATAGAAAGACGTTCCCAAACTTCTCTAAAACGGTCGGCCAATAAGTCGCAGTGCTGCTGAGGAGTACTGCCTGATTTGGCGGCGGCTTCGACGATCTTCTGCCCGTGTTCATCGACGCCGGTAAGAAAATGGACGTCATAATCGAAAAGCCGAAAATAGCGACAAAGCACATCGCCGAGAATTGTTTCATAAGCATGGCCTATGTGAGGTTCAGCATTCACATAATGCAGTGCGGTTGTTATGTAATATTTTGATGACATTATAGTTGTGATGTGTGCCGTCACGCGCCCTCACGTAACAGAAAAAATGAACAATGATTGCAAATTAAGTGTCAGATGAGGGCATCTGAAACCACCTTGATAGGTACGGAGACCTGTTGTATGTACGAAGGACGGGTACGGAGCCCCGCCGTACTGAGCGCGCTTCAATCGCTCATAATTTCCATTCTGGAATCGGAGTCGTTCATTGTCGGTAGATTGATTCGATTCGGCGCAGAATCACTATCGATATAATTTGGCATTTCGAAAGCGAGACAGCATTTAAGCCTGCTACATCTTCCCGAAAGTTTGATTGGGTTTAGTATCAGGTGTTGGGATTTAGCCATTCCGGTCGTAATTGGAATAAAACAGTTGAGAAAATTCCCGCAACAAAGTTTCATACCACATACACCGAAACAGTCCCCTCGCTTCAACTCATCCCGCGAGCCGATCTGACGTAACTCGATGCGCGTTCTAAATGACGCGGCGAGATCCCGGACCAAGTATCGAAAATCGACTCGGCCTTCCGCAGTGAAATAGAAAATCAATTTCTGGCCATCGAGTCGGAGTTCGGCATCGACCAGTTTCATCTGAAGTTTACGAAATTTTATTTTAGAAGCGCAGTTGGTTCGGGCAGTTAATTCTATTTCACGATGACGTTCAATCTGCGCAAGATCCGCCTCTGTGGCCACACGTTTTACGATGTAAGGAGTTAAATTACTGGTACAATTCAACGATTGACGATACGAGCGCACAATCCCCGCTTCTTCGCCACGATCAGCTTCAGTTACTGCAATCTCACCTATTTGTACCGAAACTAACTTTGGATTGGCAAACCAACCACGACGATGGCCTTTAAATTCAAGAAGCAGAAATGTGTAGTCACGTTCATCGACGATAATCGTTTCTTCTTCATCACTCCAGGCGGCATTGCATTCATCTTCAGAGTTCATGATTGGAATACTCGTTTTAGTTTGATGGCAAGTGCAGTTAAAGCTAATGATTGCATAGCGTTGGCGTCTATTGCTAATTTAGCCTCTTCGAGTTCGCGCAGAGCTTCGAGGAGTTGTTCGGCGCTGTATCGTTCTGCCATTCTGGCAACGCTTGGTCCACTGTTCGAAATACGAAGGTTCGGCTGTTCGCCACCTGTTTTGGCGGCGATTGAATTCAGAGCGTCAAGAATCCAAAGGCTGGTGATGTCGAGTCGATCTTTGATCTCAGACCGCGTGGCATCCTCACCAACCCAATTCTCTACCGTTTCGGTGATCTTGGCAACGTTTCCGACTGCCGCTGACCGGAGAAAATCAAGTCCCGCGGTGGTCATTTCATCAGTCTGACTATCAAGAAGCTCCATAGCATGGGTGAAACTGCCATTGGCGAGTGAGGCGATAGTCCCTGCACGGTCTGCATTCACCCCGTTTCGGGCAATCAACGCACTGGCAATTGTTTCCCGAGGCAGAGGTGAAAAGCGCACCTGCTGACAGCGGGACAAAATTGTTGGCAGGACATTGCGCGGGCTATCGGCTGTCAAAAGTAATAAACATCTTTCCGGAGGTTCCTCAAGTAGTTTCAAGAGGGCATTCGCTGATTGTTCATTCATAGTCTCAGCCGGATGAATAAATAAAATCCGCATTCCAGAATTGTCTGGAGCAAATGATATCTTGTCGCGGGCTTCGCGTATATGATCGATTAGGATTTGTCCGGTTCCTGTAAATCGTAGCGGAGAATAAGAACTAAGCCCTAAATTGGAAAGAATTTCATTATGTGCCGCATCACTCGCTACACCTTCGTCTTTGAGGTCCTTTTTGAGTGAAGGCAGAGGAAATACCGTCAAAAGATTAGGATGATGCCATTTCAGCATGGAAACGCAGGAATGACATTGACAGCCGAGTGAGGCGATTTCTACCCCTTTCGGGCAGTTTAAGACTCGTGCCAGTTCTATGGCAAGGGCGCGTTTGCCGGTTCCTTCGGGACCAACGAATAGGTAAGCATGGGCAAGACGTCCGGACTTGAGTACCCGCATCAACAGATCGCGCGGTTCGATTTGCCCTATCACAGAAGGGAATGGCTGGTTTTCGAGATTGGTCAATGCTTCAACCATTTCAGCGGATCCTGTTTTTCGCGCTTCGACCAGACTTCAAAATGAAATTCACTCGCGCTCCCCGCATCAGCAACAAGGCCGAGCGGCTGTCCGGATCTGACTATTTGCCCTTCACCGGGGAAGACTTGCTCAAGTTTTGAGTACACCGTATAGTAACCTTGCCCGTGGGAGATGATAATGGTATTACTAAATCCTCTTAGCCAGGCAACTCTGGTTACCTGGCCGCTTGCGGCGGCATAAACCTGTTCGCCCGGATGCGCCTTAAAATCGACGCCGGGATTTATCGTAGTAGTGCCAAGCTTTGGATGGCGTGTTGGTCCAAACGGCTGTGCAACTGAAAGATTCTTCAGTGGTGGCGTCAGTCTTCCTGTGAGTTCACTAAAGGGTGTATCCGGGACAAATCCGGGCATTGCCTTCTTATTGTTTGCCTGTTCCTGGCGTGTAATTTCTCGTTCGATTTCTTCGAGTGCCTGGCGACGTTCATCGAGCAATGACCTAAGGAGATTATTGTCATTTTCAATACTTGTGAGAAGCTTAGATTTTTCCGCTCGTTCAGCAAGTTGGGTCGATTCTTCTTGACGTTTGTCTTTTAAAAGAAGACGATAACGTTCGAGTTCGCTCAATCTTCTTGTCTGATCGCTGGAAAGATTTTGACGAAGACCTTCGCGCTGTTTTGTTTCTGTCTCTATTATGGCGAGCTGTGAAGCGATTTTTTCGAGGCTTCGTCGATCAAAACCTTCTATAGAAGCAAAGTACTTTCGGCGGCGAGCCAAATCGTTGAGATCCTGTACACCGGAAAGCAGAGCCAACCTCACACCCGTTATTCTTTTATAGAAATATACCATGCGTTTCGACGCTCCAGCACGGAGTTCATCAAGATAGGACTCCGCGACTGAGAGATCGCTGGAAAGGGATTGAAGCTCGGCGCTGACATTTTCGATCTTCATTCCTAATTGCGCGACCTTCCGATTGGAAATTTCAGCATTACGTTCGAGTTCTATGATCAATCTTCTTCTAAGTTCGATCTTTCGGTCGATGTCTTGGAGCTGATCGATGGCGCTTCTTTGTCCAGCCTCTCCTTCCTTAATTCGCACTTCGAGATTTTCTATCTCAGCACGCAATTTCCGAGCAACTTGACCTTCGACTTCCTCACATGGAGTAGTTATGGCTACGGTAAACAACAGGATAATTGTTGATAATCCTGAAGTCACGGGTTTGTTAAGCCGGTATGATCTCAACTAAGTCTCACTTGGACGGTCGGATCGTCAGGTGTTCCATGTTTGGCATATAACTTTCGGAGCAAGGGATAATTTATCTAACAGCGCTTGATAATAGGTTATCAACTAAGTAAAATAGTCACTGCGGAGCAAAGATGCAAATATTCATTCATTATTGTTGGAATTAGCAGATGTCATAATTCCTCCCAAAAGTAATTTAAGTATTCATCTTACCTTGACAGTTGAACGCCGAAGGATTATATTTACTGTTTCAATTTCGTTTGGAGTTTTTGTGAAAACATTTATACCAAGAGACCACGACATACAGCCTGAATGGTTGCTCATCGATGCGACAGGCGTACCTCTTGGGAGATTGGCAAGTCGCGTTGCCATATATTTACGCGGCAAACATCGGCCTATTTATACGCCTCACCTTGATACTGGTGATTTCGTTGTGATCGTAAATGCCGACAAGGTTGGTGTAAGCGGTAACAAATTGGATCAAAAATCTTATTTCCGGCATTCAACACATCCAGGCGGCTGGACGATGGTTCCTATGCGCAAAGCGTTGAACGAAAAACCGGAATGGGTGGTGCGTAAGGCGATATGGGGAATGTTGCCTCATAATCCGCTTGGTCGCAAAATGATAAAAAAGCTGAAAATATACAGCGGCACGGTTCACCCCCACGCCGCACAGAATCCAAAGACCGTCTGATGACTCAAGGCGCTTTAAGTCAAGGAAGTGGGAGACAGGTTTGAAAGGTGAAAGTTTCTACGCGACCGGACGTCGGAAGACATCTGTTGCGCGAGTCTGGCTGCGACCTGGGAGTGGTCTGATTCTTGTCAATAAAGTTGACATGACCACATATTTCCACCGCGACAGTCTGACAATGATAATCGAACAGCCGCTTGCAGTTGCAGGTGGCGCGACCGTCTTTGACGTCGAAGTTTACGTTCATGGCGGTGGGAAAGCGGCTCAGGCCGGGGCGATGCGTTTGGGAATGTCTCGAGCGCTCATCAATTTCAATCCCGAACTGAAGTCGGTGTTAAGGCAAGGCGGGTTTTTAACCCGAGATCCTCGTGAAAAAGAACGGAAGAAGTATGGACAACCCGGCGCCCGCAAGCGTTTCCAATACTCCAAGCGATAGTCTGAGTATGAGCCAGGCACTCCCGATGAATGTCGGGCCGCGTGTCTCGGTCGATCAGCTACTGCTCGCTGGAGCCCATTTCGGACATCTGACTCAACGTTGGAATCCGAAAATGAAGCGCTTTATTTTTATGGCGCGTAACGGTATCTACCTGATTGATCTTCAGAAAACACAGGTCATGCTTGAGGCGGCCTGTGCTGCCATTGCCAAAATCGCCGCTACTGGTGAAGAAATTCTTTTCATCGGAACCAAGAAGCAGGCGAGAGATGTTATCGAAACGGAAGCGAAGAGAGCTCGCTGCCCTTACATGACTTATCGATGGCTTGGCGGTACTCTGACGAATTATTCAACTATTCGCAAGTCACTCAAAACCTTAGAAGGTCACGAGAAGATGGGAACGGATGGTACCTACGAAAAGTTGAATAAGAAAGAACAGCTTACAATAGAGAAAGAGAAAGGCAAGCTGAACATGACGCTTGGTGGCATTCGCGAAATGCGGAGACTGCCGGGAGCGGTGTTTATTGTCGATACCAAACGAGAATCTATTGCAGTAGCCGAAGCACGCAAGCTAAAAATCCCAATTTTTGCCATCGTTGATACAAATGTAGATCCGGACCTGATCGATCACCCTGTACCGGCTAATGATGACGCCTTCAAATCAATCTGGTTGATCACACACGCGATCACAGATGCGATTCTTGAGGGAAAACGTGCGGTGAGAGATGTGGCTCCGTCGTCGATGGATCACGAGGAACGCGATCGAGAACGGGACAATCAACGCGGCGACCGAAATCAGCGTCGTCGTCGTCCCGCTGGGACAGGTCCAGGCGGATCAGCTGGTGGTCGCGAGCCTCAACAAGTCGATGGGGTCAGGAATGAAGGCGGCGACCGGGGGCGGAGCGAACACTCTGATCGTGGTGGCCAGTCCGGCGGTGGTGGTAGTCGGCCCGGTGGCGGCGGTGGTCGTCCAGGTGGCGGTGGCGGCGGTCGCCCAGGTGGCGGAGGTGGTGGTGGTAGTCGGCCCGGTGGCGGTGGTGGCGGCGGTCGCCCAGGCGGCAGTGGCGGTCGGCCTGCTGGCGGCGGTGGTAGCCGACCTGCTGGTGCGGGAAATAGTCGGCCGGGAGACAGCGCTAAGACCGGCGGAGAGACAAAGAAAGCTCCTCTCGAAAAAACTGAAAAGACGGGGTCATCAAATTGAGTACGGTAACAAGCCAAGATGTAGCTACTCTGCGTGAAAAGACCGGCCTTGGAATGATGGATTGCAAACGGGCTCTTGAAGCGACGAATGGTGATTTTGAGCAAGCCATCGATTATCTTCGTAAAAAAGGTATTTCTAAAGGCGAAGCTCGTTCAGGAAGAACCGCCGGCCAAGGTGTGGTCGAGTCGTATATCCATCCTGGCGGGAGGATCGGCGTATTGATCGAAGTTTCCTGCGAGACCGATTTCGTTGCGCGAAATGAAGAATTTCTCGCGACGGTGCGTGATTTGGCGATGCAAGTTGCCGCGGCGGTGCCGACGGTTGCTTTAGCCCTGACCAAAGATGGAATACCGGCAGAAAAGGTTGCAAAGGAACTCGAAATTTACAGAGCCCAGATCGAAGCTGAAGGCAAACCTGCGGCTATTGCAGATAAGATTGCTCAAGGAAAACTCGATAAGTTTTATCAGGATGTTTGCTTGCTGGAACAGCCCTTCATCAAGGATCCGAAAGTCAAGGTAGGGGATGTCGTTCTTATGCTTGCTGGAAAATTGAAGGAAAACATCCGAATTCGCCGTTTTTCCCGTTTCGCGCTTGGCGAGTAAGTGTCTTCAGAACATAGATATAAACGAGTACTCCTTAAGTTGTCGGGCGATATCTTAAAGGGTCAGGAATCCAACGGGATAGATTTTAATGTTGTGGGACGGATCGCCGGTGAAATAAAGGAAGTAATGAATGAGGGGTTGGAGCTTGCCATAGTTGTCGGGGGTGGAAACTTATTTCGTGGTTCTGAGGCAGAGAAAACCGGGTACGATCGGATCACTGCGGACAGTATGGGTATGTTGTCAACGGTGATCAACGCACTCGCATTACAAAATGCACTTGAAAAAATTCGAGTAGAAACAAGGGTTCAATCTGCTGTTTCGATTAACGAACTTGTTGAACCTTTTATTCGAAGACGAGCAATCCGGCACATCCTAAAGGGCCGGGTTGTTATTTTTGCGGCAGGAACAGGCAATCCACTATTCACGACAGATACTGCTGCGGCATTACGCGCCAGTCAGATCGATGCTGAGGTAATTCTCAAAGGTACCAAAGTCGATGGCATCTTTGACCGAGATCCCAAGTTATATCGTGACGCCATCAAATTTGATGAAGTCACCTATCTCGAAATTATCAAACGTGGGCTGAAAGTAATGGATATGACTGCCATTACATTTTGCCGCGATTATAAAATTCCTATCGCCGTTTTCAATATTCTCGGTCACGGTAATTTCCGGCACATCATTTGCGGAAAACCAATCGGGACACTTGTTACAGAGGGAGAACATTGAACTCAGATATTGTCCGGGCAACCAAAGAGAAGATGAATAAATCGGTTGCCTTTACCCGGGATGAGATGTCGCACATTCGCACCGGAAAAGCTTCGCCGACGTTGCTGGATGTGGTCAAGGTCGATTATTATGGCAATCATGTGCCTTTGAAACAGATTGCCACGATTACCGCTCCTGAATCAAGACTTCTTTCGATTCAGCCCTTCGATAAAAATTCATTGCACGCCATCGAAAAGGCTATCATGGCGAGCGATCTGGGATTAACACCTCAAAACGACGGGCGGATCATCAGGTTGCCGATTCCAATTTTAACCGCCAATCGACGGGAGGAATTGGTGAAGGTTGTTCGTAAATTCGCCGAAGAAGGACGGATCTCGATTCGTAACTTGCGGCGTGACGCAAACGACCATATAAAGAAGATTGAGAAGTCACGCGAGATTTCCGAAGACGACAGTAAGATAATGCTCGAACAAATTCAAAAAGATACCGATCACCATATTGCCGAGATTGATCAGCTCCTGAAAACACGGGAAGCCGACATCCGGGACGAATAATAAAAAGCAATGAATTTCACAGAGAAAATTCGAATTATCAGGTCAAAGTTCGACTTTCTTAATTGTGAATTCCTAAATAGTTTGGAGGATAATTTTGGCCCTTTACATTAATGAAGACTGTATCAATTGCGGTGCCTGCGAGCCCGAGTGTCCCACAACCTCAATCACTGAAGGTGAAGAAATCTATTTAATCGATGCTGTCACCTGCATTGAGTGTGAAGGGCATTTCGATAAGCCGCGCTGTATTGAAGTTTGCCCGGTAGATTGTATTTTTAAAGTCGAATAAATAGCTTCGTTTTATCGACTTTTCTGAATGGCATGATTGCGAGATAAGCCGTCAACCTTAATAGTTTTGACGGCTTATTCTTTTTTGTGGATTTGATCGAACGCGTATGCATAAAACGAGTCTAATGGTATGGGTGTCAGCTTGTCTCACCGGTCACCATTAAAAACACTTAGCGGTCACGTGAGAGCACGCCGAGAGCACATCAGCTATTACGTCCTGCTTTGTCGCACAACTCGATTTGACGACGACTTTAGTCGACGCACAGTAGGGTGAATGTCTCTGTTAGTTTACCGAGACACTGCAATAAATTTGTTGAAAATTAATAAGGGATTAAACAAGAAGATCGTCCGACCTGGCAGCCGGACGATCTTGTGAGGTAGGCAACCCGCATGAAGAATCTATGGCAGAAAATTAACAGATTTAGTCTGAATCGTACCCGGTAACTCGAAGCGAATTAAGTATTCGCCGGCTGGAAATCCCTCGGCAGACCAAACGAGGCGATTATTACCTGCACCCAATGGTCCGTTCCAAAGAGTGGCGAGTTGGCGGCCATTTACATCGAAGACGAATACGCTTGCCAGCCCGGGTGAGGCAAGGTTGAAAGAAAGCGTCGTCGAACGATTAAATGGATTTGGGAAAGCATTGACAATATTGTAAGTTATTGGAGCGGTTGCTCTCTCGTTTACAAAGACAGCCGGATTATAGATATGGGGGATTTTCCCAATATCCGATGGTGTATTGTATTGAGCATCATCACGTATGCTCGGGCTCCCGGCATCGATGCAAGGTGATTTTAATCGTTCGTCAGGGAAACCCTCCCAATTCAAACGATAGTCGCTACCGCCGATTGTTTCATCATGTGCGACGAATAGCGGATCGGCGTCGATTTCTCGATAGCCACGCCAGTCGCCTACGTGGTTGACTGAGTGCATATAATAGTCATTATATCCACTTGTCGCCAAATCAATTTGAGATGAATCAGCGCTGACGCCAACGCTCACTCCATTACCATACAAAATGTTATTGGTTATTTGTGCGTCAGACGCTTGGTCAACATGAATGCAGATAGCCAAATGACTCGTAGTCATCAACAATAGATTGTTGCTGATAATGCTGACGTTAGTCGCGTAGGTGAGCCAAATGTTTCGCATCTCGTATGTTGAACGGACGCGAATAATATTTTTTTCAATAACAATTTTAATTGTATGAATTGCGTAAATACCCACAGCGTTGCCGCTTGGGGCAGTAACTTCGATCCAATTGTTTTGGACAAACGGTGTACTTTGATCAATCCACACGCCATAGGCGTTTCTTGTTTCACCGACCGCCTCAATCAGTTGATTGCCGGTAATCATCGGACTTGAGCCGCTTAGGAGACCAATTGCCCAAACGTCACCGATAATACCGGTTCCGGAAACGCGGATCAGTTTATTGTTAGATATGATCGGGCTGGATTGGGTGCATTTGATTCCGACTTTTTTCGCATTGATGGAACACGAGCGGATATTAAGGAACGCATTTAGACATTCGACGCCGATGTAGGCATTCTCAATCGTGCAATTTTCAAGCAGTGAATTTGCATTCGTTTCGGGATAGAAATAGATTCCGCGCCATTGATTCACACCATAGAAAGTTATCGGTTGGTCGATATCTCCCTGTGCGTGCAGAAGACCATGAACTCCGAACGAGAATTGGCCTTCGAATCGCACGATAACTCCGGGATTTATTACAAGCGATTGGTGTTCATCAATGAATATGTTACCAATCACTGAATAAACGGAATCTTCCCATTCACCCGATACCGAGCCTTGCACGAAGGTTTGGGATTGTGCCGACGGAGCGGACAATACCAGACCACAAGCGAAGAGCGCAAGAAGGCAACTCTTGAGCAATCTACGCTTGAGTGTAGGCGAGGTAGTTAATAAAAGATGCGATGGCATGGTTAGGCTTTATTAAGTCTTGTTATGACCTATAGATTCGCATCAAAGTAAGCTCGGCAAGAAATTGCGACATTGGTTGGAAGATGGTTGATGAGCACACACCATTCTTCGCTTGAACTAAGATAAGCAGGGCGAACCTGAATGTCAAGTGATTTATATCAATAATTTGAAAATTAATGCATGTATTGCAGATGGAGTGCAAATTCGGCATTATTCCTTGATAATCACTTCAATTCGAAATGGATTAGCTCTACAGTAAAGCCGTAATAAACAGAAACCGTCAACCACACAGGGCTGACGGCTTCTGTTTATTAAATCTGAAAATTCACATCGTCAGATCCAAACATTGAACCTACTTGATTGAGGGTAGCAGTAACGATCATAGATCGTTGGTTTCGGAATTGGTCTGCAAAGTAGGAACCTCTTGTTCCGTGGATGGTTCCGCGATGACAGAGTTATTTTCCACATCGACCGGTTTGGCGACAGGCTTATTCGATTCCTTTGATTCAGTTGACTCCGCTGTTGACTCAGCACTTTCGGTTTCGATTTTCTTCTCTTTACGAGGGCGACGGGGTTTCTTCGGAGCAGTCTCGGTCGTTTCCTCAGTTTCAGTTCCTTCAGTCGGAAGGAAATCACCCAAGGTGGTTTTGACTTCTTCGACTCCGTCCTGATATGCACGATAGGCGGCTCGTTCCTTGGCTCGTTCAGGTAGCAAATGCGACAGAACAATTCGATGGTTTCCCTTATCGAATTCAATAACTTCCAGTTCGAGGTTATCGCCTTCCTTCATGTTCTTTTTATTGTCGCCGGAAACAGCTTTGCCGAGTTGTGAATTTGGAATGAATCCTTCGACTCCCAGCGGAAGCATCACAACGATGCCTTTTTCCAACACCCGGATCACTGTTCCATCAGTGCGTGCACGAATTGGATATTCTTTTTCAAAGCGATCCCAGGGGTCATCCTCGATCTGCTTAAGTCCCAAAGCGATCCGTCGTTCATTCCTGTCGAAGCTCAGAACAACAACCTCGATCTCTTGTCCTTTCTTTACGATTTCGCCGGGATGACGAACTTTGCGGGTCCATGAAAGGTCAGAAATATGGATCAGTCCATCGATGCCGGGTTCAAGTTCAACAAAAGCGCCGAACGGAACTAAGTCGCGGACAGTTCCGGTTTGGCGGGTTCCAGGGGTGTAAGTCGATTCCAGGCGTTCCCACGGATCCTCCTCGACTTGCTTCATGCCGAGGCTGATTTTTCTTGTTTCACGGTCGATGTTCAGAACGACAATTTCTACTTCGTCACCGACGGTAACCATTTGAGATGGGTGTTTGATGTGCTGAGTCCAGGACATCTCTGAAATATGGACAAGACCCTCAACTCCAGCTTCAAGTTCAATGAATGCACCATACTTGACTATCGAAACAACGCGACCTTTGACTCGGGCGTTGAGAGGATATTTGGCCTCGATTTCTTCCCAATGGTGTTCCTTGAGTTGTTTCAGACCGAGGCTGATGCGTTGACGTTCCTTGTCGTAGTGGAGCACCTTAACTTTGATCTTCTCGTCGAGTTTGACGATGTCGGACGGGTGGGAAACTCTGCCCCAGGAGAGGTCAGTGATATGCAGAAGTCCATCGACTCCGCCGAGATCCACGAATACGCCGAAGTCGGTGATGTTTTTGACGGTACCTTCGACAATTTGGCCAACTTCCAATTCCGATAGAACCTTTTGGCGGATTTCACGAAGGGACTCTTCGACGAGAACCTTATGCGAGAGAACCACATTCTTGCGGGCGTGATTGACCTTGATGATGCGGAAGTCCATCATTGCACCGACGATTGCGTCAAAATCACGAACCGGATGAACATCGATCTGCGAACCGGGGAGGAAAGCTTCGATACCAAAGAGATCGACAACCATACCACCCTTGATGCGGCGAGAAATGCGGGCTTCGATCATCTCGCCAGAAGCGTATAGGCTATTTATCTTCTCCCAAACGCGCATGAATTCGGCCTTATCCTTAGATAGGATAAGCGTGCCTTCGGTGTTTTCGATAGAGTCAATATAGACTTCAATATCGTCGCCGATTCTAAGTTCAGAAAAATTAAGGAACTCAACTTTTTGGATTGAGCCTTCTGATTTGAAGCCGATGTCAACTTGTACGTCGCTGTCAGTAATAGCAACAATTCGACCCTTGACAATTTCTCCGGTACGGAAGACCTTCATCGTCTCGGTATAGCGTACTTCCCAAGCCGAGCGTTCCGCCGGGCTATACTCATCAATCGCGGCGGCTTCAGAAATGTCGATAATCGTTTCTTCCTCTTCAGGACGCATTAAAGGCGTTTCTGGATGGAAGAGTTTGGATATAATAGGCTTGTCCGGTTCAATAACTGGCGTAGAGGCTATTTCTTCGATGATTTCCGGTGTTGTTTCTGCCGGATCTGTTTGGGTAGGTTCTGATAATTCAGGAGTAAGAATTTGATCGTCGCTCAAAGCGGTCCTTTCGGAATGGGAGAGCCCGCAAAAGGAATTACGGGGTTAGATTAATAAATTTGGATTTTGTAACCCCATAATATACGACGAATGGTAAAGGAAGGAAAGAAGAGAATGCGGATTATTTCTGTTAAGCCTCAATAAGTTGCGATGGTTCGAAAAAGCTGACTAACTTGATACCTACCCAGGCGGACGCCCTCATCCGCCGACTATATGTGCCTGCAAAAAAGCGGACGAGGGCGTCCGCCGATACTCTAAAGGGCTTTTTCAATAGACTCAAGTTGCGATGGTTCGATGCCTCCGACTTCGGCAATTCGCTTCATGACGTTATTAGCGACCATCTGGTAGCCATCCTTACCGGCGGGCAACTCGCCCAAGTCACTTATAGTAAACGACTTGCCGTAGATGACTGTCAGATTTCGTTTGAATAGTTGGCGTCTTATCGAAGCGCTTCCAGAAATGTAAACAGGAACGATCGGTACATTGAACTTAATCGCCATCAAGCCAACGCCTGCCTTAGGCGGATGGAGCTTGTCATCGACGTAGCGGGTGCCTTCGGGGAAGATGATAATACCGCCTCCTTTCTCCAGAACTTCACCTAATCTGACAATAGCTTCACGCTCGAAACCCTTTCGTTTGACAGGAACCGAGTTGAGGTAGCGGATCAGCCTTCCAATCAAGGGAATCGCGAAGAGCTCCTTTTTTGCGGCAAAATGAATCTCACGCGGAGAGGTTGAACCAACGATAGGCGGATCGACAAATGATTTGTGATTGGAGGCGTAAATGAAGGGACCAGTTTCAGGTACATTCTCGCGCCCGTAGGCACGGAGCCCAAAGAGGAGCTTCAATAATCCTCGTGCAAACGCCTGTGTCCGCCGGAAACCGGGGCGGATCTCACGGTAAGGGAATTGTGGAATTTCGGTCAAAATGCGTTGGGTTTTGTGGTGAAATGGACAAAATAGACAAAATGGACGAAATGGACAAGTGGATGGTATTAAGCCAGATTTAGCTTAGATTCAGTGCTTTATTGGATCCACTCTCGCAGGAGTGCAATGTAATTGGCTTCCCCTAACTTCTGTGGTAGATCATTGTGATCGCCATTTTCAACCAGAACAAGTCGTTTGGGTCTGGGAGCATTCTCAAATATGACGCGTCCGTTATCCCGCCAGCGAACAAATTCGTCCTTTGCGCCGTGGATGAGTAGCAACGGAGTGGCAATGCGTTTGATATTTTCGGCATTATCGAATCCCCCGGTTGTGAGCCATCCGGCAGGGAGGTCAAGACCGATACTGCCTTGGGTTAACGAATTTGATGATGCAAAAGGGGCTTCGCAAATCAAGCGGTATGGGTTTAATCGTTTGGCGGTAAGGTATATCGCCGGGACATTTCCCAGCGAGTAGCCCATCACTACAATCGAATCTGAAACAAAGCCTCTTGTGAAGATAAAATCAAGAGCCGCATCCGCGTCACGGTAGATTCCCTGCTCGCTCGATTCTCCCTCAGATTTCCCATATCCACGGTAGTCAAAGATAAGAATATTTGCGCCCAGTTGATGCATCATCATTACACGATCCCAATATTCATCAAGATTATGCTTGTTTCCATGACAGAAAATCAGGACCAACCCCGGTCGGGAGCCATCCGAAGCGATCCAGTATCCATACAATCGATTTGACTCGCTAAGGAACGAGACCTCATCCAAAAGAGAGTCGGGAATAGTGTTGTCAGGAAGTTGATAAGCCTCGATCTGCTTGGAGTTGAAGAGAAAGTTATCTAGATCGCATCCGGTGAAGATCACCGAAACAGAGCAGATCATGAGGAGAATAATAATCTTCATTGGAATTTTTCCAACGTGAAGAGCGGCGCCAATGCGCCACGGTTCCCGATCCCGGTGTATTCGACGGCGGTTTTGTGGCTTTCCAGATTAGCTCCCTGCCATTTCAGCTCGAATCCGAATGTGTAGTTTTTACCGAGCTTCCACTTGCATCCGACAAAGGGCGAAAAGATCGCGCCGCTTCTTTCAGGATCGTAATTCATCCCTGTCAAAGGAAGCGTGAGATCATTCCCGAGATAGTACTGACGGTTCCCCTGCCGCCAAGCAGATGTAAAGGATACAATGGGATAGATACGAAAACGATCGTTCACGCCCGATCTAAAACTGCCCATCATCAACAATCGTCCACCGATTCCGACTGTTGGTACGCAACAATATTGGCTTATTGGGTACCAAGTAGCGCCTGCCTCTGCACCGGCGATCTTGTAGAAAATCGGCAATACGTGGAGGTCGCCACCAATATTCACCTTTTCGCTGACGCCGAACTCACTACCAACCACAGCGTATGGGACAGGAACATGCGTCCCGAAGGCGGCGACAATCGGCCCACCGAGCGCGACACGGCTGGCTCTGTTTCCTTTACCGAGCGGCTCAAGGAAGGAATGGGCCGTGCATCCGGTGAGGAAGAGAAAGGATAGGACGATTACTAAAACGAATTTCTCATTCAATCTGGATAACAATGTCTTGGTAGAAGAATTTCCAGCCGAGCGCAATACCTGCCGCACTGCCTATAATCGCGGCGACCGTCACCTTACCGGGGTCAGCGTTAGTCGAAAGCGACACCGCCGCCGAAAGAAGACCTGCCCCCCCTAATCCCATTAATCCCACCAACATCAAATCCTGGGATTGTTTTTTTAGGGTGACGCTCTTCACATTGTGCGACGAGATATTCTTAATGCCTTCGGAAGTTTTCAATCTGAACTCACCCTGCTCGAAGATCATAAGACGACCGCTTTCAACTTCTCCTGTATGGAGATAAACATCCATAGGCTGTTGGTACCACGTTACGGCAATCCGTTGGAGCTTAATTTCGCGAGCCTTCTGGATGTCAGTTTTGTTGGCGTTCGCTGGCGTCTCTTCCGATAATGCCGAAAGAGGCAGGCAAAAGATCCAAGCAATCAACAAGATGAATAACGTCTTCATCCAGCGAGGCTTTCTTCGAAGGTAAGTAGTATATATCATGGTTTCCTCGTATAGTGTAACACTTGGAGGGTGGGATTAATCCCGCCCTCCAAGGTGGGATAACGGTACGGAATTGTGCAACTAAACACCGGCTCACCACCGCCAATAAAATGCGAGGTATGGCGACTGCCAATGGAAGCCGACACGGAACGTTTCACTCATCGTCCAAAGGAAACCGAAGTCAAAGTCAACCGGCTTATAGGTTCCCTCACCACTATCTAAGGTGAAAGGAGTGTCATCGAAATAGGTCCGGCGAGCCTGACTCAGGGTTAAAGCCTCGTAGCCATTGTCAGCGAAAATTTCCATCATGAATTTGATGCGCTTGCTCAGATCGTAGTCCCAAGCGCCCCAGATTCGGTAGGGTATCGTGAAGTTCTTATCCCATATCCAACTGTTATTTGGGTCGTTGGGGTTGGATTTGAGTTCAGGTTTCTTGGCGCTGAGACCATTGGTTTCGACGCCGAGATGAATCCCCCATTTCCCCCGGCCGTTGGCAAGGCTTGCCCGGCGGGTTAGAACGGCATAAGTCGCCCAGTGGAATGTCTTTTCGTCCGGATCTACAAGAATATTTTTGGTTTCGATACCTTTTTCAATGATTTCCTCTTTAGAATAATCATCACGACGCACATTTGTATTCTTGTTGATAATCCAGTGACTGTATTTTTCAGCTTCATTCAGCGATTTGTGGTCACTAAAGAGACGCAGACCAAGGGCGAGACTCAGATCGGTCGAACCGATGGCGCGATGATAAAGGCGAAGATGAGGCTCAAGATTGAGATCTCCGCTGAAGTTACTCCCGAATCTTGTGGTGAGCGTGAAGTCCTCAGTAAAACCGTAGCCGAGCGAAAAGCCACTCACATAGAAAGAGTACGCAGGCAGAGGCGTAGCCGTCGGATCGAGGAAAATGCTGGTAAGTTCCTCGCCAGTAAAGAACCGCTGGCGCTCCTCCTGCCACGAGACTTTCGTGTCGCCGAAGTATCTATCCATTTTCTGGATGTCCTTCTTCAGAACAACTACGACTCCATAAGGCGTCTTCAAGGATACTGAGTACTCATCTTCGGAGAGCAACGGGCCTGAGTACTGTGTCTCGTCTATCTTGGAAATTTCAACGATTTCGGCAAGAATGTCTCTCGCCTGAATTTTGAGCTTTCCATCCACCGTTTCGATGATGGCGATACTATCGCCGCGCAGTTCGAGAATTTTACCACTGATCACGTTTTTGTCACGCAAATGGAAAAGGCGTGACATCCCGACTTCGAGAACTGCCTCTTGCGGGGCGTGAGTGGAGCCTTGCTCCACAACAGGTGCAACCGGGATGCCCGGTTTTGGAAGTGTTGCACCACATTTAGTGCAATACTTGTAGCGTGCTTCGTTGGTGTAATTACATTTCAGGCAGACGATCGAGGAGCCGTCCGCAGCCTGAAGGATTACTGCTGTGCAAAGCAATACCAAAAGCGAGAGAATAACGGAAGTTCTCATTGTTGTTTCTGCCTTTTCTTATAAACTGACGATGATTGAAATTGCAAGAATTATCAGCACTGTTCCGCCGACAAATTGGAGAAATCCAGCAAAACTGGAGGTCTTGGGAGCAATAGGTTTATTTGTGCTGTACCGTTGCAATAGATCCTCTAAATCTTGGCGCGACATCATTGCCACAGAGTTTGGGTCGGGAGCAAATCGATCCTGGCGAGCTTCGATCCGCTGAAGCATCAATGCGACAATCCGGCGCAAATCTTGATCTGAGAGCTGGCCGATTAGCTGTTGAACCGATGGATCCAGAGCGCCTAAAGGGGGAATTTCAGTCTGGGCGTCCAATACCCGGAGATTTCGGGGAGGTTGAGTCTCCATTTGAAGCGTGCCTCCGCACTGGCCGCAGAAGGCACCGCCCGATTCTTCGATTGCGCCGCACCTTGGGCAGGTGACTCCCGCCGCGTTTGCAAGGATGGGGATGATGAGAATAGTAAGGAAGATGATCCAGACAGCTGGTTTCAAGTTCATGATTCTGCCTTTCTGTTTCGATCTGTTTAATTCAGAATATCACAATTTTTATGCCAACTGGCATGTATTTACAAATAGTATAATTAAGAATCAGCTTCGTCTCACACACTGTGACAAAAATGTTACAGGCTGTACGATTAGGTGAACATGCCTATCCTCCCCGCCACAGAACTCAAATCTTTTCAGAAAGAATGCTCGGAATAAAAAATTCAAAACGCGCTCCGGATCCAGGCACGGACACGATCTTTAGAGTCCCTTGATGTAACTCAATGATCTGTTTGACAATGGCGAGCCCCAGCCCTGTTCCCTTGCCTTTGATTTTGGTGGTAAAGTACGGTTGAAGAATGCGATCCTGAATTTCAACAGGAATACCCGGCCCATCATCGGCAACAAATCCAATAGCTCCTTGTCCGTTTTCGGCCTCGCGAACACCAACAATTATCGTACCTGAGCCGTGCTCTTCCAAAGCGTCTGCGGCATTCACTATGAGATTGAGATAGACTTGACCAAGTTGTTGACGGTCTCCCCAGACCAAAGTCCCTTTCTTTGAAAGGTCGCGTTTCAATTTGAAATTGGCGTTGGGATTGGATTCTGAGAAGTGCTTTATTCTACCGGCAGTTTCGCGGATTAAAACCAATGCTTCCTCTGCAATCGACTCGAGTGTCAAACGTTCCGGTTCGAGAGTTGGAGGCTGAGACAACCTACTGAGATTGCTGGCGATGCGTTTAATGCGTTCGCTCATCTGGATAACAATATCGAGAGCGGGTAGAATAAGAGCGGAGCTGGTGAACTCGTTAGAGCGCACCTTCATCTCGGTCAATTGCGCCTGCCCCATCAGCGGGGCAAGTGAGTTATTGATCTCATGAGCAATTCCCCCTGCCATATCGATGACGAACGCTCGCTTTTCTTGTTCGACAAGCTGTCTTGTAAGTGAGATATTGGCAAGAGCCGAGGCGGTATGGTTTGAGAGCGCATTTAATAACACGAAGTCTTTTTCGCTGAAAACTGCACCGCTCTTCTTTCTGCCGATCAACAGCGCGCCTACCGGAAGACCTCCTTGACGGAGAGGTAGAAGCAGGTCGAATCCAAGATTGGGTGGGAGTGAATCGGAATTATTCGAATAAGATTTTCCTTGAACTTGATAGTTTCCTTCTAATGCAACATGCACGAACTCCAATATCTCTTTATTTCTCGCCTGATCGTCACCCTCCGACTGTCCGGATACCTTCAGTCTGCCTTCGCTCCCATGAACGAGAGCAACTCTTTGAACATGCAATATTTCTGGTAATTTGACTGTCAATATCTCGATTAACTCGCCATCGACCAACGCCTTCGAGAGTTCTTCCCCTAACTGCCTGACCGCTTCCTGCTCGTCAAACCAGTCACGATAATAAAGCCGGTCAATCACCCAGCGTATCGGCGCTGAAAGTCCTGAAGCGGTGACGAGGAGGAAAACAATACCGGTGATGATTTGGGTCTTCAAGGTCAAGGTTCGTATTTCGGTGAAAGGCTCACCGAATATCAGGAGTAAAGTGAGAAGAAAAAACGATGAGAAAATGATAGCAATAGTGTATATGATAGTGCGTGAAAGCACCCATTCGACGTTGAGCATTCTAAATGAAGCGACCGCCATACCCCATCCGGTAGGGACGATTAGCATCAAGCTAAACACCGTCCATAATGGAACCAAAGGTTCATACCCAAAGACCGGGGGCAAACGATAATAGAAAAAATAGGGTAGCAAACCCACAACTGTCACGATCAACAACCACCGCATCTGGTCACGGTGGGCAGGCTCCTCGAGACCCAAATAATGCTTTATGACGAAAAAGAGAGCAATGACAAAATATATCGCCATAAATGCGCCGAGTAAGGCGCTGAACGTCCAAAGGAAAAGGGCTATTGACCCGGGCGATCCAGTTGTTTCTGAAAAAGTATAAGTTACGAGCAACATCCCGATGATGATGATCGAAGGCAGATAGAGAATAACGCGTTTGATGGATCGCAGTCGCAGGTTACAAAATCGAAATAAAAAATCGACCAGCAACGGGGGGATAAGTCCTATAAAAGCGAGTCTCGAGAAGGCATGAAGAAAGTGAACAAAACCGTTTTGCCATGGATTTTCAAAGATGGAGAGTAAAATCGAACATCCGGCTACAAACGTCAGCCGGTAGTATGCCCGCCCGGTTGGGTCGCGACGTTTGCCCCAGCCGACAAGTATTCCGACAAAAATGAAGAGTAAACCGAGCAGGGTGTTGAGGAGAATGAAGAAAATTGTGCGTGAAGGCGTCGAATTGACGAGAATCGCTAAAGTGTGATCCGACCTTTTTACTACCAGTTTAAGTGGATTCCTGTGGAATAGATCGGTAGTAAGCTTAGTCGCCTGATAGTGATTGACGATCAGAATATCTCCAATGGAGAGAAGCGTATCGCCAACATGCAAGTTTGAAGGTAATGCGAGGTTGTCGCTGTCAATCCCGGAAATGACCACTCGGCCGTTTCGGTCAGCGAATGTCAGGTCGAGGTCATTTGACTTGTGGAGAGATAGTATGCCGCTCACGCATGAGGCCACTACAATCAGTATTAGTCCAATTCGCCCCAACCAGAGATTATTCATTCGATGCTTCCACGGATTTTGACATTCAATATACGATTGAGATGACTGCGGCCAATGCCCAGCCGCTCAGCGGCGGCGGTCTGGTTGTCCACACACTCGCGGAGAACACGGAGGATGTGTTGCTGTTTGAATTGCTCAGTTGCTTGATGGAGGTCGTCAGTTTTGCCTGCTTCGACGTTCGAAGACGGTGAATTGACCGAGAGACCAGTTAACCACTGGTAGCGTGAGATGACCAGACTATCTGAAAGCAACGCCGCCCTCTCAGTATGGAATTGAAGCTCTCTGACATTACCCGGCCAAGGGTATTTCTTCAATTCTTCAATGATCGATTCATCAGGCTGGGCGTAGTCGCGCCCGTGCCGTCTCCGGCAAGCTATGATCGCACGTTCAATATATATAGGGATGTCTTCAGGACGTTCGCATAGTGGGGGGATTTTTAGTCGCAGGCCCTTAAGACGATAGTAGAGATCGCGACGGAATCGCCCTTCTTCAACTTCTTTTTCGAGATCGCGATTGGTTGCGGCGATAATCCGACCGGAAAACTTGAGGGGACGGTCGCCTCCGACACGTTCGTAGATGCGATCCTCAACCGCAGTAAGCAATTTCGCCTGAACCTGAAGTGGCAACTCACCGACTTCATCGAGGAAGAGCGTCCCTTTACCGACCAGCTCCAATTTGCCGGTGCGTCGCTGTTGCGCTCCGGTAAATGAACCACGCTCATGACCGAAAATCTCAGACTCGAAGAGTGTCGGGACAACAGCGGCGCAGTTCATCGCCACGAATGGTTCTCCGTCCCTGCCTGAACGATCAAGGATATGATGAGCCAGGACTTGCTTGCCTGTACCAGTCGCACCCTCAAGCAGAATCGGCAAATCGCTTGGCGCGATGCGGTCAGCAGTGGCGATAAGATTGCGAATGGCTTGCGAATTGCCCAAAAACTCAGACTGTGGCTCTTTTGTTAATAGACGAAGCCTTCGATTTTCGTCTTTAAGACTGGCGATCTGGCAGGCTCGACGGTAAGCGGATTCGAGTTGAGCAATGCTTGCAGGCTTGACAAGGAAATCGATGGCGCCGAGCTGGATGGCAGTTACGGCGTCTTGAATTGTTGCTAAGCCTGAAATCATTACCACTGGGATTGTGATTTCAGCGGCTTGCATCTCACGAAGGAGGGTCAGCCCGTCACCATCCGGCAAACGCAGGTCGAGAAATGCCATATCGGGTGATTGGTGTTGGGCAAGCCTAAGACCTTCCTTGATGGTGTCCGTGGAAATCACCTTAGCGCCAAACGATTCCAGAAAATCGGTTTCTGTTTGACGTATTAGGGGATCGTCCTCGACCAGAAGAACCCGCTGACGGTCCAAAGATTGACTCCAATTGAAAGATTTCCAAATACTATTTGAGAAACGCTCGGTTAGCGAGTATGCAAGTGCGTGCATATAAGAATCGCGAGGCAAGAGACTACCCACGAATGTAATTTATAAACTTGAAGAGTGGGAAGCAAATCCAATACGCAAATTGTTCAAGGTATGATGAGGAGATTGTCCTTGCCATTGTCAATTCACTTTCAGCGGAACAAAAGTAATTACAAAAACAGAGAAGCTGTCAACCCTCTGTGGTTGACAGCTTCTCTGCGAAGCAATTATCGCACTTGAGGGCGGGTTAAAACCACGCCCTCCATGAGTTTTTAGGATTTATAGCAGATGTCGAGCGTCCGTGCCGCGGCCGCTTCATTGAAACGCGAAACTGGCGTTGTGATCGGAGCTTCGTGGAGCATTTCAGGATTCTCACGAGATTCACGATCAATCTGTAGCATGACGTCACAAAACGAGTCGAGTGTCTCAATCGTTTCTGTCTCGGTTGGTTCGATCATCAGTGCTTCATGTATAATATGGGGAAAGTTGATCGTAGGAGCATGAAATCCAAAGTCGAGAAGCCTTTTGGCGATATCGACAGCTTTAATGCCACGTTCGACCTGATTGTCAGCCGAAAATACGACTTCGTGCGTACAGAATTGGTCGAATGGAAGTCGATACGCGCCCTTGAGCCGAGCCAGCAGGTAGTTGGCGTTGAGTATCGCCGTTTCTGTCATGTTCTTAAGACCATCTGATCCAAGAGATTTCATGTATGCCAAAGCCCGAATGAACATCCCATAATTGCCGTACCAGCCATGCATCCTTCCTACCGAGTTGGGTCGATTGTAATCCCAGTCTAATGATCCGTCTGGCAATTCTTTGATACGGGGCACGGGCAGGAACTGTTCGAGATCACTGCGAACGGCGACAGGGCCAGAACCGGGACCGCCACCGCCGTGAGGCGTGGAAAATGTTTTGTGAAGGTTGATATGAAGGATGTCGAATCCCATTTCGCCAGGCTTGGCAAGACCGACAAGGCTGTTAAGGTTTGCGCCATCCATATAGAGCAGAGCCCCAGCGTCATGGACTGCTTTGGCCACAAGGTCGATCTCATCTTCGAAGACGCCTGCGGTATTGGGATTGGTAACCATTAGGGCGGCGACGTCAGGTCCCAGCGCTTCTTTCAAGGTTTCGACATTAATTCTGCCACGGCTGTTCGAGGGAATCGAAACGACTTCATAACCTGCCATAGCAATCGATGCCGGGTTTGTTCCGTGCGCTGAGTCCGGGATGATAACTTTAGTACGCAGGTCATTGCGTGACTTGTGATAGTTTCGGACAATAAAAATACCGGTCAACTCACCATGCGATCCAGCCGCTGGTTGGAGCGTAACGGCTCCGAGCCCCGAAATTTCCATCAGCCAATATTCCAGCTCCTTCATGAGCCTCAAGGCTCCCTGAACCGTTGATACGGGTTGGGATGGATGAAGTCCGGCAAGTCCGGGGAGCGAAGCGAGGTTTTCGTTGACTTTCGGATTGTACTTCATCGTGCACGAGCCGAGAGGATAAAAACCTTTATCGACGTGGTGATTTAGTACCGATAGGTTTATGAAATGCCGAATGACCTCCGGTTCGGCAACCTGAGGAAGCGGTAGATCATTGCGAAGAAGATCGGGCGAAGGTCCGGGGATGTCGTCCGGGACATCTGAGACAGGCATATAGCCGCAACGAATCGAGGGGCGACTTAGTTCAAAAATCAAAGGCGGTAGCGCCAAGAGAGACTCCAAAGAATATGTTAATTGCTGGTGCTTGGAGGGCGGGATTAATCCCGCCCTCCAGAACGATATAATAGATTGGGTGATTATGGGATTGAACACTAAATAGTGCCCGATGAAAACTCTCAAAGAGCCCAGGCAGACGCCCTCGTCTGCCTATTTACGGTACTTAATCTAACGGCGGACAAGGGCGTCCGCATGTACTTGGAAGGACTCTTCAGCAGACCTTACTTCTCTCCGACCATCATGATCGAAAGTGCGAACGAATGGAGTATGTTTTCCGGGTTCTCACTCCGACTGGTAAGAATGATTGGAAATGGAGCTCCCACGACCACCGAGGCGGATTGTGCGCCGCAAAGAGTAATCAGCGATTTGAACAGCAGGTTGCCCACTTGAATCGAATCCATCACCAATACATCTGCTACACCGGCGACAGCGCTATTCATTTTCTTCTTTTTGACGGCCGCCGGTGAAAGGCTCAGATCAAGTGATAACGGACCATCGACCGAGACTCCTTTGGGGAACTGCCCTCGTTCGCTCATCTTGGCGATAACGGCTTCTTCCAGTGATACCGGCATACCGGGCGTTACAGTCTCGACTGCGGCAAGAAGAGATATTTTGGGTTCAGTCACACCAAGGAATTTCACAAATTCGGTAGCGTTCTGGATAAGTTTCAATCGTCCCGGCAGGTCGAGATCAACAGAAAGAGCGCAGTCGGTCAGAAGTACCAGTCGGTCAATTCCCTTAAGTTGTGTTACGACGATATTTGTCCAAAGTTCGCCAGAATCTCGCAGGCTGAGGTCACGCTCAAAAAGTGTGGCAAAAAAATCTCTTGCCAGCAATCTTCCACGCATCAGAACATCTGCCTCGTGATTCATTACCATCTTAGCCGCCAGACGCGTCGCGTCACGAGGGTCGCGTTCTTCGATAATGTCCCATCCGACAACAGATTCACCAGCTATTTCCAACTCATATCGCATGTGTCGAGAACGACCGATGAGTATTGGCGAAACCAGTCCCATCGCCTTGGCAAGAGCCAACCCTTTTATTGAAAGGACATCCTCCCCGACGGCAAGTGCAACTTTGTATGGTCCACACCGATTGGCGAGTCTATGGGCATTTTCACGAATATCGTCGAATGATCTCTGAGGTTTATCAACTTTGTATTTGAAACGCATGACTTACCGCTCCTTCAGGAAATGCGCAAGAACGACAGCCAGTGCGATTGAAGCGAGCTTGTTGAAAGCGTTATCGGCACGCGAAACGAGGCTGATTGGCGCTCCGGCTCCGACGATAACTCCCGCAAATGATGCACCACCGAAAAGAACCAACGATTTTGCCATCACGTTGGCTTCTTCGATGGATCCGGCAACGACTATGTCAGCCTGCCCTGCCACTTCGCTCTTCAACTTCTGGTACTCGACTGCTTCAGGCCGAATGGCAGTATCGAAACCCATCGGGCCGTCGATGTGACAGTGTTTGATCTGACCTCGCTGAGCCATTTTTGAAAGAGCCGCCGCCTCGAACGTGTCCTTGAACGCTTCGACGATATAATCGATGGTGCTGAGGACTGCTACGCGGGGTACTTCTACGCCAAGCGCCCTAAGGACGAGCACGCTGTTGCGGATCATCTCGATCTTTTGCTCGAAATTGGGTTTTATAACCATTCCGCCATCGGTTACCCCTAACAATTTTGGATATCGTTCCGGTGAGAGTATTGCAGTATGCGAGAGAAGACCTCGCCGACGAAGTCCGTATTGCTGTTTAAGGACGCACTTCAATAATTTGCCGGTAGGAAGAATTCCTTTCATTATAATATGTGCTTCTCCTGCTCCGACAGCTTGAGCTGTCAGATCGGCAGATTCGTCGTCGCTTTCGGTACCAACGACTCGAAAGTCAGCAGGGTTTCCGCCATGAGCTTCGATGAGCGAGTTTATCTTGTTGGCGTCTCCGAAAAGAACACCCATGGCAATCCCTTCGGCTTGAGATCTGACGACTGCTTCTACGGCGGCATCGTCATGCGCCGCCGCAACGGCAACTTTGTGAGGCTCTCCTTCGCTCGAAATTTCCCGCGCCCTTCTGATGATATCCTCCATACTGGTGAGGAGCGGAATTTTTGGTCTTTGGGTCATATTTGGTTGAATAATTTGATGAAAGCATATCCGCACATGTGCGAAATTACACAAATATAACGAGAATTAGTGAACATTGACAATCCTCGAGTGACAAGAGCGCGGCAGTCGGTAAAGATTCTCGTTTTGAGCCGAGACGTAGAACAAAGAAAAGAGAGTTGTGTAGTAGTGCCGATTTAAATCGGCGCTACCGGGAAAGAAATCAGATAGTAGGGTGGATTTAAATCCGCCCTACTATCAACAAATTTTTTTCACTATACCACAACTCCGCAGTGAACTCATGCGTTTGTTCCTAACAGATCGTCAGACGCTTGTAATTGATGATTGCAGGGATTATTTTCTAAAATGATTCAATACGGACTCCTAACATTCATTAAGGCAGACTTGACAGGGCTAATAATTTTATGAACACGAAAAGGGCTACTGCGGGGATTTTTCTTCTTAGCGCATCTCTGCTGACTTTCGAATTGACTCTGATTAGAGTTTATTCAGCTACACTATTTTACCACTTTGCCTTCATGGCGATCTCGGTTGCAATGCTTGGCCTTTCAGCCGCGGCGCTGACCGTACATCGGCTTCCGCACAAGTTCCGTGCCGAAGACCTCCCGCGTTGGGGTTCGTTCTGGAGCGCCTGCTACGCAGTCTCTTTGATCGTGATACTCGAGATCACTTTCAGGATACCTGTCAATGCTTACCTGCCACCTGATGCGATTGCTGACAAGCTGGCGATCATCTACATACTGAGTGCGATACCGTTCTACTTTGCGGGATTGGTTTTCAGTGGATTATTTGCCGCCTTCACCAGTTATATTGGGAAACTTTATGCTTGGGATCTTATTGGCGCCGGTCTGGGTGCGGTGTTGATCATTCCTTTACTCAACTGGTCCGGGGGGGAGTCTGGCCCTTTTATCATTTCGGCGGCTGGTTTCGGTGCGGCGGCGATTTTTGGCTTGAGGAAACGCCAAAATCTCTTTATTGGACTTACCGTCGCGGCACTGATCTTAGCCTTAACCAATCATTCCTTCAACTGGCTGATGGTTAAATATAGCAAGGGGGCGCGGCTTGACCAGTTAGATATCAGGTACAACCGTTGGAACTCGATTTCTCGTATAATGGCGATTCCTTTCAGACCGGGTACTGACGCCGCCTACACCTGGTGTCCTTCGCCCAATTACCCGCTTCCGATCATGCCTCATTTAAGTTTATTGATCGATGATGGCGCCGCGACGCCGGTTTTGCCATTCGATGGCAGGAATCTCGAGCCGATCAATTACCTGAAGAACGACTTGACGTCGCTGTCACATCGATTGCATGGCAACGGCACTACTATGGTAATTGGCTGTGGAGGCGGGCGGGATGTTCTTACCGGACTTCTCTTTAATGCAGAAAGAGTCGATGCGGTCGATATAAATCCGTTGATGTTCGATGCAATGAATGGAAAACTTGCCGATTTCAATGGACATCTCTACACTCATCCCAAAGTGAGAGGCATCGTGTCGGAGGGGCGTGCATTTGCGCGAAGAAATCCCGGCAAGTATGATTTACTGCAAGTTGCGATGATCGATACCTGGGCGGCAACGACAGCGGGTGCATACAGCCTTTCAGAAAACAGTCTTTATACAGTTGAGGCTTTCGAGAATTACATCCGGGCATTGAAGCCCGGAGGAATATTCAGTTTTACCAGATTCTATTTTGAGCCTCCACAACAGGCATTGAGGCTCATCTCTCTTTATCTTGAAGCCGCCAAACGGATGGGGATTTCGGAACCGGACAAGTGTATTCTGGTTGCCTATTATGAAAGCCTCGCCACAATTATCTTTAAAGCCGAGCCTTTTACCGCGCAGGAAATAGCAAAATTTAAGGGCGATGTTGCTGATCTCGGCTTCTACATCGTTTACACTCCAACCGATAGAGTAAACTCGTATTTTCGATCATTGATCGAATCGACAAACCGAGACGCATTTTACGCCCAGTATCCGTTTGACCTCCGACCAAATACCGATGAGCGTCCATTCTTTTTCAATATGTTGAAAATGAAGGACTTCTTGCGTGTCTTTGAGATTCAGGAAGGGCAGAAATTTAATTTCTATGCGACTTATACCTTACTTGTGTTGCTTGGACTTTCTATCGTTGCGGTCGTTGTCGTACTGATTCTGCCGCAAATGTTCTGGGGAGAGAAGTTACTTCGCTTCCCAGGCCGCAAGGCTTTACTGCTATACTTTGTTGGATTGGGATTAGCGTATATTATGATTGAGACCGCGCTTTTGCAGAGATTTGTACTGCTCTTAGAGAACCCGACCGTTTCTGCCAGTGCGGTGGTTGCCGGAATGTTGATCTCGAGTGGATTAGGGAGCTGGTTTTATGGGAGTCTTGCCGAAGAAGCGAAGCCGACCTGGTTGCGGAGAGCGTTTGTCGTAATTGGGATCGGGCTGATGTTCCATATAATATTGGGTTATCAAATAATTCACTTGATGTTTGGACTACCTTTGCCGGTAAAAATCATCGCAACCGCTTTGCTTCTTTTGCCGCTTGGTTTCGCAATGGGAATGCCCCTTCCTGCCGGTTTGACTGCCGCCGGACTCAGGAGCGAGGGAACCGTTGCATGGTGTTGGGCCATCAACGGTGCGGCAAGCGTTGTCGCGTCGCCTTTGGCAGTGACTCTGGCGATGGCGAAGGGATTTAATTCGGTATTGGTTGTCTCATTATTGATCTATGCGAGTTCGTATGGATTTTTATTCATCTGGAAGCGCGGTGAATCATCAGGACTGGAAGCTATGGGAAAGGATTGTTGATCAGATGCAAAAAGCGTGTAGCACGCACAGCTTTGCTGGGCGGGTTCAGTCATTAATAATCAATACTATCCGCACGGATGAGCTCAGCGGACTCACGCTACTATTCCAATCACAGCGGTATTTGAACGCCCGCTCGGAAAGGTAATATAATGCTTCGAACATTGCGCAGTAAGATATTGACATCTTTAGCGCTTGCCTCTGTTGTCTCAATCGTCATTTCGACTCTCAGCATAAACTATCTCTTCATTCGTCAGGAAAAAAAATATATCGAACAACGTTTGAAGTTGGTCGCCGAGATGGCACATGCGACCTTACGCCACCAAATGATCCATTATCATCAGGGAGAACTTGGTGATATTATTAATCGAATTGCCGATCAACCTCCCATTGTCAGCATCAAAATCATGAATGCTGACGGAATAATCAAAATATCCAGCCTACCGGCAGAGAATAATGAGCCGTTTACAGAAAGCAAATTCCTAATACCGGACAGCATTTTATCTCATTATAATCGAATTTTAAACGGACAGCGGGTTATTTCTTCGATTTCACCGATCTACCGCACACCCGACTGTGCATCATGCCATGCCGGACAAGAAAAGATCTTGGGCTATTTCGACGTCGATGTTACCGCAGAGGAAATCGATAGTGGCATAAGGAACGCTCAGACCTGGATGGTGGTATCTCTGATCTTCATAGTCATTATATTCTTGGGGACGGCATTCGGTGTTCACTTTCGATTTGTAAAGACCCGAACTCATCAGCTTGCGGTTGGGATTTCTCAGCTTGCCGAAGGGAATTTCAACTATCGCATTGAATCAAACCAGCACGATGAGCTTGACGCTCTTGCTGTTCAAATTAACCGCCTCGGCGACCACCTGAACCAAATGAAACAAGAGCTTCAAAAATCGCACCGCTCAGAGCTTGAGAGAGCTGAGCGTATGGCTTCAGTGGGAGAACTTGCGGCATCGATAGCCCATGAAATCCGTAATCCTGTAGCAGGTATCTCGAGCGCCATGCAAGTTCTTTCTTCCGAACTTCCGGAAGGTGATGAACGGGCGGTGATTTTCGATGAAATTGTTAATCAAACTCAACGAGTCAATCGTGCCGTGAACGATCTGCTCAGTTACGCAAGACCATCGACGCCAGAATTGGCGGTTGGATCGATAAATGATCCGTTGACAAGAGCCCTGACATTGATGGAGGCTCAGCAACATGCGGTAAAAGTTGTATTTATCAAGCAAATAGAACCGAATTTGCCTCCGGTGTTGTTGGATGTTGAGCAAATTAAACAGGTGTTTGTCAATCTTGTTATGAACGCTTTGCAGGCGATGAACCACGGCGGAACACTCACGCTTAAGACCTTTTCTGAAAATGAGGAAGTCATTGTTGAAATATCTGATACAGGACCGGGTGTAGCAGAAAATGTTCTTCAAGACATATTTAAGCCTTTCTTTACCACCAAGCATCAGGGGACAGGCCTGGGGCTTTCCATCTGTCGTTCGATTATCGAGAGTCACTGCGGAAGAATTGAAGTCGATTCTGTTCGCGGTTCGGGAGCAACTTTTCGCATTAGATTACCCATTCACCGTTTAGAGGAGGCAAACGAACCAATTTGACAGGCGCAAAAATACTCATCGTAGATGATGAAAAGCTGATACGTTGGGCTTTGGAAAAAGGCCTGAAACAGATCGGTTTTCAAGTTGAAACTGCCGCAACCGGTGAGGAGGGACTTCAAAAATATGAGTCCTTCCTGCCCGACGCAGTTATTCTCGACAATAAGCTTCCCGGCATACAGGGTTTGGAGATTCTCAACGAGTTGAAGAGTCGTGACGCCCGGCTGATTATACTCTTTATGACCGCCTTCGGTACTATCGAAACTGCCGTCGAAGCAATGAAGCGCGGAGCTTATGATTATATCAATAAACCGTTTGTCTTCGAAGAAATTAGGCAACTGCTTGAAAAAGCCCTCTATGTTCAGCGATTGGATACTGAGGTCCAGACACTCAAGGCAGTGGTTCAGAAGCAGTTCGACACTGAGAATGTTATCTCACTTTCGCCAGCAATGCGCAATATACTGCAAATGGTGGATAAAATCGCGCGAAGTGAGGCTCCTACAGTATTGCTGACCGGCGAATCGGGAACAGGCAAGGACTTAATGGCGAGAGTCATCCATGAACGAGGTCCCCGCCGTCAACGTCCATTCGTTACTATCAATTGTTCAGCGCTTCCCGAGTCTCTTCTTGAAAGTGAATTGTTTGGCTACGAGAAAGGCGCCTTTACCGACGCAAAGCAGATGAAACGCGGTCAATTCGAACTCGCGTCTGGCGGGACGATCTACCTCGACGAAATTGGGGAAATCGCACTCGGACTTCAGGTCAAGCTCCTGCAGGTAATAGAAAACCGCATGTTCCGCCGGGTCGGAGGCGTTAAGGACATCCTTGTCGATTCTCTGATCATTGCCGCGACCAATATCAATCTGGCAAGCGCTGTCGAAGCCGGGATGTTCCGCCGCGATCTGTACTATAGACTTAACTTGATTCCAATTGAATTGCCGCCGTTAAAGTCGCGGCGGGAAGACATTGTTCCCATCGCTCTCTATTTTGTGCGGAAATTCAACGATGAGTTTCATCGACATTTCAAGGGTATTACTGATGAAGTGAAGAAGATTCTCACCGAATATGATTGGCCTGGAAACATTCGTGAATTACGCAACGTGGTCGAGCGAATTGTGATTCTCGAGAATGACGAAATGATCGAAGCCAACCATCTGCCCATCGAGTTGCGCCAATATGCGGAGGTTTCCTTGGATCAATCCCATTTCCTTTCAACCCAAGAATTGGGCATTGAAATTCCAGTAGAAGGACTCTCAATGGAAGCTGTCGAAAGGGAATTAGTAGTGAAAGCGCTGAACAAAACTGCCCAAAATCAAACCAAGGCAGCCAAGATGCTCGACATCACGCGAGACTCGCTTCGCTATAAGATGAAAAAGTTCGGGTTGCTGTAGAACACCGTCTTGGAGGGCGGACTTCTCGCGTAGGATAAGCGTCCCGCTTGTCAAGAGCGGACTAAAAGAGTTCGTTGATTTATTCGTTCGAGTAGAGATTTGATCCTCTTGGAGGGGGGGCTTCAGCCCCCCCTAAAGGACGATCAAGCACAAACAAGGGCGGGCTGAAGCCCCCCCTCCAAGAGAATCTTGTCCGAATTGGCGTCTCAAGCGAATAAATCAACGAACTCTAAAAGTCCGCCCTCCATGAATGAAATAACAAATTTAAATCACACCGTACCGGAGTTTCCAATGGAAATTAAAGGCAAAAACATTCTCATCCTCGGAGGCTGGGGACTGGTCGGAACCGCGATTTGCCGTAAACTAATAGAATATGGACCTAAAAGTATAACAATTGCCTCACTCACCAAAGCTCAAGCCGAAGAAGCCGTTGCCGAGTTAAAACCTATCGCCGCGAAGGTAAAACTGGCGGCGGAGTGGGGGAACATCTTCGTCCGAAACGAATTCAAAGATCTCTCACGCGATGAAATTCTTGGTAGCCGCGAACGGCGACTGATCCTTGCCGCAGATGTGCTTGAGAGAACGACTGCCACCTCGTTCGGGCACTTTTTCCTCTACGACATGATCACCCGTTGCCAGCCCCACATCGTCATCGACTGCGTCAATACAGCAACCGGCGTAGCTTATCAAGACATCTACTCAGCAGGACTGCGCGTCCTTGAATTAGTAAAAGGAGTACAAGCCAACGAACCTGCCGAAGATTTCATTGTCGAAGTTGAGAAACTGCTCGATACTCTTTATATACCGCAGATTGTGCGCCATGTGCAGGTGATCTATGCCGCAATGAAGGAAGCAAAAACGCACACATACGTCAAGGTTGGCACGTCTGGCACTGGCGGGATGGGACTAAACATTCCTTACACTCACTCCGAAGACAAGCCGTCCCGAGTCTTACTATCTAAAAACTGTATTGCCGGAGCGCATTCGCTGTTGCTTTTCCTGATGGGAAGGACTCCGGATGCACCTTATGTCAAAGAGGTAAAACCTGCAACTGCCATAGCCTGGAAACGCATCGAGCGGGGAGACATCCTCAAAGGCGGCAAGCCGATCCCACTTTATGGCTGTCCGGCAGATAAATGTGTCAAGCTCGAGGGAACACTTGACACCGCCGCGAAACCTGCCGACTGCGAACCCCTCGGCAAGAACTTGCAAGGCGTCTTCATCGACACCGGTGAAAATGGGACATTTTCGCCCGGCGAGTTCACCGCCATTACTACTATTGGCCAGATGGAATACATCACTCCTGAAGAGATCGCCAAGACAATCGCCTGGGAGATTGAAGGCGGTAACTCCGGGCACGACATCATCGGAGCCTTGGACGGCGCGGTGCTGAGTTCGACCTACCGTGCCGGTGTCATGCGGACTCTGGCCATCGACAAGATGAAAGCGATGCTAAAGGAAGAGTCAACCGACCCGGTGGCGTTTGAACTGCTTGGCCCGCCCCGCCTTTCCAAGCTACTGTACGAGGCGAACCTGTTGAAGCAGACATTCGGCTCAATCGACGCGGTGCTGAAAACAACTCCAAAGAAGCTCTCCGACGCCTGTATAAAATTGATCCAAAAAGATGACGGATTGCGGAGCAGAATAGTCTCCATCGGCATACCGATCCTGCTTGCCGACGGTAAATCTCTGTTGAAGGGACCCTTAGTCAAAGTCCCCGCCGATCCCCGTCGCACGAAGTTCACGATCACTCCCGATTCGATTGAGAACTGGTCACACAACGGCTGGGTTGACTTAAGGGTTGCCAATATGGTGAAGTGGCAGGAAAGACTGATGTTGTTGAAGAATCAAGCCCTTGCCGTCACCACCGACGACACATCCTCGCATACGATCCGCGATGCGGCGTTTTGGAGCTTCGACAAACCTCTCGATGAAGGCGAGCTTGTCGGCTGGATCTTCATCGAAGAGGAAAAGGGTTTAAGGATGAAGAGTTAGGGAAGTGGGAAAGTGCGAAAGTAGGAAAGTGCGAAAGTGGGGCGGATTGCAATCCGCCCTACCGAATCGCCGCTGACGAAAAGCAAGGACAGCCGTCAATCCTCTGGGGTTGACGGTATCCGAAATGTCCTTCCAGCTTGTTTATCGGAGGATATTATATTAAATTGTAACAATCGCGGCAATTGAGATGAACCTATTTCCGACTCCGCATCTTCTTGGTAACGCGTTACTTGATGAAGAACGAGAGAAGCATATTCTGATTCGTCATCCTGAATTATCCCGTGATCATCTTGAATTGATTGGTGATGTACTTCTTAGACCAGACAACGTGAGAAGTAGCTCCCGCGATCATACAGCCTTGCTATTCTCAAGGTATTTCCCGGATTTTATGGGTGGCAAGCACATTGTTGTTGTCGTTGTTTCCAATTCCCTGACAGCCGCACATCGAATAATAACAGCCTATGTCACGAGGCGAATAATTGAAGGACACAAAAATGTCTAACAGACTTACGATTACATACGACCGTGAAGGGGACATTCTTTACATAAATCGGATGGAACCTTATCCTGAGCAGGATTCAGAGGAAGTTGGCGACGAAGTCGTCGCACGATTGAATCCAATCACCCATGAAATTGAGAACCTTGAGTTGCTTTTCTTTTCGACGCGTCTCCTTAGAAAGGACGTCTTGGAATTGCCTATTGAGGCAGAAATGCGGATGGCAGGATAAGAAAGAGCCGTCAACCCTCCGGGGTTGACAGCGGATCACTGGCTATTACTGATCGGTATCGGAGAAAGATGAAACTTACATTGAAAAGCTTGGCTCAAAAAGTTCTTGAGGAAGCGAAAACCCCACTATCAGCAAATGAGATCTGGGAGGTTGCCAAAGAAAAAGGTTATGATGGGGAATTACAGTCGATTGGGAAAACCCCATGGATGTCGATCTCAGCGCAAATCTATCGAGAACTCGTTTTGAAGCCTGAAAGTTCAATATTTGAATTATTTGGAGAAAACCCTCGTCGCATCAAGCTTCGATCTTCCACAATTGTAACATCCAATGTACTTACTGAAACCTTCTCTACACCTGATTCAGTCAGTGAACGAGACTCTTATCCCGAAGTCGCGAGGTTCATTCGGCGTCAATTCGGCGCATACTCAAAGATTATTGATGATCGAAAATCAAAGAAGGGTAAAAAAGGTGAGAATGAGTGGATGCATCCCGATATAGTTGCGTGTTACTTTCCATTCGAAGATTGGAATACTGAAGTGTATGATTTAGCACGACAACTTACAGGAACTCCTCAGAGGCTTTATGCATTCGAAGTTAAAAAGGAGATTCGATACGGGGATTTACGACAATCCTATTTTCAAGCTGTCTCAAACTCTTCATGGGCTAATGAAGCATACTTAGTAGCAGCCAATTTTCCAGATAAAGATGAGGATTTTATCGAAGAACTAAGAAGATTATCTGCTGCGTTTGGTATCGGAATTATCGAGCTTGATAAGAAAGACCCAGAAGCATCCTTGATTATTGTTGGTGCTCGCTACAACGAACAGCTTGACTGGATTACGATCAACAAAATTGCTGGATTGAATCCTGATTTTAAGGACTTTATTACAAAAGTTGGGAAGGATTCTTCAACCAAAAACGTTAGCAAAGAGTGGTACCAGAAGGTTGAGTAGTTGACGTTGCTTATTCCCACTTGACTTTTGCCTTCCATTTGCTTAGATTAGTGCTCACGAGGGTGGGCTTGCCTCAAGGGCAAACCTCCAACTTTGCGGGGACGGAATTAGGGGTGCGCAACTCTGAGTTTACCGTCCCCGCTTCTTTTGTAGGACAGCACCCCGGTAGCTCAATAGGATAGAGTCCCACCCTCGTAAGTTGGAGGTTGCGGGTTCGAATCCAACGTGGGGTGCGACCTTTTGATTGTGCGTTATTGAAAATATCTTTCCAAAATCCAAAATCTATGTTACCACTAATCGCCATCGACGGCCCCGCCGGGGCCGGAAAATCATCCACTGCTCGTCAGGTCGCCTGGCGGCTCGGACTGCCTTATCTCGACACCGGAGGTCTCTACCGCGCCGCCGCTTGGGCGGTGCTGAAACAGCGAGTCGATCTCAAGGACCCGACCGCTATCTTCCACACTGTCGATAAAGCTGTCATCACTTTTGCCCAAGCCCAACGTGGCGTAAAATTTTGGGTCGATGGCGTTGACGTCACTATAGCCATCCGTCAGCCCGATGTGAATGTCGCTGTTTCGCCGGTCTGCGAAGTAGGAAATGTTCGTAAGAAACTCGTCGCCATGCAGAGAGGCTGGGCGGCGAGAGGTTTCGGTGTCCTTGAAGGTCGCGACATCGGTACGGTCGTCTGTCCCGAAGCAGGACTTAAGGTCTTTATGACGGCACGACCCGAAATTCGCTCCATGCGTCGTGGAAAAGAGCTCGGCATCGATCAAGACCCCGAGTCCCTGACTCGTCTTACGACCGAGATTGCGGAACGCGACCGCCGGGATACAGAACGCACAGATTCCCCACTGAGACCTGGTGACGAGGCGGTTATTCTCGACACATCAGACATGACTTTTAACGAACAGGTGGATACTATTGTCAGGCTGGCGGCGGAGCGATTCGGTACGCGGCTCTACGCGGCTTCGACAAGACCTTGATGGCTGTTAACTAAATAATTTGGTAGCGCGTAGGGGCCGAAGCCACCGAAGGTGGCTTCGTGCCTGCCTCGGCCAGAAAAGCACGATCCCGACAAGTCGGGATCGGCTTCTACGCGGTTGTTAGCTTCTCGACATGAACAAAGCTGTCAACCCTCCGGGATTGACAGCTTTGTCACTTAAAGAAATCCATTATTTTTGATTAACCTGCAAACAATTCACTTTCAATCTATAGAACCATTGACTAATCCATAAAGGTATATTAATATGAAAGACTGAAGGTTTAAAACCAGAAGTCTCAAAATAACCGCAAAGATCGGAATGCCGTATGTTGAATAGCGCCGGCGTTCTGTATCGACTCCATCCATTTAGGTATAACTGAGGTCGCTGTGAAGGAAGCACACCCCGAAAATATCCGCAATATTGCCTTGATTTCGCATCAAGGAGCCGGAAAAACAACTCTGACCGAGACCATGCTTCATCGCATGGGCGTCATCACACGTATGGGTTCTATCGAAGAAGGAAACACCCAGAGTGACTATCATCATGACGAAATTACTCGAAAAATCTCGATTACTACGACTCTACTCGTCGGATACCATAACGGTATTAAATTGAATATACTTGACACGCCGGGATTTACAGACTTTCAAGGTGACGTCATCAGTGCGGTTCGCGCCGCTGATTGTGCCTGTCTGCTGATAAATGCCACGTCAGGTATCGAGGTTGGGACCGAGTTGGTTTGGGGGATTGCTTCTGAAGTAAAATTACCGAAATTTTTCTTCGTAAATCATCTCGACAAAGAGCATGTCAATTTCGAGAAAATCTTCAATGAGTTGATCGAAGAATTTAGTGGCGCTGTACTTACTCAATTCCCAGTCAATCCGGGATCAGACGCCTTCAACCAGATCGTCGATTTGATCTCAATGAAGCTGATCACTTATAATCCCGACGGGACAGAAAAATCACGCACCGATATTCCAGCGGAACTAAAGTCAAAAGCTGACGAATTACATCTTAAGCTGATTGAGCGATCCGCCGAAGCTGACGACGCGTTAATGGAGAAGTTCTTCGAGGAAGATACCCTTTCCCACGAGGACATGCTCGCCGGTTTAAGAAAAGGTCTTCGGGAAGGGACATTGAATCCGGTTCTCTGCGGATCTGCCAAGAAACAGGTTGGTACCTCACTTCTTCTTGAATTCGTAAATTCTGCGGTCCCTTCACCGGCAGATATACCGTCATTCAAAGCGACTTTAGAAGGAAGCGAAAAGACGGTTATGCTGTCTTGTAACCCCACCGGCCTGCTGGCGGCATTGGTATTTAAGACTATCTCGGAACAGCATGTTGGTGATCTTTCATTTTTTCGGGTTTTTTCCGGCACGATTGCCGCCGCATCGGAAGCCAGGAATTCGAAAAGAGCGTCATCCGAAAAAATCGGGCAAATTTTTACCGTCTCCTCGAAGACACGCAAATCAGCCGACGAAGTATCGGCCGGAGACATTGGCGCACTGGTAAAACTCCATAATACCCACTCTGGCGATACATTAACAGCAACCAAAGATGGAGTCATTCTTCCGACCATTCATTATCCTGATCCGGTCACTCGTACAGCGATGGTTCCGCGCCATCGAGGCGAGGAAGAGAAAATTTCGAACGGGTTGCACATACTCACCGAAGAAGATCCGACGATCAAATTCCATTATGACTCGGAGCTTGCACAACTAATCGTGGAAGCCCAGGGCGAACTCCATCTGAATAGCATGATCGACAAACTTAAAGACCGATTTGGAGTAGATGTAGATCAAGTTGAACCCCATATACCTTATCGCGAAGCTATACGCGGTCATGCCGAAGGTCAAGGAAAGTACAAAAAACAGTCTGGAGGCCGCGGACAGTTCGGTGACTGCTGGTTAAAGCTTGAGTCCATTCCCCGCGATCACGAATTTGAATTCGTTGACGCCATCGTCGGCGGAGTCATTCCGGGCAAGTTTATCCCGGCTATCGAAAAAGGCGTAAAATCCGCGATGGTTGACGGCGTGATCGCTGGATTTACGGTTGTAGGTGTACGTTGCACGGTTTACGATGGGTCTTACCATACTGTTGACTCCTCAGAAAACTCCTTCAAAATTGCCGCCTCTATGGGATTTAAGAAAATATTCAAAGAGGCCAAACCGGTTGTTCTGGAACCAATCTACAACCTTGAATTGCGAGTCCCCGAGGAGTTCATGGGTGACGTCATGGGGGACATATCTTCAAAACGAGGCAAGATCAGCGGAATGGATCGAGAGGGCAGATTCCAATTGATCAAAGCAAAAATTCCACTGGCCGAGTTGCACAAATACTCAAGTACGTTACGTTCGCTTACCGGCGGTCGAGGTAATCATCGCCAAAGCTTCTCTCATTATGAAGAAACGCCTGGAGACATTCAACAGAAACTGATGACCGCCTATGAAGAACGTCGTGCCAAAGGCGGCGCTGAAGAGGAGTAATTTGGAACGAATTTGGGCGCCTTGGAGACTTAAATACATCGAATCGACACTGATACCATCATCTGACTGCTTTCTCTGTGACGCTTCGCTTCAAGAAGTATGCTATGAGACGCTGACAGTCTGGCAAGACGAGACCACGCTCGTTATTATGAACAGGTTCCCCTATAATAACGGGCACTTACTCATCGCTCCCAGGAAGCATGTCGGCGACATCTCAGATCTTACCATCTTAGAAGGCTCGGCATTGTTTGCATCATTGCAACGGGCAACCGGTTGGTTAACCGCGGTATATTCGCCGCATGGTTTCAATATCGGGATGAACCTTGGACGCGTTGCCGGAGCCGGCCTGCCGGGACATCTCCATATCCATCTCGTGCCAAGGTGGAGCGGAGATGTCAACTTTATGACAGTTGTTGGCGAAGTAAAGGTGATTTCGGAAAGTCTTGAGGTCGGGTGGGAGCGTATCCGGGCGGTGGTAGTGAAAAATAATGATCCGGTCGGTTCATAATGTTCTTGGAGGGCGGACTTTCAGTCCGCTCTCGTCCGGGCAGGACAGGTTTCCAAACCTGTCAGAGCGGACTAAAAGTCCGCCCTCCAAGTATCAATTGTTTCTACAAAATAATACTCTTATCATTACAACTTATCTCCACAAAATATCAATATCATTCAAACCGAGATCGAAATGCGGAACGAAACTATTGAAATCAAGTTACCTATCACAGATGATACAGCGCGAGCCCTCGTAGCTGGAGATGCAGTCAGCCTAAGTGGCGTTATGTTCTCAGCGCGTGACGCCGCTCATAAAAAGCTGGTCGATCTGCTCGACGCCGGAGAGCCTTTGCCAATCGAGATTGCCGGGCAGACTATCTATTATATGGGGCCTTCACCCGCCAAACCGGGATCCGTTATTGGATCAGCCGGCCCAACTACCAGTTACCGGATGGACGCTTATGCTCCGACTTTGATCGCTATCGGATTGAGGGGGATGGTCGGCAAAGGTGAGCGAGGTTCCAATGTTGTTGAGGCTATGAAACAACATGGTGCAGTTTACTTCGCCGCAACTGGTGGAGCCGCGGCTCTGATCTCTCAGTCCATTATCGAAGCCGAGGTCGTAGCTTTTCCAGAGCTTGGGCCGGAAGCGGTACGTAGGCTCGTCGTTAAAGGCTTTCAAGTCATTGTCGCACAAGATTCGCACGGCGGGAATCTCTATAAGGACGGGGTGGAACGATATCGTGATGCATCGTGAAGGAAATTAAGGAGTTGAAATGATTGAATATATTCGACTTAAAAACCTGACAGCATTCAAAAACTTTGAATGGAAGGCCACCGGCGCTTTGAATGGTAAAGACGCAGGTGCGTTGAATGTTATTGTTGGGATAAATGATACAGGCAAAACCCACCTTCTAAAATTCCTCTATGCTTTTGCAAAAAGTTATGAGGGACATTCGAAGGGTGGGATTGGCTCAGGCTCATGGGCGAAACTTCTTGCAGACAAGCTTCTAAAGGTATTTTTGCCTCACGCGGACGCATTGAATTCCTTGATAAGTAATGGTGCACCTCGTTTGGATTCATATATCCGTTTCAATGATGAAAATTTGCATTTTTCCTTTGGCAAAGATACGACCTCGACTATTACTGATTGCGAGAGTTATATCAAACCTGATAAAGAGCTACGGGTTCTTTTCTTTCCTCCAAAAGAAGTGCTTACAACACATCAGGCACTCACGGCGCTATTGCAAGACTCCGATTATCAATCATGGGGATTCGATGCAACCTATTACGACTTGATTGATGCACTTAGGAGACCAGGGGCGAAAGGTAATGTTAATAAGAGTCTTACAGATTCTAAAGTTAAGCTTGAAGAGTTATTGAACGGACACTTCGAGTACATAAATGACAATGAGTTCCTGTTCTATCGAACTGGAGCTAAAGAGCCATCAAGGATGTGGCAAACTGCAGAAGGATATAAGCGTATCGGTATTCTTACTCTCCTCGTGAATAGCCGTTGGATTCGTAAGGGTTCAATCCTATTTTTCGATGAACCGGAAGCCAACCTACATCCGATGGCAGCGAGGGTAATGGCACAAATTCTATTCAATTTTGCACAAGCGGGCGTTCAGATCTTCCTTTCAACGCATAGCTATTTCATTCTCAAACAACTTGAGTTGTTGGCACGTAAAGAGGATTTCAGTATCCCCACATGTTCGCTTGTCAAAGGAGCTTCAGGTATTGAGGCAATTTTCGCTAACCTCAAGAATGGAATGCCTGAGAATTCTATTGTAGATGAATCGGTTGCTATGTTCGAGGAAGATCTTCAACTTGAATTGGAGTAACAACTTTGAATCTTAAATGGCACGACGATGAGTCAGGTGTAGAATTAGGTCTCCCCGACAAGGATCATTTTCGATTTCAGGACTGTGAAGCCTATAATAAGGTGAAAGGAATGGGAATCAAGGAGATGGATTTCTGCTGGTGGAATCAAACGAAGGATTCTATCTATTTACTAGAAGCATTAGACACCAAGAAGGATTCATCTCAGGAAATATTACTCAAAATTGTTGTAAAGGGTTTGGACAGCTTACTGTTATTGTTAGCTGTTTGGATGGATACAAGGTTCGGTGAAAGTTTGGGTTCGGAATTACCCAAATCCTTTCCAACAGCAATTCCAACGAAATTCATATTTATTTTCATTTTACGGACTCGATCAGGCCATGCGGTAAGTTCGGATAAAAAAGGGCAATTTGCACCTTATCAAGATAAAGCAAGGTCCAGACTCCGTAGTCGATTAGGTCTCTTTTCTGGGAATCCAAGATTAGTAATTGATGATAAAGAATCAATTATAAGAATCGCTCTTGGTGATGCTGTGATTAGATGACTAATAAGACACCCGTTCGCGCCCTCGCCCTCCTTTCCGGCGGTCTCGACTCGACTCTTGCCCTTCGCTTGATCCACGATCAGGGGATCGAGGTGACAGCCCTGAATTTTCACACCGGATTCTGCTTCACCGACGCACGGCGCGCCACCCGAAAACCCACCCAGTCAGCCACCGATGGTGATACTCGCGAATCTGGTGGACCATCCGACGCGCTCTCCGCCGCGGCGAAATTAGGCATTCCCATCGAGGTGATCGACATCTCGAAGGGTTACCTCGAAGTCCTTCACCACCCACAATATGGCTATGGAAAGAACGTCAACCCCTGTGTCGATTGCCGTATTCACATGTTCAAGCAGGCGCGGGAGCTTATGTTGGAGGTCGGCGCCGAGTTCATTTTCACCGGTGAAGTGCTCGGTCAGCGCCCAAAATCACAACATCTTCAAGCATTACATCTAATTTCCGACCAATCAGGTCTTTCAGATAGGCTTCTGCGACCGCTTTCGGCTCTACTTTTGCCACCGACACTCCCCGAACGGGAGGGATGGATCGATCGCTCCAAGCTGATGGGCTTTCACGGCCGGACGCGCAAACCGCAGATGGCGCTTGCCGCTGAGCTTGGCATCGAGGGTTATCCGCAACCTGCGGGCGGATGTTGTTTTCTCACCGATCCTCAGTACGGTCGAAAAGTCCGGGATATGTGGGAGCATTCGATTAAGGATGAAATGGAGTGGGAGGATTACCTCATGCTTAAGGTTGGCAGGCACATTCGGTTGAGCGACGCCGCTAAAGTCGTCGTCGGTCGTGATGAAGGCGAGAATCTGTTTCTCGAACAATTCCCGGGCAATAATATCCGCCTCGAAGTAGCCGATTTTCCCGGTCCGGTAGCGCTCTTTGTCGGCGAACATTCTGATGATCTTCTCTTTAAGGCGGCAAGAGTAGTCGGAAGGTATTCTGATGGCCGAGACAAGGGAGTCGATCTAAACGTTTTGGTACAGAACGGAAAAGACTTGAAAAAGATAGTTGTCAGGCCTTTTCAAGCTGAGGAGGTACAGGATTGGGTGATAAGTTAGGGCGCTTGAATCGTGATCGAGCGCTATTTGAGCCAAATGCCCGCCGGAAATTGGTGGAGACTCTTTCTCAAGCCAATCCGGAAATTATTGCCAGAGTTATCATCAAGGCATTGGAGATGCAAATTCTAACTGAGGATTATAGTCGAGACTGCGGCGTCGATTTTTCCCCTGAAAGTCTGTCCCGCTTCCAGAGAGAGAATTTTGCAGAAATCGAACAACACCTTGAAAGAGCTATCGGTGGTTTTGTTGGGGGTATCGTCTCGCAAGAGGGTTAATTCCAAGTCTCCGAATACCCGCTACCGCCCCGCCATAGTCGGCAGAGAAAAAAGCCCACTGCCGACCCGCCGTGGTCGGCAGGAAGCTTAAGAGAGCCGCTGTCACACGTCCCGGGTTAATAAAGTGCTGCTGTCACACGTCCCGGGTTAATAAAGTGTTGCTGTCACACGTCCCGTGTGACAGCCCTAATAGCAGGCAGACGAAGGCGTCTGCCTGCAGGCTGATTATTGCAAAAGTTATTATTACATATCTGCTGCGCGCCAGATGCGTCGGTTGCCGTCGAAAGACTGCGCGACCGCTATGATCTGACCGGTTATTTCTATAATCCCAATATAGAGCCACTTACCGAATATGCTCTTCGGGAAGCAGAGGCTCGACTGCTCTCAGCAGTACTCCATTTCAAGTACCTTGAGACTCAACCACTTCGTGACGAGTGGTTTGAACTCTGCTCTCCCTTTTCCTCCGAACCCGAACGAGGTGAGCGTTGCCGCGTTTGCATTTCTCACCGTCTTAAAACAACAGCCCAATGCGCTGTTGTTCATGGAATTACCCATTTCACAACAACTCTTACTACTTCTCCACATAAAGACGTTGACTTCATCCACGAAACTGGCGAAATTTTGGCAAATGAATTCGGACTGATCTATCTTCCCGAGACATTTCGCGCGCGCGATGGATTTCGGCGCAGTCTCGAGCTTTGTCGGGAATACAATTTATACCGCCAGAACTACTGCGGATGTCGCTGGAGTCAGAGAAATGGCGAACGTGTACTGCCCAAAGAGTCTGATATCATCGTTCGCAGATCATGAATTCGCTTCCGATCATCCTCGACGGCAGACCGGAGACATACTCCGATCTAGTTAACAAGGCCATCGCGGGGGCAATGGAAATCACTCGCGCCTGGCGTGAGGGCCGGGGGGATGAGGAAGCGGTCAACCAGATTGAGTCCGACGCTCGCCAAGCTGTCCGTCGAGCGTTCGATCTGCCGAATGATTGCCGGATTATATTCACTTCTTCAATTGAGGAAGCTCGGAATAGTGCCATCAAGGGGCTTGCATGGGGAGCCGGAACCAGCAGGAACGGGATAATTACCGTCGAAGGCGATCCAGCGGGGTTTGAGGAGTCGGCGATCTGGCTGGAGCGGTTTGGCTTCCGTTCGATACGGCTTCCAGTCGGAAAAGCCGGAGGGATACCTTTTCCATTGCTTGACAAGTCGGTCGATGACCGGACGGCTGTGGTGGCGTTACTCTCCACGACTCCCGAAATGTACCGCTGGCGGATACCTGAGATTCGCAAGCTGATAGCCTCGTGCGAAAGGCATGGGGCTGAATTAGTTATCGACGTTTCGGTTGAAGTGCAAGTGAAACGAATGGAATACGACTCCTCAAAAATGACACTGCTTTGCGATGGAGTTACTCTTGGCGCGCCGATTGGCGTGGCGTTTGTGGCGCTGAGACCCGGAGCCCGTTTCGGCCCATTGGTCAGCGGAGGCCTTGAGCAGGACGGTTTGCGAGCTGGAAGACTTAACCCAGCGCTGGTTGCGGGACTTGCCGCCGCGGTGATGGAGAACGTTTCTTCTGCCGACCCCCTGCGGTCGGCAGCCAGTGGCGTTTCTTCTGCCACCCCCCCGTGGGTGGCAGCGAGTGGCGGTTCTTCTGCCACCCCCCCGTGGGTGGCAGCACTTTCCACCCTCCGCCAAACCGCCCTTCGTGAGCTTCGCCGCCGTATTCCCTCCGCGAGGCTTGTCCATGGCGAAGCCCCCCTGCCGGTCGGGATCACCTTCGTCGTCCCCGGCGTCGAAGGCGAGGCGGTAGTGATGCTCTGCGCACAAGAGAACGTCTTCGTCTCGACGGGATCGACCTGTTCGAAGAAGGCGGGCAAACCCTCGCCGGTACTCCTCGCCGCAGGTTTCACGACCGAGGAGGCTTCCGGGGCGATAGGGTTGACATTCCGCGCCGGGCAGACGGTTGAAGATGTGAAAATGGCGATGGAAGTTATTGGGAAGGCGGTATTAAAACTGATGGAAATAGGATGACTGAAATAGATTTTTCAGGCGGGCGTCCTCGTCCGCCGAAGACTAAAGCACGAATTAGACGCAGACGAAGACGTCCGCGTGAATTATTCAAAGAAATCTTGTGGTGACTGAAGCAATCGGTCACTATATACGATCACAAATCGATCACGCCTGAATCCCTTGTCTGTCAGGCTTTCCCGGGCTTCGGTGACTCAGTGATCGATTTTTGACCCCTCCGTCCTCTCATTAATCATCAATCATTAGTCATTATAAATGATCTACTTCGACAATAACGACACTACGCCTCTCCACCCTGAGGCACTCGCGGCGATGATGCCCTACTTCACCGACAAATTCGGCAACCCCTCATCACTGCACACACTCGGTCTTGAAGCTGAGACCGCTCTCGACGAGGCGCGCGAGACCATTGCCTCCGCAATCAGCGCTTCGCCCAAAGAGATTGTCTTCACATCCGGCGCGACCGAAGCTAACAACCTTGCCATCCTCGGCGCGGCTCGCGCTCGCCCTGACCGCAAGCACCTCATCATCTCTGCCGTCGAGCACGCCTCTGTCCTGCAGATCGCCAAACGGCTCGAAGGCGAGGGCATCCGCGTTACGAAGTTGCCCGTCGATGGGCAGGGGTTCGTTTCGTCAGACACACTCCGCGATGCGCTTGACGACGACACCTTCCTCGTCAGTATAATTTACGCCAATCACGAGATTGGCACGATTCAGGACTTAAAAACCCTCGCGGCGATTGCTCACGAAAAGGGAGCCTGGGTCCACACCGACGCCGCGCAAGCGCTTGGCAAGATCCCTTGCGACGTGAAGGAGCTTGGCGTTGACCTTGCTTCGTTCAATGGGCACAAACTGCACGGGCCTAAAGGAGTCGGAGCGCTATACTTCAGTCGCAAATGCCGCCCGAAACGGCTGATGGAAGGCGCGGCTCAGGAGAACGACCTCCGCCCGGGGACTGAGAACGTCCCGGCGATTATAGGATTTGCCAAGGCCGCTGAAATCGCCGTTCGGGACAGGGAAGAAGTGACCAATCACGTCAATCGGCTGGTGAAACGGCTGGCAGATGGACTTTCGGAGTTGCCACACACGCGTCTTAATGGGCCACCGCCGGGGACACCCCCCGACACCTTGGAGGGCGGACTTCAGTCCGCCCCACTGCATGTTCCTCAAATGACTCGTCTTCCCGGTAATCTCAATGTCACCTACCTTTACATCGAGGGCGAAGCAATACTAATGCACCTCTCTAACCGTGAGATAGCCGTCTCTTCGGGGAGCGCCTGCTCGTCGAAGTCGCTCGTGCCGTCATCAGTGTTGACGTCCATCGGCTTGATCCATGAGGAAGCTCATGGCGCGATACGGTATTCCCTCTCAAGGTTCAATACGATAGAAGAAGTCGAGACGGTCATCGTGAAATCTCGTGAGGTGGTGGAACTGCTTAGAGCGATGACGGCATTCGTGCCAGAGCTTCACTCTGAGCGTGAGGGGGGGGAAGGCTTCTATCGCAGTCGCGATAAAACGACTTGAAATTTCGATTAGTTTTTTGTAAATTAATATTAACATTCGAAAGTGCTGAACATTACCGGAGACAATAATGAATTTTTACTGGAGTTCTCGGTTCCATTTTGCAGTACTGATCGTGTCGTCGAATCTCGGCGCCGCTCTACTGCAGGATGGCCATGCAACAATCCCTGCCAATCTTCCGGAACACCCCTTTATTAGAGAGCTCAGACCGGTCAATTGCCAAGGATCGAGCCTTCCTTCCCAGAGCCTGATCCGGACTAACCCTGCCCGTCTTCCTGCCAGAGATGATTCCGATGAAGATATTTCCTACTGCAACGAAGAGGATATCGAATATCTATGGACTCTTCCCGATGCATTTGGCGACCATAGTTATTTCGAACGATTCACGCCAGCGGAAGCTCCTTTTCGCCTCATCGGCTTAAGAATCGTCCTGCATAATTTATTCGGTAATGCGGGGCATCCTGACATGCGCGTTTCTATTGCTACCAGTGACCGCAATCTGCCTGATGATGAGATCGAATCATTTGTAGTGCCAACCGAGGACCTCGTCTTAAGTCCGAATGGAGATTGGTTTTGGAATGAATATCTTTTCGACGAATATGGTGTCGGTGCGATAAGGTTTGAGGAAGCGGTGGATTTCCATCTGATTATCAACATTGCACCTAATAATGACGAAGACACTCTCGCTCTCGTCACCGATGATGGTCGCCGTCGTATCGACAGGAGCGGCCTTTTCGATGGGATGGACTCAACGTATGTGCTATTCAGAAATCTTCAGGGCGTTCGTATTTCGGTGAATTTTGCGCTGGTCGCCATCGTAGAGTACGGAGACGCTCCGGTAAGACAGGTGATTTCACTCCGGGAAGGCTGGAACACAATCTCGCTCAATGTTTCTCCTACTGCCATCGACTGGATAGAAGATTTAGGTCCCGACCCAAGAGGTATGATACAGCAATTCCGTATCGATGATGAACACCACCATGTGATTATGTTGAAGGACAGATTCGGGCAATTTTGCTCTCCTCAAGACGATGTGTGGGACATTCCGTATTGGAATTTATCAGACGGTTACCAGATCAAGGTCGATGAACCCCTCCGGGGTTCGTGGACTGGAACAGCCATAGATCCACAAAGTCCGCTTCCGCTTGCCCCGGGATGGAACATGGTTCCTTATTACCCTGAATACGAGCTATCCGCGGCTTCGCCGGAATTTGAGGTTGTGAGTTCTATTCTCGACCAACTAATCGTTGTTAAAGACGATGCTGGAAACTTCATGCTCCCTTCGCTGAACTTTTCTAACATGGCTGATTGGCAGCCGGGGAAGGGCTACCAGATCAAAGTTGACGCCGATTGCGATCTTACCTATCCAGGCGACGAGGGCCGGACAAATTCCCCAAGATCTGCTGACGCCCCCAAGCCAATTCATTGGTCATTAGAAGCCCCGAGTTCTGACAATATGTTGCTTTTGATAAACTCATTCGGGGAGTCACTATTCGTGGACGGTGATGAGATTGGCGCATTTGACTCACAGGGGAGTCTCGTTGGATCTGGCGTTATTGTTGAGGGGAGGTGCGGGCTTGCTTTATGGGGCGAAGATCCATCAGGAACCGTTAAGGATGGACTTACAGTAGGCGAAGAGCCATCATTCAGGCTTTGGCGCTCAGAGAGGTCGGAAGAATCTTCACTGCTGATAAAAGATTCGCAACATGGTAAGCCTATCCGGTATGCTCGCAATGATGTTGTTGTTGGTAGCGCTGTCATCGTCGAAGCACTTCCTGAGAGGTCATCGCTTACTTCTGTTCATCCAAATCCGTTCAACAGTTTTACCCTTATTGAATATTTACTTGCCGAGTCTGGCATTGTTACTATTGTTCTCTGCGATACGCAAGGGAGAATTGTCGCCCAAATATTCGAGGGGAACAGAGAAGCTGGCAGATACATGGAAAGAGTCGATGGCGGTGAGCTTGCGGCAGGTCTCTATTTCCTTAGGATGAATGCGGGAAAATATTTAAGTATGACGAGGATTGTATTGTTGAAATGATCCCACTTTGAATTAGAACCTATTCTAAGCTTGCCTGAACTTCGAGACCAAGCTGTCATTTCTGCCGGAATGACAGCTTGGTCTTGATTTTAACACCCCTGATAGCCTAAGCAATCAGGGCTTTCTCGCTATATACATTCACTAAAGTGGGTTATTTTACGCAAGAGGTTATGAAAAGATGAAATAATTAACACGAAATACCTCGCCTGGTGTGTCAACAAAGGAATGGCACGCCGATTGCGAAAGGTTTCAAGAGAAATTGTTTCAAATATGAAATCTATTTCAATATAGACCGCACTGCTTCCTTTAAAATATTCCTTCACTTTCGTCTATTATACTGAAATTTGTCCCTTATAAGACAAATCACATCTTCGAACAAATTACAGTGAAATCCTCCCAATAGTTGGAGTCACATTATTTTGTGCCATGTTCGTAAGGCATTTCTCAGCTGGTTTCCTGCCCAATTCTGCCAGCTAATCTTACTGTCAGACAAGGGAGCCCGGTTGGCGGGTATTATTTGCTCTTCTCAGTCAATAGAATGAAAGCATATGCCAGATCAAATTAAACGTCTGTTGGTAGTAATCGCGATCATAGCGGTTTGCTTCCTGGTTGTTCGAACCTTCTTCATTCCGGATAGTTTTGGTAAGTTCGGTCATTACCGTGCCGTGTCGCTTGATTCGGTTGCGGCTCTCCCGACCAGCTATGCCGGTCACAATGCCTGTCTCGAATGTCACGATGATATCGATCAGATCAAGAAAGCGTCTTATCATCGTACTGTAAGCTGTGAAGCATGTCATGGACCGGGTCGCGGGCATATAGAAAGTATGGGAGACAGCGTACTGGCGGCTCCTCGCGACCGTGATTACTGCGTTTTATGTCATGGTTACAGCTCCGCCAAACCGACCGGTTTCCCACAGATAGATCCGATAGTTCACAATCCAGTGAAACCTTGCATCACGTGTCACAATCCGCACGCCCCGGATCCACCAAGAATTCCGGGTGATTGCAGTGCCTGTCACGCCGTTATTGCACGAACCAAGGCGGTATCTCCTCACGCCCTGCTTGAATGCACTCAATGCCACATGACGCCGGAAGAACATAAGGTAAATCCCCGCATGGTCAAACCCGGGAAGCCTATCGTGCGAGCCGACTGCGGGACATGCCATGCAAAAGAGGCCGCGAGTGACAAATCGATTCCGAGGATCGATATCGAACGCCATGGTGACGGCTTCCTATGTTGGAATTGCCACTACCCCCATAATCCGGAGTCAAATAAGAAATGATTGAAAATATAGATGAACGAAGGAAATTCGTAAAGACGCTTGTCGGGCTTGTCGCGACGGCAGGAGCCATCCCTTTACTTTCGACCTTCGATAAAATATATGCCAACGCCAACGATACTGAGAATGAGTTGATCGGTGGAAAAAAGTATGGTATGGGCATTAATATCAAGTCGTGTATCGGTTGCGGTAGGTGCGTCGAAGCCTGCAAGAACGAAAATCAAGTCCCCAAGGATCCCTATCACTTCCGAACGTGGGTCGAGCGGTATGCGATTTTAATGACTGGCGAGACCAAGGTCGATAGTCCCAATGGCGGAATGGAAGGATTTCCGGTCGATGCAAGCGAAGGCGAAATCTTGCGTAGTTTTTTTGCTCCAAAGCTCTGCAACCATTGCAGTAATGCGCCTTGCGTTCAGGTCTGCCCAGTCGGCGCTACCTACACCACTCCTGATGGTGTTGTATTAGTCGATAAAGACTACTGCATAGGCTGTCGATATTGCATTCAGGCATGTCCTTACGGTGCGAGGTTTTTCGATCCTGCCACCAGAGTTGCGTCCAAATGCACGTTCTGTTATCATCGGTTAGCCAAGGGTCTGTTGCCAGCTTGTGTCGAAGTTTGCCCAACTCAGGCGAGAATATTTGGCGATACGCTTGCACGAGCCAGCCAATTGACGCGATTCTTCCGTTTCAATGAAATACAGGTTCTAAAACCGGACCTAAATACCAGACCACAAGTCTTCTATGCCGGTCTTGATGGGGTGGTTCGATAATGGATAGACTAACCGAACAATTAGCACATGCCCTTAAAAGCATCACTGGATATATCTATCCCAACGAGATTGAACTGCATTGGGGTATTCTGATCGTTATTTACCCCTACCTCACCGGACTCGTTGCGGGAGCGTTTATCCTTGCGTCTCTGGTTAAGGTATTCAAAGTCAAAGCCCTCGAACCGACATACAGACTGTCATTACTGACAGCTCTCTCCTTTCTTATCATTGCCCCTGTACCGCTTCTTTCGCACTTGGGTCACCCGGAACGATTTTACGAAATATTGTTCACGCCTAATTCCAAGTCAGCGATGGCAATGTTCGGATTTGTGTACGCTTGGTATTTGATGATGGTGTTACTACTCGAAATCTGGTTTGATTACCGTGCGGAGTTTGTAAGATGGGCTTCGGAATCCACTGGGATTAAAAAACTTGCCTACCGAGCGTTTGCGTTGTGGTCATCAGATATCTCAGAAAAAGCAATAGCTTTCGATAAACGGGCTGTCCGATATATCACACTTATCGGTATCCCTTCAGCATTTCTACTGCATGGGTATGTCGGCTTTATCTTCGGTTCGATCAAAGCCAATCCTTGGTGGAGCAGTGTGCTGATCCCCGTAGTGTTTCTGTTTTCTGCTATCGTTTCCGGAATTGCACTGATGTTGGTCATCTACCTTGTGACGACACTGTGGCGTGGGAAAAAACTTGATATGCCGTGTCTTGACAAAATGTCAGAGTTTCTTCTATACGCGTTGATTATCGATTTCTCGCTTGAGCTTCTCGATTTTGTCCATCGACTGTACCAGTCAGAGGAGTCGATAGAGATTCTTGGGAATATGATTTCAAGCCGACTTTTCATAAGCTTGATCATCGTGCAGATGTTGATGGGGACGATACTTCCGTTAATCGCACTGGGAATTACAAGAGTGCGTCGTCGAGTTTTGCCTGAGGAACTCAGAAGAATGATCTACCTGCTCGCGGCGATCTTAATTCAGGCGGGAATCTTCAGCACTCGTTGGAATGTCGTGATTGGTGGGCAGTTATTTTCGAAGAGCCTTCGTGGGCTGACCATTTACAAAATGGAAGTTCTCGGGATTGAGGGCTTGCTGGTATCAATCGTGTTGCTGGTTCTGCCATTCATAGTACTGGGTATTATCGTGAAAATTCTACCGCCGTGGGAAGAAGAAGTTCACACTCCAGCCGCTTGATCGGAAAGGGTGGGGATAGTTCCGTTTAACTGCGTATTCTAATTTGTGTTCGAGTAGTCACTTAGGTGGCGAAAGACTTATATCTGTCGCAACTAACAACACTTCGAGGTTATTAGAGGAATAAAATGACGGAAAACAGTGAACAAAGGTCAAATTGGCAGGCTCATCTGACTGGGATACTCGCTTGGCTAATTCTGGTAGGAGGAATTCTCTACGGAGTAATCGAGATGATATTTGTTGGATTTTGGTCTGGATTTCTGCTTGCGGCGGGAGTATCTACGGTCTGCGTTTTATTTGCGGTTGGTTTGCTGACTTTAAGCCATGTTTTATTTAGAATTGGCGCGGTCGAAGATGAACTTAACAAATTGCAGAAGAAGGAATGACGGGAAGAATCAAACTGTCAACCACCTGATGCAAAAGATATTGAAACAGAAAGAAGTCAGCCATCACGGCTGACTTCTTTCTGTTTTGAATTAAACTATCTGATTGAGCTTAGGCGCCCGGACTAATGCGCATACCGTTTCTTAAATTCTTCAGTAGCTTTTGCGCGCTTAACCTTTTCGTCATCCGGCATTTTGCCGATAAACCAGCGGTGATCTGGAGAGGAGAGAATTTCATCGATCTTCTTGTTGACTTTCTCTGCCGAGTTCTTGTTGCCTGCCAGGTCTGCCTTATGCGCCAGCTCTTTTGCCTGCGGGATCAACTCGGTGTAAAAGCGATGGCTGACTTCGAAGAATCCGTGCCATTGTGTATAGTCGGGTGCAAACATAGCGGCTCCCATACGGGCACGACGACCTTCGTGATGCCAGAGGAAGTACCATGTCCACTCGATCTCATCGTCGAATTGAATATCGGTTGTGATTAACTTCTCGTTAGTTAAGACACCCATCAACTCACGACCAGGGATGGCGAATTTGGTGTTGTACAATTCAACAACGTTATCGAACTGGTGGTAAAAGGATTGAACATAGTCCGGCGTGTGACAGACTCCACAGACCTGTTTCATATCGTTCCGGCGAGCCTCCCAAGATTTCACCTGCTTTCCCGCCTTCTTTGCCGATTCATCCACTTTTTCCGATACTGCGGGTCGTAACGTCCAACTGATTCGCGCTCCGACGTCATGCGTCAGCGGGAGCGCGGGCGTGGCGGACATGTGGCATGTCGCGCATGTCGGAGCGGCGCTATAGTCTTCTCCCAATACCCATTTGGAGGAGTTGAGATTCATCTTGTCTTTATTGCCGTAATAGGCGATTCCGTGCTTTGACTCCTCGTAAATTTCCTTCTGAGGATGGTCGGGGCCAAGATGGCAGCGTCCGCAGTTCTCCGGCTGACGTGCCTGCGCAACCGAAAAGCTATGTCGGGTGTGGCACGCTGAACAAGACCCTGTCGATCCGTCCGGATTAATACGTCCCATACCGGTATTGGGCCAGGTGTCAGGATCAAGCTTTCCCGGACCGGTCACCTTTACTTCAGATCCGTGGCATTGGCGACAACCAGAGACGGCGGCGGCGGGACCTTCGACAATTTCGCCAAGAATATTGTCAAGTGAGCCGAGTATTTGTGCCGCTCGTGAATGATGGCTATTAAGGAATTCAGTAGTTTCTTCCTTATGGCATTTTGCGCAATCGAGCGGCGAGACGATAATGCTGATTGTGTAGCCGTTGTGGTCGAAAGCGTCGGGATCGCCCTTGGTTGCCTGGTGGCATTCGTAACAGCCGACGTTGGCGCCATAATGCTTTGAACTGCCCCACTGATCGTAAATGCCGGGATTATCGACTCTATGGCATTCGATACAGGCTTGGGTTTCGTCTGATAGTTTGGTGATGTACGTTTGATTTTGAATTGCTTGCGGTGGTGACGCTGAAATCAGACAGGCGGTAATAACGGCAAGGACATCTGTCATTTTGGTTCCTTATAATTATTGAGTGTTTGAGGTGCCTCAACTATATTTGAATATATAAATATGAAACAGATCGAGCAATTTCTTTTTGATATTAAATTCTAACTCATAAAAGATGGCTGAAACCTGCCTCCGAGTAAATCATTGTCAGGTTACCACACTACAAGGGAATTTGGGACAAGTTAATTCTCTATACCTGAACGAGTCTCGTTTTTACTTGCAAGAAGGGGGAGTTTGGAGTTAAAATTATAGGTTATAAACAAAACTAACCATGACTGATTCAATATATGACACAAAACCAAAAAACAATAAAGCAAGCAGGCACGATCTCCGGGATAGGTCTTCATACTGGCAACGAATGCAAGCTGACTTTCGTGCCCGCGCCTGCTAATTACGGCTATAAATTCGTTCGTACCGACGTTGATTTATCTCCGGAAATACCTGCGTTATTGGAAAACGTCGTCGATGTTATGCGTGGCACAACCATCGGTATCGGCGGAGTCCGGGTGCATACGGTTGAGCACGTTTTGTCGGCGATGGCAGGGCTGGGAATCGACAATGTGCGCATCGAGCTTACTGCTGACGAACCGCCAGTTATGGATGGTTCCTCAAAGCCATTCGTCGATATATTACTGGATTGCGGCATCGAAGAGCAGTCCGAAACCAGACAGGTTTTGATAATCGATGAAGTGATTTCCTACCGAGATGAAGCAAAGTCGATCGACATCGTTGTTATGCCATCCGATCGGTTCCGGGTGACATATCTGATCGACTACGATCATCCGGGAATCGGCACCCAATATACATCGATGTACAGCCTCGAAGATGAATACGTTTCAGAATTTTCTTCAGCCAGAACCTTCTGTCTCTTGTCAGAACTTCAGCATCTTCACCACGCGGGACTCATCAAAGGAGGATCGCTCAGCACGGCGCTGGTGGTCATCGATCATAAGATGACTTTGGATGAGCAGAATGAACTGCGCGAGATGCTGAACTTTAGGGATGAGATTCCGCCTTCCACAACTGGAATACTGGGCAATGTTGAGCAACGTTTTCCAAATGAGCTGGTAAGGCATAAAACACTCGATCTTGTTGGCGACCTTGCTTTGTTAGGTGTGCCTTTGAAGGCGCATGTCTTATGCGCTCGTGCCGGTCATGGAGCGCATGTCGAATTAGTGAAATTATTGCGCAAGGAATTGACCAAACAGCAGTTGAAGAAGAAGTACCAAGGAAAGAGTAAAGAGAACTTCGTCTTCGACATTAACGCCATCCAGAGAATATTGCCGCACCGTTTTCCATTTCTTTTCGTTGACAGGATCACCGAATTGGTTCCCGGTGAACGAGTTGTCGGGATTAAAAATGTCACCGGCGGAGAGCCTTTTTTTCAGGGACATTTCCCCGGACACCCAATCATGCCTGGAGTATTGGTTGTCGAAGCTCTTGGGCAGTGTGGGGGGGTATTGTTGTTGAACACTCAAGCCAAGCCCGAAGAAAAACTCGTTTTCTTCACCGGTCTCGACGGAGTAAAATTCCGTAAGCCTGTTCTGCCAGGAGATCAGCTTCGTCTCGAGGTTGAAATGATATTTTTCAAACGAGGTATCTGCCGAATGCGCGGCCGTGCGTTCGTAGGCGATCAGTTGGCTGTTGAGGCAGATTTGCAGGCGGCGGTAATTGACCGGGAAAGATAGGTTAATTAGCAATAGTATATTGACAGATCATCAACAAATAGAACCGGATACAAAACTCATCCTCATCACCAATGATGACGGCATCAACGCCCCCGGAATATGGGCGCTTGCTGAGGCTGTGAGAGATCTTGGCGAAGTCTGGATAGTTGCTCCTGATCGTGAAAGGTCGGGAGTAAGCAATGCGTTTACCCTGATGACGCCCTTGCGCTATTTCCACCAGCCACGAAACGGATTTGAGAATGTCTATGCCGTGACTGGGACGCCAGTTGACGCGGCAAAATTTGCTCTGCATGGATTGATGCCTAAAATGCCGGATCTGGTTTTTTCAGGGATTAATCGTGGCGAGAATACCGGTATTAATCTGCTCTATTCCGGGACGGTCGCCGGCGCAATGGAGGGAGCAATCATTGGGATTCCTTCCATCGCCGTTTCTATTGTCTGGCCAAAGCATTCTGACAAAAGTACTGAGTATTCCCTTGCTTCAAGCTTTGCGCGGCGTTTGGCGGAAAGAGTATTGGAGGAGGGGCTTCCCTTTGGGACAATGTTGAACGTCAATGTTCCGAATATTCCTGAAAGCGATCTGAAGGGAATACTGATAACGCCCCAAGCTGAATCTCATTACGAGGAGATCATCGATAAACGAAGCGATCCCCGTGGTAACGAGTACTTCTGGATCAGTGGAGTCAACAAATTAATCGATGAGAATGCCGATAGCGATATGAAGGCAGTTCGTGAGAAATATATCGCCGTGACGCCAGTCTGCGCGCGACTAACCAATGAAGGATTTTTAAAAGAACTGAAAGGTTGGAACCTTTGAGTAGCCGTGAGACCATACTGATCCTTGATTTTGGATCACAATATACCCAACTCATTGCCAGGCGCTGTCGGGAAGAAGGGGTCTTCAGTCGTATCGAGTCGTGGGATTGGGCGCTTGAAGAGATCAAGAACCTGAAGCCTGTAGGGATAATCCTTTCGGGAGGCCCCAACAGTGTCTATGAAGAAGGATCGCCGGTCAGGTGGGATGATCTTATCGGGCTCGGCATCCCGATTCTCGGTATCTGCTATGGCCTGCAGGTGATGATGTTGCGGGAAGGAGGGGTCATCGAAGCGGCTCACAAGCGGGAATATGGTCGCGCCCGAATCACCATACATTCTCAATCACGTTTGTTTCAGGGCGTCGAAGCGCTTCAACCGGTCTGGATGAGTCATGGCGATCATACCACAAAACTTGCCGACGGTTGGGTTCAGCTCGCCACCAGCGATTCCGGGATTATTGCCGCGGTCGAAGACGCCAAAAGGAACTTCTATGGAGTTCAATTCCACCCTGAGGTCAGCCACACTCCTGCGGGTGATAAAATTCTCCGCAACTTTCTCTACGATATCTGTCAAGCCAAAGGCGGATGGAGTATGCGCTCCTACAGTGATGAGGCAACCGACCAGATCGCTCGCAGTATCGGTTCCAATGGCGTTATTTGCGCCTTATCCGGAGGAGTTGATTCTTCGGTAGCCGCAACTCTGGTGCATAAGGTCGCCGGAGATCGCTTGCGCTGTGTTTTTGTCAATAACGGCGTTCTACGCAAGAATGAAGCCGCTGAAGTGGAGTCGATTTTCAAGCCCCGTTTCAACGACTCATTGATCACGATTGACGCCTCCGACGACTTTTTCGCCGATCTTGCTGGAATAACTGATCCTGAGCTGAAACGGAAGACGATCGGCGGAAGATTCATCCAGGTGTTTGAGAAAGAGGCAAAACAATTTGCAGATGCTAAATTCCTCGTTCAAGGCACTATTTACCCCGACGTAGTTGAATCTTCCTCTTCAAAAGGTCCGGCAAAAATCATAAAAACTCATCATAATGTTGGGGGTCTGCCTGAGAAGCTGGGGTTGAAACTGGTCGAGCCGTTGCGTGACCTTTTCAAGGATGAGGTGCGCCAGCTTGGGCGCGAATTGGGCTTGCCAGAGTCTATGCTGATGCGGCATCCTTTCCCGGGGCCCGGGCTTGCCGTGCGTATTCTTGGCGAGGTTACTCGCGAGTCAGTTCACATACTACAACAGGCAGACGCAATTTTTATCGAAGAGCTTCGAGAAGCGGACTGGTATTCAAAGGTTTCGCAGGCATTCGCTGTACTTTTACCGATCAAGGCGGTCGGGGTAATGGGCGATAATCGAACCTACGAACAGGTCATTGCGCTCAGATCCGTCGATACTCGCGATTTCATGACCGCAGACTTCTCGCCTTTGCCACACGAACTTCTTGCCAGAGTAGCTTCGCGGATTGCCAACACGGTGCGGGGCGTCAACCGCGTCGTCTATGACGTGACGTCGAAACCGCCCGCCACGGTGGAGTGGGAGTAATTTTGAAAAGAGGCAAAGGTTTTCAGCAGGGTGAGGACACCCTGCCGCATCACGAAAGACAACCTGTTGCAGGGTGTCTTCACCATGCAAAAATTCCAATCAATCGACTGGTTGCAGGGTGTCTTCACCCTGCAACAGTTGCAATTCTAATTGTGATTCTTTCAGCTAGTTCTCTCACTGTTTTTGCCGCCAAACCCGATCCAGAACGAGAAGCCGCATTCGATTTGGTAGTCAAATCCTATGAAGCCAAAAACTGGGAAGAGACGACATTATTGATCGACCGGTTTCTGAACAAATACCCTCACTCAGATCACGAAGCAAGTCTTTTAATGTTGTCTGCTGAAAGTAATGTCAAGTTGCGTAAGTTAGAGAAAGCAGACGCGCTGGCTTCTCAAGTTATTCTTCAGTTTCCTGAAATGAAACATATCGGTCGGGCAAGACTGACTCTTGGCGAGAGCGCGCTTTTGGCAGGTGATTGGGAAAAGGGAGAACTCAATCTTTCTTGGGTAGTAAGTTTCAGCGATGACCAGAGCGCTATCGCCGTCGCTCGTGAACGATTGGGCGAACTTCATGCTTTCCTGAAGATGCAAGAGAAAGCCAGTCAACCATTCGGTGTGGCGGACAGCTGTCCCCCTAACCTGAAGGTAGCGCTAATTTTGCCGATGACAGGCGCGTTGGCGAACGATGCACAGAATTTTTTAACCGGATTTCGCTCTTGTTGGAATACATCATCGCTTCCTGATCCACTTCTATTTGATAGCGAAAATAATTCGGTAAAAGCGGTCAGACTTTTTGGCGAAGTCGCGCGTGAGTACCATCCTTGGGTAGTAGTGGGGGGATTTTCTGTTTCTGATGCTACCGGACTCGCGGCATACTCGCAATCTATCCGGGTACCGTTCCTGACAACAACCTGCGGCGATGACGGGCTGGCATCGGTAAGTTCATTTGCCATACAAGGTCGAGCGGATTATGGCGGCTTGGGAGCGGCGCTGGGGAGATTTGCAGCATTGAATATGGGACTGCATAACCTTGCCATATTCTACGTCGATAATATTAGCGGTCGTCGGATGGCAGTAGAGTTTCGTGAGCAAGCTGAATTGAATGGAAGCAAGATTCAGGCGGAAGTTGCGTTTTATCCGGGCACGATTGACTATTCGAAGAATCTTCTTCAGCTTAAAAGCTCTTTTCTTCGACAAAATTTTGATGATTCTTTAAATGCCGAATATACAACTTACGGACGACTCTTCTTGAGTGACGCAATTTATGTTCCGCAAGGGAAGGATGTTAATCGTCAGGAAATTCCATCGAATGACGATGGTGCAATGGCAGGAGGCGTCAGTCTATCCAGTAAATTCCTTGATTCTCTTTGGTTTTCTGATCATCGGACGCGCCGCTGGACAAATGAGAGCTCGCAAGATATTGACTCAGCGGCGATTGAGCTACCAAACCTTGATGGGATTTTCGTGGTTATCGAGCCGGGGACAATCGAAATGATTGCGCCACAGCTTACCCGTTACAGGCTTAACCATCAGTTATTTGGCAACGAATGTTGGGATGATCGTGATGCTCTTAGGAAAGTTCAATCTTACATCAATGGCATCGTATTTGTCAATCCTCTTGCCTCGGCGAACGATTCCGCGCTTTTGACTATGACTTCGATTGCCATATCTCAAGGTGAGAAAAGTGCCAGCCGGTACCACTTTGCAGGCGAGCGCGCCGCAAGGATCGTGGAGGAGGCTGTAAAACGATCAAAATCTCCTGAGGGATTTCGTGATGCTATCACCACGTTGAATGCGATTCCTACTATGTCGGGCAAGGTGACATTTGTGAAGGAAGAGAGAGTTGCGCGCTCTCAATCGCTTATATTATTTAAAGATGGCAGTTTCATCACGGTCGGAGAGTGATTTCCTTTGCAATCGCATCTGATACCGAATCGTTGCATGAGCCTATAATATGAGTCTGTTGAAAAAGTCCATGCGAGGCCAAGCGGACGCCCTCGTCCGCTCTTTCACTGTGCTTGATATAACGGCGGACGAGGGCGTCCGCCTGGACATTTTCGCATATTATTTGACTTTTTCAACAGACTCAATATGACAATTCTCCAGAGCGTTACACTGGGCATCGTCCAAGGTTTGACAGAGTTTCTGCCAATCAGCAGTACCGCTCATCTGCGAATTATGCCTGCCCTTTTCGGCTGGGACGATCCGGGCGCCGCATTTACTGCTGTGATCCAGCTCGGAACGCTTGTCGCAGTGTTACTTTACTTCTGGAGAGACATCGTTAGAATTTGCCTGAGCGTTGGTAAATGCCTTGTTTCTGGAAATCCTCTAAAGGAATTCGATGCCCGTCTGGGCTGGATGATAGCAGTCGGAACTGTGCCAATCGTAATTTTTGGCATAATGTTTAAGGATTTAATCTCAACCTCACTTCGTTCGCTGTACGTCATATCCGGTTCGATGATACTGTTGGCATTACTTCTTAATATTGCCGAGCTTGTGATGAAGAATCGACTGCGCAAGGGTGTTCCACTCAAAACGATGGAAGGCCTGTCCTGGTGGGATGCTATTTTGATCGGACTGGCGCAGGCGGTTGCATTAATACCTGGATCTTCAAGGTCTGGGACGACGATCACCGGTGGGCTTTTTTTAGGAATGGATCGCGAGACAGCCGCTCGTTTTTCCTTTTTGCTCTCTTTGCCTTCAGTCTTTGCCGCAGGAATATATGAAATTATTAAAGAGCACGAGGCTTTGCTGTCGATGCAGATAGGATTGCCGAGTATTATTGTTGCGTCGCTGGTGTCCGGAATTGTTGGATATGCTTCAATTTCCTTTCTACTTAGCTATTTAAAAAAGCATTCTACTTATTTGTTTATAATTTACCGGATTGTTGCCGGGATCGTTTTACTCATTTTGTTGACTAATGGCGTCGTTCCAGCTCAGTGATCTAAAACGAGTCGCCATCATTCATGATTGGCTGACCGGAATGCGGGGAGGCGAGCGCGTCCTCGAGGAGTTTCTGCGTCTTTTCCCGCAAGCAGATATCTTCACGCTTGTCTATGATCCCAATCGTGTCAGCAGTCTGATTTCATCTCATCGTGTTTTTGAATCACCCATCGTCAAACTACCATTCGGAAGAAGTCGCTTCAGGTCTTTGTTGCCCTTGTTTCCCTGGGCAATCGAAGCTTTTGATTTGAAGGGGTATCAGCTTATCATCTCAGGTAGCCACTGCGTAGCTAAGGGGGTTATTCCTCCTCCCGATGCGTTGCATGTTAGTTACGTTCATTCCCCGATGCGTTATGTTTGGGATATGCGCAGTGAGTACCTCGGCGGAAGCGAGACATCGGAATTCAAGCGGGGAATCGCCGGTTTTGTGGCTCACTACCTGAGGAACTGGGATGCCTCGTCTGCCAACCGAGTCGATCGTTTTATCGCTAATTCCGGGCATATTCGCAAACGGATCGTCAAGTATTATCGCCGAGATGCCGAAGTAATCTACCCACCCGTAGAGGTTGACCAGTTTCACATCGGGGAAGGCAAGGGCGGGTATTTTCTAACTGTTTCAGCGTTAGTTCCTTACAAACGAATCGAATTGGCGATAGGAGCTTGTGAACGTCTTGGTAAACCACTCAAAATAATTGGTGATGGGTCGGAATACTCAAGACTTAAATCGATTGCCGGTAAGAACACCGAATTTCTCGGTTCGGTTGATTTCAAAGATATTCCGCGTCTATACGCAGACGCTCTGGCTTTTATTCACTGCGCTGAAGAGGATTTTGGCATTGCTCCATTGGAAGCTCAAGCATCGGGCCGACCGGTAATTGCCTACGGTCGTGGAGGTGCGCTCGAGACGGTCGTTGCCGGTGATGACCATCCAACCGGTATGTTTTTCAATGAGCCGACTGTCAATTCGCTCGCCGATGTCATTAAGGAATTTGACCCGGCGAAGTTTAATCCTGTCGATGCGCGAGCCAATGCCGAGCAATTCGCACCGGATCGTTTCAGAGGGGAAATCGAACATTTTGTGGTTGACTCTTGGAAGCGATTTGCTGGCGGGGAAGCGCTTCGATGAAAATGGGGAAGAGCCTGCTTTGGTTGGGAGCTTTTGCGATGGTCGTCGATGGAATTGCTCTTTTCGGTGGGACGATCATTGCCTATTACCTTCGATTCAACTCCCCGGTCACCGAGATAATTCCTATAGTAACAGCTCTTCCACCGTTTGGGTGGTATTTTCGACTGGCCATAATATTTACTATATTAACTTTGATCCTCTTGACTTCGGCAGGGTTCTATCGGTTTCCTCGCGCGGAAAGTAACTTGGATGATCTGTTTGGGGTGGGGAAGAGATTTTTTGTCTCGTTTACGTTGTTACTTGCCGGGCTTTTCTTTTACCGCGGAGCCTCCTTTTCTCGATTAACAATGACGACACTGTTCTTGATCAGCGGTCTTGGCCTTATTCTATCAAGACTTTTAGGAAGATCGATTCGGGTTCGTCTTTATCAAAGCGGAAAGGTCTGCCGCCGGGCCGCGCTGGTGGGAACTGGAGGGCAGGTTGAAGGAATGATTCACCGGATCAAAACGCATCCCGAATATGGTTTGAAGATCACCGGTTTTATTGGTTCCAGACCAAATTCTGATGGAAGCCACCAAATTGAGTTGCCAGATCTTGGATCATTGGAAAATGCTGGGCGTATAATAAATGATCACTCTCTCGACGTCCTTGTCATATCCAGTTCTGCGCAAGGTATAGACCCTCTACCGATCCTTGCTCGAGCATGTTACGGAGTAAATGTAGAATTTCTTTATCTTCCCGATCTTGAAGGAGATCGACCACTTCCCAGGCGGGTGGTCGATATTGGCGGCGTACCTCTCTGGTTACTTCGAGACGTTCCTTTCACCGGCTGGGAAGGGATGGTGAAAAGAACCTTCGACATTATATTCTCAGGTGGGATGTTAGTAGTAATTTCTCCTGTCATGTTACTACTTGCTCTGATTGTCAAAATGAACAGCCACGGCCCAATATTTTACCGGCAAAGGCGGGTTGGTCTGGATGGAGCTGTTTTTGAATGCATTAAATTCCGTTCGATGCGCCTCGACGCCGAAAGCGCATCAGGTCCAATTTGGGCAAGTGAAGGCGACTCGCGAGTTACGAGCGTCGGAAAATTTCTGCGTCGCTGGAGCCTTGATGAACTGCCCCAGCTCTGGAACATCATCAAGGGCGATATGAGCCTTGTTGGACCAAGGCCTGAGCGCCCGGAATTTGTGAAACAGTTTGCCGAACGGATCGAAGGCTATCACGAGCGCCACAGGGTTCGATCCGGATTAACCGGCTGGGCGCAAGTGAATGGTTTGCGAGGAAATGTTCCGATTGAGGAGAGAACTCAATATGACCGACATTATGTCGAGAATTGGTCCTTGGGACTTGATCTGAAAATTTTGATTATGACCTTCGTGGCTGTGATCAAAGGCGAAAATTCCTATTAGATTGATATCTTGGCGGGCGGGTTAAAGCCCCCTCCATGAACACAATAAAATGAATAACTTGATACTACTATGAGACCAATTATTTCCGGGAAGGGATGGATAAGCATCTACCGAATTCTTTCCATTATTTTGACCATTACTATCATTCCACTCAACACCTTCGCCGAATCGGCGACTAAACTTCCGTTCAAGGTTGGCGAAAGACTGAAATTCAAGATATATTTTGAATTTGTTCTCGGTGGCGAAGCGAGAATGGAAGTCGAGGGAGTTGAGAAAATCGACGGACATGATTGTCTTAGGATAGTTTCAGAAGCGAAATCAACCCGGACTGTCGATAATTTTTATAAGGTTCGCGACAAGATATCGTCTTGGCGGGACATAAAAAGTGGATTCTCGAGACTATACACCAAAACGACTCGCGAGGGAAAATACAAAGACGATAAGAAAGTCGAGTATTTTCCTGAAAAAAATCGTCTTGTCCTGACTCGAAAAGCCGATGCGCTTCCGGAAACTCTTGAGCTTGATCAACCTGTTTACGACGTACTTGCGGCATTCTACCAGGTAAGGCTTCTTAATCTGGAGGTTGGCAAGTCTGTCTTTATCGAAATGCACGACATCGACAAACGCTATCCTTTGGAGGTTAAGGTAATTGGTCTGGAACATGTTGAAGTCCCTGCCGGGAATTTCGACTGTGTCGTGATTGAACCGATGTTACAATCATCTGGTATTTTTCGAAAGGAAGGATCATTGCAGATCTGGCTGACGGATGATGAATATCACATGCCCGTTCTGATGAAAAGCAAGCTGTACTTCGGACGGGTTTGGGCGAAGCTGTCTGATTATAAAAGGGGCGGCGAATGAGAGAGATTTCCTTCAGGCTGATGGCAAAATGAACGAACGATTCATTGTCACGGGAGGAGCCGGTTTTATCGGAAGCAATCTTGTTAAAGCGTTGAATGAACGGGGTTGCGAGGAGATAATTGTCGTCGATCATCTAAATCATCCGAAGAAACAACAAAACCTCGATCAACTCCGATATGGCGATTACTTCGATAAGACAGAATTCATGGCGATGATTTGCTCGAATAAGGTTTCACCTGTGAGCGGCGTCTTTCACATGGGGGCATGTAGTTCGACTACCGAAACGGATTCTTCATATCTTGACAAAAATAACTTTCTCTATACGAAGGAGTTATGTGATTGGGCTCTGAAAGCCGGAGCTCGCTTTGTTTATGCTTCAAGTGCCGCAACTTATGGTGATGGTTCGAGGGGATATAGCGATGACGATAATCTTACACCTTCGCTCGAACCTCTAAACCTCTATGGTAAATCGAAGCAGAAATTCGATCTGTGGGCGCTGGAAACCGGTGTAGTGCGTCAAATCGCCGGGTTGAAGTATTTCAATGTATATGGGCCGGGTGAAGATCATAAAGGTGAGATGCGTTCACTGGTAAACAAAGCCTATGCGCAAGTTATAAGCGAAGGTAAAATCAAACTTTTCAAATCCTATCGCCCCAATTTCGGTAATGGTGAACAGACGCGCGATTTTGTGTATGTCGATGACGCCGTCGCCGCAACTCTCTATTTCTACTACAATCCTGGTCGCTCAGGCATTTTCAACTGCGGAACTGGGAAGGCTCGGAGCTGGATCGACCTTGCCAAGGCGCTCTTTGATGCAATGAGGAAGCCTACCCGGATAGAATTTATTGATATGCCAGAGTATATTCGAGAGAAATACCAATACCATACTCAAGCAGACACCTCAAAACTTCGCAACTGCGGATTCACTACCCCATTTCAATCGATTGAGGCTGGCGTCAGAAAATATGTTGTTGATTATCTGAGTCACCAAGATATTTAGATATGCTTGGAGGGCGGGATTAATCCCGCCCTCCATGTACCATAATCTTAGCATACGCCTAAAAATTCAGTGTTCATTAGTTATATTATTCACTTATTCACTCCGCTTGCTTTTTTGCCTATTCATGGCTACGTTATTATAATGAGAGATATTCCAAAACGGATCAATTCCCAATGAAGAGTCCCCGCATCCTTTCGGCGGTCATTATCGCCGCCTTTTCGATAATTATTCCATTGTTTTCACAAGCTGATGAAGTGAACTCGATGCCCGAGATCAAGGACTTTACCGGAGAATCCAATCCCGGGGTTATGACTCAGGTCGAGTTAAAGTGGAACCTGTCCGGAATTGCTCCCGAGCGAGCCCAACTCAAGCTCTATCGCATCGGAGTTGTCACTGACACTCTTCTGATTGCTGAACTGCCAGGGACGACTCAAAAATTTATCACTCCGGGCGATCCGGGAGTGTTGTCAATGAATTTTTTGCTGGTCGCGTTTGATGCCGGCGTAACGGTAGCATCTTCTTCAACAAAGGCTCCCATAGCTCACCAAGGGGTGATTGGCGCACTTCGAGGAACTGACTCCCCTAATGATGCAGGCGGCGTCATCGATCTCGATTGGAGTTCACCTGATAATCAATCATTATTCACCGAATATAGAATTTATCGGAATACTGTGGGGCAGGGAAATTGGGAGCTTATCGGTAGCGTGGCTGGCGCTACTCCGTCCTTTTCTGATGTAACGGGCGTCAAAGGGATTCCATATAATTACATGGTTCGGGGATATCGCCATGGTGAGATATTCGAGTCGAAACCGGTGATGAATCTTGTCAGCGAGGCTTCGTGGTTTAATTGGGGGAAGATCAATCTACTTTTAATCGCGGTGATTGTACTGACTGCGATTATCTGGTATGTAGCCAGATCGGGCAATGGCAAGGTCCACTATATCAGGAAGATCGCCGGCCTGCAAGCGGTAGAAGAAGCCGTCGGAAGAGCTACCGAGATGGGCAGATCCGTTTTATTTGTTCCGGGCATTCAAGACCTTGACGATGTGCAAACTATTGCCGGTTTGACCATTCTCGGCTCGGTTGCAAAAATGACTGCCCAGTACGAGACCCGCCTTGACGTGCCAGTATCGAGATCGTTGGTGATGTCGAACGGCAGAGAGGTTGTCAAGCAGGCTTACATGGCGGTTGGCCGACCTGATTTTTATAACGAGAACATTGTTCACTATGTCACCGACGAGCAGTTCGGGTACGTTGCGGCTATCGACGGGATTATGGTAAGGGAGAAACCGGCGGCATGTTTCTATATGGGGGCGTTCTTTGCCGAGTCGTTGATTCTTGCCGAAACTGGCAATCATGTCGGAGCTATTCAGATTGCCGGAACTGCCATGCCGACGCAGTTACCCTTCTTCGTTGCGGCGTGTGACTATACGCTGATAGGTGAGGAGCTTTTCGCCGCCTCAGCCTATCTGTCGAAGGACGCATCGGCGATAGCATCACTGCGCGGTCAGGACGTCGGGAAGCTATTGGCGATGTTTTCGATCATTATTGGAGTCGTCTCTACGACAGTGGCAAGCATTTCGGGTGGGACAGGTATATTTGCGAAGCTGTCGGATGCGTGGTTAAGGCTGTTTGCGCTGAATTTTTAAGATGATGCTAACCGACATAGAATTAGAGTCGCTACTACTCGATCTGGAATCGGATCGGGTGGAGAGAAAACGGTCAATCTCTGATGGACAGAGCATCCGAAAAGCGATTTGTGCTTTTGCCAATGACCTTCCAGACCATCGAAGGCCCGGCGTAATTTTCATCGGAATCAATGACGATGGGTCGTGCGCAGGTATCGAAATAAATGACGATCTTCTGAGGACGGTGGCAAACTGGTGCAACGACGGGTCGATCCTTCCACGACCAGACTGCACAATTCAAGTGAAGACTCTTTCAAATTGTCGCTGTGTAGTGGCTGAGATCAATCCCTCTCTCTCGCCGCCGGTTCGCCTTTCCGGAAGGGTTTGGGTCAGAATTGGGCCGACATTGGCATCAGCCAGTCCGGAACAAGAAAGTCGTCTCGCCGAAAAGCGAAGATTTTTCGATGTTCCTTATGACGCCAGACCTGCACCAGGAATACCTCTGTTAGAAAATCTCGATCTGGACTTTTTCCGAAAGAGATACCTTCCTGCCGCCGTCTCCGCAGAGGTCTTGGAGCAAAATCAGCGGACCGAAATCGAACAGCTCGCCTCTTTGAAAATGATAAACGACGCGAGTGAGTGTTATATAACAGTGACGGGAATGTTAGTACTTGGAGGTAGAGTCGTCGATTTTATTCCCGGCGCTTACATACAATTTGTCAGGTTCGACGGACAGGAAATGACTGATCCGATTATTGATTCAAAGGCGACAACCGGCAACATAGTCGAACAGATTCGATTTATCGAAGAAGTCTTTACCGCTCATATTCGTATCGCCAGCGATCTATCTGGTCCAACAGAGATAAAGACTCCTGATTACCCTTTGGAAGCGCTTAAGGAGGTCTTGCGAAACGCAATATTGCATCGCACTTACGAAGGAACTCATGCTCCCGTCAAAGCTTATTGGTATTCTGATCGAGTCGAAATCATTAGTCCCGGCGGTTTATATGGAAAAGTTAACGCGACCAATTTCGGCGACTCCGGTCTCAATGATTATCGCAACCCCAATCTTGCTGAGGCGATGAAATACTTAGGCTACATCCAGAAATTCGGTTTTGGACTTCAGAAGGTCAAGCTTGAACTTGAGAAAAATGGCAATCCTCCCTTTGAATTTGTGGATCTCGGAACTTTCGTTCGGATTATTATCAGAAAACGAATCGGATAATTTATGGACATCAACCCCGAAATCCGCGGCTTCATCGACGCCGACGGTAAAATCAAATCATGGCCCGGCAAGCAATCAAAGCAATTCATACTGCTCGACATGCTTGGCGAGAAGTTTGAAACCGGGCGCGAGTACACCGCTCAAGAAGTCAACGAGATTTTGAATACATGGCATACGTACAATGATCCTGCGCTGTTAAGGCGTGAGTTAATAAACCGGAAGATACTTCAACGGTCGCCGGATGGAAGAAGTTATTGGAAAGTGGAAGCAAGCAAATAGAGATTATTGGCCAAAGTAATACATATTAAAATCCCTGAGGTTACGCCGGATACCACTCCACTTGCTGACCTAATAGAGATTCTTAAGAACCTGAACAAGGCTTTAGTTGAGGGATCAACTCCTGATTTAGTAGGTTCTTCAGCGCCAGCCATCTCATTGGTATCCATCAGCAAGGGTAGTAATGATCTTGCATTTCGTTTGGAAGATCATTATGCTGGTGAGTATTCAAAAATAGTTCATCGTGTGAAGGGCAGAGAATTCAATAAACTACCTCAGATTCAGCATGAAGCTCTGACCGATTTGAGCAGATTTCTAACTCGTAAGGGCTGGTCTGTGCTAATGCCAAATCCTGACGGAACTGAACCTATTGAAATATCAGGACAATATCAGATTCCACCTTTCGAGACAAGATTGAATATCAAAGGGCTCACCGAGCTATTTGGGAAGTGTATCCGCGTTGGAGGTGTAGAACCGACAATTAGGTTGAGGTTAAGCAATGGTGAATCTATTACCGCCGAGACTAATGCTATTGTTGCTAAAAAAGTAGCTCAACACTTATACGAAGATGTTAGTTTAACAGGAGAAGCAAATTGGGATGTTGAATCTCTTAAACTTATCTCTTTTAATGTTTTCGACTTAAAGACTTTTTCACTGCCTTCTCCTGCAGTGGCATTTAAGGAGCTTAGAGAAATTATCGGAAACGCTTTTGATGGAATTGATGCGGTGAGATTTGTACACGAATTGCGTTATGAGGAGGAAGAAGTTTGATTTGTATTGACACATGCATACTTATATGGGGGATACAGGAACAGGCAAGTTCTGACCAGTTGGAGATGCCTGACAAAGCGAAGCGATATATTGAGCTGATCTCACAGCAAGGAAAACGATTAATGGTTCCTGCGCCCGTCATTCATGAATTTCTTATCGGCGTTCCAGCTGAAGAACGTGTTGAAGTTATAAGTAGATTAAGCAATATTTTTTTCATTCCCCCATTCGACCTGCCATCGGCAATATTAGCTGCCGAACTTCATACCGATAGACAGGAATTTAACGAAATTCGAAAAACTCTTGGCAAGACGAAACAGGAAGCAAAAATTGATACTCAAATAATTGCCATTGCCTTGATGAATGGTGCCGAAGAGATCATCACTAATGATGTCAAATATTATCAAGCAATTGCAAGTGACAGAATTCGCGTTAGTTCTATTCCGGATATTCAGTCGCAAGAAACACTTCCGCTTTGATATCCATGGAAAAATCCTTATCACCCGACCCGTTACATTAGTAAAATGAGTCTTATCCTCAATTAATTGAGCCAAAATGCGTCGCGAAATCCCCTTACTCATCACCTTCATCATCGGCACGGCGCTGGTGGTGGCGCTGTTTATACCGGCTAAACCGTTCCCCGAACTCGACAGCGAGTTCTCGGTCTGGTTCGACATCATCGCGGTCTTTGCCTTTTTCCTTGGCGCGGGCAACCTGATCGCCGTTCACACCGATAAGATCACCCGGAAACACCCCGACAAGTTCTTCTCGATGGTGACGTTGGTCGGATTCCTTTTCACGCTCGCCGTAGGTATTTTAAAGGTCGGCGGCGCTCCGGGAATGAAAGGGAATTACATCGCCGAAGGCACATGGTTCAAGCTGATCTACGACTCGATCTTCACACCGCTCTCTTCCACGATGTTCAGCCTGCTCGCTTTCTTCGTGGCGTCTGCGTCTTACCGCGCCTTCCGAGCCAAGACCCGCGAGGCGACGATCCTGTTAGTGGCGGCCTTCATTATTCTGGTCGGCAGAACGCCGCTTGGTTACTACCTGACATTCTGGCTTCCTGAACCCTTGCAGTTCCTGCATATTCCGACTTTGTCGGCTTGGATACTTTCCTTCCCCAACCTTGCCGGTCAGCGTGCCATCATGATCGGCATCGCCCTCGGCATTATCAGCACCTCGTTGAAACTTATTCTTGGCGTCGAAAGAAGTTATTTAGGACATGAGAAATAAGATGGCAATAACTGAAAAACTACCACTCTTTGAGAGAATGCTGAAAATCGACCGCCGAGTGATCTTCGTCCTGATCGCCCTCGCTGTCATTGTTCCGATGATCCTGAAACTTGTCTTCGTCGTAAGGCCGTCTCCCGTAGTTCAGGCGATTTTCGACAAGGTTGAATCGTTGCCGGAAGGATCGCGCGTCCTCATGTCTTACGATTACGGTCCGGCGACAGTCCCTGAGAACCAGCCTATGGCAGACGCCTTAATCAGGCATCTCTTCCACCGGAATATGAAGGTCTATATCATGGCAGTCTGGCCAACCGGGGAAGCTCAAGCCAATCAGACGATCCAAAGCGTCATCACTACCGAATTTCCGACCAAAGTCTATGGAATTGATTATGTACAGCTTGGCTATAAGGCTGGCAATCAGGGACTGATCAACGCCATCTTCACCGACCTCAAAGGAATGTATGTGACTGACGCCGCGGGCGTCGATATCAACTCCATCGAGATGATGAGACCGGTTACCGGTTTGAAGGATTTCGGCTTGATTCTCTCGATAGCCTCCGGGAAGCCCGGCTTGAAGGAATGGGTCCAGTTTGCTGGAGACCGAGGGAATATCCCGATTTCAGGCGGAGTCACGGCGGTTGAAGCTCCGTTGCTTTATCCCTATTATCCACGACAGCTCCTCGGTTTGATGGGAGGCTTGCAGGGAGCCGCTGAGTACGAGGCCGCATTGGTGACCAAGTACCCACAGTTCAGAGCGACTTCTTTGACCGCGGTCAAGTCTATGGGACCACAGACGGTCGCACACTTTGTAATCATCTTCTTTGTCGTTATAGGGAATATTGCATTCTTTTTGCAGAAAAGACGTGAGAAGCGTGTCCGGATGCAATGATGAGTGTTCAACGTAGGTAGGACGGGGCTCCGCACCCGTCCAATCAGAAGTAGTATCGTTACAAGGGACAGGTACGGAAGCCCGTCCCGCCAGCTATTTAGACAGGGTACAGCGCCGTTATACATGTTTAGTGATTGCAATTAGATGTAAGTTCGTTGATCAGATAATCTGATCCCATTCATTATTGCGGGTCGAAAAACCTGCTTCGTTACGACTGATGCTAAATCATCGATACCATGATTAATTCAAGTCGCCCCATTAACATTTTACGATTTCCTGGTATCACATTCAATTTTGAGGTCTTAATGCCAGTATTAGAGGCACTACCCAAAGTAGCCCTTTTTATAGATGCCGCGAATCTTATATTCCCATTGGAACAGGAGTTTGCTCCATTCAGACTTTCGCGCCTGATCTCCCGTGTACGAGAAGAGGGAGTCATCCTGATGTCGAAATCGTATGCCGATTGGAGCCGCGAACCTTGCAGTGCCTATGTAGCACAATTCCACGCGCAAGGCATCGAAATGATCGAAGCTTACGCCGATGAAAAGCGTAAAAATACTGCTGATATGCTGATCACTACTGACGCTCTGGAACATTCCTATTCCGAATACTCAGCCGATGTTTATGCGCTCGTTTCCGGAGATCGTGATTTCGTGCCGTTAGTGCAAGCCCTCCACCGCCGTGGAAAGACAGTTCTCTGCATTGGAATTACAACTCGCACAAGTAGTTCGCTTAGACGAATAAGTGACATCTTCATCGATTATTACAACCTGATTCCGCGCGGACGTTCTTATGTGGTTCCCCCTCAAGCAGAACCAGCTCCAACCAAAGTCTCGATTGTTGACGAGGAAGAAGTCGAAGAGGTGGCGGGCGACGAGAAATCACAAGCTTTCAATGTATTGCGACGAGCTGTTGCCGCTATTATCCGACGAGGAGACGAAACTCGAGGAGCCCGCGTCTATTCGATGATCCGCCAGTTGAAACCAGATTTTGATTTCCAGGCGCTTGGATTCGATACATTCAAAGACTTTGTCGAGGAGGCTGTCAACAGCGGGTCTGTCCAATTCTCCAGCGGCGAACCTCCAGAACCGGGAGGGGAATATTCACTCAACGCGGCAAGCGACACGAGCCAGGACGAAGAGGCGCCCGTTCAGAGATTCGATCCATCAGCGATAACCCCGGAAATAGTTCTTGGCAAGTATAAGGAAATTCTTGACTTTAAACGTATTCCTTGGGTTGCTTGGGAAAGACGCCTTCCGTTGATCGCACATCTATGGACTCGGTTAAAGCAGTCGCCGATGACCATCTCACAGATGTCCGAGCATATGGAGATGATGGCCAGCGAAAAAGGGTGGGAAATTTCGTCCCAGGCGATTTACAAGCTGACCTATACCCTAAATATCGGTCTCTGTTTCATGTGGGAAGGTCGCCCGTCATTTGTCAGGGATATTTTCCAGTCACAACTGGGGCCAGCTGTCGAATTGCCAGAAGCGCTCGAACGGATGCACATTACCTACATCAAGGGTATTCGATTGGAAGCCCCGGGGATTCCATTAGTTCCCGAGGCGGTCTGCGATCTGCTGTTCGAGAATCGGATGGGGAGCTACATGTCCCAGGCGAAAACTATCATTGCCAGACTGGAAAGCGGGCGCGAGTACTTTTAGTCTCGAACTTCATGGAGGGCGGACTTTCAGAGTTCGTTGAAATATTCTCAATTTGTATCGACTTGTCCACGCGGACGCCCTCGTCCGCGCTTGTTTTGTGCTTGAATGCTCGGCGGACGAGGACATCCGCCTGAACAGATCTAAGTGAATTTTGAATAAATCAACGAACTCTTTCAGTCCGCTCTTGCCTCAGAATCAATCTGTGAGCGGACTTAAATCCACCCTCTGTGAGTCATAAGCCAAGTTAAAGTATTTCGTAAACTGCCACTATTCTGTCACTTCAATTTGAATCTTTGGCGACAGGCTAACAGCCTGTCGTAGTACCGTAAATAAGAATCAGGTTCACCATGACCTTCGCACAAATCTTTACTTACTGGGTCGGTGGGTTGTTGACGCTGATGATCTTCAGCTTTCTCTACAAGGACAACCCCTTCTACAAGTTTGCCGAACACCTGTTCGTCGGTGTTTCAGCCGGCTATGCGATGACCGTCGCCGTCTGGTCAACGATGATACCCAACATGGTCGGAGCGATCTATCCTCCCTCGATGGGCTGGTTCGCCGAGAATCCGGCTGAAGCATCAACGCTGATCGTTGCCGCATCGAAGTGGTGGCGGATTCTTCCGATGATCCTTGGATTGATGATGCTGACGAGGCTGGTTCCGAAGGCGGCGTGGATTTCGCGCTGGCCGATGGCGTTCATCATGGGATTCTCGGCGGGAACAAATCTGACGAGGTACTTGCAGTCCGACTTCATAGCTCAGATCCGTTCGACGTTGATACCATTGATTGTGTACGATAAGGGAGGATTTAACTTCGGCGCATCGTTCTCGAATACGTTGTTAGTGGTCGGCGTCCTTTCGTCTTTGATCTACTTTTTCTTCTCGAAGGAGCACAAGGGCTGGTTTGGCGGCACGGCGAGGATTGGCATCTGGGTATTGATGATCGCGTTCGGAGCGGCGTTTGGCTATACCGTGATGGCGAGAATTAGCTTGCTGATCGGCAGGATGACGTTCTTAGGGAACTGGATGGGGAGTGTGTTTTAAGAATACCAAGTAAGTAAAAAAAAATTCGATAGGGTTAACTTTCTACTGATGGACTTCCCCCATCTCGCTTAACGCACTGATCTGCATTGTCTTCGCAACGCTCCTGCTGATCGCCGCAGTGATCGACAGTCTTGTACAATGGTTGGGTCGCAAGACAAGCAAGGCTTTCATGCTTGGGGTGGTGATTTTGCTGACGGCATCTTTCATCTCCCACAGTACATTTGCTCTTGGTTGGAAGCGGACACTTATATTTCTAATCGTAGGATTCACAATACCCTATCTGTCTGAAGCAATCGGTTTGCGATTCGGTTTACCTTTCGGTCAATATTCCTACACTGGGTATCTTGGGACGGTTCTACCATTCGGAGTCCCAACCTACGTCATGTTATCGTGGTTGTTATTGCTCTACAGCGGGATATTCGTTAGTACTGCGCTCGCGATAGTTTTTCCACAAATCCAAGGTAATTGGGAGAAGATACTCTTCGTGAGTCTGCTGATGGTGGCAGTTGACGGCATCATCGACCCGGTCGCAGTGAAGGTAGGTCATTGGAAATGGATCAAGCCTGGCAAGTGGTACGGCGTTTCGTTCCAGAATTATTTTGGCTGGTTTCTGACCTCATTGGTGACACTTACTGTTTTGATGAGTCTTACTGATCCGTTAGAATCGTCAATCGTTCTCGAACCTCGATGGCTCTATTTTTTACCGGTGCTGATGTTTGGATTATTACATCTTCATTTTATCGGACTTTTACGGAAAATTGAATTGAGTAGTTTGGTTCCCTTGGCGCTGGTTTTGGCAACAGGTATGACGACTCTCTATTTTATTGTTTTGTCCGACGGAATGGGAAAGTATTGACAGAGGTTCAAAACCGACGAGTCGCCAATTACTATGCCTCGCTACATAGTTTTTATGATACAATATTTGAATATTCAGGTTACTATAACCTCGGATGGCTACCTGAAGGGAGCAAAGGCGATTTTACCGATGGACAGAAGAATCTCGTCTCGCTGGTAACCCAGCCCCTACGGCGATTTTCTGGGGGTAGGATACTCGAAACAGGCTGTGGACAAGGATCACCGGCAGAACAGACGTCGAAGGAACTTGGCGTAAAGATGATCGGATTGGAACTTCTTCCAAGCCAGCTCAAAGTAGGTAGGGGCAGAGCAAATTCCTCACTAAAATTTGTTCAGGGCGATGCTTGTGTGCTTCCTTTTGCTGATTGTTCTTTTGACGGGATTGTTTCGCTTGAAAGCGCTTTTCATTACAGCGATAAGCGCGCCTTTATTGCCGAATGCTCTCGAGTTTTAAAACCCGGTGGAATGCTCTCACTGGCAGACATCATGACTACCACAAGTGCGGGTGGTCGAGTTGGACTGAGGAGCATTGCTAAAGCCGCTGGAGCGGAAAGCTTCTATTCTGAACAGCAATATCTCGACCTTGCGAGCGATGCGAGACTACGTATCATCAGTAGCGAAGACATCACCTGCGGCGTCGCGCGTTCCTTTCGGAACACTGCATTTCGCGTAGCCAAGCATTGGAAGAAGCTGAGACGAGGCTTTTCTGCATGGGTACTGGGAGGGGTCATCGTTATTTCATTCGCGCACCCTTTAGTCTATCGATGGTTGCCGGTGCGATATCGGTGGATGGTGTTTGAAAAGGGAAAGTGAAAGGTCGATCCACCGGATGGATGAAATAGCTTGGAGGACAGACGGGATTTTGTTCTGAGATATTCTTTTCTTCAAATAAATGGTGTATATTTAGAGATCTCTACGGTTTAATGGTAGAAATAATTGAATAGTTGATAGACGCTTCCTCTGTTGACTTCTCGGACTTTATTATGGAGTGGACTCGGCGTCTGCTCCGGACGATTCCTCTCAATTTTATTGAGGCAATTAATCTGACAAATCCCATGACCAAGCCTCGAATTATTAGCTTGGCGATTATTGCGCCTATTATATTCTTCTTTGCTATAACGCTATTCGCCAGCGAGCCGATTGCCGTAGCAGACTCATCTTCGGTTGCCCCTGCATTGCGAGATACTCGTCTCTTCAATACCGAAAGAGCCAATACATTGATAGTGGTGAGTGTCTTTTTCGGATCTGTTCTCTATTATATTCGCCGGACAAGACAAGGTAAGTCTTTGTTTGTCCGTCAAATAGCCGGCCTTGCCGCGGCGGACGAAGCTATAGGTCGCGCAACTGAAATGGGCAGACCAGTCCTCTACATCCCCGGCATCATGGATATTGACAACATCCAGACAATTGCTTCGATGGTAATTCTCACTGACATTTCGAGACGTACCGCAACCCTCGATGTTCCATTAATCGTGCCTCTTAACCAGCCTTTTCTCGTGCCGCTTGCTGAGGAGTCTGTCAAAGAGGGAGCTTTGCGAGCCGGGCGTCCTGATTCGTTCAATCCAGACAATATCCGCTATTTGTCGAGTGAGCAGTTCGCCTTTACTGCCGGCGTTGCCGGGATTATGAACCGTGAAAAACCTGCCGCGAACTTTTTCCTCGGTGCGTTTTTTGCCGAGTCGCTGATTATTTCAGAAGTCGGTTTTGCATCCGGCGCAATTCAGATAGCCGGTACTGCCAATGTCCATCAACTACCATTTTTTGTCGCCGCTTGCGACTACACGCTGATTGGTGAAGAGTTTTATGCGGCGTCGGCATATCTTGGTAAAGATCCGCAACTGTTAGGGACGCTGAAAGGAGCTGATCTGACAAAGGCTGTGCTGATGGGAATCATCATTATCGGGACGTTTCTTGCTTGGGCCGGATACATGGGAGTAGGAAAGTTCTTTGGAGTAGGTGGATAAGCCATTTACTCTTGAAGGGTTGAACTAAGCTCAGTTTGACTCGTAGAAACTCAAATTAATATTTCGAATTTAATAACAATTACAATCTACCAATATCAATTATAAAATGCTCAGCCCTCTTGAAATTGGCGATATAACCGCCCCTTTTCCGATCATTCAAGGCGGTATGGGAGTCGGAATATCTCTTGCGGGGCTTGCGTCGGCTGTTGCTAACTGCGGCGGAATCGGCGTCATTGCCACTGCTGGTATCGGTATGTCCGAACCTGACTTCTTTAGCGATTACGTAGCGGCTAACACTCGCGGACTTCGTAACGAAATCCGTAAAGCCCGCGCCGCTACATCGGGAATTCTTGGCGTCAACATTATGGTCGCCCTCACTACCTTCAAGGAGATGGTCGAGACTGCCATCGAGGAAGGCATCGATATAATCTTCTCTGGCGCTGGAATGCCGCTCAAGCTACCTCAGTACCGCCCACCCAATTCCAAAACCAAGCTTGTTCCCATCGTCTCCTCAGGCCGTGCGGCGGCGTTAATCTGCAAGCACTGGAAGGAACGCTTCGATTGCCTTCCCGACGCAGTTGTCGTCGAAGGTCCTCTTGCCGGAGGCCATCTCGGTTTTCGCCATGACCAGATCGATAACCCGACTCTCGAGTTAGAGAAGCTTATCCCCGAAGTCGTTGCCGCAGTGAAACCATTCGAGGAGAAGTACGGCCGCCTGATACCGGTCATTGCCGCCGGAGGTATCTACACCGGCGCGGACATCCTGAAGTTCATCAACCTCGGCGCGGCCGGAGTCCAGATGGGGACAAGGTTTGTGGTGACCGAAGAGTGCGACGCCTCAGCCGATTTCAAGAAAGCCTATCTCAATTCCACCCCCGAAGACATAATGATAATCAAAAGTCCGGTGGGGATGCCGGGGCGGGTGATCCGAAACGAGTTCATCGAAGCAATGAATCGCGGCGAAAAAGAGCCTTTCGTGTGCCCCTATCATTGCATCATTACCTGCGACTACCAGCACAGCCCTTACTGTATTGCCCTCGCATTGATCCAGGCTCAGAGAGGCAACTTCAGGCACGGTTTCGCGTTTGCAGGAGCCAATGCATGGCGCTCTGAGAAAATCGTAAAGGTCAAGGAGCTAATGGAAAGTCTGGCGAGGGAATATGAGGAAGCTGAGGGATTAGTCGTAGCATAGGATTATCGTCCAGCCTGCCAGGCGGATAGGGCTCCCATCCTACCTATCGAGTTTTGGATTTCTTTTTCGGTCAAAATAACTTAGAACCCGTCGCTGAATTCATCCTGAATTAAGTGAAGAATCTCGGTTATCAGGATGAGGATTCAATTCGTATTCCGACTACTTTCTAATTTTCAATTACTTACCTTAATCACCGCAATAATCTATACTTCAATAATTTGAAACAAACAGGACTCGGCCGAGGGTTATCGGCGCTTTTGCCCGAAGCTGACTCGAAAGAGTCACAGGGTAGCCTGCTGATCGTTCCGGTCAAAGACATCCACCCCAACCCTCTTCAGCCCCGGCGCGAATTCAAAACTGAAGAACTCACCGAACTTGCCGCATCGATCCGCGAGAAGGGAGTCATTCAGCCGCTGATCGTGCGTAAGGCTCAACCCGATAGGCAGGGACGCCCCTCGTACCAGTTGATCGCCGGTGAGCGACGTCTTCGAGCCGCCCAACTGGCTGGTTTCGATGAGCTCCCTGTCAGGGTAATCGAGGTTGAGAGCGACCGCGAGATGTTGGAGCTGGCGTTGATCGAAAATCTCCAGCGCGAAGATCTCAATCCGGTAGAATTGGCTCGAGGATACCAGCGGCTGGCGCAAGATTACTCGCTGACGCAAGAACAGATTTCGGGTCGAGTCGGTATAAATCGTGCCACTGTCGCCAATGCACTCAGAGTGCTGGAACTACCCGAACCGGTACTGAACTCGTTACGTTCAGGTGAAATCTCGATGGGGCACGCCAAGGCGATCCTTATGTTGCAGGGAGCCGCTCGGCAGTCAGCGTTGTTCAAGAAAGTTGTCGCGGGGAAGCTTTCGGTGAGGCAGACAGAAGAAACAGCGAGAGTGATGCTACAAACTGTGGAGTCAGTCCTAAAAGAGGCGGCTGAATCAGTGAAGGCTGACTATGTGGAACAGACGGACAAACTGCGGCGAAAACTTGGAACGCAGGTAAAAATCAGCAAAAAAGGCAAGCGAGGGACCATCAGGATTGAGTTCTATTCGGAAGAGGATTTGGAACGTTTAGTGGAACTTTTGAGTGGATGATAATATGATACAATTCAGCGCACTACCCGAACTAACAACCTCCCGCCGCCGACTGCCGCCGGCCTGAGCATGTTGATTTCTTTGCCGCAGGGTGTCCTCGAGTTCTTTGAAATATTCCTATTATAGGATTTAATA
>CAYHEC010000018.1:0-80292 GCA_964355675.1 uncultured Caldithrix sp.
GCCGGGTCGGGGGGGGTAAGGAACATCGCCTTGATGATCCGCGCGTAGTAGTAGAGCGAGATAGCCGAGTTGAGCACGCCAACCAGCGCCAGGAGGTAGTACCAGAGACCCGCCTTCTGCAGCAACGCTGCGAAGACGTAGAACTTGCCGATGAAGCCGCCCAGGGGCGGCAGGCCAACCAGCGAGAGCAGGAAGACGGTCATGACCACGGCCAACAACGGGTGCCGTTGCGACAGCCCGTGGAAGGCACCGATATCCTCGCGGCCGCCGCTGCTGTCGCGCACCGCCATGACGACCAGGAAAGCGCCCAGGTTCATCAGCACGTAGATACCGAGGTAGAACATCACCGCCATGACGCCGTCGGCAGAGAAGGCGGCGACCGCCATCAGCATGTAGCCGGCGTGGGCGATACTGGAGTAGGCCAGCAGGCGCTTGACGTTGTCCTGACTGATCGCCACCAGATTGCCGAGGGTCATGGTACCCACGGCCACGATGCCGATCAGGGCCGGCCAGGGCTCGCCCGAGGTCCCGAACACCGCGATGCAGAAGCGCATCAGGGCCGCGAAACCGGCCGCCTTGGGACCGACGGACAGCAGGGCGGTGACCGGGGTCGGGGCGCCCTCGTAGACGTCGGGACACCACATGTGGAAGGGCACGGCGGCGATCTTGTAGGCGAACCCCGCAAACGCCATGATGGCGGCGAGGGAGAGGGCCAGCTTCTCGGCGGCCGGCGCCGCGCCGGCGAGCCGCTCGGCCATGCCGCGGCCGATCTCATGGATCTCCAGAGAGCCGGTCAGACCGTAGAGGTAGGAGAAGCCGAAGAGCATCACCCCCGAGGCGGTGGCGCCGTAGATGACGTACTTCAGGGCGGCCTCGCCGGAGCGTTGGTCGCCGCGCTTGAAGCCGGTGAGGAGATAGGAGGGAATCGAGACGAACTCCACGGCGAGGTAGATCATCAGGAGGGTATTGGCGCTGGCCAGCAGGAACATGCCCAAGGTCATGCCGAGCAGGAGTGCGAAGAACTCCGTGGCCCGCGGGGCCTCGACTTCCTGGGAGGCGTAGGCGGCGACCGTCATCACCCCCGCCGCGAGCAGGAAGAGCATCTTGACGTACCCGGCGTAGCCGTCGGCCACGGCCATCCCCTGGAAAATCGGCACCTGGGCGCTGGTGGGTATGTACAGCCCGGCGCAGATGAATCCCGCCGCCGCAATCGTGAGCAGGGTGATGCCGGCCGCGATGAAGCGTCGTTGCCGCGTGCCGGTGGGCAGGGCCACGTCAACGGCCAGCAACAGCAGCAGTCCCGCAATCAGCAGCGACTCGGGTACGAAAAAACGTAGACTCTGGAAGAGTTCAGCCATCGCTTACCTCACAGGCCGATCGGGGACACGCCGCCGACGACGGCGACGAGCGCATACAGCGACGTGTTCATCAGCGCGAAGATCGGGAGGGGGTAGAAGCCGAACAGGATCACCATGACGCCCAGCGGATAGAGGGTGAGCCGTTCCCGCCAGTTCAGGTCCCAGAGGCCCTTCCACTTCTCGTTCAGCGGTCCCAGGAACATGCGCTGGATCGTCCACAGGTAGTAGGCCGCCGTGATCACGACCGCGGTGGCCGAGATCATGGTGAGGACGCGGTACACCGGGAAGGCGCCGATGAAGACGAGGAACTCGCCGATGAAGCCGGCCAGGCCGGGCAGGCCCAGGCTGGCCATGAAGGCGAGGCCCATGATGCCGGTGTACTCAGGCAGCACCTGCGCCAAGCCGCCGAAGCCGTTGATGTCGCGGCTGTGGGCGCGGTCGTAGATCACCCCGGCCACGAGGAACAGCATCGGCGAGACCAATCCGTGACTCACCATCTGGAAGACGGCACCGGTCACCCCCTGCGGGGTCATGGCCGCCAGGCCAAGCAGCACGAAGCCCATGTGGCTGACCGAGGAGTAGGCGATCATCTTCTTCAGGTCGGTCTGCGCCAGGCAGACGAAGGCGGCGTAGACGATGTTGATCGTGCCGAAGACGGCGATCGTCGTGGCCGCCCAGCGCGCCGTCTCGGGCAGCATCTGGAAGTTGAAGCGGATGATGCCATATGCCCCCATCTTCAGGAGGACACCGGCGAGGATGACGGAGATGGGCGTGGGGGCCTCGACGTGCGCGTCGGGCAGCCAGGTGTGGAAGGGGAACATCGGGACCTTGATCGCGAAGCCGATGAACAGGCCCACGAAGACGACCTTGGCGAAGGCCAGGCCGAAGATCGCCGAGGCGCGGGTGAAGTGCCCGGCCTGGCCCATGGCCGAGAGCGCCATGACGTTGAAGGTGTGGTCCGTCGTCGTGCCATCCACGAGGGTCGCCGGCCCGGAGGCGTAGTAGATGCCCACCATGCACAGCAGCATGAGCACCGAACCGCTCAGCGTATAGAGGAAGAACTTGATGGCGGCGTATTCCTTGCGCGGGCCGCCCCAGATGCCGATCAGGAAGTACATCGGCAGCAGCATGATCTCCCAGAAGACGTAGAAGAGGAAGAAGTCAAGCGCGATGAACGTTCCCATCATGCCGGTTTCGAGGAGCAGGAACATCGCGAAATAGCCTTTGACGCCTTTGACGATCCCGTACGACGCCGGAATGCAGAGGAAGCATAGCAGGGCGGTCAGCAGGATCATCGGGAACGAAAGCCCGTCTGTGCCGACGTAGTAGCTGATGCCGAGCGACGGTATCCAGTCGGCTTTTTCGACGAACTGGAACGACGCCGGGTCGTTGATGCCGATCAGTCCCGGCGAGAACTGCGGGTAGAGACTGAGCGTGATCAGGAGCACGATTGCCGTCGTGCCGAGCGCCGTCCAGCGGACGGCTTTGATCGACTCCTTCGGCAGCAGCGCAATGGCGACTGCGCCGAGGAGCGGGATGAATGTGATTAGTGTTAAGGGGCCCATTGTGTTCTATAGTATTTCGAGAATTTGTTATTGAATTATTGACTGTGACAACTGCACCGAGTATCGGGATGAATGTGATTAGTGTTAAGGGACATTGTAACTATTTAGGTTTCTCAGGCTTCAAAGCAAACAATAAAGCGAGTTCAATTAATGAAACGATTAATACTTCGACTAACATTAATTGCCAATTGGGTTTTGACATCGGGTCTTTGGGTTCTCGAAGTGAAGGCTTTTTCCCAGCAAGTAGATCGTTGAATTGATCGGGATCATCGCCAATGTTAGATAGACTACGTCCTCGTGCAATTCTCCAAGCCCGCACGCGGTACTCATTTTCGTTCTTAAGTCGATTACGAAAAGTAGTCTCGTCAGGCAGATCTGAATACCCTGATTCGCGCAGAGCGGAAAAAAGGGATTGAGCATAGTTTACGTCGATTGATATTGTTCCTTTTGGCCCCAACGGAAATAGAAAATGAAAGCCATCTGAAATCGTAGCTTGCTGCCCCTGGATAACGAAATGCGGAAATAATAGGATTGTCAATAAAATCAAACAATAAATAATAATACTTATTTTTTGTCTATTGTTCATTTTCTTCTCCTAAGTTCTGATTGCTGATTGTGGCACTGTTTTCTCTTCGCTTCCATCGTTCAATTTCAGCTTTAAATTGATCTCCGTATAGTTCTTTGAATTGTTCAAATCCAGTAAACAATTCAGGGCGATTTTCAAATATCCGACTTCTCTCATCATCGCTTAACAGGTGGGCGGCGAACACTAACCCGCAATATGCTTGATAGTTTGGAGCGAGATTGCCCATGATCTCAAATATTTTCTTCCCGTAGCTTAGACGGATATTGATGACCAATTCCTGTTTCGATGCATTTTGTGTTAGAGCATTGGCAAGCAAATGGAAAGCGTCTCTAAACTCTTCCCAAGCGAGGAAAAGTTCTTCTTCACTTCCATTTTGCCAGTCAGCGTTCTCAAAGTTAGAGAGTAGCTGACGCGCCTTCTCAATGTCATCATTCAACTTCATTTCTCTCTCCTGAAATGTTGTTTGCTTTGCCAGGTACGACAGGTTTTCAACCTGTCTCGCTTTAGGTGTTTTTCTGTGGTTAAGTCCGTCGATTTGGAAATCGACGGGTACGCGATTCATGCCCGCGTATCCTTAATATCGGCGGATTCCAATCCGCCGATATTAAGGTTCACTTACCTCGCCGCCGGTTTGGAAACCGGCGCGTACGCGATCCGTACTTTTACTGCCTTTCCCCCACCCTTGCGTATCCCGCTTTTACGCCCTCCCGCCCCGCGTAACCGGCGTTTACGCCCTCCCCACCCGCGTATCCGGCGGATTCCAATCCGCCGATATTAATGTCCACTTCCTCTCCGCCGGTTTGGAAACCGGCGCGTACGCGATCTCTACTCTCGCTTAACCGGCGTTTACGCGTCCCGAAGGTACACCCATTTGTATGCTTGGACATCACTCCATCTTCTTTGAGGATTAGTCAGGACATAACCGACTTTCTCCTCCCAGTCCTGCTGATTCCGAATGATGTGGTCATAGTATTCCTTCCGCCAAACGGGAGACTTCCGTCCAAATTCCTTGACGAACCTTGTTGCCGAAAACCGCTTGATGGAATAGATTATCTGCTCGAGTTTCCAATTATCAATGGGCGCGAGAACGATGTGAACATGATCTGGCATAACTACTAACGCATCGAGGTCGTATCTAGAATTGTCGAAGAACCTTATCGAGTCAGCAACAATATCACGCTCTTTATCTGTCAAATCGCTCTGACCAGGTTTCAAATCCCACGTCACGAAGTAGGTCGCGCCTTCAAGTCGCCAATGCGGAAGACGATGATGTTGATATATCTCGAGTTCAGCCAATGTTTTCACCCTTTGAAACCGGCGACTACGCGATCTCCCCACCCGCGTATCCGGCGGATTCCAATCCGCCGATGCTTCGTTAAATCCGCCGAATTGGAATTCGACGCTATGCGACAATCAAAATAATCACAATCCCCACTCCCGCCAGTGTATAAAGCACGTACCTCTGAATCTGCCCGGTCTGGAAGCTCCGCACAAAGTGCCCCCAAAATCCCACAAACGCCGCAGAGAAGTTCACCAGCCCATCGACAACCGTGTTGTCGAACCAACCGTTCACTATCGCTACCCCCCTCGTCACCGCCGCACTGCCGTTCACAATCCCGTCGATGATCGTCCCGTCGAACCAGGCAAGAAATCTCGACAGCCCCAACGTCCCCTTTATTGCCGTCGCATCGTAAGCCTCATCACACCACCATTTATTGTACATCCCTCTCCAGAGGAAATTCAGCTTTATTCGCCACTTTTCCGGGTTGATCTTCCACTTGTAATAGGTCAGCGTCGCTACCCAAATCCCCAAACCGGCAACCAGTATCGAAATCAGCATCGCCCAGTTGTGGGCCAAATGTTCCAAGTGCTCAGTGCTCGAGTGCTCAGTGCTCAGTGCAGTGGCAGAATGGTCGCTCCCCTCTGTGATCTCTGTGTTTAACCCTTCCTTCGCGTCCTTCGTCCCTTCGTGTTGAATATACGCTCTTTCCGGAGTCGGGAAAAGCGTCGCAAACCAGCCTCCAGCAGGAGTCGTCGGGTTGAAAGCTGGAGCCGCATAGAAGACAAACACACTCAGCGTCGCCAAGGTTATCAGCGGAACCGTCATCACGCGGGGAGACTCGTGGAGGTGAGACTCAGCCTCAGTACCTTTGCGGAACGTACCGTAGAATGTCAGGTAGATCAGCCGGAACATATAGAACGCCGTCAACCCTGCCGCAGAGAACCCAAAGACCGGTAACAGCCAGTGCTGGGGATGCTCCATCGCAAACGCCAGCGTCCCACCAAGAATCGCATCCTTAGAGAGGAATCCTGAGAAGAACGGTACGCCTGTCAGCGCCATTGTGGCAATCAAAAACGTCCAGAAAGTCACCGGTAGATGCTTCTTCAAGCCCCCCATGTTGCGCATATCCTGTGCGTCGTCGTGGCTGTGGATCTTGTGGAGGGCGTGGTGCATGGCGTGGATCACCGAGCCGCTCCCAAGGAATAAGCAGGCTTTGAACATGGCGTGGGTGACGAGGTGGAAGAAGCCCGCCATGTAGGCTCCGGCTCCCAGCGCCATCACCATATAGCCAAGCTGGCTGACCGTCGAGTATGCGAGCACCCGCTTGATGTCGTTCTGAGCGACCGCTATCGTTGAGGCGAAAATCGCGGTGAAGCCTCCAACGTAGGCGATCACCAGACTGGCGTCGGGCGTCAGGATCGGGAATAGTCTGGCGACGAGATAGACTCCAGCGGCGACCATCGTCGCGGCGTGGATTAATGCCGAGACCGGCGTGGGACCTTCCATTGCATCAGGCAACCAAACATGGAGCGGGAACTGAGCGGACTTACCAACGGCTCCCATGAAAAGAAGGATTCCTGCGGCGGTCAGCAGACCGCCTGACAAATGACCGGCGGCAACACCATCTTTGATTTCTACCAGATTCAGTGTCCCTAGTGCGGTGAAGCAGATGAGTATCCCCATCAACATCCCGGCGTCACCGATTCGGTTGGTAACGAAGGCTTTCTTGGCGGCGTTGGGAGGGGCTTCCTTCTCATGCCAGAAGCCGATCAGGAGGTAGCTCGACAGCCCAACCAGTTCCCAGAAGGCATAGATGATAATCAGGTTATCGGCAAGGACGAGCCCCAGCATCGAAAAACTGAACATGCCAAGAAAGGCGAAGAAACGGTGATATTTGGGGTCGCCCTTCATGTAGCCGACGCTGAACAAGTGCACGAGTGCCGAAACCAGCGTCACGACGACCAGCATCATCATCGCCATATTGTCGAGGGCGATGCCGATTTTCAGCGTGTAATCTCCCCAGACCAGCCAGTCGAAGCGGTAGTTCAGCGAGAAATTCGCGTCGTAGTGCCCCAACATCTGCGTGAAAAAGAGATAGAGCGATGCTGCCAGCCCCGACCAGATGGCGAAGAGGCTGACGAAGTCGCCACCGCGGGGTAGTTTCTTGCCGAAGAAGATCACGATGGTGAACGCGGCAAGCGGGGCGAGAAGAATATAGAGGGCGAGTCCTAACATAATGTTGTGCCAGTACGACAGACATTCTTGTCTGTCAATTGTTGTGTTTCTAAGGTGACAGGCAGGAATGCCTGTCGTACTGCAAAAGATTTTCTTAAGGTGACAGGCAGGAATGCCTGTCGTACTGCGAAGATAACTACCACTGAAGGGTATCCGCCTTATCGACTTCAGCCGAAGCCTTGAGCCGATACAAGTTCAAGAAGATCGCCAACGCCACGGCGGCTTCGGCGGCGGCGATGATCATGATGAACAGCGCGGCGGCTTGGCCATTGAGGTTGCCATTGCCGAAACGGCTGAAAGCGACGAAGTTTAGCCCTGCTGAGTTGAGCACCAGCTCGACGCCCATCAGCACCGAGACCGCGCTTTTGCGGGTCATCATTGCCAGGACTCCCAATAGGAAGAGAATGGCTGAGATAGCGAGGTATGTTGTTAGGTTATTCATCGAATTAATTTCGATGATGATGATAATGATGATGATGACCGGAACGCACTTCTGATTTCATCATCATCATCATCATCGTCATTATTCCTCTTTCTTATAAAATCTTGCCAGCACCATCGCTCAGTTTTTACAGAGCGATAAGTTAATTGAGTGGCATTTAAGTTTGGTATCGTTCTGAAATAGTAGCGATCTTGAAGATATCGAGTAGCAATACCACACTTTCGCCAATAATTGCCGAACCTAACATGAGCCGGTTATCGGCAAATTCATTTCCAGTGACCGGTTTAATTTGGTCTGGTTGAAACTCCCGTACTTCGAGAACCTCATCGACGACCATGCCAACGAACTCATTTTCGACATTAAAAATGACAATAGTTTCGCGGAAAATGTCCTTTAGGTAATCTCTCGTCTCGGAAAAAAGCTTGCGCATCAACGCCAATTCATTGTCCCATGTCGAAGTAATCAAAACTATTGCCTCGGCTTGATGATGATCAGCCACCAACTTTATCACTTCCTTCCCTACCGCATGAATTGCCTTATGCGGTAGATCGAAACTTCTCAAAGATTGATTTAAATAAAAATCATCGGATTTAAAGACGTCGTACCATTTTCCGAAAGCACAGGCATGGGGATCGGTAGTCAAGCCGAATGGTCGATCTTCAAGGACGGATGCGTGCAGTTCGTTCAACCAGCGCACATGATCCTGCTCCCGTTGAACAAGTAAGTCATTCATTTCGTTACATTCAGTTTCGCGGCTTTTGTAGCCCAAAATTCGACTCAAATCCATCACGCTGAAAACGCGACCACGCATGTTAACCATACCACGACAGAATTCGCCTTGGCCGGGAACCTTCACTATATCTTTTAGACGGGCAATTTCGTGCGAACTTTCCGCCTTAAGTCCAAATTTCTGGTTGCCACACTGAAAGATAATCCACTGATTGGAAAGACTTTCAGAAGTCTCTTCAGATTCCAAATCCAGTAAGTCTAATTTATTCATTTACATAAACTTCAAATTCAAATCACTGTTCTTTCTTATAAAACCGTGCCAACCGCATAGCTCCGATTAACGCCGCAAGCAACAACATCGACGCGACTTCAAACGGCACGAGGTAATCGGTCAGAAGCAATTTGCCCAGCGCCTTGGTCGTCGGCTGTGGAGGACGTACCACAGGCGTCCCCGCATGTCCTCCCCACGGCGCGGAGTAAATCATCCAAAACAGCCCTACCCCCAACAGCGCGACCGGAATCAACGCGATATAGCGCTGGTGAGTCTCGTCGGGGATCTCGAGCGTGGTGATCCTGGCGGTCAGGAAGACGCCAAAGATGATCAGCGTCAGAATGCCTCCGACGTAGATCAACACCTGCGACGCCGCGAGGAAGTCCGCCGCGAGATAGAGGTAGAGCGCCGCGACACCGAAAAAGGTGAACAGCAACGCGAAGGCGGAATAGATGATCCGTTTGTGAAAGACGACTACGCCCGCCGACACGACGGTCAGCAGGACGAAGAAGTAGAAGATGATGTTTTGTAATGCTTGCATTGTTACCGCGTAGGGCGGGATTCCAATCCCGCCGCAAATGACTGATGATAAATGACTAATGTCGAAACGCGCTGAAGGCGCGGTCATTCCCGCGCAGGCGGGAAGCCAGCAGGAGTCTGGGTGAGCATATTTCTCAGAATTTGTTTATATCCGATGTGCAGTTGACAGTGAACTTGCCAACATGCTTTCTCTGCATTTCCGCAAACTCTTGTTTCACCACACGTTGGTCGCCTGCGAAGAAATCCTCCTCGAGATGCTGTTGAGAAGCGAGGATTTTGCCCCCTTTGTCATAAAGTGTGCAATTGAATACCACCATCTCCTTGTCCTTATCGCTTTCATTACGTACCTCAAAAAGAACCCGAACTACTGGCCCCCATTCGGCCGCGTAGGTTGCTTTGTTGACATCAACAACTGTTGTATCTTCTTGGATAGTGACATTCCCGAAGGAAAAACCATGACCAGCGGACTCCCAAGAAGTATCAAGTACCGATCCTTTAACCGAATTTATTCCGCGACTGCGCCCCAGGGCTGTCTTTTTAAGGGACGCGACCTCTTGGCGAAGTGAATCTCGTGCCTCAGTTAGCCTATCAATCCGACTATTTAGATTGTAAACGTAAAGCCCCAATCCCACTGCAAGGATTCCAATTATGACATCTGCCCGTTTCATGTTCTCAACTCTTTCGGTTCCGCCTTCGACTCGATATCGGCAAGATTGAGCTTCGCTATCAGACTCAGCAACTCCGTCAATTGAGGGCGACCTAAAACCGGCGGACCGCCCGGACCATATCCAAGCTTGAGGCGGCCACCCGAACTCCTAAGATCCTTGTAGTATGAAAACCAGAGATCACACACATCTTCGTTTTCTCCGTAGCTCACGAGGAAAACAAAGGGATGGTAGGTCTTCTCAGAGCCCAGCCGAATAGCGCCACGTAAATACGGTTCCCACTTCTCACCGATTTCTTGTAAACGATACTCCTTTTTGATAGAGCCTCTCCTTCCACATCCACACAAGAAGTACCCGTCATCATTACGATGATTGTCGAGTAACTCAGCTATGTTAGCAGGCCAGACAGTTAACTTGCACTCTGGATCTGAACATTTGATATCCCAACTCATGACTTACTCTCCATTGTTCATTGGTTGCGGCGAGTCGGCAGCGGGAGTCGGTAGCACCGCCGTCTCTGGCGGTTTTTCTGCCGCTACGACCGGCGGGGACGCCGGTGCTACTGAAGCTTGAGCTGTCACCGACGGGGCGGTGACAGAAGGCTTGGTGGCAGGTGGGGGACCCCCTGCCCCACTTGCGCCGGCTCCGGCGGCCCTTGCCGCCGCCGCAGCCGCCTTCCTCGCCTCTTCCTTAGCCATCATCCCGGCGCGCTGTTCGGCGGTGAAGTCTGAAAACTCGCGGTACATTTCACCGCGGTTCCAGGCGACTTGCTCCTGTGGCTTGTCCCAGCGGAGAGACTTGGTGTCACATGCCTCAACGCAGAGCCCGCAGTAGAGGCATTTCGACATATCGATATCGAACTGTACGACGTGCATCTTCTTTGGCTTGCCGTCGGGCATGATCCGCTCAGGCTCGCCCGCATCCATGCGCACGCCTTTGATCGTGAATATGTGCACCGGACAAACCTTGGCGCACGACAGGCAGAAGCCGCAGTCTTCGATGTGGTTGACGAGCCGGGCGCGAGTACGCGGATACATGTCGAGCTTCTGGCGCGGATACTGCACCACGATGTTCGGCTCGAACAAATGTTTGAAAGTAATCCACATGCCGACGAGGACAGTGGAAACACCGGAATAGACGTCTTTGAAGTAGGGCATTTATCTTAAATCGATTGAACAAAATCAGTGATTTTATAGAACACAGAACTCACAGAGAGACACGGAGGACACAGAGAATTAAGTAATTCCCCCAGTGTTCTCTGTGAATTCTCTGTGTCCTCTGTGTTAGGAATTCTTTTTGTCATTTCTTCAGGGCTATCCATAACGAAACCAGTAAAACATTCGCAAAACTAAACGGCAGAAACACCTTCCAGCAGATGTGCATCAGTTGATCGACGCGAAGCCTCGGGAGTGTCCACCTCAGCCACATCTGCACCAGCACCAGCATCGTCGCTTTGAAAGTGAACCAGAAGAAGCCGATGCCGTTGCTGATAATCGCTGTCGACAACGGGGTGTCGGCAGAAAAAATGGGGCCGTCGAGCAATGGAATCGGCGCATACCACCCGCCAAGAAACAGCGCCGTCGCCACTGCCGCCACCACAAACATATTGCAGTACTCAGCAAGGAAAAACATCGCAAACCTCATCCCGGAATACTCGACATGGTATCCAGCGACAAGTTCGGACTCGGCTTCGGGCAGGTCGAACGGCGTCCGGTTCGTCTCGGCAAGCGACGCCCAGAAGTAGATCACAAACGCAATCAGCGCAAAAGGCAGATGCGAGAACACAGTCCAATGATGCATGCCTCCTTTCTGCAACGCCACCAAATCACCCATCGACATCGATCCAGCAAGCATTATCGGCACAAGCAATGACAATCCGATGGGGATTTCGTAGCTGACCATCTGCGCGGCAGAGCGCATGGCTCCGTAAAGCGCCCACTTGTTGTTCGACGACCAACCTGCCATCAGGATTCCGATCACCACCAGTGACGAAACTGCGACGAGGTAATAGACGCCGATGTTCAAGTCTGCCCCGATCAGCATCGCCGCAAAAGGGATCACTGCGAACGACGCCATTGTCCCGGCAAAAACGATGTAAGGAGCCATCTTGAAGAGAGGCTTGTCGGCCGCCGTCGGGATGATGTCTTCCTTGATCAATAGCTTGATCGCGTCGGCGATGGTCTGACTCCAGCCGTGCCAGCCGCCGGTCTCCATGGGACCAAGACGATCCTGCATGTGTCCGGCAACCTTGCGCTCAAGCCAAATCGCCAACAACACGAAGAGCGAAACAAACGCCACCACGCTGATTGCGAAACTTATTTTGATGGCGAGGGAGATTAGTTCGGGGGAACAAGACATTCGATTTAAAATTTAAGATTTAGGATTTAAGATTTAACGATCAACTTCGCCGAGCACCACGTCAATCGACCCTATCAATGCAACCATATCGGCAATCAACAGTCCCGGAGAGACTTCAGGCAAGACTGAAAGAGTGCAGAATGACGGCGCGCGGCACTTTAAGCGGTAAGGCTTTTGTTTGCCGTCGGAAATGATGTAAAAACCAAGCTCGCCTTTAGGAGATTCGGTGCGGAAGTAGAGCTCGCCGATAGGGACTTTGGCAAATGTCTTGGGGATGGCGGCCTGCACGTTGTCCTTCTCCATCTTTTCAAGTCGGTCGAGAGCCTGTTCGATGATGCGGATGGATTGTACCATCTCGTTGACCCGCACCATGTAGCGGTCGAAACAGTCGCCCACCGTTCCCACCTCACCAGTACCAACCGGAATTTCGAAGTCATAGGTTTCGTAACCGGAGTATGGCTCGACCTTGCGTAAATCCCAGGCGACACCAGCCCCTCGGAGGTTGGGGCCAGTGACGCCATATCGGATACAAAGGTCTGCTGGAATAACTGCAACGTTAGCAAGACGCTCGATAAAAATTTTGTTGTAGGAGAGGAGGCTGTTCAATTCCGGAATTTTCGGAGCAAAATAGGGTATGAACTCGCGCACTTTTTTCAGCCAGCCATCTGGCAGATCATGTGACAACCCGCCGATCCAGATGTAGTTGTAGAGAAGCCTTCCGCCGCAAAGCTCGTCGTAAAGATCGAGAAGATGCTCCCGTGCCTGAAACAGAAAGAGGAATGGCGTCCACGCCCCAATGTCGAGGCCGTAAGTCCCAACGGCGACAAGGTGACTTGCTATCCGGTTCATTTCGCAGACCAGCACTCGGATAGTTTGTATTCTTTCCGAGACTTCGATGTTGAAAAGTTTCTCAGCGCCTAAAACGAAGCCGAGATTATTGTTCATACTGGCGCAATAGTCAAGCCGGTCGGTATAGGGAACGACCTGTGGCCATGTCATGTTCTCACAAACTTTCTCGAAGCAACGATGGAGGTAACCGATATGCGGTGTAGCTTTAACGATTAATTCACCATCGGTCTCAAGTTCCAGCCGGAGAACGCCGTGAGTCGCTGGGTGCTGAGGTCCCATTTGAAGCACCATCTTTTCGCCGTGAACAGACTCAATGGCGTCTTTGGCTTCATACCACTTTTCGGGCGTCAGACCGACCGGTATATCAACATCTCTGGTGGTCATTTCTCAACTCTCGTTATAGGAATCTGAAATCCACCTGGGACATTAACCGTAACTGGAATATCATGGAAAAAGAGCGGAGGTTGATAGTTTTTCCTCAATGGAAAGCCCTCCCAGTCGTCGGCGCAAAGAATTCGTCGGTGGTCATAATGCCCTTCGAAACGAATTCCGAACATATCATAAGCCTCGCGCTCATGCCAATCTGCCGCGGCCCAGATATCAGTAATGCTGGGAATAACAGGATCTTCCGCACCGGCCTTCACCTTGACGCTCACCATTTTCGAGAGTTTTGTGGAATAAAGATTTATGACGACCTCGAATCCACCGCCACGTTCGATCCCAGTCAGGCAAGTCAGGCAGTCGAACGAAAGTGAGGGATCGTCCCTAAGGTAGAGCGAAGCCGCGCGAAGATACTCGGACGGGATGATTATCAGTGGGATGGGGGAATTGGGCTCAAGGCTGAGCGAGCACTGCAGGTGACTGCTTAAGTGTGCGGTAATGTCTTCGAGTGTTAAGGACATAATCATCAGGCCTGTTTAGCGATGGTTTCGCGCTCGATCTTCTCGCGCAGTTGAAGGAATGCGTCGATCAAGGCTTCAGGACGTGGCGGGCAACCGGGGATATAGACGTCCACCGGAATAATCAGATCGACGCCTTTGACGACATGGTAGCCGTATTCCCAATATGGTCCCCCTGAATTGGCGCAGGAACCCATCGAAATAACCCATTTCGGCTCAGCCATCTGCTCGTAGAGTCGTTTGATCCGCTCGGCCATTTTGACCGTAACTGTACCTGAAATCAGCATTACATCCGATTGGCGCGGGGTTGGCCTAAAAAAGATGCCGAGTCGGTCGAGGTCGAACCGCGATGCTGATGTCGCCATCATCTCAATGGCGCAACAGGCGAGCCCGAAGGTTATCGGCCAAAGTGATCGTGACCGGCTCCAGTTGAAGACCTTGTCAACCGACGTAATGACTACGTTTGGGCCGTAACGCCCTTCTATTATGCCCATTTAGCAATAAGTTGTAAGTTGTAGGTGGTAAGTTGCAAGCTGTCAACCCTCTGGGGTTGACAGCATAAATACACAATTATTAATAGTTGTAAGTTGTAAGCTGTCAACCCTCTGGGGTTGACAGCTTACGCCATAACCAGCATCCGAAAGACACAAAGGTGGAAATCCAGTGTTCAGTCCCGTAATTAACTAACCAATTAATCTGTCATGGAGGGCGGGATTAATCCCGCCCTCCAAGCAAAGCGGTGCTCCTTAGCCATTTAAGGGACCGGACGCTAATTTTCAGTTTTCAGTTTCACTTTCGAGTCAGCCAGCGCCGTACTTCGATCGGCAGAGACCTTGCCCGCCGAGCTCCCTCGTGGCCTGACCCACTCCAGATCGCCCTTCCCCCAGACATAAGCAAGCCCCGCCGCAAGAATGGCAACAAATACGGCCATCTCGAGCCAGGCAAATAGTCCCAGTTCTTTCAAATTCACCGCCCAAGGGAACAGGAACAACACCTCGACGTCGAAGACAAGGAATATCAGTGCAATCACGTAAAAGCGGGTATTAAACCGTATCCATGGAGTGCCTACTGACTCTTCGCCACACTCGTAGGTAGAATCTTTGATTGGATTTGGTTTGTGCGGCGCCAACAAGCGGTTTGTCAGCATTGCGGCAAAGACAAGCCCCGCTCCGGCAATAAAAAATATCAGTATTGATGTAAATGACATTTCGTTCAAAGTGGTTAAATTTCTCGCCCGACGGCAATCCTATAGTCAGTCGGCAACAATCGCGCCAGTAGATTTACTGATGTAAATTGAGTCAGCCGAAAGGAGGGTGGAACAACCAAGCATGTTCAGGCTGACATCCGCGTGGATCGTTCGAATAGGCACAATCAAGTGCCGAAGAAGGCGTCCAGATGGACACAGCATGGCATTTCAGAAGACCATTAATTACGACAGGCAAGATAACTTTTTAGTATCCGTGAGGCAAGCAAACGGTGTGTCAGAAACGAAAGAACCAATATTCCCTTTTCATGGTCATCGCCTGCCTGATCCTGCGGAAATCGAGTGCGGATTTTGACTCAGACTTGCGAATTTAGCACCAATGTTATGAGAACATTTGAAGTTTGGTTAATTGTTCTGTAAATTTATAGTCCATTCAATCTGGAGTCTATAATGACAATTACTTCTAAACCGCTTCATGTTGCGGTATATTTATTCGTCTTTGTATCGTTTGCCCTTGCCATGCCCCCACTTAAAGGATCTTTCGAGCCATCCTACCCTCCGGGAGTCAATGCCCCAGCCGCGGAACGGCTGAATCGCGACGATCCGAACCTCGAAGGTGAGTGGAACTGTCTCGTCATCCTGATCGACTTCCCCGATTACACTTGGGATAATCAGAATGATACTAATTTTGCTAACGGAGATCGGGTCTTCACACCCGGACATTTTCAGTGGATGTTATTCTCTGAGGGAGAGTATGTCCACCCCGGTTCGGCAAGCGATTTCACGGGCTCAATGCGCGACTATTACAAAGAAATATCTCACGATATGTTCGCTACCGCAGGCGTCGCTACGCGTTGGTATCGCGCTCCTCACGACTACAGTTACTATTGCAACCAGGACGGCGAGGCCGGAACCGACGACGACTTTGGATTCGGTGATTTTCCTAACAATGCTCAGGGGCTGGTCAATAACGCCATTGGCCTCGCAAATGGTAATGTGAATTATGCCGACTTCGACAACGATGACGATGGAAATGTTGATGCACTTTTCGTGATCCATGCTGGACCGGGCGCTGAAGAATTTGGTGACGCTGGCGCATCCTATCTCTGGTCGCACAAATGGCAGATCCCGGAACGTCAGCTTGATGGAGTAACAATCTCAGGCTACACTCTCGAACCCGAAAACGGCACTATCGGCGTCTTTTGCCATGAATTCGGCCATGCGCTCGGATTACCAGACCTCTATGATACAGACGGTTCATCAGAAGGCATAGGCGAATGGGGGTTAATGGGTAGCGGTGGCTGGTGCTACAGACCGGGCGATCCATGGGGCACATGCCCGACTCAGATGAGCGGATGGGAAAAGAAACAGCTTGAATGGGTGGAAGCCATCAATATTAACGCCGATGTCGCTGATTTAGAAATTCTACCTGTCGAGACTGAACCGACGATCTATCGCGTTTGGCGCGATGGTGGAATGGGAAATGAGTACTTCCTTTTGGAAAACCGCCAGCGAATCGGCTTCGACGCCGGTCTCACTCGCCGCCAATTCGACTACGGTCTCCCTGCTCCGTCAGGCTTATTGATCACTCATATCGACGAAAACCAAGAGGGTAACTCAGAAGACATGCACCGTTTGATCGATGTCGAAGAGGCCTCTGTTGTGGGAGTGGAGAATGGAAATTGGCGCGAACACCTCAACGGGCGCCGGATCCGTCCCGCTGATCGCTCGCTCTACAACCCCAACCGTGGTGACAATGGCGACCTCTGGCCCGGTTTCGGTGACGTTTCCGAGGACTCAACCCAGTGGATCGGAAACCGAACAAGGGTAAGATTTGGGCGAAATACTATCCCCGCAAGTTCTGATTATACAGGACAACCGACGCTTGTCGAAGTCTCAAACATACACTTTCAGAATGAAACCATTCTTTGCGACATCGCCATCTCCGCGCCCAATAATCCCCTGCTCATCCTCGGTGAGACAGAAATTACTGACGGAGAAAATGGCAACGGCATCTTTGAGCCGGGCGATACACTCACACTGATTCCTCATCTTAGAAATATCGGCCAGCAACCAGCGAGAAATGTTTCATTGACCCTTGAATACTTTGGCGAATTGAATGTCACGATCGAACCTCAAGGGAGGGTCGGTTATCCGGATATCGGTTCGGATGAGGAAGCTGGCTCGCGGGTCCCATTTATCGTAACGATTCCGGTGGACGCCCCTGCAGACGCGAGAATTGATTTGGACGGGACAGCACGATGTGCCGACCAACCTGAGTTTGATGTTGATCTGCTCATCTCGCTCCGTCCGGCTGGTGATTGGATTAAGTACGTCAATAACCCCGTTCTGGCAGGTACTCCCGGAGCTTGGGACGCCGGGGGTATCGCCTCAATCGACATTATCGATTATTCGGACTCGCTTGTGGCTTATTATGTCGGCGGTTCGGAGTTGGGCGTCACTGGCATTGGTCGGGCGGTCAGCGTGGATTACGGTGAGAGTTGGACAAAGATGCCGGATCCAGTGGTAGTGGGTCTCCAACAAGAATGGGCAAGCGGGGGAATTTTTGGATTGGCGGTAATTGAAATAGGAGATGGCTTTTTGATGATGATTGGTGGTAATGATGATAACGATTCTATGGCCGTTGCCTCGATTGGCGTGGCAACCAGTGATGACGGGATCGATTGGAATGTTTCGGAAGACCCCTCTATTAGCTCAGGAGGCTGGTGCGCGGGGATATTCCCAGTTGGACAGTTCGATCTACTACGATTTGGGAATATGGCCATTTGCAGTTACGGAGGAATAACTCAACAGGGATTCATCGCACTTGGAGCATCCAGATCACTGAACCTCGTAGATTGGGCCGCTGATGATCAACCGACGGTACTGCCGACCTTCTCGGAAATCGATTTCGACGGCTTCGCCTGCTTCTCGCCCGACATGTACATCGGAAATAACGAAGTACAATTGACCTACTCGGGAATTGGCGCTGAATTTGTCGCCAGACTTGGATTGATTAACGTAATCGATCAACAGAACTTCGAGCGATATCGTGGAACAGAGACGGGCGGATCGATTTTGGAAGCAGACAGTTTGGGCTGGGAGAGAGGTGGGTTTATTTCTGGTTCCCGGATGTTTGCCACTCCTAACGGCAAGCGGATACTTTACACGGCACTCGGCGAGCAATCTGCAGGGGTAGGACTGGCTCTCGCATCAGGTGCGCAATCTGTACCAGATGAGCTCGAACCCAGGGGAACCTATCTGCCCCAGATGGTGGCGCTCGGATCTGCCTACCCCAACCCCTTCAACGGTCAGACTGTCATTCCCTTCAGCTTAAGGCGAGCGATCCAGACGGTAATTTCCGTTTATGACATTTCCGGAAGGATGATCTTTGCGAATTCATTAGGTCTTCTGTCTGCCGGAGATCACGCTTACACCTGGAATGCAGGCGCGGGAGTTGCCAACGGACTCTATTTCGTCAAGATTGAGACGCCGCTTGGCGAAGCAAAGGGCAGGGTGTTGTTACTGAAGTAGGATGCAAGTTACGCTCGCGTAGGTCAACCGTCCCGATTGACGGTATAACGCTGACAAGCGAGACGCATATCCTACGCGCAACGATCAATCAAATCACTTAAGGCGTCAACTCTCCGGGGTTGACGCCTTTGCTTTTAACCCTCTGATAGTAACCGCTATTTTCCCTACATCCTTGTCGTACGAATACTGCGGTTGCCAACCCTTGGTTCCGCCGTCGAGCAGGTCAAAGAAATGCCACAGGCTATTGTATGGATCACCAGGGCCAAATATATCGGCGCCAACCCGCTCGATTGTTCCATCAGCCAACCGCCGGAAGGTCGATACGCCGGGCCAATAGGAACTGTCCTCCTTATCGATGAAACCCATATCCTTGATGAAGTTTCCTTCGTGCCCCGAGAGCATCCTGAACTTCCACCCCCTGCCGGTGGCAAAATCCCTCTGGACTTCAGGCTTGTCGGGCGTAACCACCACGAATGCCGCCCGGTCGCTTAGGTGATGACACAGACCGTTGAAGCCGTCCGCCCAAAGAGTACAGTAGGAGCAACCCTTGCCCATGTTATGAACGACGATCAGATCACTCTTATCGCCAAATATCTCTGACAACTTAACTTCCCTTCCATCCCAGTCCTTCAGTGCATAATCAGCGACTCTTTGTGGTGGAAGTGACTTGCGCAACTGGATGAGTTCATTTTGCTTTTCTTGGATTTCATTGCGGATGCGCAAGGTCTCTTCAAGCATGGGAATAGTGCTTGTGTCCATCATGAGGTGATTACTCCGGGTTGATTGTTAATTGGTGAAAAGTTGTTTCTCATGTCATACGAGAAATTCTTAAAAAACTTTGAATTGTTTATTACTGAGGTACTAAAGTCTGTCTGACTGGAATCCTGATTCTCAGGCAGAGGAAAAATCCCGCCAATGCAATCGCTCCAGCCATCAGGAACACCCACCGGAATCCCCAAGTCTCCCAGACATATCCTGAAAAAATCGGCAGGGTCATGGCTACGGCGTGGTCGATGGTGATGCCCATCGAGATGGTCGGAGTGATGTCGGCAGGGTCTTCCGCAATCTTCTGGAGGTAGGTCGTCCGAGCAACTCGAAGTGCAAAGAGAACGTTGTCAGCGATATAGGCTCCGTATAGCAAGTAAAGATCCCATGGTGCGGCAAGCAGATCCGACGCGAACGCATAAAGGAGGCAGATCGCCAGCAGAAGTAGTTCATCTACGGCAAGAACTGTGCGTTCACCGAGCCAGTCGATTACCTCGCCTAATAATGGTCTGAACACAACACCTAAAGTCGCCGCGATAAAGTAAAGCAGAGCAATTGTCGAGATCGGAACATTATGCAACGATACCAGAACCCAGGATCCAAACACAAGAAATATCTGCTTTCGAATGCCGAAGACCGCGCTGATCGCGTAAAACAAGCCATATTTCTTCTTAATCACTATCCGTCGCGACCGTCTATCGTTTTGGCCGACTCGCAATTTCAGATAGAGGATTCCCGCCATTACCGCCCATATTGCGGCCAACAAGAAGATGAGATCATATCGTTCTCCAAGGAACTTGGAGAGAAAAAACACCGCCGCCACGCCGATGATCGTCCCAAGATTTCTTGCTCCACCAAACTGCCCGAGCCGCTTTCCTTCCCCACCTGCGTTGGCGAGTTTAAGCCCGATGGACCCTTCTACGGCGAATATGATGTGATCGCCAATCGAATAGGTTGCCACCCAGATAATCATCAGAGCAGTTCCGGTACCAAAATATGCCAAACCTATCGCCCCGATCACCGCAAACATCATCGCCAACGCCGCCATCTGGGTCTCACGGAGTACAAGTAACATGCCTCCGGCGATAAACATGATTAAAAAACCGGGCATCTCCCGCGGAAGCTCCAGCCAGCCTCTTGCCGCCGCGTTCAGATAATGCACATCCGCAAGGTAGTTGTTCAGCGACGAGCTGACAATTCCAGCGACTGCTCCGAAGCACAGCGTGGCAAATAATGCAGTGGTAAGATCACCCTGTTTAAGGTATCTCGTCAAACGGTTAATCATGCAATCATTTCGCCCGCAGAGAATGGTTGACGCCCTGCTTTATATCGATGCGACGCATGTAATAGACCGAAGCGCTGGCAATCAGCCAGACTCCACTCGCCACAAATAGTGTCGTCACCTTACCAAAATAGTGCATCACTACGTAACCTAATAGTGGCGCATAACATGCCCGCAGGCTGGTCGCGGCAACATGAACCGACTGGAAAATGCCCGAATCTTCGCCAGCAGAAAACCGCATCGACGAAAGACTCCAGATAACAGTAAGTCCACTCATCGAAAAACCAAACCATGCGTAGGCAAAATATACCGCCGCCGATCTCCACGCGCCTTCCAAAGGCAGAGCGGCAAGAAGCGCCAATGGATAAATCGATAGGGATGCAAATACCCATATCGCCAATCGATGCGGAGTAGTCCGGTCAAAGATTCGACCAAAAAAAGGCACTCCTGCAATCATTACCAACTGCGTCACCATGCCTCGAGCCATCCCGATCTGAGAATAACTGAATTTTAAGTCATCGACCAAATAAAGAGGCACAACTGGCAATACCATCATGAACGCTGTGCCGTATAACATGAAGGATATTTCAAATCGAAGGAAATCCGGTCTCTGCACTAACAACTTGTACATGTTTGAGAGTGGCGAAAGCAGAAATTTCCTGTCCAATCTTGCCCGCTCTTCATAAGTACCGGTTGTCGTTCGAATCGAGGCCAACATCGCCATAGACATTAATCCGATAATTGCGGATGCAAGAAAAAGATGCTGATAACCTTCAGGAACTCTATCCATGTAGAACCCTGCTCCTGCCGAGACCAGCGCGCCGATTGCCTGCGCCATCGACTGACCTAATCCAAAAGTTTTTCCGGTTGCATTGGGGCTGATATGTTGCTGGAGAACACGATTTTCCGCCTGACCGTATAAACCATTTACGAACGAGAAATAGATCAGGTATATAAGTAACAGGTGCTCGATATTCCGTAAATAAAAGCCACTGGCTAATGCCATGACGCCTGCAGTTCCGACCAGAATCACCAGATTACGCTGACTGCGACCAACCAACAGTCTTGCCCACCAGAGCGTGGAAAGGCTGGCAATCGGTGCCAGCATGGTCAACATGGTGATAGCAAGACCGCTGGAATGAAGCGATTTCCGCGCGATTACTTCGCCGAAGCCAAGGAATGAGCCGACCGCTCCGCCCATCGCGGCAAAAGAGACATAGCGATGGGTGGCGGTAAGTTCCAGCCATGAAAAAAATGTTTGAAATAGTGATCCGCGCCATCCTGGTTTTGGTTTGTTGGCTACGGAGTTCTTGAAGGGCATTGTATTGTCTTTGGAATTTCTTACTAAACGTCAAATATACTTGGTATTGACGACAAAGAGAGGCGTAAACAGATCATTCTTTAGTCACTGCCAAATTTTGCATTCACGTCTTTTTGCTTGCGATGGACGACATTCACTATTAAATTAAGGTTTGAAATAAATATTCACACCTTAGCGCAAAAATTGCGCAAACCACAAACTCCACTTGTTCCAAGTAGTTCAAATGTCTTGCCGACTGAATTCGTACAAGTAGGGAATGATTTTTGCACGCGATCTGATCTCGACTACTGTCTTCGATCAACTCGAAGGCAATCTCACAAATACAAGTATCACTAATTAACCGACGAGTCCAACAGGAAACCATTATGCGCGCACCGGTATCCCTTTTTCTATCGCTGCTCTTGTGCGGCGCCTCCATTGTTTGTGCGGCTGATTTCGATATGCGCACGAGTTGCGTACAAATAGGTTCCAAATCTTCAACATCGCTTAGTCTGGCGTTCGATCTTTCGCAAGTCGAACAGCAGACGACCGATCAAAATGGCGTAGATCGTGAATCTTTCGTTATCCAGGGGGAAGGCTTCACGTATGTCAAAGGCATGCCGATTTTGCCGGCAGTCAGCAGATTGGTCGTGGTTCCCGCCGGAGCGGGGCTCGCACTTCATATCGACGCCGATACGCCCAGACAGTTGCGCGCCACGAACGGTCCGGTTATTTGTGATGATGAAGATCTCGCTGATCCGCCGATAACGTCACTCAGTACGGGACCTGGTGGACTGTATCCGGCAAATATTGCTGAAATGTCAGAGCCGATGGTTATCCGAGGCGTCCGTCTCGTTCGCGTTACAACTTATCCAGTACAGTACGATCCTTCGACAGGCAATTACATCTGTCATGAGCGGATCGATGCCGAAATCGAATTCACTAATGATGAGCCGATCAATCCAGCCTTCCATCCCGAAAGACGCAATCGCAGTAAAGTTTTCCTGAAGTTCATCAATGGGCTTGCGCTTAATGGCGCTGATGTCGGCCGCGACGACCCGGACTATGACCGCGATCCGGAATATGTCGGTCACTACCTCATTGTTTTGCCCGCGAATCTGGTTCAATATGCCGGTGAGTTCATCGAATGGCGACGCCGCGGAGGCTATAAAGTCGATATTCTAGTGATTGCCGATAATCAGTTGGGCTCTGCCGACCAGATAAAAGCACGGATTCGCGAACGATACGACGCCTATCTAAATCAAGGAATCGATCCTTTCGATAACATCCTATTGATTGGCGATCATGCTACCTATGATAACTGTGGAAGTTTCGGAGTCGGAACGCAACTCGCTTCTCCGCAGGGTCGCCCGATCTGGGGCGGCCACGCCCATTACGATTGGGACTATGGCAACATGGAAGGTAACGACGATTTTGCCGAAGTCGGCGTGTCCCGGTTTATTGCTGGCGACCAGCAATCCATGGCGCTCTTTGTCGGGCGAACACTTTCCTACGAACGAAATCCAAGGTTCGACCGTACCGAATGGTTCAACAGAGCCGCGACTTATGCTCAGAAATGGGCACAAAACTGGCACATCAGTTTGCCAGCCAACGCACGCTGGGCTCACGAAGTCATGGAGAAGGTTGGCTTTACGGATGTAAGGTTTCGGGAAGAAATGGAACGGATGGAGAGTTCTGGCGAATACGTCGGACCATTTTTAACCGAACAGTTTAACGCTGGCGTTTCGGTCATGGCAGGCCGCGCCGAAAATTATAACTATAGAAGCAGTTTCCCCCCCAACGCCAATGTCGGCGTCTATCCAATCGATCTGAATGTAGCTGGTCACCATGAGTGGTCTTGCTGGTGGATGCTTCGCACGCCTGGGGATAATCAGGCCATGAAGGGACCCTGCGCCGCTACGACGGGCTGGGGCGGCCAACAGACACTCCCGTACTCGGTGATCTGGATGGAGATGGTGAATGGTTTTATGTTACGAGATCTTCCCTATGGCTGGTCAAGAATACAAGGATTGATCGCGCCTACTACCTATATTCCTAACTTCTTTGGTACCTACCCTCAGGTCACAACCGACGTCGTGTATTATGGAGATCCCGGCATTCAACCCTGGGTTGGAGTACCGAAAGTTGTAACGGTTGAATTACCTGAAGTAGTGACGCCACGGACGCGCAATGTGTCAGTGCGCGTTCTCGACCAAAACGACCAACCGGTTGAAGGCGCTACCGTGACTGTCTATGCACCAGGCACTATTCCTGCTTTTAACCATCAGAACTATCCCGCTTACCGCGATTTACAAATGTGGACGAAAGAGTCTGACGCTGATGGTAACGCCACTTTCGTTTTCGAAGAAGGCACCCGCTTTGTCACTAATACTCGCATGTATTTCACAGTTACAGGCAGGAAAATCAAGCCTTTCCTCGGCGACAGGACTATTCAAACTCCCAACGCGATTCTTGAAGTGGGAGCATGGGAACTGATGGACGAGCAGGGTCAAAATGGTGATGGAATTCCAAATCCCGGCGAATCGTTCTCACTCTCGTTAACTGCCCGAAATCTTGGTAATCAGGATGACCTCACTGACGTATTCGCGGTGGTTAGCAGTTCGTCTCCCTGGCTGTTGCTCGATGCGCAGGAAGTAAATTTCGGTAATGTCCCAGCAGGTGAAGAAGTTCAGGCTCAATCAGGCGTCACCTTTACCTTATCATCGTCCTGCCCCGATGGAGTAAGTCGTCCGGCACAGCGTCCAATCATCGATGTAGTTTTCCACAGTGGCGATCTGGAATGGCAGTCAAGCATCATACTCGAACCTCATTCCCCTCATTTCGAAGTGCGTAGTGTCCCCGGCGGTATCATCATCCCGATCAATGCAACTGAAAAGGACATAGAAATTGTCAATGTCGGTTCATATACCTCTGCGAACGCAACCGCAAGGTTGGTCAATGCTGGTATGGGAATCACCGTCGTCGGTTCCGAGGGACATTATCCATCGCTCGCTCCCGGTCGGGCAGGTAGATTGCTGAACAATGAAAGATATATGCTCAGCGGTAATCGAGTGGTCGTTCCCGGCTGGAAAAACCAGATGTGGTTGATCGTCGAGGATGATAACGGCTTTATCGATACTGTCACTTTTATCCTGCAAGTCCTTGAACCTCGCGCACGAGCTCCGCAAGGCCCGGATGCTTTTGGCTACATTTGCTTCGACGATACCGATACCGACTGGGATATGGCTCCGGAATATGCCTGGGTTGAAATCGATCCCCGCGCCAATGACGGGGATTTCGAAGGAACGCGCATAAACTTCACCGGCCAGTCCCCCTATGATATTGGCGAAGCTCGGGGCGTCCGACTACCGTTCGAGACCCAATTTTATGGCATCCTTTATAATCGAATCAGCGTTGCCACAAACGGGTTTATCTCTTTTGGCAATCAGGATACAATCACGAACTTCCAGAATTGGCCGCTGGATCGTGCCATTGGTGGAGGGGTTGGGATGTTGGCGCCGCTTTGGGATCAGCTTAAATTAGACCAGAATGGGCAGGTCTATTACTACTACGATGAGGCTGATTCCCGTTTTATCATCGAGTGGTCACGCCTTCGAAGCTACACCGGAGGAAATGTCGATCTCACGTTCCAGGTCATCCTTTACGATCATGACGTCTGGATCACCGAGACCGGTGATCAAAACATCGTGTTCCAGTATAAATCGATTGCTGATGTACAGGGCAACGGAGGTTGGGCTAATGAAGTTCCCTACGCCTCTGTTGGCATTTCCAGTCCGCATGGAAATACCGGCATCAATTACAGCTTCAACAACATTCGTCCGGTAACATCCGCACCACTCGAAAACCGTCGCGCACTACTTTTCTCGACCTCGCCCAGATTCAAGGCGGGATGCCTTTATGGTCGCGTCACTGACTCTCAAACCGGATGGCCTATCGAACAGGCAGTCGTCTTTACCGAACATGGTTTTGTCGCCTACTCTGACGCTAACGGAGATTGGCGAATTCCCGAAGCTCTGGCAACCGTTCCCTTCACTATTTACTGCCACAAGCAAGGCTTCAATGACTCGACTTATACCGACCTCACCGTCGATGAAAACGACAGCCTTGAGATTAATTTCGACCTGCTTCACCCTGAATTTACCATCACGCACGATTTTCTCGGGTCAAATCTTGAAACGGGTCAGAACATCGATCTCGGTTTCTCACTCACCAATACTGGCAACGGCCCGATGGACTGGAACGCAGAAAAGCGTCTCCTTGACGATGCTAACGCAGAACCATGGGAAATTCGCCGTCGCTACAACGTTGGCGAAATCACCGACGACGATAGAATCGAAGGCGTTATCTTCGCGCAAGATAAGTTCTTCCTTTCCGGTGCAAACGATATCGACTCCGCAAATCTGATCTACGTCCTCGACCGCGAAGGTGAACTTCTCAATAGGTTCGAACAAATCGGCTCTTCACGCTACGGCTACAAAGACATGGATTGGGATGGAAACTATATCTGGGCCGCCGGCGAAGATACGATCTACTGCCTGACGACTGACGGAATGGTCGTGACGAGTTGGCCTGACCCGCTGAGCCCGAGCCAGTACATTGCTTACAATAGTGAGGAAGGCATCCTCTACCTTTGCGGCACAACTACCCAAAATATCGTTCGATGCGATCTTGAGGGTCATTTGCTTGAAGGCGGTCTAAGCCGTCGTAGCTTACGCATGTACGGCCTTGGCTACTGGCCTGAAGATCCCGATGGGTACGACCTTTACATTGTGAATCATCCCGCCGGAGCGCCATCCAACGTGACCAAGATGAACGTCGCAACCGGCGACACCATGTTCGTATTCGAAATTCCGCAGGATTCTTCTTCGAATGGACAACAAAGCGCTTGGATTACCAACGAGTTCGATGTTTATAGCTGGGTGTTCATGAGCATCCAGAACCTCTCCGCGGTCGGAGGTAGAGACCGGGTTGAGATCCATCAGCTCGACGCGCGCAAGGACTGGATGAATCTCGACATATGGACTGGCAGACTTGAAACAGGCGAGACGCAGGATTTCACCCTTTCGCTGAATGCGACAAACCTGCCTGACACCTTATTCGAAGGGGAAATACTCTTCAGGCATAATGCCGATGATGGTGAGATGCTACTCGCAATAGAACTCGACGTCTTAGGCCCACTGCCTCCCGAACCATTCGCATTGATGTATCCGGAAGATGGCGATACGCTTACGGCTCTGCCTTTGCACGGTGACACGTTGCGGTTACCGGCGGTGACCTTCGCTTGGCTTCCGTCGCACGACCCGAACGACTTGGATTTTGTCGATTATGAATTCACGATTGAGACTGGCGATACTTCGGTCAGTTTCGAAACGGTTGACACGACATTAACCCTGAGTCTCGACGCGCTCGCACTACCGATCTGGTTCGACCGACCAATCAGGTGGTTTGTAACGGCAAGATCGGGAGATGACAATGTTTCCTGTCTGCGAACATTTATCATCAATATTCTGCCGAATGATATTGATCGTGAAAAACTGGAAATTCCTGTTGAGTTTGGTCTTGGACCGGTTTACCCAAATCCGTTCAATTCGCGAACAACCATACGGTTCGGCATCGACAAAGCGGCTCCTGCCACATTACGGATTTATGATCTGACTGGCAGGGTCGTAGCCGACCTCTATTCAGGGCAAGCTACGGTAGGGTATCATCGAGTCAGTTATGACGGAGTGGCTCTGCCATCGGGGATCTACTGGTTGCGTCTTGAGTCACTTGGCAGAACCCAGATCGAGAAGATCGCCTTGATCAGGTAGTGTGTTGCCAGTAAGCTGTCAACCCTCCGGGATTGACAGCTTATATCTGCATTTCAAAAGAATAGCTGTCAACCCTCTGAGGTTGACAGCTTATGTCTACGTTTCAAAAGTAAGAAGTCAACCCATGAGGGGTTGACTTCTTACTTTTGGAAGCTGAGAGCTTCTTGGATATTACTTCAGCGTAAACACGAACGTGATCTCCCCGCGCTGTTTCATTTGAGGCATCGAAGGATCCAGTGCATTGAAACGCCATTTACGAAGCGCTTCAAGCGAAACCTTTTCCAACTCAGGGACGCCCTTCGTCGATGGTGAAGCAAATATCACTACTCCATCCGGAGCAACCTCAAATGTAAGTTTAACTGTCGATGCGCGGTTGACGCCTTCTGGAAACTTCGGCAGTTCCCCCGAAACTTTCTCCCGTTGATGACCTTCCCAGCTGATCGAAAACATCTCATCGCCGGCGAGCTTCGACGCCATTGCTTGCTGACGTTCGCCTTCAAGCCAGCTTGACTCAACAGGAAGCGGAGCGGGGATCGGCCGGTCGCCGCGTCCCAAAACATCAGTCGGCATCAGCATCCGGCGGCCGGGTTGAACGAATTCGGGGGTCATTTCTTCGGGGCGGTCTTGAGGAATAACGGCTTCGATAGGCAGACGTTCACGGTCTGGAAGCTGTAATAAGGGGCTTGTTTCATCGAGCATTGGGCGGCGGGGAAGGTCAACGATCGGTGCGCCCGATTCGAGATTCGCCATTGCCGATCCTTCCGGCTCAGTCACATTCGAAAAAGGAGCGAAGGTAACAGGCGTAAAATCGAGGATAAACGGGACAATCTCAACTTTCAACCAGATGAAAAACAGCAATAGAAGGATATGAACAATGACCGAAACAGCCCACCCCTTTTTTGAATCGCGCTGGTTTCTCGTTGCAAATAGTATGTTTGCACCGGTCATCTGAGATTACCCTTCCTCGCGCATTGTGGCGATTAGGTATCTTTCTCCTCCTGCGGCTTTGATTCGGTCGATCACCCGCACTGTAAGTTCGAGCGTCACGTCTTTGTCTGCCTTGATTACCACCGTTTGTTGAGTGCCACTGATGAGTTGCTGTCTCAACAATCCGGCAAGTCCATCGACCGAGGTCCTTTCCTGACCAACCCAGATGGTACCTTCGCGAGTTACCGTGACAATGATACTTTTCTGGTCAATTACTTGCGAAGTTTCGCTCGGCGGTAACTCGACTTTTATGCCAGGCTGAATGATATAAGTATTCGAAAGCAGAAAAAATATCAGCAGTAACAGTACCATATCGGTCAGTGATGCGAGTTGGAAAGCGGTTGTTGGAGCATTTCGGGGTTCAAGCTTCATCGACGTTCCCCATCTGTCGAACCGCTGTGGTAGCGCAACGTTCCATCAGACCGGCTGTCTGGCGAGTTATGCCAGCAAGGTAGTTATAAATCAGTAAGGCCGGAATGCCGACGACCAAACCACCGACTGTGGTGATCAATGCTTCCCATATTCCACCTGCCAGCACAGAAGCATTCACTGCTCCGCCCAAATTCTGAATCTGCATAAAGGCGCGTACCATTCCAGTGACGGTTCCAAAAAAACCAAGAAGCGGCGCAACCGCGGCAATGGTGGCCATAGTGCCAAGACCAGATTCAAGTCGTTCCAGTTCCTGTCTTGAGACCGTCTCGATCTCAGTCAGGCGAATTCGACCAGCCCGCTCGATTTCCCAACTCTCCATCAATGCCCGCGCAACCTCTGGACCTAATTTACAGGCAGTTCGAAAACCGGTTGGATTGGGAGCGCGTCGTTCCCATTCACTTAGAAACGAAGTGAGAGCTTCCTTTTCTCTCTTGATAGCCAGGAATCGACTTACTCCGATGGCAATCATAATCAGCGAACAGAGCGCGATTGGGATCATCACCCAACCGCCTTTTATTACAATTTCTAACAGATTCATAGTATTTCCAAAATTGTGATTTTAGAGGGGGGACAGAACAGATTGTCCGAGAATGCAAATAATACTCAGGGCTCTCATCCCGACGAAAGTCGGGATCCAAGTATCATAATGACATTTAAGGAATTTCTGGATACCGGCTTACCAGTCTGTCCGAGAATACAGGAGAGCCCAAGCGGACGCCCTCGTCCGCCGACTATTTGTGCTTGGACTCAGGGCGGACGAGGGCGTCCGCCTGGCCAATTTCCTGTATTTCCTCAATTCTCGGACAGACTCTTACGCCGGTATGAGAGTATTTTGGTCATTTATCCTATTCTCGGAAAGACTGAGAAGTCCGTCGTCGAAGAGGATAAAACCTCAATTTTTCTACCATAGTGGATCATTGCCTCTCCATTCGATTCCCGCCCAGACTGTCAATGGCGGAAGCTGGTAACTCGGTATTTTCCACTGATCTCTATCCAGAAGGTTATCGATTCCGACCCGTCCGGTTAAACCCGGTCTGACCGACCAATGCGCCGAGGCGTTCCAGTCCATTAAATCTGAGGAACGACTCGCACCATTGTAAAAAATGAGCGATCCTCGCTTCCAGACGAGATTATTGTTGATTGCAACCTTGCCCAAATAGATTACAACGTCGCTCCCTACTTCAGCTGGTGAAATAAACGGTGCGTTGGCTCCCACCCCGCTTCCAGAACTTGACGCCTTCGTCAAAACTCCAAAGAGTGTAACCAATACGTTTTGATGTGGTTCTAATTCTAAATCCAATCTGGATATTGCAATGTGAGCTTTTCGCGAACTTGTCCGCCAATTTCCAGTTGAGTTCATCATCCAGAATGATCGATGCCGTTCGTCAGATAGTGCATACGAAAACCGTAGTCTGGCGGTTTTGTTTAGAATATGACTTACGCGTAGTCGTAGGTTGAATGGAACTTCTACCGTTACGCCTCTGGCGGTTGAGTCAAGCGCCATCATCTGGGAGAAAGTCGAACCGAATGTCTCAAAGTGTGGTTTGGGTAAATAGTCAAAGTCAATGGCGCTACCCGAAGCCGCCTTCCAGGTTATTCCTGCAATAAGTCCAGCGCCAGATCGACTTTCGGGGGTACCTGGCGCGACAAGCACCGGTGTCGGAATTACTTTTCCGGTGTAGGCTATCAGTCCAGCGCGCCAAAGTAATTTCTCGCCCAAACGGCGACAATAGATCGATTCAATTGAGTAAAGCGAGTGACTGCCTTTATCGACCGAAACTGCTTCCACCTCGAAATCGAGCCTTGATTCTAACCAGCCTTGCCAAATTTCACGAGAAAATCCAAGAGTCAAGAGATCATGTGACGCTAAAATGTTACGGTGATTGTCGAGGATAGTGAGATCAAAAAGAAATTTGCCAGTCAATCGTCCCGCAAACAGGCCAAAGGGAGTTGTTCCGGCCTGAAGTCCTAAAGCGAATTGGTTATTAGTCTCATTTCCCAGAGATCCGTTTCGAACAAATGATCCGAAAGATGACTTGATTTCAGGAGTAAAAGTAGCCTCCTGCCCAATCCAGCGAAGGCCACTGGCGTTGACAAATCCATCAAGCTTCGGACCGGATGAGGTTCTCATCGGGTAACGATCCATACCGAGGTTAACTGAATAACCAGTTAGAGAACCTTCGTACACACTTGCTAAGCGACCAGTTGCCTTGCCAAAACCTCCGGACGAAGCGCCAACTTCGGTGTATCCACCTCCGACTAATCTAAATAGAATTGGTTTTTCGCTTGGCGTATCGAGAATATCAAGAGGAATAACCGGTCGAACTTCGCGGTTGAAATCTGGTAGTAAAAAATGGGAGGAAGATTCTGTGGGAATCTTTTTTCCGGACAGAGTTGTCGCCTGTTCAATACCGGTTATAACGTATTTCGGCATCTCGATGACCGGCAGATCAGCGGCATAGAGAGCGGCATTGATCACCAGTACCGGTAACAATAGACTGAAAATTCTTAGTACAGTTTTCAATATTGAGCTGTACGATTGAGATTCGTCTGGAATCCGCCGTAATTGCCGGTGGTGCATTTCAAGTTGCGGAGCTACTATTTCAGCTCCGACAATTTCTTCAATTCATCTTCGAGCATTTTGACCCGTTTAAGAAGTTCGGGCAGTTTTCCCAATGCCGCTTCAATTCGCATCGCTTCCATTTGGGGTCTGGCTGGGTAGCCAGAAATTAAACCTTTGATGTCATAAGATTTTGTAACTCCTGCTTGGGCGCCGATCATCATCCTGTTACCAATTTCTATATGGCCCACCGTACCGGCTTGACCGCCAATCATTACCCCTGAGCCGATTGTCGTGGAACCGGAAATTCCTACCTGTGCGGCGATAACAGTGTTTGCCCCAACATGAACGCCGTGGGCGATCTGGATCAGGTTATCGAGCTTTGCTCTCTTTCCGATGCGAGTCGCGCCGATAGTCGCTCGGTCAATACAGCAATTTGCGCCTATCTCGACGTCGTCGTCTATTTCGACGGTTCCAACCTGAGGTATTTTGTGGAATCCATCTGCTTCGGGGGAGTACCCAAAACCGTCAAAACCGATCACAGTACCATCACCGACGATAACACGGCAACCCAATTTGACTTCGTGCCTGAGAGTTACCCCAATCCCAATCACGCAATCATCACCGATGATAACGTCTCTGCCAACATAAGCGCCATTGCAAAGCACCACCCGAGATCCAACAATTGCCCCAGACTCGACGGTTACAAATGCTCCAATGCGAACGCCAATGCCTAATAAGGCAGAATCGCTGATCGAGGCAAATGGATGAACGCGCTCCGGATAGTCGAGCCCCTGGGCTGGATAAACGAGTTCAAGCGCCTGACGAAATGTTAAATAGGGATGCGGAGTTTCAAGTCTGATGAGGTGGGAGGGGGTTGGCTCATTAGGAGCTGTGATTATTGCGCCAGCCCGGCATTTTTCGAGCTGGGAGCGATACTTCGGGTTAGCGATAAAAGTCAGGTGGTGGGGTTCCGCTTCCAAAATTGGAGCGATTCCGTCGATCTCAAGCTCTCGCGAACCTTTGACGTCGCAATTCAGCGCATCGCCAAGCGCGCCAGTGTTTATTACCAAATTTCGCACTTCATTTCCGAAGTGTTGAAGGTTGCTTCAGCCAAAAAGTAAAACGCGCAATCGAGCCTGCGCACTCCATGCTTCTCACCTCGCCAATTCCTCGATAACCTGATCCGTGATATCAAGGCCAGGTTTGGCGTAAACTACGTTTCCAGCGACGGTATCGAACACAATATCAAGCCCGCGTGCCTCTGCAACCTTATAAATTGCATCGTTTACCTTTGCGTCGATTGGTTCCATTAGTTCCTTGCGGCGCTTAAGGTAACTGCTGTTCTCGTCGTACCATGTCGCCTGCCGGAAACGTTGCAACTCTTTGCGACCAGTTGTCACTTCGTCTTCGAGCTGTTTGCGACGGTCAGCGCTTAGAATTAATTTCAATTCTTCAAGCTGGGACTCTTTGACTCGAAGTTCCCCCTCCATTTTCTCTGCTTCTGCCGCCCACAGAGTATTATCCGAGCGAAGCGCGTTTTCCACATCCTTATAATCTGGAAGGCGTTGGGCAATCACTTCTGATCTTACATACCCAATCTTACTTCCACTGGACGACCATGGGAAGGTAGTTCCGCCTCCGGAACCAGTAGATGGAGTATCGCCCTTAGCCGCTCCAGAATTCGTTCCTGCACAACCAGAAACAACGAGCATCAGGGACGGAATAATCAAGAACATCGCCCTTACTCTTCCCAAGCGAGAGAACGCCTTCCGGCATCGCCCGGTGATCGTTCGCAAGGAGGCGAGACCCGTCCGTACACACGCTCTGGCGAGGCTTGCGCCGCGCATCATTTCTCCTTCAGCCGACGAAGCAGCTTATCTGTTAAGTCTTCCGGATTTCTCGCGTAAACGATCGTACCATTCGAAGCGTCGATGATCAGATCGTAACCTTCCTGCTCACCAAGTGTATCGATTTGTTTATTGACCGATTCGAGAACCCCTGATAGGAGCTCGGCTTTCCGTTTTTGAAGTTTCTCTTGCTCGCTGGTCACTTGATCGTTGTATCGCTCTTGTAAATCCATTTTAAGCGAATCGACTTCCGTTTGAAGCTGAATTTTCCTTTTCTCAGCGAAGGTATTGGCGCCGGCTTTTAACTGATTCTCTTTATCAGCTATCGAAGCCTGTCGTTTTTCCATTTCCGTAATCCATACTTGGCGCGACGCCTGCATAGCTTCAGCTTCCTTGGCAAGCTTCTCTTCGATTTTACGAAATTCGGGATAGGCTTGATAAAGGGCTTCGGAATTAACAACCCCGATCTTAAGTGATTGAGGTTTTAATTGAGCGTTTCCGCTTAACGGAAGCGAGATGATAAATATTGCAATGATCGATAAAAGCGTGGCAACGAACTTAATTCGATCTTGGAATATGACAGAGTTCACGAAGTGGTCTCCATTATGAGTCAGTAGAAAATTCGGTAGAACGGGGCTCCGTACCCGTTCAGGACAAATTACTTATATTAACAAAACGGGTACGGATCCCCGTTCTTCTGCCGCAAGCTGTCCACACCCTGCGACAAACCCCCTAAAATTGTCTGCCAAATTGGAAGTGCGGCATCCAACGTCCTTTCCGCTCTCCAGTAACCTTGTGGTAATAATCATAACCATAGCCGTAATCGAGCCCGATTAAGCCAATCATCGGCATATAGAGGCGGATACCAAAACCGGCCGACCGACGAAGATTAAAAGGATCGGTCTGCTGGAAAGTAAGCCACGTATTACCGGCTTCAGCGAATGCAAGCGCATAGATGGTAGGATTATTAAGGACTTGTGCCCGCAATTCACTCCCAAACTTAAATTGCGATTTGCCTCCCAAAGCAGTAGCATTTTCACTCTTAGAAGGCGGTCCCACAGTTCGTTCATCATAACCCCTAAGCGGAGCGCCTAATGAGAGTCCGCTTCCACCCATATAAAAGTATTTTAGTATCGGAATATCGCGCGAATTGCCGGTTAAAGCGTCAAGATAGCCGATCAGAAAAGAGTTATACAGGACAAATTTGGAGCTGATTGGCGAGTACCACTCGATAGATGCAACGTGCTTGTGGTAGCGGTCGTCGCCATTCAGAGGGCCTCCAGCGAGTTCGGTGGTCAAACTAAAAACGGATCCCGATGTCGGAAATTCGGGGAAATCACGGCTGTCTCGTGAAATGATCTGAGTCAGCCCACTTGAGTGACGATTTTCGCCATCGACGATATTGTTCTGATTGTTTTCCGTAAATGAATCTGAGAAATCATACAAACGGGATTGTTCGTATCGATAAACCCAATCTCCTCGGAAATAGTCATCCGGCCAACGAAAGCGCTTCCCCATGCGCAAGGATCCGCCCAATAGATTTTCGCTGAACCCATCGACCCAGCGTCTTTTCACATTGTAGAAAGAAATGCCTGCCAGAGTTTCGGTGTCGAAAAGCCACGGCTCAGTATAACTAACTGAGAAAGAACCATACCTCTGCCCGAAATTCCAATCGAAATTAAGTTGTTGTCCTGTACCAAACAGATTTGGAGCTGTAAATCCGAGCGCGCCGATGACGCCATCGCGTTCGCTATACCCAGCCGAGACATTTGCTTGATCGGTGGGCTTCTCTTCAACCTTTACGAATAGATCAACCTGATCTTCGTTGACGTCTTCTACATCGGGCTTCACGTCGGCAAAGAAATTCAGGATCGTCACGTCACGTACTGAACGCCGTAATTTTGACACGTCGAAAGTATCACCAGGCTTCAACGAGAACTCCCGACGTATCACCTTCTCTTGTGTCTTGGTGTTACCGGAAATGTTGATTTTGCGAACACTGAACCTGTTTCCGGGAACAATGCGATATACTATATCGAGAGTATCTCGTCCACGTGGTGTTTCCACAGCCTGAATTTGGGCGAAAATATATCCGTGATCGTAATAGAGGTTGCTGAGTTTTTCAAATCGTGTAATATCGAAGTTTGTCTGATTGAATACTTCTCCCGGGCGATATAGAAGCTGGTCGCGCAGTTCCAAATCTGAATAAAGAACGTCTCCTTCAAAACTTACATTTCCGAAATAGTATCGTTCACCTTCGATAACTGTTATGTCGATGAACATGTATTTTCGATTTTCTGAGTACCAAATCGAATCCTTGACAACTTCAAAATCCCGATATCCCTGCTCGCGGTAAATTTCGACAAGTTTAGACAAATCTTCGTCGAATTTATCGCGCTTGAATTCGCCCGATCTGAACCAGGCTTTTTGTTTCGTATTTTTCAGTTGTTTACGTAGCTTTTTGTCCGTGAAAGCCGAATTCCCCTCAAAGTTAATCTCCTTGATCTTTACCTTTTTACCTTCTTCGATTTTCACATAAACAGTTTTGAGGTTTGGTGCAGACCCATCTCGAATCTCGATTGTAAGATCCGCTAACAGATACCCTTTCTCAGCCGCCAGCGCCTCCAGTTTCCGACGAAGCCTTACCGGATCGGAAGGTTTCAAGATCTGACCTTTGGAAACGTCGATGACTTTCTCGACCTCGTCCTTACCAAGTTTTTTCCCGCCCGAAATATCGACGAATTCAAGACGAGGGGACTCGACAACTTTGACAACTAAATAGATTCCCGATTCTGTCGCCTGATCAGCAAGGACTTTGATATCGGTAAAGAGACCCAGCCCCCAAAGCGATCTGATGGCCGCCTGGATTTTTTCGCCGGTCAGTTGGTCGCCCACCACAAGTCCGCTCGTGGCTATAATCAGTCCGTCGTCAGTCCGGTCATTTCCCTCAACCGATAGGCCAAGCAGTTTCCAGTTTGCAGTGGGTTGAGCAGTTGCAAGCATCGGAAACAGCAAGGCGATGAGGAGTATCGTTAGTTTTTTTGGAGGATTTCTCATAACTCAATAAGTTAAGTACACACCTTTGATGAAACAAGTCTTTTTGAATCGAAAGCAGGATTCACTTCCATACCTTCCTGAATAGCGTTCGCGAGTCAAACATCCAGTCATAACGGATCAGTACACTGTTTATGGATGATCTCGCCAGTTCGTTGTACTCAAAGCGGTTGTTTAGAACGAGATTGTTGGAAATACTTGTGAGTCGAAAACTCAAATCCCAGCTATGCTGGATGCCAAGTCGTGACTGACTATAGGTTTCTGCCTGGGTAATCAGCGCGCCGGTATAGGCGAGATATAGGTTTGGTAAAACATACTTCCCGAGAGTGACTCGCGAACCGTACAAAAGATTCCAATTCGAAGCCGAACCGGGTTGGTTGACATTGGTAACCGGATTTATTTGTTTTTCGATGAGATTCTGCGTCACACTGGTCCGAACTGAAATCCTGTCCAGCCCCGTCCATTGCTCCAGTATTCGCTCAAATCCCCTCTGCCACTTTTTCAACGGAGTCGCTGACTCGAATAACTGACCGCCTAATCCCGACAGTTTGCCAGGTAATTGTTGAGGAGAATATCCCAAAAGCGCTAACACCTGTTCTTGCGAATGACCCTGGTCATCCTCGAAAGTTAGTGTCAGATCTGAAAAACGAGCTCTCTGCTGGTTTTCGTTAGAATAAGCCGCTGAACCTTCGTCGCCACTGTGAACTCTAATGCGCACGAGTCTGGCAATATCCGATGAATCGAGAACTGTTGTGGCGGCAGTACCATATAGTACCGGGTCCATCAGAGCAGGGTTAAACTCTATGCCGATTTTCTCAACTTGAAAATCAAGATCGAGGAATTCTACCGACCCTTGGGTTGATGTAAATTCACCCGACAATCTTAAAGTGTCCGCAAATGAACCGTTGAATACAAGCCCCAAAGGATTATCGTCGAGACGCAAATCAACTAAAATCATCAAGTCGGGATTCAGTAAACCACCGCCAAGCTGATTCTTCAGTTGCTCCCACGCCTTCAGCTCTCCCAGCCCTGAGATCTCTCGAACATATCTGCAACCGTGATCTGTAGTAAGTCGGCCATCCCAACGGATACGCCGGAGAAGTTGTAGTAAAGCAGAAGTGAAGTTATTGATGGCGCCCTGCCCACGTATGGGAGGATAAGTGAAAATTGCATTGCGAAAATTCGCCTGGCCAACTGCGCGAGGCCGTTCTGCCGGCCCCATAAACTCGAATGCCCCGTATTGATTTAATCCAGATAGAGCGAGATAACCGCCCCATGATTTCTCCATCAATCCGGGTATCACGATCCAAAAACCGTCCGGAACAGTCTGTACCTGAAGAATTCCGAAATTGTAACCGTAAACGATGATCGGTTCTTCAACTGCTTGAGCGTTTGCCTGACGATTGCTTATCGAAACATGAGCGTCATCGATATCGAAATCGAACCGGTTAATCCGAATCTCGCCGCGCGAGTCCAACAAGATATCCGCCTCAATTTTCCTGACTTCACGTATCACATTTTTCAAATCAAATCCCCCGTTGTTCATGAGGAATTTTCCCTCAACGAAACGGGGTTTCTTTAAATCGCCCCCAAGCGAGAGTTCGAGACGACCCCTGCCAAGCGGATTACTGAACGATGGTGTTATTTGTGGCAGGAAACTAATCAGCCGACCATCGAGAACAAACTTCATTTCAATCGAACGTCCCAGTGTAAGAGGGAGTTCCCCAATAACCGTCCCTTTTACATCCCCCCAGTCAACGACCAGAGAATCAAAGTGTAGTACTGGCTTATATTCATTTAGCCCTGAGAGCGATAATTGCCCCATCAATCCACGGAATTCGATAGTTCCCAACCTGCCTGATTTCATCATGACAGATGCTCGAGCCTGCCTGAATTTGTCCGATCCATCGAGCTCAATTTTAATATCACTATTGCCACTGATTGGAAGCTTGATCGGGGAGATCGCATTGATTAACCCTCCGATTTCCACCTGATTCCCTTTTGCGGATAATTTGTATTGCTTCGTATTGCTATCAAAATGACCAGATCCGCTTAAAAGGGCAGAAATCTCATGCCCGAGATTCAATTCCACCAGTTCATAGACGCCACCCTCCCCTGAAGCCTTAACATTCGCCCAATATCCCGGTTTACCGAACAGAACCCCCGAAGTCAGATGGAAGTCGGTTGATAGGTCTGGCGCTGTCAATTCCCCGGAAAATTCCAGCCTTGCATTGACTATCCCTGCAAATTTACCTCGCCAACTGGGAGCAATTACCTCTAATAGACGTTCTATGCTGAATTGATTCAAAGAAATAACAACTGAGTCAAGCGACTTCCTCGAAAAATCATAGGACCCCAAAGCTGAAAAAAGGACCGAATCGCCAATTTGACTTGTCAGGATTGCTTTGGACATGGAGAGCGAACTCGACTCCAGCCGTCCTTCTGCATCGAAATCATAAATCACTGAGTCGGGAAAGATCAACTCTGAATGTCCATTCCAGAAGTAGCCCTCTCCGGTCAATTCTACCGTGAGATCAACATTAGCGCCTACACCTGTCTGAAATTTGTCAAATCCCAGCTTTAATATTTCCACAAGCGGTAGGTCTTCACAACCTAAGCTAAATTTGTCTATCTGATGATTCACAAAAGAGTAGCCACCCTGCACATCCAAAAGTTTGTTACCGCGTTCATCACTGAATATCCCTTCAGCAAGATCGAAACGCCGCTCATTCACAGCAATACGCGCTTCGCCTTGAAGTCGGTGGCGGTTGGGGAGTTTAAGAGTTGCTTTCAAATCACCTTCCCACCCGTTCGTTTCTTTCGATAACGTAAAATTAGCGGTAATACCTCGAGACGGGACGCCACCATCAGCGACGATTGTTCCGCTGATGTCTTGCAATGTTCCCGCCGCTTCGATTCTGACTCCGTATTCGAGGATCATGTCCGGCAGGTATTTTTCTTTGACGATCTCTTGCAGAAGTAGTTGTGGGTCGCGACCAATTAAACGTAAGGGGATTTTGTCCTGAGGGCTGTAGTTCAAACCGAGAAATCCACGTTTCCCCTCGGTAGGTTGGAAACCAAGCTGGAATTGATTGCGGACAAGCGACAAGTTTATTTGCGCATGATTGTTGCCAGCGACGTCATATATTCCACCCACACCGCCGCCGAACCAGATTCCCTCTTTGCGTGTTAAGCCAAATGTTGCAGACATTTTTGGTGCAAGAATTTGGCACCAGTCCGGCGTCTCTTCCCTGTCCCACGATTGTTCGATTTCTCCATCTAAATCGAGGTCGCCGGAAATCGGGTCGAATTCCCCTGACAGCTTGACCATCCCGTTACCGATATTAGCGGTAAATTGATCGACGCGGAATCTTCCGTTATTGATTTTCAGCACGCAGTGTGGATTTTCCATCAAGAAATTAGAAATTTTCACTTTTTCAGCATTTAGCGTCAGATCGCTCCACCACTCAGGGCCGCGTCCGCCCAATTCTCCTTTGACCTCGATCTCACCTTCCAATTCTGTCGTGCCTTCGAATGCCTCCTCTATCGTACTGATATCAACCACAGATGACAAGCTTGCGCTCCAAACGGTTCGAAAGATATCCGTAGATTCGACCTTGAATTCAACTGGATTGTCGTTCACGAGTATGCTTCCCGAAACATCGACAACCTGACCAAATATATTGCCAGAAATTTTCCCATCCTTAAAGAATACTTTTTGGTCGAAATTTGCGGCAATACTATCACCGACTATTTCTCCATTGAACCGAACATCTGCCCCTCCCCAAACGCTGATATCAAGGGATAGGTCGCCTCCGGTAATGTTGAGTTTATCGATAGAGTTCTTGGTACGCAGACCCTCAAGTTTGGGTAAATCCACCCGTAGCGAAGCAAAAAATTCGCCGGTAGTAACGTCACCCCTCCCATCAATTTTGATCCCGGCATGATCTAACAATGGCAACACCGCAGTGACATTCAGGATCGAATGGGTCGGATCAACCAGGTCAACTTGACCGTTTATGTTTTCTACCAGAAGCCTGTCGAATTTGTCGCTTATTATCGAGCCATCGATTGTTCGAATGCGACGAATCACCTTAAGTGCTGATAATTTCTTTAAAGCAAATGGTTGATAATTATAACCGTTAGAAATTGAGTCGATGGTGTCAGTTGTGATGATCGAAAATCGCGGCTGGAGCAACTCGATCTCACCGATGGTTCCTTGCCAGTCGCCTCCTCCCTGAAGGAAGGAATAAAATGACAGCCGAATTGTGACCGCTTTAAGATTCAGGTGAAGGGTTGAAGAGGGATCAAGGATTACGTCGTGCAAAACGACAGAATGAGGATATATCGAGATGTCGGCGAGGTCGAATGTTTCGCCGAATACCGGTCGAAGATTGGATACAATTTCAGATCGTACTTGGTCACGTCCACCAAGAAAAAACCAAAAGACCAGCAAGGCGAAAACTGCCAGCACGCCGAAGGCAAATAGGAAAGCAAAAATACGAGCGAACTTCACTGATGCATGCAAATCTCAAACTCCGGAGCGCATGCGCCCCTTCGGGTCCAGCATCTTGCGCAAAACCGGTGATATTCTGCCTGCCGGTTTGGGTGAGGAAATCGGGTAGCCATAAGCGGTCCATTCAGCTTGAGGTCGGCATCGGAAAATCGCCTTGAGAATGACGCCTAAATTCCCCCGACTCCCTGTAAAGGTATGTCTCAGGTCGTAACCGGCAACATCTTTGATGCATCGACCGCCGAACTGAAGTTTCTCCCCATCAGGAAGAGCGATGGTTATTCCCAATAACGACTGTGTCCACCCGTCTCGGCCGCCTGAGTGCCTCGAAGAGATTCCTGCCAATCGTCCGCCGATTGTGCCAGACTGGAAACGCTCCCAGGCCGGGACAACCACGCCTACCGAAGAGAGTCTTTGGCGTGCTTCCACAAGACTCCAACCACAAGAAATTTCTACTACTTGATCCTCAGCAGAAAATGAAAAACAGTCAACCAATCGAGATGTCAGTAAAATAAGGGCGTCGGTTGGTGGAGTAAAATCTGCGGGAAAACTCGTACCTTGGCCGATCACCATTATCTCACCGGGGTAACCTTGCAACAACCTGACAACTTCGTCCTCTGTTGTAGGAGCAACTGCAGGATAGGTTGCATCGACCCACAGATCGACGCCAAGTAGATCGGTAAGGCGTTCCCTGAGGCGCTCGGGATTGGCGGGATTGGCTCCAGCCGTTCCTTCAGCCGCGCTCACTTTTCACCTGCTCGCTTGTCATACCAAACCTCCGTTCGCGTGATTGGAATTGACGGATGCAATCAAACAAATCGTTGCGGTCAAATTCAGGCCAATATTTCTGAGTAACAACTATCTCGGTATAAGCAAGCTGATACAGAAGAAAATTGCTCAGCCGCATCTCCCCTGCTGTCCTGATCAGAAGGTCTGGATCAGGCAGGCCTGCCGTATCGAGATAATTTCCAAACGTGGCTTCGTCAATTTCAAATGGCGCAGGGTGTCCACACCCGGCGTCATCTCTGTCAACTTTTGTTGGCGCAGGGTGTCCCAACCCTGCGTCATCTCTGTCAACTTTTGTTGGCGCAGGGTGTCCGCACCCTGTGTCATCTCTGTCAACTTTTGTTGGCGCAGGGTGTCCGCACCCTGTGTCATCTCTGTCAACTTTTGTTGGCGCAGGGTGTCCGCACCCTGCGCCATCTCTGTTCGACGCCACGATACGATTCACCGCGCGGACGATTTCGCGTCGTCCTGAGTAAGAGAGCGCCAGCACCAAGATCAACCCATCAAACCCCGCCGTTTCTGCGACGCCCCGCTCCATTGCCTTACGGGGTCCTTCCGGCAAATTCTCCAATTCGCCAATAATTCTCAAGCTGACCCGATTTTTCTTGAGATCCTCAAGCTCTCGGTCAATTGCCTCGACCAACAGCTCCATAAGTGCGGTTACTTCAAAAGGTGGACGGCGCCAGTTCTCTGATGAAAAAGTATAGAAAGTCATCACTTCGACGCCAATCTCGCGCCCTATTTCGACCATCGATCTGACGATAGAAACGCCTTGTCGGTGTCCGGCAATTCTTGGCAACCCCCGACCATTAGCCCAACGACCGTTTCCGTCCATTATGAAGGCAATATGCCTTGGTATAGCCCCTTGAAGGTTAATGGTCTGATCCTGTGCCCGATCAATACTTTTTGGGCCAGATTTCGACGCCCAGGCGCGAAGCCGCCTACCGATCAATTCTTACTTACCCCCTTGAAGTGCTTCGAGTTTTTTGCGGACTTCTTCGCCCAGTTTATCCTGATTAGTATTATAATACGCCGCCATCAGATTTTTCGCGGCAACTATATTTGTAGGACTTAATTCGAATGCCCTCTTCAGGTAGGGAAGCGACTCCTGCCATTTTTTATCCGTGACTAATATTGTGCCGAGATTAAGATTAGCGTCAAGATTGTCTTTATCCATAGCCAGAACCTCACGATAGATTTTTGACGCTCCCGGATAATCTTCCTTCTTAATCAAGAACAACGCTTTATTCATCAGCATGACAGAATGGTTCGAGAAATGCTTATTTGCCTCGTCGATAACAGAAATTGCCGCGTCGTAATTCTTTGTTTCTTCATATAGTGCGAGCAAGACGTCATGCGTGCGCAGATAGGTCGCACTGTCAGCGACCGGATCGCATCGCATGAGCAAATCTTTTCCCCATTTCAGAGTATTGGGATTATCTTGTTTATGGCTGTAAGAAGCCACCAGTATCTCACGGATGGTAAGATCGGCTGAGTCAGGATGCTCCTTAAAGACTTCTTGTAATGAGTATCCTATTGCTTTTTCGTACTTCTCAGCATTATAGGCAGTAATTGCGGCGTGTTGATATAGAACGCGCCTATCTGGCGCTATTAAAATAGATGTATCGACATTGGCAAGTGCGACGTCCCACTTTAATGAATCGACTGCATCGACAGATCGTTTCAAGTATTTTCTGAATAGGCGATCCCGGCTTTCGTTTATCGGGTCGGCGAATTGGTTTGAAATCATGAGGGAAGAATCGTAATAAGCCGTCATCTCCACCCACAAAGATTTCTGCTCGTATATCATGCCTTTCAGATAGTAAGGCTCCGCGCCAGGCCCAGTACGAGCCAACTCACCGTTGATAGCATTTAGAGCTCTATCCCAGTCCTTCTCATTCACAGCAATTCGAGCTGTGCGAAGTTCGGGCGATATACAGCCGGAAACTATTAAGAATGCCAGACTGCTTAGAATAATTCTTGTTAATTTCATCGGAACCTCTTATTGTCTTCCGGCGGGAGTTCCCGCCAGGGTTGATAATTGGAGAGTGCTACCTCGTAGCAATACTCTTGGAGGGCGGACTTTCAGTCCGCTCTTGTCTAAGGTGCAATACTCTAATTTGCTTGTGTCGAAAACACCTGCCGTCAGACGCCATTGGCCGAGTGAAAACCAAATGGCGGTTTGAACAATCCACGATCAGTAATGAACACGGTTATCAGTTCAGCGTCAACAAGATCGAATGCTGGGTTATAAACTTTAGCCCCCGAGGCGGCAATCTCTTTCCCACTAAAATGAGTAACTTCAGCTTCAGGTCGGGCTTCAATTTCGATCTCGCTCCCCGAAGACGTAGCCGGATCGATCGTCGTAAAAGGCGCGGCAACGTAAAAGGGAACTCCGAATCTAATACAGGCAAGAGCGAGTTGCAAGCTTCCGATCTTGTTTGCGGTATCGCCATTGCCAGCAATCCGGTCAGCACCGATAATCGCCAGATCTATCTCGCCCCGTCTGAGCAGACTTCCTGCCGCCCCATCTGCTAACAATGTTACGGGGATATCGCTTTGAACCAGCTCCCACGCCGTTAGTCGCGCTCCTTGAAGAAGTGGTCGTGTTTCGAGTGCGAAAACTTCCTTGACTCGCCCGGCATCAGCGGCTTTAGTGATTACGCCTAATGCAGTTCCGATACCCGCTGTTGCCAGGAAACCAGTGTTGCAGATCGTTACGATCCGGGCGTCGGCAGGAATTAGCGGTAAACCTGCCTCGGCGATCAGATCACACCGTTTTCGATCATCTTCAAAGATCGAAATCGCCGCATGTTCAAGTAGTCCGACAAGGTCATCATCTACAGAGGATTTGAGCGTCCTCTGCATAATCTCCAACGTCACGAAAAGATTCACAGCGGTAGGACGAGTCAATCTCAATAGATCGATTGCCGTCTGGATCCGTTTCCGTGTATCCGAGCTACCGGCAGTTTTCCGAGCTTCGGCAGAAACTGCCAACGCCGCCGCAACTCCAATCAATGGCGCGCCTCGGATCGCAAGGCTTTTTATCGCCCTCGCCACGACCCGGTAATCGTCCGTTTCAACAATCTTCAAACGATGAGGGAGAGTTCTCTGATCGATGAAGCGAATCAACCCATCGTTGTAGTCTATGGCGGTGCGAGGTGGAAATTCCTTCAAAACTCGGTCATCTCACGGAATTGACGGAATCGTTCGTTTACCTGCTCTTCCGTGAGCGTTTCCAGTCGGCGAGTGCTGAACTCTTCGACAGTGAACGAGGCGACGACACCTCCATAAACGACTGCCCGCCGCATATTCATCGGATCGAAGTCCCCGGTTGCGGCAAGGTAACCTAACATCCCACCAGCAAAACTGTCTCCCGCACCGGTTGGGTCTTTGGGATCGCTTAGTGGGAATGCCGGGCAGAGAAACGGCATTGATTTTTGACCGAAAAAGACCGAACCATGTTCGCCTTTCTTCACGACGATATACTTCGGTCCCATCTTCAGTAGTCGTGCGGCGCCGTCGAAGATTGACTTCCCCCCTACCAACAGGTTAAGTTCTTCGTCATTTAACAGCACCAAATCAACCTTTTTCAGAAGCTTCTCTACCGCCGTTCGACTTCCGGTTATCCAATGGTTCATTGTATCATAAGCTACGAACCGAGCGCCTTTCATCTGCTCAAGAACCCCTTGTTGCAGGTCGGGATTGATATTGGCGAGCATGAGAATCTCGGCATTTGCCGCCGCTTTGGGCAATTTGGGATTGAAGCCTTGGAAAACGCCGAGTTCTACGCTGATGGTGTCGCGGACGTTCATATTGCTATGGTAACGTCCATGCCAACGAAAAGTCTTACCGGGAGCAACCTCCAAGCCTGACAGATCGCAACCACGATCCTTAAGAAATTCAACCTGCGCCATGTCGAAGTCGTCTCCCACAACTGCCACGACATGAACCGGAGCAAAAAGCGACGCCGCCGCGGCAAGGTAAAGCGCCGAGCCGCCGAGGGCGTCATCCTTGCGACCAATCGGGGTTTCGATGGTGTCGAGGGCGGCTGAGCCGACGACGGTGAGATGAAATTTGGGGGGCAAGATTATTCCTTGGTTTCGAGCAGGTTGTTTTGTTTGGGTTCCTCGGTGACCTTTTTCGCTCGTTTTGTAGCACGAGTTATCGGAAGATTTGGTAGTACATCGTCAAGTATATCCTGAACAGTGACAATTGAGATTTTATCGAAAGACTTCCCGAATCCTGAAGTCCATTTTGACAAACGGGCAATTTCCTGGAACATGGGCCCCGTTGGATTTTCAAGCGTGACAAAAACACCTATCGGCGATTGTTCTCTCTCGAGTACATGCGCAAAATCCCGAATTTCTTTAACTCCGACTTTACCACTCTTAACCTGAATGAAACCTTTGATTTTTCTATACCGTGAGCGTTCATCCATATCATCAAGATAGAAGTAACCGTCTATACCACTATCAGCGCCTTTAACTTCCGAATAGACTCCACCAACCGAAAAAACCGCCCATTTTTCAAACTCCTTACGAATACGATCCCCACGAGTTTTGGTAGCCAGATGCCTCGCACTTTGGATATCCTTTGGTATCCCGAAAATCGTGACTTCTTTCTCAAATTGCTCTTTTGCCGAAATTTCATTCAATCCGCGTTCATCTCGATAGAATTGATCCAAAAGCCTTTGTTTTACTAAATCGATAGCAAGATAAGTGATGTCTATGCCAATCCAGCGACGATTTAGCTTCTGTGCAACATTTACGGTGGTTCCGCAACCACAAAAAGCATCGAGAACAAGGTCTCCCTCGCTACTGCTGGCGCGAACGATATTGTCGAGAAGCGCTTCTGGTTTCTGAGTCGGATATCCAAGACGTTCACGCGCCGAACTTGTCAAGGGTCGAATATCCCAGACTGAAGAAATACTCCTGCCTTCTCGCAAAGCCACATCGAGATAGCGCTTCTGCCCCGCCCCACCACGTTTGTCAAAGATATACTCTCGTCCGTTATCATCAACATGAATCGCTTGACGTCGAAGCTTCAGGTACTCCTCTCGTTCCCATTCGATGGATAAAGGGTGAAATGTATAATCATCTGATTTTGTGTAAAATAGAATTACATCGTGTTTCCTCGGGAAGCGACTCATTTTTTGATGGATCCAGCCGCCGTAATGCCAGATTATCTCGTTTCGAAAGTTATTCTTCCCGAAAATATCATCAAGCAAAACCTTCAGATAATGGCTTGCAGTTGGGTCACAATGAATATAAAAACTCCCCGTTTTCTTGAGTACGCGATACAGCTCAACTATCCTTACTCCCATATTAACGAGATAACCAAATAAAGAAGGATCTGAGTCGATTCGCAATATCTCAAGCGCCTCGATAAACTTATGTAGTCTTGTATAGCGTTGGGGATCATCAAAATAGATAAGTTGCCGTTCTTCCTGCCAACTTTGAAGACTCCATGTATCCTTGAACGCCTCCGCCTGCGCCGACGAACCGTCGTAGATTATATTGTAATCGCGTTTGGAATTGAAAGGAGGATCAATATATATCAGATCGACGCTCTCATCGGGGATATGCTCCCTCAGAATTTCAAGATTATCGCCGTAATAGAGTTGATTCAACTTCTACATCCTTTCCGGCGCTTCAACACCGATCAAGCCAAGCCCGTTCTTCAAAACAGCCGCCACTCCCCGGCAGAGGTCCAGCCTTGCCGCTGTCAGTGGTTTATCATCGGTAATCACGCGATGCTTCTGATAGAAATGGTGAAATGCTTTGGAAACATCCATCAGGTATGTGGTCATCAAGCTCGGTTCAAGGCTCCGCACCACCGCAGACAACGTCCACGGGAAAAGCGCCAGCGCCCTCAGCATATCGAGTTCTTCTTCAGTCGCAAGAAGGCTGTAACGATCTGCCTCTGATACTGCCGACGGTACTGCCGACATCTGTCGGCAGTTCTGCATTTCCTCCGCCCCCGGTTGCCTTAAAATCGAGCAAATCCTCGCATGAGCATACTGAACATAAAAGACAGGATTTTCGTCTGAATTGCGCTTGGCAAGCTCGATGTCGAAGTCGAGCGGGGTCGAGACCTTCCGCCTTAGAAAGAAAAACCTCGCCGCATCGACGCCCACCTCATCGACCAGCTCATCGAGTGTCACCATCTGCCCGGCTCGTTTCGACATCTTGACCGGTTCGCCATCGCGCATCAGGTTGACTTGCTGGACAATCATGCCGTTGTAAAACCCGTCGGGCAGGCCTAACGCCTTCAACGCGGCAGTGAGGGTGATGATCGCCCCATGGTGATCGGGTCCAAGCAGAACGACGGCTTTCTCGAAGCCGCGCTCATGTTTGTCAATATGGTAAGCCATGTCGGGGACACGGTAGGTAAAACGTCCCTCTGATGTTACCATTACCCGGTCTTCGGTATCTCCAAATTCCGTGCCTTTGAACCAAGTCGCGCCATCCTTTGGAAAGGCATGACCTAATTCCAACATGGTTGTTAAAACTCGAAGGACTTTGGCGCTATCATGAAGTGAGGCTTCACTAAACCAGACATCAAAATGAACCCGAAAGCGCTCAAGTTGGCTACGTTGTTGCTGAAGCATCCAGTCGGTTGCCCACTTGCCTAAATTTTCGTCACTCAGAAAGAATGGTTCGTAAACCTGTCTATTACGTCGTGCTTCAGGAGTATTTGGAACCGTCTCTCGCGAATCTATCCACGCCTGCGCAATATCCTTAACATATCCACCTTGATATCCATCTTCGGGAATTTCGGCGGTCTCTGCCTGATCGATTATTTGCTTGTGGCGAGCCTTGACCGACGCCCCCAACAGCCGTATCTGTCTGCCAGCATCGTTGAAGTAGTACTCACTTTTGGCATCAAAGCCGCGCTTGCGGAAAATGTTGACAAGAGCCGCCCCTATCGACGCGGCTCTGGCGCTGACGACGTTCAAAGGACCCGTTGGATTAGCCGAAACAAACTCGAAGTTCCACTTTGCTCCCTTCCCTTCGTCGCTGTCTCCGAACGATATTGGATCGGCAAGAATCTCAGATAAGAGGTTGTGGAAGTATGCCGGAGCCAGATGAAAATTCAAGAAGCCAGGCCCCGCAATCTCAACTCTTTCAACCCCAACAGCCGAAGTCGGAAAATTCGCCGCGATCTGCTCGGCAAGCTGGCGGGGTTTCATGCCCAGCGCCGCCGCCCGGATCATCGCCACATTAGAGGAGAGATCCCCAAAGCCCTTCTGGCGGGGAATCTCCAGCTTAATCTCACCCCCTGTGGAAGCGCTGATCTGAGCGAGCTGTCGCTCTATCGCCCCGGCGATCTCTCTTTCAATAGTCTGACGGCTCACTCACCAAGCCTTTCACATCTACCACCGGCGCGTCACCCCATAGGCGCTCAAGTGAGTAATATTTCCTCGCTTCAGGTTGGAAGACATGCACGACGATGTGGACGTAATCCATTAGAATCCAACGACCTGTGTCAGACCCTTCGACATGAATCGGTTTCCAGCCAAGTTTGCGTAGCGAGTCCTCGATATGATCGACAATAGCCCGCACATGGACGTCAACCGACCCGGTGCAGATCAGGAAATAGTCAGTGAAGTCCGTGACCTTCCGAAGGTCAAGAAGTATGATGTCGGACGCTTTTTTCTCAGCGGCGAACAACGCCGCACGACGGGCGATTGTGCGGGGAAGTAATTTGCGGGGGTTACCTGCCAAAGGGAAGCCTTTTGTTATCTGAGCCAATAATAAGCGTTAGATCGACGTCAAGCCCCGGGGGAGCCGCTTTTCGTTTGATCTTTGATTCGTCGATCCCGAGCATTCGTGCCAGATCGCGCGCTGCAGCAGCGTTACCGCTACGGTTCAAGACTTCGCTACTGCGATAGTCTTGCTTGTCGGCATTACCAACATCGCGCACATCGTAATCGTTGCTCCTCATCCACTGTTGAGCGCGTTTGGCGATTCCGGTTTTGCCGCAACCATTCAAGATCTGAACTTTTATTTTGGTCGCAACAATCGGCTCGTTCACAGGTTCAATGATTGGAAGTTCGGTCACGCCCGGTTCGCTTGTCCTCGAGCTATGAGATGACTGCTCTGTGTAGAGTTCATCGAAGGGCCTGTCCTGTTTCTCAATAGTTTGAGCAACTGATTGATTTCGATCACGGTAACGATCGACCCACAGGCCAATGGACAGGACAATCTGAACCACCATAAGGGCGATTAAAAAGTCAAGCCGGATTCGAGTCCGGCGCTCGGGATCGTCAGTGGGAAATTTCATAAATCGATCTTGTTAATTTCTTTTAAGCCACCTTGGAGGGCGGATTAATCCCGTCCTCCAGGAGTCACTTTTGGTAAAATTCTCCATCTTGTAATCTAATATACAAAAAAGACCGAAGCAATTTTGCTTCGGTCTAATAGTTCAGCATATCTTTAAAATTAACGAGGTGTCTCGGACTCCGGCGCTAACGGACCTTCGCTTCCGAAAAATGAGTTCGATCCAGTGTATCTGTTCAATCCGTAATAAGTTGGCGCTCGAGCTATTTCAACCCGGAAATGCATGTTATTAGTGGGGCGATAGTCAAGCGCAACACCACCGATAAAGTCACTGGAAATTGCCGGCGCACTGGAACCGCTGTATTTTGTGCCCATCATTCCGAGAGTGAAACTTAGCGATACGGGGTCAGAGACCCGATAATGAGCGGTTGTAGAGTACAGGCTCTGCATAAGCGATCCACCACTAAAACCCATAACGCCCATTTGGAGCGAGTGATCGAAAGTAACGCGGCTCCGATCTATCAAACCGAAGGATGGAGTACGCGTAACTCCGCCCAAGTAGTCACTGAAACTTGGCGAACTACTCCCAAAACGGGGTAACGCCAATGCCAATGTGGCCGTCAGAAGGAGACTTGCAAACGTGATAAAAGTTTTTCGCATCGATTTGATTCCTGATGAAAAGGGTTAATCCCTTCCAAACAATGACAATCTAATATATTTTTTCGTCTAAGTCAACCGCTTTGTCGGCGAAGCCATTCTGTTTCGAGCATCCTCAACTGATCGGGACTGTTGACGCCTTCGACTTCCAATGCATCTTTGACCAGATACCCGGCAAGTCTTTCCCCCCATCCAGCCAAAACCGAAATCGTATCGGTCAGGTAAAATTCTCCTGCGGCATTGTCGTTTTTAATACTTTGCAAAGCCTTAAACATCTTCGCCGTATTGAAAAAATAGATGCCCGCATTCACTTCACCGATAAGGCGTTGTGCAGGAGTGGCGTCTTTGTGTTCTACAATTCCGACCAGATCGCCAGCGCTATTTCGAAGAATTCTTCCGTAGCCTTCCGGAGTTGGCGGCATAAAAGTGAAGACCGTCCCAGCCGAATTACTTGATCGATGTAGATGATATGCTTCCTCTATCGATCCGGACTTCAGCATCGGGACGTCACCAGAAAGGATAAGCACGTCACCCGGATAGTTCCCCAAGTGAAGTTTACACGCTTGAACGGCGTCACCGGTTCCAAGCTGTCGTTCCTGTACTGCATAATCGACGCCCATTCCCTCTGTAGCCTTGATGACGAGGTCGCGTCCGTGACCGATGACAAGCACGGTCTTGTCGGATCCGACTGACTTTGCCTGCTCAATCACATGATGAACGAGCGGTCTTCCGGCAAACTCGTGCAAAACCTTGGGAAGATCCGACATCATCCGTTTGCCCATTCCGGCGGCAAGGATTATTGTCGCAAACTTTTGAGACATTTATCTCTTTCTACTTAAGATCTGGTAAAAAGTCCAAAAAAATGTGTTCAAGCGGACGCCCTCGTCCGCCCTAAAAAACAATAGTGTCCCACCGGACGCCCTCGTCCGCTATAAAAAACAAAAGTGCCCAGGCTGACGTCCTCGTCCGCCCTAAAAAAACAATAGTGTCCATGCGGACGCCCTCGTCCGCTACATCAAAGGACGCAACTCAATATTATCGATCAATCTCGTCTTCCCGACATAGACTGCCACAACAGCCCGTGCCGGTCGCTCAATCAACTGAATCGGTGCCAAAGATTCATCATCGACAATATCGACGTACTCAATCCTGACCCTCTGTTCATTTCTAAGTTCGTCCTCTATAATCCCTGCCAATTTAGAGACTCGTTTCTCGCCTGAATTGCAGGCAGACTGTGCCAACCAAAGCGACTTCGACAAAACAAGCGCACTTTCCCGTTCCTTTGGCGAAAGATAGACATTTCTCGACGACATCGCCAACCCATCAGCTTCACGAATGATTTCGCCAAAAAGAAGCTTTACCGGAACGTTAAGGTCGTCAACCATCCGGCGAATGACCATCGCCTGTTGAAAATCTTTCATTCCGAACGCCGCTATGTCACACCCGGTGATATTAAAAAGTTTCAAAACCACCGTCGCGACGCCCCGAAAATGACCCGGTCGAAAACCGCCGCAGAGAGGCTTCTGGAGTTCCTCCACCTCGACATACGTCTGAAAGCCAGGTGCGTAAATCTCAGCCGGTTCAGGCGAAAAAACAACCTCACACCCGACCGACTCAAGAAGCTCCAGATCACGGTCTTCACTGCGCGGATAGCGCGATAAGTCCTCACTTGGACCGAACTGGATCGGGTTAACGAAGATCGAAGCGGCTTTGATGTCACATTCCCCGTCAAGCAGTCTGACAAGGCTGAGATGTCCTTCATGAAGGTAGCCCATTGTCGGAACAAGACCCAACCGTTGATGCTGAGTGTGAATATCCGTTGTATAGGCGATCATTTCAGCGGTAGTGCGAATTACTGTTAAGGAAATAGTAGCTCCTATTTCTAATGAGAAAACTGAAAATTACACTCTACCCGTCATTAAGTCAAGCAATGTTGAGAATGAGTAGCAAGTCCCATCGATTCAGCCGGGCGAGGGCTTCGACTTAGCCATTCCAACTAAAAAATGTTGAATTCGTTGACAATTAGGAAAAGTGATATTATATTAGAACGTATGAATGAACGTCAATATGAATAAAGCCGTTGAACATCTCACGCTCAAGACGGCAGAGATATTCAAGATCCTCTCGGACCCGACAAGACTGAAGATTATCCAGACGCTTCAGGAGGCGGAACTCTGCGTTGGCGATATCTCTCTGCATACCGGTTTTTCACAATCGACCGTCTCGCATCACTTGAAGACATTGCGGGAAGCTAATCTGGTCGGGTTGCGAAAGTCGGGAAAACAGTCCTTTTACCGTCTTGCCGACAGTCATGTCTCGGCGCTTCTTGCCGTTGCCAGAGACCATGCGAGGGAATCGATTTGATCTCCTCGTATGAACCAACATCAATATAACTAAAATAGGAACTGCTTTGAAGAACATTGCCAATTACGGCTTCCAAATTACGACTACTCTCTCATTTGACGAGACAATCGCCAAAGCAACCGAATTTTTGAAAGAGGAAGGCTTCGGCATCCTGACTGAAATCAACGTTAAAAAGACTCTGAAAGAGAAAATCGACGTTGACTTCAAGCCTTTTCACATCCTCGGCGCCTGTAACCCTTCCTTCGCTCACCGCGCTCTGTCTGCCGTACCCGAAGTCAGTCTGTTTCTCCCCTGCAACGTCGTTGTCTGGGACGAGGGTAGCCACCGGGTTGTCTCAATGATGGATCCGCAGATAATGTCTATGATTATCGACAACGCCGAAGTCAAATCCCTTGCCTGCGAAGTCGCACAGATTCTTCGTAAAGTCATTACCCGCCTCGAAGAGCTTCGACCCAATGCCTGAAAGCCGTTGGAATATCGAAGGTATGTGTTGCCCGAATTGTGCCACCAAAATCGAGGACGCCGTCGGAAAACTTCCCGGCGCACTCTCTGTTCAGGTTGACTTCATCAATAAATCGCTTCGCGTTGGCGGCGATTCGATCTCCAACAAGAGCGTCGAGAAAACGGTAAGTGAACTCGGCTATAAAGCTCTCCCGCCGACAACGCGGAATATCGATTCTCCTATCACAACCGGTTGGATACCTGTCGAGCAACGCCTTCATATTATTCTCATCAGTTTGGGAATCATTGCAATCGCATTGGGAGGGGTTGGCAGGTGGATCGGCTGGTCGGACTATTGGACGATTCCGCTGATCATCCTCGGGGCTCTTCCCGGCAGAGCGATATTTATTAACGGTTTTCGTTCCGTAATCAAGCTCCGCCTTGACATGGACTTCCTGATGAGCTCCGCCGCAGTCGGCGCCGCCGCGCTCGGACAATGGACGGAAGCCGGAGTGATCGTTATGCTCTACACTATCAGCGAACTTCTGGAAGGGCTAAGCGTCGAACGGTCACGCAGGGAAGTCAAATCACTGATGGTTTTAGCGCCCCGAATGGCCTTTCTGGTCAATGGAAAAGTGACCATAGAGGTTTCCGCCGATTCCTTGCGTCGTGGTGATAGAGTGCTGGTCAAGCCCGGGTCGATTATCCCCGTCGATGGGAAAATAACTTCCGGGTTGACAACCGTCAATCAAGCCTCGTTGACCGGAGAATCACTTCCGATAGACAAAACTATCGGCGGCTCTGTCCTTGCCGGTTCGATCAATGGTTCGGGAGCCATCGAGGTCATTACCGAACATGCACCCGGTGAAACAATGCTCGACCGCGTGATCAACTTGATCACCGAAGCGCAAGCGGTACGGACGCCTCTGCAGACATCTATAGAGAGATTCGCTAAATACTATACTCCTGCGGTTTTTGTTGGTGCAACATTGGTGGCGATAATTCCGCCCTTACTCGGCATTGGCGAGTGGAGTGTCTGGATCTATCGCTCCCTTACCTTGCTGATGATCGCGTGCCCTTGCGCGTTGGTTCTGGCGACGCCAGTGGCGCTGGTTTCAGCGCTCGCTACCTCTGCTCGGAACGGCGTCCTTGTCAAAGGCGGCCGGTATCTGGAGGGTTTAAGCCGGATCCCAGTCATCGCGTTCGACAAGACAGGAACGATCACAGAAGGTTCGCCTTCGGTCAATGGCGTTCATCTGCTCGACGGGGTTCCCCCCCATGAGATGATCCGTCTTGCCGCTTCGGTCGAGCTTCACAGCGAACACCCTATCGCTCAGGCAGTCTTGGCGCGAGCCCGTACCGAAGGCATCATTCTGACTACCCCCACAAACTTTGAGGCATTCCCCGGACGCGGCGCAAGGGCTACTATCGGCGAACATGAAGTTTATGTAGGCAGTCACGCCCTTTTTGAGGAGCGCGGTCTCTGCGACGACCGTATCCATGACGTGCTTGCCAGTGTCGAAGGATCGGCAACAACAGCAATGTTGATTGGACGAAATAACGCGCTGATCGGCTTGATTGGTATTGCCGACCGGTTGAGGTCTGACTCGGTTACAGCGGTAAAATCGTTGAAGGTTCAAGGGGTTCGGCATATAGCTCTGTTGACCGGGGATAATCACCTCACCGCCGAAGCAGTCGGGCGGGAAATCGGAGCTGATCTGATAAAATCGGAACTTCTGCCCGAACAAAAGATCGAAGCGGTTCGGTCGCTAAAAGCACAATTCGGCAGTGTGGTGATGGTCGGCGACGGGGTCAACGACGCTCCCGCTTTGGCGGCGGCGGACGTGGGAGTAGGAATTGGCGGGACCGGATCGGACGCGGCGCTGGAAACGGCAGATATTGTTCTGATGAGTGGGGGAATCAGTAAACTTCCGTGGTTGCACAAACTCTCGACTCGTTCGCGGCGGATCATTGCCGCGAATATCGTCTTGGCGCTCGGAGTTAAGGCTATCTTTCTCGTCCTTGCTGTCACCGGAAACGCTACGCTCTGGATGGCGCTCTTTGCCGATACGGGAGTCGCTCTGTTGGTTATCAGCAACGGTTTGAGACTGCTGAAGGAATAGGGGAAAATTTCTTCCGTCACCGCCCCGTCGGTGACGGTCGGTTGCATGCTCTCGGGGGGAAGATTTCTTCCGTCACCGCCCCGTCGGTGACGGTCGGTTACACGCTCTCGATACGACAGGCGTCCCTACGATCTCGGTACGACAGGCGTCCCCGCCTGTCACAATATTGTAGGGGCGAAGCTTGCCTTCGCCCGCGCCGCGGGCGCGTCATTCTCGGTAAGGCGGACAGTTGTCCGCCTTACTTGCTTATTTACGGAAGTCAGACGAAAGGACTTGCACGCACCGTGTTTCACCGCTATATTGATTTCGTCTGACTCTACCTTAAAACATTTGAACAAGTAAGCCAATTGAGTACGATCCTAATTTCCGGTTGCCGCCTTTCAATCCATGCGGAAGCTATCCTGAAGGAACGCGAACTCGATACCCGTTGGATTGAGGCGACTATCCGAGTTCGTTGATTTATTCCTTTCGACCCCTGAGTCTTCAGGCGGACGTCCTCGTCCGCCAAAATTTCCGTGCTTGTTTGTCGGCGGACGAGGACGTCCGCCTGAACAAAGTTGGCAATTTCTCGAATAAATCAACGAACTCTATCCATACGCCCGATACGACTTTGTTAGGTGAAGACGGCAATTTTCATTATATTAAGGCGATACAAGAGTTTGGCGGACGTAAATTGAGGGTGGTCGTTAATCATTACCTTGTCCCCAATAAGATTGTGACAATATTCTTCGATAGAAGATTGAGAGGAAAGCAATGAGACTTAGAATAGACAAAGAAGACGACGCGCTTTACCTCAGACTTGACGAAAGTTCAATCGTGGAGTCCGAAGAAGTCGAGCCGGGCGTGATACTTGACTTCGACGCGGCGGGACGCGTAGTTGGAGTTGAGATGCTGGGCTTAAGTAAACGCACTACAATTGAGCAGATCAGCCATTTTCAGTTGGAAACGGCATAGAAGAAATAGAAATCATCGGTATTGAAATCCAACTCGCCAGCAAATCGTGCCACCCAACGACCTTGACCACCTACTGAAACTTAAACACAAACGGAAACACCACCACCACAATACCCGCCCAGATCACGTACACCGGGATATATGCTGTCTGCCAACGTTCCAGCGAGGTAAATGTGCCGCGCTTAAGTATGAACCTCCCGTAAAGAATCGCCGAGCCTCCAAGGTTGCTAAGGAGGATCAGGTTCTCCCCTAACGCCGCCACTTTGTTTGGGCTGAATCCGAATTCTGAGATTCGCTTTGAGATTGCCCACAGGGCGAGAATATCGACCACCAAGGCGCTTACCACCAACAGAAACTGCAACCGGTCAAACAGGTCGGGCGGCGCCTCTGGATCACGCGCTGAGATCGAGTAGAGAAGCAGACAGAGTATCAAAACCAGCAACAGATCGAAACCGATCAGCACGTCCCTTTCTATCAGAATACTGCTTCTCAAGGAGAGCATTACAACGATGTAACTCAGTAGCAGAATTGTAAATAGCGGAGTGAATAACCGCGTCAACACGGGCGCCATATTTTCGATAATGCTTTGCTTCGCCTCCACCAGCCAACCGGCGATAACAACCGCTCCGGCAACCCCGCACGGCAATAGCCATCCCTCCCTGAACGGTTCCACATCTACCCCGATGGAGTTGAAGAGCAGGAAGGTAAAGCCAGTCAACACCCCACCGCCCAAGGCGATCAGCGCGAGATAGATGAACCATTCGCCCGAAAAACGCACGAGGTTCATCCGTTGAGTATGGCTATCCCACCGGCCCCCCATATACGCTACTCCTGTAAAAATCCAGAGTGCCATTGGCAGATGTATCGCCGCAAGAATTTCGGTGGATCCGAGTCTCGTGAACGGCAAAAGGTTTATCAATAAACCTGCCGCCAGAAACGGAACGGCTACCCTCATTATTCCAGCTCGATCCAAGTGACGCTTCCACGCGAAAAATGCGGCAAGCATCGGCAGGATCAACAGACTGAAATTGCGTAGATAAAATGATTGGTCGGCGGGTAACTCTCCCATATGCACGCCGAACAACTGGGGAAGCTTGACCGCAATGCCTGCGGCAACTGCCAGACCCACTGCGACAAGTGTGTCGCGATGACTTCCGGTTGAGCGCCCTCCCGTGCCAGAAGGAGCGACAAGTTGCTTCCAAAGGCGCTCTGAATATTCCTGCGCAAATTCATGCGACAGAGAATTCAGATCTCCCATCCGCTTGATAGCTACAAGAAAAGCCTCGTCGTCACTTAGTCCGGCTTGGCTCAGCGTGGTAATTTGCGACCGTAGGTGGTCTTCTAATTCCTCAACATCGACAGTGCGGATTGCTTCGAACCGAAGCAAATGTTCGCGCCACTGATTGATCCGATCCTCAATTGTCTGCCTTTCATCCATACAGACGCCCCTTTCAGTACTGTTTATCATCTATCCTGCAAAGCAAGGTTTAACTCACTGCGCCATATATCCCGTAGCGCCGCATCGACGACAATCCACTCCCGCTGGTGTTGTGCCAGTTCGCGCCGTCCCTGATCGGTCAAACGGTAGTATTTCCGCTTTCGGCCGGTTTGCGACGTTCCCCAGGTCGCCGCGATTGATCCGTTTCGTTCGAGACGGTGCAGAATGGGATAGAGCATGCCGTCTGTCCATTGTAACTCGCCGTCCGTCAACTCGCCGACGCGTTTAATTATCGCGTATCCGTAGCTCTCGCCCTCGCTGAGTATCGCTAAAACGAGTGACGTCGCCGACGCCGCGACGAGATCCTTGCCGATGTCCATGAATCTCCATTTCAGGGTGTCTGTTGGCTCAATACCTTATAGAGCCATCCATAGAACTAACATACATAATATATCTACGTATTGCGACAAATGAGAGGCTCAATTCTGATTTTTTTCTAATCAACAAGAGTTGCCCGACCTTTTGCAATGCGAGATTGCGTGGGGCAGACTGTCTTGACCTGCCTTCCTATCAGTAAGGCGGACAACTGTGCGCCTACTTGAGTTTTTGCACTTTGGGGCAATTTATTGTTATATTAGCGTTGTGAAGAACAACTCAAATAAATGCCTCGTGTTAATGCTGATGCTGATGCTTACGGCGGGGGCGGGAGGAGCACACGCTCAACCTAACCAGCCCCCCGAGCGAATCTGGTACAAGCAGGCCCCTCACGTGAACGAAGGCACATCTCAATATTTCTTTGACATCACCTGGATCGGAGATCAGAACGGCGATGGTTGTGACGAATTTCTGGTCTGTCAGGAACCATTGATTCGTGGCTATGGTGATATCGACGCCTACAATACTGTGGAACTTTACCTCGGCAACCCGGAAGAGATTTCGCTTGAACCTTCATTCACATTTGAAACACGGGATTCGCTGGAGACAATGGGTATGAGGGTTTGCTATCTCGGCACTTTGACTGCCGAAGGTGCTCACGACTTTGCCATACTAACCGCGATGTACGAGCCGAATCAACCGCTTGGGGATGCGAGGCAGTATTCCGAGGTGAATATCTATCGAGGCGGCGAAGGCCGCTTCGACACAGAAGCCGATTTCAGAATTCGTAACGTCTCTCCGATGCAAACCGATAAACCTGCAGATATTAATGGCGACGGTTTTGACGATCTAATCTGCATTACAGGACTCGGTACGATTGGCGTGTATTATGGAGGCGATGATTTCGATACTGAAGTTGACTTTACCTGGGATCACCCGGAGAGAGGTGGATTTGGAGGTGGTGGAGTCTTTTCCGGAGTAGATCTGAATGGCGATGGTTACGATGATATCATTACACATTCTTGGAATTATGATGTGCCGGATGACAGCATGAATGTCTGGGATCTATTCCTTGGCGGTAATCCTCCATCCAGCAATCCGGTAAAAACCTGGATCGAAGGACAGTTTGACGGATATTATATAACAGCAATGGGACTTTTCACTGACTGTAATGCGGATAATTTTGACGATTGGGCGATAGGACTTTTACACCCATTAGGTGAAGGAGATTACCAAACGGAAACATGGATATTTTATGGCAGTGATAGTCTTGATTTTGAACCTGACCTAATCCCGTTGCCAAATCAATTTTCCAGTTCCGCACTTTGTCATGGTGGGGATTTAAACTGCGATGGGATTGGCGATATTGTGTTCCAAATTGTATCAAGCAGGTACCAGTTACGAATCCTTCTCGGATCACATTTCCTTGAAGAGCAAGATCCAATTGATTGGAGAGGTAACCCTCCCAACACCCAGACTCAAGGCGCTTACGCCGATTTCAACGGCGATGGCGCAGGGGATATAGCGATAACCGGTTCGGTTAGGGCGCTTGACGGAGGTCAGCCCTGCATGGCTATTTTTGCGGGCAATCGTGGTTGGCGGGTTGACGTTCCGCGAGAAGATTCCAGCGGAGTTCCAATGAGTCCGGAGTTCTCAGCGTCTGCCTTTCCCAATCCCTTCAACGACCAGACCAAAATCAGTTTCCAGATACCTGTTCAGGGCAAACTGACGCTACATTTGTATGATGCCACAGGCCGTGATCTGCGTCAGATAGTTTTCGATAATGTTCTCCCCGGCGACCAGTCCTATCAAATAAAAGGTCAAGGACTGCCTTCGGGCGTCTATCTCCTAACCGCCTTTCTGCAAGTGACGAACCAAACGCTTGAGACAACTTTAAAGATCACTCACACCAACTAAAGGATCGGCATTGAAACGTGGCGGGAACCTGAAGTTGTGAACTCTGAACGGGATACTAGCTATCGCTGGTATGATGATCTTTTGGTTAATGAACAAGCGGGGACGCCTATCTTCCTGTGAGAGTACTCAGACCGTCCTCCTGCCCTGAACCTCATTCAACTTACCGACTTTCCATAAAAGAGACACTCCTTCCGACCTCTTTCCCTTGACTAATCCTCCCCAAAGTATTAGATTGGCAGTTTGTATTAATCTTACATATTATAGGGCGATTAGCTCAGTTGGTTAGAGCGCTGGTCTCACATATCAGAGGTCACTGGTTCAAGTCCAGTATCGCCCACGGACACAGTGGTCAAGTGAACAAGTGGTCAAGTGAAGCAATCATCATCTGAGTCTAAAGTCATACCCCGCAATAAGATCGTTGCTCTGGTGCATCGATGGCGTGCGGCTGGCAAAACCGTCGCCTTCACCAACGGCGTCTTCGACATACTCCATCGCGGGCATCTGTACTCGATTGAACAAGCCGCATCGTTTTGCGATAGATTGATCGTCGGCATCAACAGCGACGCCTCAGCTCGAACGCTTGGCAAAGGTCCCGAACGGCCTATCAATAACGAGATCGACCGCGCAGGACTTGTAGCTGGATTGGCTGTGGTTGATGCGGTGGTTATTTTCGATGAGCCCACGCCGTGGGAATTGCTTAGGGATATTCGCCCGGATGTTCTTGCCAAAGGCGGAGATTACAAGCTCGAAGAAATCGTCGGGCGGGAGTTTGCCGGTCGAGTTGAACGTTTAGGGATGGTCGAAGGGCTTTCGACGACGAGGCTGGTGGATACGATCAAAGGTAAAAAATAGTCTTTAATGTTCGACGAACTAACCGACAAATTTGACAAGTTTATCCGCAACCTCAAGGGGCAGGGTAAACTTACCGAGTCGAACGTCCGTGACACTGTACGGGATGTCCGGCGGATCCTGCTTGAAGCCGATGTCAGCCTTCCAGCGGCAAAGGCATTCGTTGAGGGGATCCTGCAGAAATCGCTGGGGCTTGAAGTACTGGTCGGGATCGCTCCGGGGCAACAACTTGTCAAGATCATTCACGATGAGCTTGCCGCGTTCTTAGGCGGCGAGTGGGAACCGATCCGGTTCGGGAAGTCTCCGTCACCGATTCTGATCGTTGGTCTCAATGGCGCTGGCAAGACGACCACTTCGGCAAAATTAGGCCTACATCTCAAAAAGAGCGGTCGCAAGCCGTTGCTTGTAGCTTGTGACACAAAACGTCCCGCCGCCGCCGAGCAGTTGATGACTCTCGGCAAACAGCTTGCACTGCCGGTTTTCATCGGGGATCGAAAGACGCCCGTTTCGGTCTATGAAGCGGCTCGCGACCATGCCCGCAAGGAAGGTCTTGATTGTTTGATTGTCGATGCGGCAGGCCGGATGCACATCGACGATGAGTTGATGGGGGAACTCGAAGAGCTACAGAATGTGGTCAAGCCACCGGAGACGCTTCTCGTCGTTGACGGTATGACGGGGCAGGACGCGGTAAAATCCGCGGCGGCTTTCAAGGAACGAATCGAAATCACCGGGCTGGTGTTAACCAAGCTCGACGGCGACGCCCGTGGCGGAGCGGCTCTTTCCATCAGGTACATCACCGGCAGGCCGATAAAATTCATTGGCGTCGGCGAAAAACCCTCGGATTTCGAGACTTTCCACCCTGACCGTATGGCAGGGCGGATACTCGGGATGGGGGACATAGTCAGTCTGGTCGAGAAGGCTCAAGCGTCGGTCAATGCCGAAACAGCCGCCAAACTCGCTAAAAAACTGATTAAGCGCGAGTTCACCCTCGAAGATTTTCGCGAACAGCTTCTTCAACTGAAGAACATGGGACCCCTTGACAGCCTGTTGAGTATGATACCTGGAGTGCGAAGCGCCATGAAGGGTGTTCAGGTCGATGACCGGGAATTTAAGTCTCTTGTTGCAATAATCGACTCGATGACACCATCAGAGCGAAACACGCCGCGCATCATCGACGGAAGCAGACGGAAGAGAATCTCTCGTGGGAGCGGCAGGTCGGTGCAGGAGATCAACCGGTTGTTGAATCAGTTCGAGCAAATGCAGAAAATGATGAAACGAATAGGCAAGGGACGTATGCCCGGAATGCCGAAGATGCCTGGATTTTAGGGAACGATACTGAAGTCTTACACATTCAGATTTAAAACAGAACTTTTCAAGTTGGCATGATTTTTCCCTCCAACCGTTGGATACAACGGATAATAGCCCTTTTCAATGCCGCCGCGATCGGTTTTCTTACAGACCGGGTGACGGATTCACCATTGTGGGGGTTTGGGCTTGGTTTGGTGAGTGCGTATTTCCTGATATACTCAGTTTCAAAACCGCCCATGATCGGGCGGCTGTTAAAAATTGACCGCGAGGCCGGTGAGACCCTTCGTACTGTGATGATGAGCCTTCTTTTTTTCGTCATCTGCACTATAGCGGCGTTTCTTACACTTTCGCAATAGACATTTTATAACTGTCACATGAGTGCTTGTGACAGCACACCCAACACTTTCGCAATAAACATTCTTCAAGGATCGAGAACAACATTGTCCGTCAAACTTAGATTAAGCCGTATGGGGCGCAAGAAACGCCCCTATTACCGTATCGTCGCCGTCGATAGCCGCAAGAAGCGTGACGGTGCATTCATCGAACGAGTCGGCTATTACCACCCGCTCGATACACCAGCCACAGTCGTCATTGAAGCAGATAAAGCTCTCAAATGGCTACGTGATGGCGCTATTCCGTCCGATACTGTCTTAAGCCTCTTCAGACGAGAAGGCGTATGGCTTCGTTTCAGACTCGAAAAGCGCGGTCTGCCACAAGTACAGATCGATCAGATGATGAACGACTGGTTCACCGCTCACAATAAGGGGGCTGTCGCATCAGCCAAAGTTGCCGATAAGCAGATCTCCCCTGCCAAAGCGGCCGCTCCTGTTGTCGAGACGACGGTTCCGGTTATCGCCACGGTTGTACCCGTAGCCGAGGTTGCTGAACCAGAGGCAGTTGTAGCTGCTGAACCCGCTGTCGAGGTGGCCGCGGAAACATCCTCTTCAGACGAGGCTCCCACTGCCGAAGAAACAGTCAATCCTGCATCGGCCGCTGAGCCGAGCTAATCTTCCGGCGCCAAAGCGACTTTTGCCGTTCAAAGCAACTGCCGTTCCCGAGGAGGCAGTTGTGATCGGAACAATCGTCAGATCTATTGGCCTCCGAGGAGAATTAAAAGTTATTTTTGAATCAGGAGATTCAGAAAGACTGCACGGAATGAAGCGGGTTGCCGTTAGACTTCACGATGGCTGTTTCATCTTTGACATTAAGTCATATCAGGCTTTCGTCGGATATGCCAGAGTCGCCCTTGCAGGCATAGATACGATCGAACATGCCGAACTTGTTCGGAACGGCGAACTAATTGTGTCCAATCGTGAGTTGCGTGATCTGAATAAAGATGAATTCTACATCGATCAGTTGATAGGTTGCAAAGTCGAAGCTGAAGATGGCGAAGTACTGGGGACACTGCACGAGGTTATCGATCAGGGACATCACGACATTTGGGTAGTAGTTGGGACGCGAGGAGAAATTCTGATTCCGGCACGTAATGAGTTCATCGCGCAAGTAGATATCAAGTCACGGCGGGTGATTGTCCGGCGGATCGCCGGGCTATGGGATGAGTCTTGAAGGTCGAAATAATTACTCTATTCCCTCACCTTCTGGAGTCGTTTTTTTCCGAAAGTATGATGGCGAGAGCTATCTCCGACGGTCATCTGGAAATAGTTTTGCATGACCTGCGCGGTTACTGCGAAGACAAGCACAAGCAGGCTGACGATTATCGCTTCGGTGGAGGTCCGGGCATGTTGATGAAACCGGAACCGTTTTTCAGAGTGCTTGGCAAAATAACAAAAGAAGCCGCCCATCGTCCATTGATTGTCTTTCCAACGCCGCAGGGGAAACCGTTCGTTCAAGCCGACGCGGAATACTTATCTCAGCAGTGGCACTTGATCTTTGTTTGCGGCCACTACAAGGGTGTAGATCAGCGAGTCATCGAACGCTGGGTTGACCGGCAATACTCACTCGGCGACTATGTCCTTACGGGAGGCGAGTTGGCAACGGCGGTCATGGTGGACGCCTCGGCGAGGCTGTTACCGGGAGTACTTGGCGATTTCGACAGCGCACGCGGAGATAGCTTTTACGGAAATCTTCTTGACGCGCCTCATTATACTCGCCCGGAAGAGTTTGAAGGACATTGCGTTCCGGGAGTTCTTGCCGGAGGGCATCACAAGAATATTGGACATTGGCGGGATGCTCTTTCGATGTTTATCACCGAAAAGCATCGTCCCGACCTGTTAAAATAATCGATAATTCTCTTGGAGGGCGGGTTTAAACCCGCCCTCCAAGGGTCTTTAAATTTGAACCTTAGTAATCGGAAATAAGAAAATGGAATCGTGGAAAGAACCAGTCAGGAGTCAATTCAGGACCGATCTACCAGTCTTTAACCCTGGCGATTCGGTCGATGTTCATTACCGCGTCGTCGAAGGCGATAAAGAGCGCATCCAGCTATTCTCGGGTATTGTAATTAAGATGCGCGGGACTGACGTCAGTTCGACCTTCACCGTGCGTAAGATATCGGGTGGTATCGGCGTCGAGAGAATCTTCCCGACTCATAGCCCCTTTATCGCTGAAATCAAAGTCAAGCGATTCGGATCGGTTCGCCGCGCCAAGCTTTACTATCTACGCGGATTGAAGGGCAAAGCCGCTCGAATCAAAGAAAAGATCAGCAAACCACAAAGCTGATTCCGTTCGTTTGACCCTATCCGACGGCAATTGACCGCCAGACCCGATTGCTTTCAGGTCGGCGGCATTCGTAGCTATCCTCCCCCCTTCCGTTAAAAATGGACGGGGGGTTGCTGTAAACATTGACTTTAGTACTCGATGAAGTATGTCGGCAATGCAAGTTTTTTAAGTACAGCCGATTAAAATCGGCTGTACTATTAGTTTGTCCGTACCAGTTTTTAAGTACAGCCGATTTAAATCGGCTGTACTATCAGTTTATCCGTACCAGTTTTAAGTACAGCCGATTTTAATCGGCTGTACTACCAGTTTGTCGGTACGGCCGATTTAAATCAGCCGTACTAAGTTCCTCTATAACTTCCACGCCAATCGCTGATCAACCTCAAACACATCAACAAGAAGGCTTCGATCATAACCGATGCCTCGAGCCTGAAAGGCACCATCCTCACCGCCCTGTTCGCCGCGGCGGCGGCCGCCGCTGGTTATCTTTTGATGGCAATTCCGAACGTCGAACTATTTCTGCTGACTCTGTTTGCCGCCGGTCGAACTCTGGGCGTTACTCGTGGTATCTCCGCCTCACTGGCCGCCTCACTTCTCTATTTCGGTCTAAATCCACAGGGAGGATTGTTTCCCCCATTACTGGTCTCACAGATGATCGGTGCAGTAGCCGCTCCTATTGCAGGAGCATTATGGGGCAAATTATCTTTGAAGCTTTGGTGGCGGCGAGGTGTTGCGGCGATCCTGGGATTACTGACGACGCTCTGGTACGATATTGTCACCAACCTCGCCTACCCCTTGACAGCCGGGTTCGACATGACCCAAACCGTGGTGACGCTAATCGCTGGTATTCCGTTCGCCATAATTCATATCGGATCAAACACCTTGATCTTCTTCCTTTTAGCAGTGCCAATGCAAAATTTAATCGACAGGAGGAATCTTTCGGTGTGAAGACGATGCTTGCAATAATAGCCATTCTCTTTCTGGCGATGCCCTCCCTTTCAGCATCCATTGAGAAAGAACCGGAATTCGACATACGTTTCGGACATCCTCTCTTCGATGGTGACGACTCGCTGGAGGTCTCGCTTATCGAAAGATGGCATTTGACTTCCCACGATCGCGCTACGCTTAACCTTCGTCACACCGCTGACCTTTTCGCCAAAGACATTCGTATTTATTACCCGGATCTCGTTACACCTGGACGAGAAGCAGTTCTTTCACCGCTTGGCGCAGGAGTCAATTGGTCTAAAGCGATATGGAACGACCGTCCTTGGCGTGACTCGCGAACTAACCGAGCCGATCTGAACCTCCTCCCACCGATGATGATTGGAAAAGTTGAGAGTAAAATCGGTGGAGTTCTTGATGGCGAGATTGGTTTTGGATTGCAACGGCTCTCGCCCGTCGAAGCCTCGACACGTCAAGCGCTCACATCGCTTCATCACCGAGAAGGCTTTTACGGCTTCGGCCCGGTGGAATTCACCCATACCAGATCTCTCACAGAGAATTCACGGCTCTACCTTGGTGGTTACTTCCCCTCCTCAACTGGTAGATTCCCACCTCACTCGGGATACCATGGGCAGACACTCTGGAGCAGATACAAGAAGGACTGGAGCGCTGAAAACAGCCTCTCGATCATGGCGATGGATGGCTTGCACCATGTTGAGTCTCCCTATCAAGCGACCAGAAATGACGCCCACCGGAATGACTTGGACCTTAATTACGAAACCGGTCTGTTAACGCAAGCTCTTGTTTTAAGCCTATACCGTTCTGAGACATTGTACCTTCTCGATTCGATGCATACTTACGGACGTGAGTGGGGGCTGGGAATCAGATTCGGGAGTGAATATCTCTATGGCAAAATCCGGACTGGAAACCGCGACGGTTGGCTTGGAGATGGACACCATTATACTGAAACCGAGTTTTCCGGAACAGTTGCATTAAAACAATCGCTTGGCGAAATTAATTTGTCAGGAGCGGTCGGCGCCGAAGGAATAATCCCAGATCGCCTTTATCCGGTGGGATCTCTACTTGCATCACTGTCGCTTAAAGAAATGACTCCTTATTTCAAAATAAGCCAGGCAGTCGATACTCATTCGCCTGAACAACGATTTGCCCGCTACAGTTCGTTCCGTATGGAAGAACCTCTTGAACCTGTTTGGGCTCTTTATCCTAATTTACCCATCGAAGGAAATGATATTCCGGCGACCCTGATCAGATCAGCTGAGATTGGCGCTATTATCCCTCTTTCGGCTGGAGAAGTAAAGGGCTCAGCATTTGTCTGGCATGAGGTAAACTCTGCGGGCTGGGTTGTAAGGGGTGATACAACGATATTCTGGTCGGGAATCAAAGACCGTTCAGCGGAAGGCTGGCAGGGCGAGTATAAATACAACCGGAACGAATGGCGGGGAACAGTCTCTGCTATCGCGCTTTACAAAAACAATGACATTTCAACTTATTCTGTCGAACCGCCTTTCCGATGCACGTGGGAGATTGGCCGACATAAATCCTTCTACAACGGCGCTTTTGAGACCGACATTCTATTGTCAGGCAGATATTACTCTCGCTTCAACTCCATCAGTGAACGATCTGGCGAGCGTTTGGGGGGAGCTTTTCCACTCGATATGCGTTTCACTGGAAGAATACGCCGATTCACTTTCCATTACGGCCTTCATAATTGGAATTCGGCGCGCTACAGCCTGATTCCCGGCTACAAGATGATGCATAAAGAAGAGTACTGGGGCGTCGAATGGCTTCTGATAAACTGAGTCGTTGGTCAAGGAGGAAAATAAGTTTGAGCATTATTTCCCAAAGCCAACGCAGGCAGTCAACCGGTTGCAGATTATCTTTTCAATTGGTAAATTAGGTTGTACATTGGTTTGTGAGGGTGATACCCGCTTCGGTTCCATCATTCGGAGGGTTGATAAATGATCAACATCGGTGTTTGTTGTCCGTACTGTCAGAAAAGTCTGATGAATCATCAGCATCGGATCAAGGACGTACCGTCGGTTGAATTGATAGGGAAGTTGCCGCCTGAATTAGGTTCCGCAGAAGGCATTATACGACTCTCAGCGTACTATGGCGACTACCAGATCGAAACGGTTCTCGTAATTCCGCCCAACACAATTGTCGAGTTCAAGTGCCCGTACTGCCATAAAGTACTGACTTCTTCTCGTGAATGTGATTTGTGCAGTGCTCCGATGGCGGCTCTCGAATTTCCTCGAGGCGGCAAAGTGCAGTTCTGTTCGAGACGAGGCTGTAAAAAGCATCTGATAGAATTTGAGGACGCCGAAGAGGAGCTTCGCGCTTTTTATGAGGAACATTCACCAAATCCTGAATCCTGATTCGAGAGCATTTTTGCCTTTACGAGTGGTAGATATCTACTTGTTCATGTTGTCACAATCAAAATTGATAGTCAGTACGACAGACATTCATGTCTGTCACTGATCGAATTCCTTTTAATGGTGACAGACGAGAACGTCTGTCGTACTTAAAGTCTTAGTCCAATGTTCCTTAGGCAAACATTTTTATTCGCGGCAATAGTCATTTCAGGCAATATTCTCGGCAGATTCGCTCTGCCGGGCGCATTCTCGAAATCAGTGGTTAAAGGATCTATTTTTCTCGTGTTGGCGTTGTTGCTCGGATCGATAGCGTTGCTTCGAGCCTATCAAATTTCTCAGGCTGTTTTCGTCGTAGGGCTTTTTCTATTTACTGCCAGTTTAATTTTCAGCATTATTAGAATCAAACATTTTCGAAATTAAGCATACTACCAGATTGCTTCGACAGGCAATTTGGCAATTTATCAACGGAGTATCCAATGGCTTATAATCGTATCTGGAACTTCAATGCCGGCCCGGCCGCATTGCCGCTTGAAGTGTTGGAGAAAATCCATAAAGACTGGTTCAATTACCCGAATTCTGGAATGAACGTGATGGAAATGTCCCATCGGGGCAAAGACTATGACGCGATCCACAATACGGCGATCTCGCATTTACGTACACTGCTCGATCTCCCTGAAAGTTACCATATACTTTTCCTGCAAGGTGGAGCCAGCCTCCAGTTTGCCATGGTTCCGATGAACTTCCTCACGGAAGGTAAAACCGCAGATTACGTCCATACCGGGGCTTGGGCTTCGAAGGCGATAAAAGAAGCCAAGCTATTCGGCAAGGTGAATGTTGCCTACGACGGTAAGGCGAACAACTACGAGCGTCTTCCGCGTCAGGATGAGCTGAAGCTTACTCCCGACGCCGCCTATCTCCATCTGACTTCGAACGAAACCATAGGCGGTATCGAGTTTTTCGATTATCTGAGCGGAGGAAATGTCCCGCTGGTCTGTGACATGTCGAGCGACATTCTCTCGCACCGCTTCGATCCCAAACCGTTTTCGATGATCTACGCTGGAGCGCAGAAGAATCTCGGTCCATCAGGAGTGACGCTCGTGATTATCCGCGATGATTTTCTGAAAACCGCTAAAACCGGTCTTCCGACAATGCTCTCGTATGATACTCACATCCAGGAAAACAGTCTCTACAACACTCCTCCTACTTTCGGAATTTATACGATGAGCCTGGTTCTTCAATGGATCATCGACCAGGGTGGACTGGATGGAATCGAGAAGGCGAATCTGGCAAAAGCCAACCGTCTTTATAATGAAATCGACGACTCACAGGGTTACTATCGCGGAACCGTCGATACTACTGCACGATCTATAATGAATATCTGTTTCCGAATGGCAACTGAGGAGTTAGAGGAAAAATTCATTAAAGAGGCGAAAAGCGCCGGTTTCATTGGCCTGAAGGGACATAGATCGGTAGGAGGCATCAGAGTATCAGCTTATAATGCCGTACCCCTTGAAGCAATCGAAGCGCTTACAAACTTTATGGAAGAATTCAAGGCAAACAACAAATAGTAGCACTGATGGATTGGGGGTCGATTTGGAAATCGACCCTACGCGAGTGTGAGCTTAATTACAAGGAAAAGCAATGAAAATACTGATCAATGACGGGCTTTCAATCGAGGGTATCGACGCACTTCGCAAAGCTAATTTCGAAGTCCACGACTTAAAAATACCCCAGGATGAACTGCCGTCCCGCATTAGCGAATATGACGCTATCGTCGTGCGTAGCATGACCAAGGTCAACGCAACAATAATAGACAGCGGAAAGAATCTTAAAGTCGTTGTTCGTGGCGGTGTTGGCGTCGATAATATCGACGTTAAATACGCCGAGAGCAAAGGCGTCAAAGTGTTCAACACTCCTACCGCCTCTTCGGCTTCCGTAGCTGAACTCGCGCTTGCGCACATCTTTGCGCTGGCGCGCTTTATCCCAGACGCAAATATCACCATGCGCGCGGGACTTTGGGAAAAAAAGAAGTACGCCAAAGGGATCGAAGTCGGTGGTAAAACGCTGGGTATTCTTGGCATTGGGCGTATTGGAAGGGAGCTTGCCAAACGTGCTATTGCACTGGGAATGAAAGTTATCGCCTTTGACCCCTACGTTGCGTCGATCGATATTCCTGTAACCCTGATGAGCAAGGATGAAGTCCTTGCCCAGTCAAACTTCATTTCGCTCCACATGCCCAAAGATCCATCTGGTTACGTTATTGGTGAAGCCGAGATTGTCAAAATGCAAAACGGAGCATTCGTCATCAACTGTGCCCGGGGTGGGGTAATGGACGAGAAAGCCGTTCTGGCGGCACTCAACAGTGGTAAACTCGCCGGGGCCGGGATCGATGTTTTTGAGCAAGAACCATCTAATCACCTTGAGTTGGTGAGCCACCCGAAGGTTTCAGTTACCCCGCATATCGGAGCCAACACCGAAGAAGCCCAAGAGCGTGTCGGAGCCGAAGTTGCTAAGGTGTTGATCGAATTTTTCAAGAAGGCTTAATTACTTCAGTTGGTAAGGCGGATTAAATCCGTCTTACAAATGTCTTCTTAGATACGGTAGGGCGGATTTCAATCCGCCCTACTGACCTCTCATTTATCACATTTTCGTGGATGTTTCGTGTCTCATACCATTGAATCGTTATTTCCGCAAATCGCCCGCATTACGTCAGCCGAACTGCGCGACCAAGTTGTGTGGTGTTGGGAAGAAGCCGTCCAGCGTGGCAAGTGGACTATAGATGACCTCGAAACGATGCCATTTTCTCTGCTCGCCAAAATCGACGGTCTTTCGTTGGCACTTCATACTCGAACGGTGACCGATTGCTCGCTTGCTTTGGGAGAGATTCTCGACCGAACGTACAGCAATCAATTCCGAATCGACTTCGACATCCTGACCGCGGGTGGCGTCCTGCACGACGTTGGCAAACCGCTTGAGTATTGCCGCACTCCGGAGGGAAACTATGTCGTCAGCGCAAGCGGTAAGATTCTACGCCACCCGATCTCGGGATGCGCGCTGGCGGCTGAATTTGGTTTGCCGGAATCTGTCCAGCATATTATCGCCGTCCATTCACGGGAAGGCGATGGCGGGTATCGTTCCCCAGAAGCTTGGATCATCCATCACGCAGATTTTGTCAACTTCGAACCACTGCGATCGCGATAGCGAATAAATGCAGTTAAGTGGAATTCTCTGAAAAACAAATTCTCAGCAGTCCTCTTCGATCTTGATGGCGTCCTGATCGACTCCCCCCCTATTCATGCATGGGCTTGGGCAGAGATGTTTCGACCGTTCGGAATCGAACTCCCTCCACAGCGGCTTCATCGCGAAGAAGGGAGAAAGTCGGAAATGATTGCCGCTGGTATTCTTGAAGAGTATCATCTGGTCATTCCTGAAGCAGAACTTATTGACTTGCTCAACAAGAAGCGTGCGCTCTATCGATCAGCTTCACCCAAAGGAATGCGACGGGACTCACTTCAGGCTATCCGCGAATTGAAGAGTCTTGGATTAAAAATCGGCTTGGTATCGGGTTCGGCACTCGAAAATGTCACTGGTATTTTGCACTTCGAGGAAATCGATCTTTTTGACGTGCTCATTACTGCTGAAGAGTATTTACGAGGAAAACCCGATCCCGAACCTTATCTTACCGCTTGCACGCGTCTGGGAGTATCGCCAGCTCAAACAGTTGCCATTGAGAATGCCCCGCTTGGTATTTCATCTGCCAAGTCAGCCGGACTCTACGTTGTCGGAGTGTTGACGACTCTTTCAGCCGTCGAGCTTTCTCAAGCCGACTGCTTGTTGCCCAATCTTACTGGTCTGGTAAATTTATTGATGAATTAAAACTAAAGTAAATATACTGAATGTTTGAACTCTTTACGCTAAACCGGCACGTCCTCGAAACCCAAAGAAAATTCCCCCACGCGACAGGGAGTTTCACGGGACTGTTGCAATATATCGCTACAGCCGCCAAGGTCGTTTCCCGGGAAGTCCGGGTGGCAAGCCTTGCGCAGCACTTCGGCGCTTCAGGTACTGTCAATGTACAGGGAGAAATTCAGCAAAAGCTCGATATTCTTGCTCACAATGTTCTTGCCAAATTGATGGTAGAATCCGGGTACATAGCCGTCATGGGATCGGAGGAAGAAGATCAGGAGATCATCACGCCTAATGACCACCGGCGTGGAGGATACGTCGTCAACTTCGACCCGCTCGATGGTTCTTCTAATCTTGACGCAAACGTACCGACCGGAACAATTTTCTCTATTTTGCCCAGAATCACCGCCAGCCGTGAAGAACCGAGTGTGATCGATTGTATGCAACAGGGTCGCAGGCAAGTTGCGGCCGGGTATATCCTGTACGGTTCAGCAACGATGTTTGTCTATACCACCGGAGCCGGAGTTCACGGATTCACTCTCGATCCGACGATTGGTGAATTCCTTTTGACTCATCCGGACATCAAAACACCCGACTGCGGAACCTACTACAGCGCCAATCTCGGAAACCGGTTATTCTGGTCGGAGGGTGTCCGCCGATACCTCGACGATCTGAACCTTGATGATAGCGAAAGCGGCAAACCTTATTCGTGTCGTTATGTTGGATCGTTGGTGGCTGACTTCCACAGAAATTTATTATATGGTGGAATTTTCCTCTATCCTTCGGATTTCAAAAAAGATCCATCGAAACCGAAACCAAAACTGCGCCTGCTCTACGAAGCCAATCCGCTGGCGATGCTTGTAGAACAGGCTGGCGGGAAGGCTTCTGATGGACACCGGCATATTCTTGATATTGTGCCACTCGACTTGCATCAACGGGTGCCGCTTTTCATTGGCAGTAAAAAGAATGTGGAAGAGTTGGAATCCTATGTTCAACGATATGACCGATCGTAAATTGATCGGTTCGTGCTTTTGTTTTGTTGATTATTAGTTACTATGTCTTGGATTGCGGGCTTTCAGAGTTCGTTGATTTATTCGTTCGAGTAGAGATTTGATTCTCTTGGAGGGGGGGCTTCAGCCCCCCCTAAAGGACAATCAAGCACAAACAAGGGCGGGCTGAAGCCCCCCCTCCAAGAGAATCTTGTCCGAATTGGCGTCCCAAGCGAATAAATCAACGAACTCTTTCAGTCCGCTCTTCAGGGTGTTATTGCGAGAGTGGCGGAACTGGCAGACGCGCCGGACTTAGGATCCGGTCCGCTGAAAGGTGGATGGGGGTTCGACTCCCCCCTCTCGCACAAATGATAAGACCTTATTTGATGTTGCTATGTCAAGTAATATAGAACTCGAAGCTGCTGAAATCTCGACAATCACCCGTTTGGGGATGATTGTCAATTCCTTCCTCGCTATTGCCAAGCTGATCATTGGTTATTTGGTGGGTTCATTGTCGCTCCTTGCCGATGGATTCAATTCTTTAACTGACATCCTCACCGACTTTGCAGTTTTGATAGGAACTGCTTTTGGGGCAAAACCTGCCGACACGAGCCATCCCTATGGTCACGGGAAAATTGAGACCATTGTTGCTCTAATCGTCGATCTCGGTGTGTTTAGCGTCGGTGCTGGTATCATACTCACCGCAATAAAATCACTGATCGACGAGCCGGCGATACCTTCAAGCGGACTTGCTGTGGTGGTAATCTCAGCGGTTACTATCATTGCCAAGGAGCTCCTCTTTCGTAAAACCACTAAAATCGCAGTTAAATGTCGCTCTGCCGCGCTTCGAGGCAAGGCCTGGGACCACCGCTCGGACGTTGCAGTTTCGTCGATTGTGTTGTTAGGCGGCATTGGATCGATTTACGGATTGGAACATGCCGACGCGATAGCTGGATTAGTTGTCGGTTTGGTGGTGCTTGGCGTCGGCGGAAAGCTCGCCTTCGAGACACTGATCGAGCTCACAGAAGGAACAGCGGGAAGTGATACTCACAAGACCATCGATGAAGTTTTGCTAACCGTGGCGGAGGTCAAAGGCTGGCACAAACTGCGCACGCGACGGATTGGGCGGGAATTGTTAATGGACGTTCATATCCTTATCGATCCTGATATGAGTGTCGAAGCGGCTCATCAGGTCGTCAGGCGGATAGAGGGATTGCTCGCCGCTTCGCTAAATTGGCCGATCAACCTGACAATCCACATCGATCCGAATAATGACGAAATTCGTACATTACGCCAAGCGGCCGGGGATGTTACTTTACGTTAAGAGAATGCACAATTTTTTAAGGGAACTATCGCCAAAATTAAAAGATTAAAATCGTAGCGTGTAGCCAGAACAGCCATGCTGTGCGTGCTATATGTTTTTTGTGTTTGCGCAACTGTCGCTAAGTGTTGTAACGCAAAATCAATCAACGTTATTATCCTCGATTAGTAGGGGCACGGCATACCGTGCCCCTACTACGCATCAGGGAGTGAGCATTCTGTTGCGGAGTGGTTACTGCGATTCTCACTTGGAATACTCTAAAGTTTGACGGTGGATAGTCAAAATTTTCCATTACCTGCCATAACTCTTTGCTTCTATCGTGTCAACCTTGTATCTTTATTTGAAATCAATCCGTAATTTCCGTCAGGAGCTATGAAAGCAATCCAATTCATTTTTTGTAACTATTGCCTATTCAATAGAATAGCTCTTATTGCAATTATAACAGCCTTGTGTTTAAGGGCTGGATCAGGTCGCGCTCAGATAGTGCCGCCTGATACTGCTGAAATATCAGCAGATACGGTGACGATCAATTCTGATACTTTGCAATCTTCGGATCCGGTCATCAACGACTTGCTTCTTAGAAGTCTCGTGTTCGAGGAAGAACTACTTGATACATCAGTAAACTCGCGGTTGGAGATCGCCGGGCGCCTGCTTGAAACCGCCAGATATTACCTTGACTCTGATCAATTCGCTACGGCTGGATATAGTTTCGCCCTCGCCCGAATGATCGTAACAATGGTCTCTGTTGAAACATTGAATGATTCGACCGCGGAATTTTATCACGATCTTGCGGAAGACATCGAACATTTTTACGACGATTATGTAGCCAGCTCTCCTGTATTACCAGCCGATTCACCGCCGGAAGCAATAATTGCCGGAATAAAGGAAGCGGAGGGAGATACCCTTCCTACTCTTGATGAGATCATTCAAATCCAGCGCGGTGAAATAGATACAACAGCTTTAGCCGAAGCGATAAGTTCAATCACTCCATTGCCCGGCGTCGAGCTGAAGAAAAACCGACAGGTCGAAAATGCAATCAAATTCTTTCAGGGAAAAGGTCGAAAGGTTTTTACACGCTGGTTGAAGCGAGCAGAATACAATGTGCCGTTTATGACGAAGATTCTTCGTGAAGAAGGTATGCCCGACGAACTCGTCTATATAGCAATGATCGAGTCAGGCTTCAACTATTCAGCATATTCCTATGCCCATGCCGCGGGTCCCTGGCAGTTCATACAATCGACGGGTCGGATATTTGATCTGAAAATAAACTGGTGGTACGATGAACGCCGCGATCCAGAAAAGGCGACCCGTGCGGCGTGCCGTTACTTTAGAAAGCTCTATCTCCAGTTTGGTGACTGGAATTTGGCGATGGCCTCCTATAACTGTGGTGAAGGAAACGTCGATAGACAGATCAGGCGAACCGGCACAAAAGATTTCTGGAAAATGAGTCGTCTGCCAAGCCAGACTCGTAACTACGTGCCAACGTACATAGCCGCGGCAATTATGGCTCAGAACCCGACCGAGTACGGTTTTGAACGTGTTGCGTACCGAACGCCGGATCCGGTTGATTCTGTTTGGGTGACAGAGGCAGTCGATTTGAAACTCGCGGCCAGTTTGGTTGGGAGTGATTACCAGACGTTGAAATCCCTAAATCCATGGTGCCTTCGCTGGTCAACTCCTCCTGACGAGTCATTATGGCTGATGCTACCTGATGGAACAGCTGATACGTTTAAGATCGGTTACGCCGCCATACCTGAAGACAAGAAAAGGATATCGAAGTCGATCCATGTTGTCAAACGAGGTGAGACGCTGGGGGTAATCGCAAAGAAATACGGGACGACAGTCAGTGAAATCCTTGCCGTCAAAGAAAATCGGATTCGGAAGAATAGCAAACTTACGGTAGGTCAGGAGATTATCCTTCCAGTAGCACCGTCACATTATAAAGAATCGGCATCCGAGTATAAGGTTGCCGCCGAGACGGGATCACTGGGCAAGGAAGTCACTTACAAGGTGCGTCGCGGGGATAACATTTCGGCAATCGCCAAAAAGTTTGGTACGACCGTCAGCGCCATCAAAACAAATAACCGGCTTTACAAATCGAACCGTATTTATGCGGGACAGAAGCTCGTCATTCATGCCGGAAAATCTTCGACAGCAACTTACGCCGATGAAGGCGAACCAGCTCCCGAATCACCAGCCTATCATGTCGTTAAGAAAGGTGAACTTCTTTCAACAATAGCTTCTAAATACCATGTAAGTACTAAGGATTTGATCCGAATTAATGGGATCGAAGATCCAGACAGATTACTTGTTGGCATGAAACTGAAGTTATCGGGGGCAGAGGAGACCAGTCTGGCTTCAGCTCCTTCAAATGCTGTCCATGTCGTCAAGCGCGGCGACACCATTGGAAAGATCGCCCGCCGCTATGGGAAAACTGAGTCGGAGATCATGAGATCGAATGGTTTGGGCAAAAAATCGGTGATTTTACCCGGACAAAAATTGAAGATTCCCGGCTGATGCGAATCAAGGATGATCAGCTTCGATATTTGACCGGTAGCGGAATCGGGGCAGTCCTCGGAGAAGAAGGGATGCGGTCGTTTGTGGAGGCTTGCGATCTGAAGAAACGCAGTGCCGGAGGCAAGTTTTTTCAAGAAGGTGACGCCGCAAACGGAATATACCTTATCCTCAAAGGCCGAGTGAAATTGTTTAGATTATCCCGCGATGGCAGGGAAACAATCTTACATATTGCTGAAGCTCCAGCTCTGATAGCCGAAGCGGCGATATTCATAGGAAAGTATCCGGCGACCGCTGAAGCTGTCGAAGATTCAGAGTTGCTTTTTTTATCGAAGACAGCCGCACTTCAATTGATCGAGCAGAATGGACGGTTTGCGCGTTGGTTCATCGGTAATATGACTATTTGGCTGAAAAGATTGGTGGGCAGGATCGAAGAGCTTACCACCAGTGACGCTACTGCCCGCCTTTCGCGCTATCTGATCGACCTACACGAGAAGTCTCCACCCCGCATATCTCTCACCTCTCCCAAAGTGATGCTTCCGGTAAAGAAAGGGGAGCTTGCCCGGTTACTCAATATGCAACTGCCGTCATTATCCCGCATTTTGCGGAAGTTGCAGGATGAAGGCTTGATTGAGGTAGCGGGGAAAACAATAATACTAAGGAATGTTGCGGCGTTAAGAAGGATGACGTTGCCGCCGTTGGAGTAGGTGGGGCAGTGTCAGGTGCGACGAGTGTCGTGTCAGGCAAATCGTGATAGAGGTAGGGGCGAATTTATTCGCCCTTTAGTGCGGCGATTGAAATCGCCGCTACCCGAACCATTCGACACTTGACGGGTGACCTGACACTTGTTTGAATCCATCGTATGATTGCCATCCAACCCGATTCAAATTTACTGGATCGGGTTTTTTATTAATTCTCCAAATTTACCCCAAGTTAAATCCTTCCAGTAAGACCCTTCCTATCTTTGGTTAGGTAATCGATTATCTATCGGACTCGACTACCTGTAACATCTAAAGAGATTACGATTAATACCTCAGTTTCACATAAAAAGAACTCGCCGATTAAATGGATCAGCCGCACCGGCTCGCTTCGCATCAGGACGGCGAGTTGGACTTCAGGCTGGCGGCTTGCGGTTCAAGCGGCATTCATGCTGTCTTCACTACTGATGGGCTGGCAGTTCTGGCGATTCTACAAGGCGGCGATTGCAACCAGTGGAGAGCTTCCCTACCGCCCACCTGGCGTCGAAGGCTATCTTCCCATCAGTGGATTAATGGGCGTGCTTGACTGGCTTTACCAAGGGTCACTGAATATCATCCACCCAGCGGCAACGGTATTGCTTATGATTTTTGTGGGGATGTCGTTGCTGATGCGCAAGTCGTTTTGTGGTTGGATCTGCCCGGTAGGGTTCGTCTCGGAAAATCTGGCGCGAATCGGGCAACTGATCTTCGGCCGCAATTTCAGACCTGCAGGTTGGTTTGACAAGCCGTTTCGATCTATCAAGTATCTTCTGCTTGGCTTCTTTGTCTGGGCAATCTTCTCGATGACTCCAGCGGCCCTACACTCGTTCATCGAAAGTCCGTACAACAAGATCGCTGATATAAAGATGATGTTGTTTTTCGTGAATGTCGGCAAGATCGGTGGAATCGTCATGATTATTCTGGCGCTTCTGTCCGTCTTGATCCAAGGCTTCTGGTGTCGCTATCTGTGCCCTTACGGCGCACTGTTGGGACTCTTTAGTTGGATGTCTCCCTTAAAAGTCAGACGCGACCCCGTTACCTGCACTGATTGTGGACTATGCAACAAGGTTTGTCCAGCCAGACTGCCGGTCATGACCAAGCTTAGCATAACGAGTCCGGAATGCCTTGGTTGTGCGGACTGCGTCACCAGTTGCCCTGTGAAGGATGCACTGGTTATTGGGACTCCGGAGCAATCATTCAGCGTGAAGAGGTTAGCTATGCTGATTTTGTTTTTCTTTGTACTGGGATATACTGCGGCGCGGGTAGGGGGCGTCTGGAACAGTGGTCTAATAGATGAAGATTATCGTTATCATATTCAAAATATGAATGGTGAAGAATATGGCCATCCGGGCAGATAATCTTCATTTTGTCACATTTCCCTGTCTGCGTCGGTTTTCAACGTGGCGGGAATGATCTGAATTGTCTATACATTTAACAAAAGGAAGAACACAATGTACCGATCTGAAATTGACACTCATCACACGCTCGGGAGTCTTGTGTCGAAGCAAATAGACAGAGCGCGAGTTTTCGAGTGGTTCGGTCTTGATTACTGCTGTGGGGGAGGCAAAACCCTCATCGAAGCATGTTCGGAGAAAGGAATTGATCCGATTAAGGTAACGCAGGAATTGTTGAAATCTGACGAAATCTCAGCGAGGAGCGATACCCGTAATTGGAATAGCCTTCCGGTGAATGATTTAATCGAAGATATTGTCTCGACACATCATTCCTATCTGAAAATGGAATTGCCTCGTTTGACTTACCTCACCGAGAAAATTGCCGCAGTGCATGGCGAAAGACATCCGAGTCTTCTGGAGGTCAGAAAAGCCTATGCCGAATTACGAACTGATCTGGAGGCGCACATGAAGGAGGAGGAAGATTCTTTATTTCCGACGCTACGTCTCCTTAACTCGGGCGGTGATTTTTCGATGTTGAAAAACGATGCCAACGGAACAATCCGAAAGATGGAGGCGGAACATGTCATTGTCGGTTCGATGCTCTCCCGTCTCGCTTTACTTACAGATGGCTACAAGTTGCCCGCTGACGGCTGTGAAACCTATCGGGTTGCCCTGCACGGCCTGATGACGCTTGAACAAGATACGCACCTCCACGTACACAAAGAGAACAATATTCTCTTTCCGAAAGCATTAGGTGCCGCAGTTTGAAGTACCTTCTGGAGCGACTGTCTTGAAAATCAAGCCGCCCTCGTGATATTTTGGACCTGTCTGG
>CAYHEC010000019.1:0-69537 GCA_964355675.1 uncultured Caldithrix sp.
CCTGGAACGCCTCTTCTGTCCCTGCCGGAGTCTATCTCGTTCGTCTCCAAGCCGGGCAAGAGGTTTCGACCAAGAAGATTGTTCTAATTCGATAGTTTTAGTTCTGTAGTGCCGGTAGTAGTGCCGATTTAAATCGGCACTTCTGGCACTATAATACAAAGAGCCGCTCTGTATGGAGCGGCTCTTTATTCTTTGGAGGGCGGGTTTAAACCCGCCCTCCATGAGCAATTTTCTTACTTCAAATGCGCAACCTTGACTAAACCCTTGTGCTCTCCGGCGGTTACCTGCACAAGATAGATTCCAGCCGCCATCTTGCCAGCTGGTATGGAGGTTCGGTGGATGCCAGCTCCGAGCTGAAAATTTATCGCGAACGTATTTCGTCCCAAGACGTCATAAATTGTCACTACAACCTGAGAAGCTTCAGGCAAACGGACTTCTAAAGCGAAGCGGTCGTTGAACGGATTCGGAAAAGGCGCACCAAGTGCAAATTCAAGCGGTGTTGTCGGGGCATCCGGTGTGCGGAGCGGATCGGTGAACTCCACATCACTGATTATTCGCTCATCGACAGGGACTTCAAAACTTGTCGAACGTGTCTCCCCACCTCGTCCATCTCTTACAATCAGAGCAAGACGATCCCCGGCACGAAGCATCGAGGGCTCGCCACCCATTGCAAGTGGAAGGTTAAAACGACCGGCGCGAGTCTGGTCAGGAACGACGCGGAATTCACTGATAGGCTCGTTTACGGTCTCCAGCGCGCCGTCTTGGCCGATGCGCACGCGCTCCCTGATGGCTATCACGGTCAGTTCGCCTGAACATGGTTCGCCCGTAGGATTGCAGACCGCAAGACCGCCGTCATTTCCGACTATCAGCGGTTCAGGAGGACGGTGATAATTTCCAATTTCCCCGTCATTATCGCCAACAACCGGCCCGGCGTATCGCTCGTAAAGAGCTTCGATTTCAATCGGCGGTCCAACCTGTCGGGGAGGTTGGTGATGGAGCAAGGCAATGTAGGCTTTGTCAGGAGCGATCTGAGTAAGATCGACGCTGTGCCATTGCAGATCGTTAGTCGCTTCAGCGAGACCGAAGCGCTCACGAGCCGAGTCCCAATTAAGAAGCAAATCTCTCCGCTCAATGGGTGGGAGGTTGGCAAGAGATTCACTCTTGCCATAAGTCGGTGCGTAGAACTGCCACCCGAGTCGCAATTGATTCCAGTTGAACTTGGTATAAAGCTCAGGGTGACCGGTCACCACCAGCCGTTTCGTCTCGTTGCCAGGGAGGTAGATCCAAAAGGCCACGCTTCGACTGAGCAAGTAGAGATTTCCGCTCCAACGGTTTGTTTGCGGATCGAAGCAAGCCCAGCGATAATTGTGCAATTGGCGGTCATAGCTGGTGATTTCGACCGCGCCAAGCTGTGCTCCGATGACCGCTTGTAATGTCGGCGTTTCCGGTAGTACTGGAAAGGCGACGAGATTGAAGCCGGGGCGGAATTCATGGGTCCAGTAACCGACGACGTCGGACTGAGTGATGGCGAATCCACTTCCGCAAAATGCCAGAAGCAGGCCAATTCCCAACAAACGGGAGATTTTCATAATCGCTCCAAAATCTGGTACAAAGTACTGAATGCAGTACGACAGACAGACATGTTTGTCACTGCAAGAGAGGCTGAAACTAAAAGTACTCTTTAATAAGATACGGCAGTAACATGAATCCGTGAGTGATATACCGTTCGATTAGCTTCCCGAATGGCCAATGATAGAGTAGCCAACCGATAAGGATCAATTCCACAGCGCAAACGGCAATTCCGTAGCCTGCCAGCCGTAGAAACGGTTTAAATTCGCCCTTGAACAGCAGAGACAAGCAACCAAAAATCAGTGCGAGAGCTGTCAAGGTGTAAAGGATGTCAAGAAAAGGGATTGAATTCAATTTAATCCTTTAACCTTTGTTTTCTGACTTATGAATTCACCGAACCAAATCTGCGGGTATTTGGAATCTATTCCGCATCAACCCTATAAGATAGACTCCATTTACCTCAAAATGCAAATCCTTGGCGATACTATGGGAGTTGATTACAAACAGTATTACTCAAATTTAGAATGGGAATCATGAGAAAGGAGCCAACCAACCCAAGCTTGGGCTGATTGGCTCCTTTATTTCGAGCAATATGCAAGGCTCACGATTTTTTCAGCCGTTTGCAAAGTTGTCTTTGTCGGGGCGACTCGATTTGAACGAGCGACCCCCTGCTCCCAAAGCAGAAAAACAGCAAAATATCGCCAATCTTGGAATCACCCAATATCACATAAACATTCTGTAATACACGTATGTTACATTGCCATTCTTCGCTAATCTTCGTTAATCTTCGTCAATGGTCGTTGACAGCATACGTTCCCATATTGTTCCCACAAATTACTCCAACGATTTTACTACGCTGTCAAAGATCAATACGGAAGCCTGTCGGCGGCTTTCATCCGATGGTCTGGTTGAAGGTGAGAATACAACTCCGTCACCTGAGTCGAGGAATGACCTAATAACGAAGCAACGGTCGAAATGTCAACTCCACTCATTATTAGGTGCGAAGCAAACGTGTGCCGAAGCGTATGTAACGTTAAGTTGTCCGGCAGTCCTTCTGCCTTCTCTCGAATTCGACGAATCCGCTTTGAGACTCTTCGAGGATCCTTTGAGAACCTCCAGAAAACATGCTCATTCCCTTGGCTGTCTTCTCGCAATTCCTGTAATAGAACGATTAACCGATCTGTAAGAGGAAATCCTCTTCGTAGCTTTGTCTTGCTATCGCTCTGCCCAAGATAAACCTGTCCATTGGGCAAGTCAACGTCGTTCCACTTCAAATCAGTTGCTTCAGTTCTTCTGCAACCAGTCCAAAGATAAAACTGGATCAATCTTGTAAGATGAGGTTCTTCAATCCCTGCAAGCATTAACCTAATTTGATCCTGATCGAGAAACAAGGCTTTGCGAGCTGGTTCAGCTTGAGTAAACGGTTTAATTGTCCGAAATGGGTGCTCTTTTAACAACCCGTGCTCCTCGACTGCCCGGTGAAATACAGCTTTGATTTGCCGAAGATACATGTTAATGCTTGTGCGGCTGTATTTGCATTCATCACGTAAATAGGTAAGAAAACCGTCAATGACTCTGCGATCAAAGCTCTCAACCAGCTTATCCCCGGTAAACTCCTGCAATTTTTTCAAGGCTTGAGTATTGATCTCAATCGTCCTTGCCCGTCGTCGTGAAGCACACCATTCAGCATCCTTGGTAATCAGATCTGATAGATTTGCCGCTTTGGGTCTTTGACGCGATAGCTTGGGATTTTCATCGTTTGCAAGCATCGCTTCAACTTTGGCTTTTTGTTTTACAGCCTCTCGTTTAGTGGTAATACCGATTTGTACCTTTTCCTGCTTGCCATGCCACCAATAGACGACTCGCCAAGTCGTTCCATGCTTTACTACTCTGCCTTCAAGAGATGCCATGATACTCCCCGTAATAATTTGGTGGTATTGTTAGATGCCTAAATAACGGCTGCTGCTGTCATCCGGGCGGGCGTGAAGGTACTTGCCGGTCGTTGCAGTTGAAGAATGACCGAGTGTTGCTTGAACCAAATGAATCGGCGCTCCTCGGTCGAGGGCGTGTGTCGCATGAGCATGTCTTAACCAATGAGGCGAGACTGGACGAGTGATCCCGGCACGTTTGGCGGCGGCCCGGACTATTCGGAGGATTTGCGAGGCGTCGATCCGTCCGTCCTGATTGATGTTTACAGACGTGCGACGATTGAGCGAATGGAAAATGACAGCCTCAAGATTACTTTCTTCCCTGAGTTTATTCAATTCCTTCCAAGTCCCTTGAGACAGCAGAACGAACCTCGTCTTCGATCCCTTGCCGTAGATTGTGATTTGAGCCGTCTCCCGGCGTTCCTGCACGTCTTTCCAAGTGAGGTGACATAATTCACTCACCCGAAGGCCCGCGCTGTAGAGAAGGCGTAGAATCGCCCTATTGCGAGCGTTCGTTTCGAGTGCCAGCATCTTGTGAACCTCGTCCTCAGTCAATATCTTCTCGGCAAGGCGGTTCTTCAAAGGGGGGAGCTTGACAGCCCGCCCAATATCGAACATAAGATAACCGAGTCGATGCCCGAAAGACAAGAGGCTCTTGACAGCGGCCAGGGCTCTCGCTTTGGTAGTCGGTTCACCTTCCACGTTATCGCTGAACGCCTGCAAGTCAGATAATGTGACTACCGGAAGAGGTTTGCCAACGAAAGCGAGAAAGCGCTCTGCCTCGGCTCGATAGGCTCGCTGAGTGTGGTGACTCCGACCATGAAGCCAGAGGTTGATCAAATGGTGATCGTTATCTGCCTGTCGAAGGGATTGATGTTGAGCCAGGGAAGCGATTGTGAGTGAGGCGTCTGAATTCAATGTTGACTCCAATATTTTTGGTTAATGCAGGATAAGGTTACTTATCTTGCATTAAGATAAGGTGTGAATACTCTCTTGTCAAGAGCCGAAATAAGTTTCAATGATTGACACGTAAAAATGAATCAGGTATATTCAAGGATCTTGAATAATTTTGAGTCGGAATATGAGCAGGACTCCAGAGGAAATCGCCCGCGAGCAGATCGATGCGAATCTGAGTGCTGCTGGCTGGATTGTCCAAGACTTTAAGGAGCTTGACCTTACGGCTGGGCTTGGCATTGCTGTGCGTGAATTCAGCATGAAGCCGGGATTCGGTGAAGCTGATTATCTGCTCTATATTGACCGCAAGGCAATCGGCGCTATCGAAGCCAAAGCCGAGGGTACTCTTTCAGGCGTCGAGGCACAATCGGCAAAGTACGCAGCCGGTCTGCCTGACAACCTGCCCGCCTATCACCGACCTCTCCCGTTCATCTTCGAGTCGAACGGCTCGAAGACATACTTCACCAATGGGCTTGATCCGACGCCGCGCAGCCGGGAACTATTCAATTTCCCACGCCCGGAGTCTCTTCTGGAGTGGGTTTCGCAACCCATGCAACTCCGGGGAATGCTCAAAATTCTTCCGATACTTGATGAGACCCGCCTCTGGAGTGCGCAGACGAGAGCCATTACCAATCTTGAAGCATCCTTTGCAAGAGCCGACCAGAGGGCGCTCATTCAGATGGCAACCGGTTCAGGAAAAACCTTTACCGCCGTCAATGTCGTCTATCGCTTGCTGAAACATGCTGGTGCAAAGAAGATCCTTTATCTCGTGGATCGAAAACAACTCGGTGAGCAGACCGAAGGTGAGTTCACCAACTTTGAACCGCCCGACGATCAACGCAAGTTCCCTGAGCTTTACATCCTTCAGCGACTCAAATCAAACACCATCAATATCGCCTCAAACGTTGTTATCACCACGATTCAGCGTCTCTTCTCCATGCTGAAAGGAGACGAGGAGTTTGATGCTGGAAACGAAGAGGATTCCGCCTTCGATTCTGCTCGTCCCTGGCAAGGATCGCCTCCAGAAGTCGTCTATAACGCTGCTATCCCACCGGAATTCTTCGATGTCATCATCGTCGATGAGTGTCACCGATCCATCTACGAGCTTTGGAGTCAAGTCCTGCTCTATTTCGACGCCTTCCTTGTCGGGCTAACTGCAACTCCTGCCGGAAAGACAATCGGCTTCTTTAATCAAAATCTTGTGATGCAATATGGTCACGATGAAGCCGTTGCAGATGGAGTCAACGTTGACTTCGATGTCTATCGAATACGGACTGAGATCACCGAGAACGGAGCAACCATCGTTTCAGGCGATGGCGGGGTCTATGTCGAAAAACGCCACAAGCTGACTCGCCGGGAACGATTGGAGTATCTCAGCCAGGATTTGACCTATACCGGCAACCAACTCGACCGGGACGCTGTTTCTGAAAGTCAAATTCGCACTATCCTCGAACAATTCAGAGATAAGACGATCCCTGAAGCTTTCCCCGGCAGAGAGGAAGTGCCTAAGACTCTCGTATTTGCCAAAGACGATTCCCATGCTGATGACATAGTAAGAATAGCCCGCGAGGTTTTTCACCAGGGCAATGACTTCTGCCAGAAGATTACCTATAGAACAGGCTTCACCAAAGTCACCCGTAAGGTTCAGAACGATGATGGAACGGAGTCCGAGTCAACCGAATGGGTGAAGACCTCAAGCCTCTCGCCCGATGAAATACTCTCTAACTTCCGTAATAGCTTTTATCCCCGGATAGCTGTCACTGTCGATATGATTTCGACCGGAACCGACGTTAAGCCTATCGAATGCGTCTTCTTCATGCGCAACGTCAAATCAGCCGGGTTCTTTGAACAGATGAAAGGACGCGGTGTCCGGGTTATCGCGCCTGATAAGCTGAGGAGCGTCTCGCCGAGCGCCAAGGTCAAGGATCGTTTCATCATCGTGGATGCTGTTGGGGTGTGCGAGAAGGACAAGACAGACTCCAGCACCTTGAATAGGCAACCATCTGCAAGCTTGGAAAGCCTTCTCACTTATGTTTCCCAAGGCGGTCTCGATCCAGACGCCCTCACAACACTTGCCAGCAGGCTTGCCCGGCTTCAGCGTGACTTCAGGTCCGATCAACTGAACGAACTGAAGGAATTAGCAGGCGGAAAATCCTTCTCCACTCTCGCCCATAACTTGCTCGATGCTTGCGATCCTGACATTCAGATTGAAGCAGCGAAAAAGCTGCCCGACGTCGAAGGTGAACCAACTGAGTCACAAGTTAAGAAAGCCGCTGAGAAGCTCGCTCAAGAGGCAGTTACACCGTTCCTCAAGCCTGCCTTCCGTCGTCGGATCCTCGAAATCAAGCAACAAAATGAACAGGTTATCGACCGGCACACCATTGACGAGGTGCTCTATGCCGGGTTTGACGCCTCTGCGGTTGTGAAGGCGAAGGAAAAGGTCGATGACTTTAAGAAGTGGATTGAAGACCACAAAGACGAACTTACCGCGCTCCAGGCAATCTACTCTGGAGTAAAGCCACTCAAGTTGTCACTCAAAGACCTGAAGCAACTGAAGGAAGCGCTAACCCGTCCTCCGTTCAACGCTACTCCAACTCAACTTTGGCGAGCGTTTCAAGCTGTCGAAGGAGATAACGTGAAGGGAACGGGCGGAAGGCTCCTCCCCGATCTGGTTGCCCTTGTTCGCCATGCGATAACCCCGGATGAGGCATTGATCCCAAGGATTGAATCGGTACGGGAGCGCTATCAAGTATTGCTGAATCAACGCGCAGCAAATACTGATTTCACTGCCGAACAAAGGGAGTGGCTTGATAGAATAGTTGACCATATTGCTTCGAGCCTGACAATCGAACAGGAAGACTTTGAGAGTGGATGGTTCTTACAACAAGGGGGGCTGGGACGTGCTCATGCAATCTTTGGTAAAGAACTTCCGGTGCTGATGGCCGAGTTGAATGAAAGGTTGGCGGCGTGAGCGAGTTGCTTCAAATCGACCTACCATCAAGCTGGCTTGTAGTGAAGTTGGGTCACCATTTTAGCACGTCAAGCGGCGGAACTCCTTATCGAGGCAATCCAGAATTTTATAAAGGTACTATCCCTTGGCTGAAGTCGGGGGAGTTGTGTGATCGGGTCGTATATGAAAGTCAAGAGTGCATAAGTGAATCAGCGTTGTATCTATCAAGCGCCAAAGTATTTCCCATTCGGACTCTGTGCATAGCCCTATACGGTGCAACGATTGGTAAAGTCGGAATTTTAGGCATAGCAGCCGCAACCAATCAGGCTATCTGCGGTATTTTTTTACCTGATCAAATTGACGCCCGATTTCTCTTTTGGTACCTTCGCTTCATCAGATCAAACCTAATTGAGATTGGAAAAGGGGGTGCTCAACCAAATATCAGTCAGGAGATAGTTCGAGACATTAACCTGCCTTTGGCTCCTTCTTCCGAGCAAACCCGCATCGCCGACGCCCTTGACGAACTCTTCTCCGACCTTGATGCCGGAGTCGCGGCATTAGAGCGGGCGCGAGCCAAGTTGAAGCTTTACCGGGCGTCGCTGCTCAAAGCGGCGGTCGAGGGGAACCTCACCGCTGAGTGGAGAGAGCAGCATCCGAACGTCGAACCGGCTTCAGAGCTATTGAAGCGCATTCTCGTCGAACGCCGCAAGCATTGGGAAGAGGAGCAACTCCGCAAATTCAAGCAGAAGGGACAGGAACCTCCCCAAGGATGGAAGTCCAAGTATAAGGAGCCTGCTAAGCCGGACACGTCGAATTTGCCTGAATTGCCGGTGGGGTGGTGCTGGGCGACGGTGGGGCAACTCAATCTAGTTACGAGTGGTCAAACTCCAAAGGGAATGCCGACTGCGCCCGACAAAACCGGATCAATAGTCTGGTTCCGAGTAGGGGATATGAATGCACAAGGAAATGAGACTTGGATGATTAATCACGGCTTGCGATTAAATTCAGCCCGTGCTACTCAACTTCATTTAAATACATACCCTTCAGGCTCGATCATTTTTCCAAAAAGAGGAGGGGCGATAGCAACCAATAAAAAGCGTCGCCTTGCTTTTGCTGCGGGCTGCGATTTGAATTTGATGGTAATCATACCCCCAAATGAATTGATGGATTATGTATGGCTATGGTTTCAAGGATTGGATCTTGCATCGTTAAGTGACGGTTCCAATGTGCCTCAACTCAATCACCCAGATATTGTCCCCCTCAGGGTGAAGTTGCCTCCTCTTCTTGAACAGCAGGTAATTAATGATTTTGTAGACTCTCAGATTTCTACAATCGATCACTTAGGCGAGGAAATCGACGACCAGCTCGTGTCATCCAAAGCCCTCCGCCAATCCATTCTCCGACACGCCTTTTCCGGCAAGCTCGTTCCCCAAGACCCTAACGATGAGCCTGCATCCGAACTTCTGAAGCGGATCGCCAAGGAACGGGATCAACTCGCTCGTGAAACTCTTTCGGCAAAAAGAACTCCAAAGACGAAGAAACCCAAAGCTTTATGAATAAAGAGACTAATCCGACAGAAAGCTCTTTAACCCTCTATCAGACCGAAGACGGCAGGAGCCGCATTATCGTCCGCTTGGAGGATGAGACGGTCTGGCTCACGCTGAACTCAATGGCAGAACTGTATGATTCATCCAAGCAGAACATCAGTCTGCACATTCAGAACATTTACGCCGAAGGGGAATTACAACCAGAGGCAACTGTCAAGAAAAACTTGACAGTTCAAATTGAGGGTAGCCGGGAGGTTTCGCGGCTTCTCGATTACTACAATCTGGAAATGATAATCGCGGTCGGCTATCGAGTGAAATCTTCTATTGCCACTCGTTTCCGACAATGGGCAACCGAGCGGCTGCGTGAATACATCGTCAAAGGCTTCACCCTCGACGATGAACGTCTAAAGGGAAGAGACCGCTTCGCCGATCACTTCGACGAACTGCTCGCCCGCATTCGGGAGATACGAGCCAGTGAAGCGCGAGTCTATCAGCGTATCCGGGAGATATTCACGCTGGCGGTTGACTACGGTGAAGAGGATCAAGCGACGCAGACTTTCTTCGCAATCATGCAGAACAAAATGCACTTTGCCGCCACCGGCTTGACAGCGCCGGAGATCGTTCGGCGTCGTGCCGACTCGGCCTTGGACAATATGGGACTAACTTCATGGAAGGGTGGACGGGTTCTTAAGGTCGATGTTGGAACTGCTAAGAATTACCTCAGCGCACCGGAGATTGACACTCTCAACCGCATTACCGTTATGTTCCTCGATCAAGCTGAATTTCGCTCACAGCGACGAAGCGACATTCATTTGCACGACTGGGAAACGTTCCTCGATAAGTTCCTGCGTGATACGGAACTGCCTGTACTGGAAGGAGCTGGTTCGATAAGCCGGGAAGCGGCGCACATTTGGGCCAACGAACAATACGATTCATTCGCAGAGCGCAGAAGGCTTGACGCCGAGCAAGAGGCCGATGCGAAGTATCTGGAAGACCTGAAAACATCCGCCAAACAGCTTGAATCCAAGCGTGATATGGGCGAGACTGCTGCCAACCAATCATCAAAGACAAAGAAACCCCGTAAGCAATGATGGACTCATCCCAAATCGGCAACCGCGCCTGGAGCTATGCTACGTTGCTACGTAACGACGGCCTCAGCTATATGCAGTACGTTGAGCAGCTCACGTACCTCCTGTTCCTCAAAATGGCTCATGCACTGACCGAACCGCCCCGCAATCAAAAGCCCATCGTTCCGCCTGAGCTTGGGTGGAGTTCGCTTGTGAAGCTTCAAGGCGTGGAGCTTGAGCTACATTACCGGCACGTCCTTGAGGAGTTGGGGGAAATGAGAGGGATGCTTGGCGTCATCTTCCGCCGGGCGAGGCTTGAGATCAATAACCCATCGACGCTGAAACAGTTGATCGTCAATCTGATTGGCAAAGAGACTTGGAGCGACCTACCGGCTGACGTGAAAGGGACGGTCTATGAGGAGTTGCTGGTTCGTTCTGCCGCTGAATCGACCAAAGGAGCGGGGCAGTATTTCACTACAAGGGCCGTCATTCAGGCGGTTTGCGACGTGATGCAACCGACTCCGACCGACCGCATCTGTGACCCGGCTGCCGGGACGGGGGGGTTTCTCTTCCATGCTTATAACTATGTCCTCAACCGCTTCGAGAAAGGGCTTGACCGGGACGAGAAGAAAGCGATGAAAGAGGACTTGGTTGAGGCAATGGAGTTGACCTCGACGCTTGGCCGTATTTGTGCAATGAACCTCCATCTGCATGGAATTGGCGGTGAGCGGGTGGTGGTGCATTCAGGCGTTGATAGTCTTGCAGCGACTTGGCCAACGACCTTTTCGATGGTGTTGACTAATCCGCCTTTCGGGAAGAAAAGCAGTGTAACGTTTGTAAATGAGGAAGGTGAGGCAGAGAAAGAAGACCGGATTATCGTTCGAGATGACTTTTGGGCGTCCACCAGCAACAAGCAGTTAAACTTCGTCCAGCATATCTTCACGCTTCTGAACATAGACGGACGGGCTGCCGTCGTGGTTCCTGATAATGTGCTGTTTGAAGGTGGTGCGGGCGAGAAAGTCCGCCGGAACCTGCTGCAAAAGTGCAATGTCCACACGCTGATAAGGCTTCCGACCGGGATCTGGTACTCGCCGGGAGTCAAGGCGAACGTGATCTTTTTCGATAAGAAGGAAGGGCGTCCAGAGCCTTGGACGAGCAAGCTATGGGTTTATGACCTTCGCACAAATCTGCATTTCACGCTGAAACAATCACCAATTCAGCGCTCCGACTTCGATGAGTTTGTCGAGTGCTTTAAGGCGGGCCGGGTACATGAGCGAGCGTCAACTTGGAGCGAGGAGAATCCCGAAGGCCGTTGGCGTTGCTATGATTACGCCGATCTGCTGAAGCGGGATAAGCTCAGCCTCGATCTCTTCTGGATCAAGGATAAGAGCCTTACCGACACCGACTCACTGCCAGAGCCGGGCGTTTTGGCTGCTGAGATAGTGGATGAGTTGGCTGAGGCATTGGAACAGTTCCAGAAGGTGGCGGGGAGGTTGAATATGAGCGACAAATCGGGAGAAGATAATGAATTCAAATGAATGGGAACAGCTTGGATGCTATCTCCCCACATTTTTCTTGATGGAACTTAATACGGATCGAGAGGTAGTGGACTTGAATAATATGTCCGACTTAGGGAAAGCGACATTGATACATGAGTACGTCCATTTCCTGCAAGACATTACTACTTCTTATGGTGTGATGAAGTGCATTCATACAGGAGATATGCTCAAAACCTATTACCACGCAATTCAAGCACAAAAATCGAAGACTATTAAGGTGCCTCTCGAACTCCCAGAAGAGGACATGGCGTTTGTCAATCGAGACTTAGAAAACCTTTACTACGGACATACTAAAGACATAGAACGACTTAGCATATCTGGTATCGATGAGAAGGAGAATGGTGTTATTAAAGGGTTTGAAACTTGCCAGCAAGTATGGATTGAGAACGCAATAGATAATCGGAGCTTTGATTTTGGTGTACGTGCCTTAAGGGAGAGTCAAGCCTATCTAATTGAGAAAGAATTGGCTGGCGGATCTGTTGCACCACATTATCCATACCATGCTCTATTCAAGGTGGTTAGACACCTATATCCTGATTTCCCCACTTCCAGTATCATGTTAATCGCTCTTGCTGATTGCGCTCAACTTGCCAATTTTAATGGAGGACATTTCTTGGTGGAAACCTTGAAGCGAATGCGAGAGGATAGACACTTGCCAAAGGACTACCGGGAAATCTACGATTATGCGTTTGACGGTCGAATTGAGTATCAAGGCAAGAGGTACAGAATAATGGACTTCTATATTGATCGATCACTAATCGCTTATCGTCAATACGCGGATTTATTTGGAGGCTGTCACAATGCAAAACTAAGAGAATGGCTTAATTCGGTCTTTGAAGGCGCAAGATTATTGAGACAGTCAAATCCAATGCTACTTTCATGGCTCGTTTCTTGGGGCCGCGATGAGGGGAGAAGAGAGTTCAGTGCTATTACCAATCGACTCGGCATGCCGTTGATTAAGTTTCGAGATGGCCAGTACGCACAATCAATCAATGCAGTTGGAGCGAACATTCAACTCTTAGCAGCCTATTCCAACATCTTCACCCTTTTATCAGATGCTCAAATCGGCTGCGATATGAAGGAATTTTGTTCACGCGAAGCAGACAATCAAGTCGGAACTATCTGCGATGACGTACCTTGGGAGCACCTTTCAAATGGGTGGATGTGTCCTTATGCCCAGATGTGGAAAACATGGGGATTTACGGGTAAAACTCCGATTCGGAGAGTTTAATGGCAATTCCTCCAGAGTTCCGAGACGACCTCCTCAGCCACGCCCAGCATCGTTGCACCGTGTGTTGTGCTCGGAGTGAAGATATTTACAATATCATCGACCATGCTGATGGAGGAAAAGGCGAGCCGGAAAACTTGATAGTCCTTTGCTCAGAGTGCAATCGAAAACGGCTCGATCATCAGGACGGGTTCGATCCAGTAAAGCTACGCTTGTATAAAGCTGGCCTATCCAAAATTTCAGAATTGGAAAGGAGACTTAATCTGAACAAAGCGGAGATACAGGCAAGAAGCTCTGAGCTGACGCTTAAAGAGTTTAGAGCACAGTGGGTATCGGCGCTTGACGATATGATTAAGGCTTCGAGCATTCTTTATACGGACGACATGGTTTTAGAGATCGTCAGAGGAGCAAGAGAAATATCCAAGAATTGGGATCAACCACACTATAAGGAAGTCGTTCAGCGGCTTATGGAATATCTTTTCTGTAAAACGGAAAATATGCCTTTTGTTCCCTATGTGGCTTGGTCATGGTTTATTGGGACTCATCCATCAGGTAAGTGGATGTCGATCATAGGTGAAGGTGACGAAAGTGGACAAGGAAAAAAGCTTCAGGACATCATCTACGATGAAACGAAGCGAATCGCGGATCTTTGGAAAGAAAAGCAACCACAGTTCGAGGCCCGGAAGAAATCAGGAAAGCCGATTGAATGGGAAGAAGTAAAGCTTGGTCAGGAGATCGAATCTCGATTTATTCGACATCAGAATTTGCTCTCGACCATCTGGATGCTTCAAAACCGGCATGAAGCTTGGAAGAAGTTTCGTTTGGAATTAGAGACTCGCTATGAAATCGATATGTCAACATTTGAATCGATAAAAGCAGATTGGGACGAGATTTTGGTTCTCCCGTTTTTCTTTAGCTCCTACCTGCAAAAGTCGCAATTGTATTCAAGACTCCTTAATGTTGATCCTCTCGAAGTGATCCGCAAAACTTCAAATGCTCAGTCTTTGGAAGATCTCAAGATTGACTGGAAAAGTAATCTTCATATCAATGCTATGACTGCGGCAAAGGCTCTATGTAATGAAATTCTCAAATTCGATCTCAAGCCGAAGCGGTCGCTAAGTCGAATATATGACGAGTCTGGTCGCGTCATTGAGAAGATACAAACAAACCCCGAAGCATGGCATTTATTTTATGCACAGGAGATGGAACGATTGGCAAGAACGCGGCAATGGGCCGTGATTGCTTTAGTGAAGTACATGATCCATCACGAGCTAACGGTTGGTGAATGGATGGACTTTTATAGGGTTAAGGTAGAGTCAAAATTCAGAAAAGATCGACTCCCTTTTGAACCGATCATCATGCAGAATATATTCGATCTATATAAGCAATTGATACCCCCCTTCGAAAAGGGACGACAACGACTTCTCCAACAACAATTCAAGCTACGTTCGCCAGAGCAGAAGGGCTTGGCATGGAACGCCGAAGAAACGAAAGCTTGGATGCTTATTTTACGTTTTATGAACATCGCAAGCGACTTCCAAATTTACAAGGAGAATGAAGAAGGTCTCATCGCGCTTCAGGTTCGATTCGGCAGGTGGCTTGATAAGAAACCACCCAAAACTAACACTCTCACTAATTGCTAAGAGAAATCGACGTGAGTGTTAGTGAATGTGCTTAAACCATAGACTAACACTCTGAGCGATTGGCACTTGAAATCGAATCGAGTGTAAGGGAATACTAACAGTTTGATGTAAAATTTGGTATTGATAGATTTATACCTCTTCTTTTGGGCAGTTCATATCGAACTGCCCATTTTTTTGGAGGACAAATGGAAGTCATCTTCAAACGTGAGCGATCCGACGGCAACGTCACCCTGCTCTCAGTTAACGAGTTCAAAGGACACAAATTCATCGACCTGCGAAACTTTTACCGGGAGGGTAGTGAATTAAAGCCTGGAAAGCAAGGGATCACTTTCAACTCACCAGAGTTGGCAGAAGATATTTCGGAAGCTCTCAAGACAGCCGCAATTGGATTGCGGGAGGCACTTGAGACAGATTGTGGCACAAAACATTCAAAGGGCCATTTGTGAGTAACACTGTTTTCAAAACTGTCTCGCCCGAAGTGGCTTATCGTCGTGCCGGGGGCAGAAGGCGTGTGAACGCAATGAAACAGGCAGAAACCATCAGACGACAAGATTCTATGATCGCTTTCATGATGAAAGATCCGTTTTGTAGCGGATCGCCCTTCTACGGTGTAAAGACTCGTTTGGCAAAGCGTTTCGGCGTCTCCCGTCAAACAATTCACCGGGATCTTTCGGCAATCCTGATGCCTTGGAGACCTCAGAGCCTCGTTCGGATTATCGATATGAAGCGCATATATCTCCCTTGGTGGCAGGACGTTGGTTCTCAAGATACTTGGTGGACAGAAAGATGGTTTGGGAAATGGTGGGAAAGCACCGTTCGCCGAAACCAGGATCGAATAATTTGGAAGAAAATTGGACGAACAAAATATCAGCCAGGATAGGCTCGGAAACAAAACAGAAAGGAATCTTGACCATGGAACCGAACAACATTCAACAGAAAACAACACTCGAATGGGCTGAAAAGTATTTGAACTTTGGGTTTTCAGTCATTCCGTTACCATCACGTATGAAGGCTCCTCCCGCTCTTGCCGGATGGAAACGCTTTCAGCACTCCCGGCCAACACTCGACGAACTGAAGAAGTGGTGGAGCGAAAAGGATAGGAATATCGCAATTCTAACCGGCCCCATTTCGGGAATTGTGGTTGTTGACATCGACAACCCGGCGGGCGAAGCAACAATGCAAACAAAGGGATTTTCTCGCACTCCTTCTGTAAAAACGATGAATGGGCGTCACTATTATTTTCGTCATCCTGAAGAATTCGTTCCTAATGTCGTTTGGAAGAAAAACCATAACTGGCCCTTCGGTGGAATCGATATTAGGGGGAGAGGGGGTTATGTAGTAGCACCACCAAGTATTCACCCGGATGGTGGGCTCTACGAGTGGGAAATCGAACCGGGCGAATGTCCTTTCGCCGAGTTACCTGAATGGCTTGGCAGGGAATTGAAGAAAGTAGCACGTCGTCAAGGACGGAAGTACGATCTTGCGCCAAATCTTGAGGAAGAGATGCTCAGGTCATCAATGAAGTCAACTGAGATGGGCAATCGGAATGTCAATGGATTTGAGTTGGCAAGAAAGATGAGAGACACTGGAGTTTCAAAATCTGATGCGGAGAAAACTCTGCTGAAGTTTCAACGAATTGTTCCACAAGCTGATGGGCAGGAATACACAAAGGAAGAAGCGCTTGCATCGGTCAGATCAAGTTATGACTTGGCGAAAGGAGTTGGAATACTCGATTCCTATCTCTTTAAAACTACCGATGCTGCTTTCCGACGAAAGGATTTGACCCCACAAGAGAAATTGATCCTCATTTGTTTGGCTTATCATGGCATCGTTGATGGTGAAGGAATTCGTCCAAGCCAGAGCAGAATTGGTACTATGACAGGATATGCAAGGACAACCGTCTTCAAGTATTTACAGCAGCTTGAAGAAAGGAATTTGGTCATTTCGCAAATCCAGATAGACGAATGTTGACATGGGTTCAAGGACGCGACATACAATGCTATATCGCACCAATTTTGGATTCGAACCAAGCGAGCTCAGTCGGCTTGAAGGCAATGAGATCACTCCTGCTGAGAATACCTGCCAAGGAACTCAAACAGAGCAATCAATACAAGATGCTTGTTCGTGTACTGTTGGCGAACATTCGATTCTCGATTCTGGGCCGGAAAAGTTGAAAGAGAAGACTCAAGAGAAGCGCGTGCCATCCAAATCGGGTGGTGCAATTCAAAAACAGAGTCAGCCGCTGAAGTCGAATAAGACCTCGAAAGAGGTTTCCATTAAGCTTTACAAGCTTGAAGAAACCGCAAGTATGTTACGAATGAACCGAAATACATTGATGAAGTATGTCAAGGAAGGTAAAATCGATCCTGTAATGATGAGGCGTAACGTTTTTTTCACTCCCCATGAGATTGACCGTTTCATTGAGAAGATGAAAACCCACTATAAAGCTAACCGAATCTGATTCATTCCCTTAACATCAAACGTTCCCATATTGTTCCCAATAATGAAAAAGCCTCATTCGGAGAATTCCGAACGAGGCTTTTAAATGCCGCTATACTAACTACTTCCCTTAGTCGGGGCGACTCGATTTGAACGAGCGACCCCCTGCTCCCAAAGCAGGTGCGCTACCGGACTGCGCCACGCCCCGATATTGTGTCTTAGCATCAGACTGTCCAAGATATATAAACTTACTCTCCCAGTCAAGATATTTCCACCTTAAATCTGTTCCATCTATTCTTCGGCAACTCATCCACTAATAAAATTTTACTAAATGTAAAAATGAGGTCTACTTTCCTCATCCTCTGACATACAGGCACGACATACTGGCAGACAAAGACGTCCGTTGAACACGCAGGAGTAGAAGGGAAGCAATCAAAGAAATGCAGTCGTCTGTCTTCAAGTCATTCCTCTTGTTCCAACCACAAATTAACCGCGTTCTTCTCAACGATTACATCAACAATTTGAATTATTTTTATTCTTGCCCTTGACAGGTTCGTTTTCCCATTATATATTATGCACGAACTATACTCTATGACCATAGAGTGACCGTTGGGGATGCTCCATAACCATGGAGCAACCCCATCCCTTAATATCTAAAACGGGCAAAAGGGGATGAAGGAAGTGCTTCTGATCGGAGACCTCGCGTCACGAACCGGTCTCTCCATTCATACGATCAACTACTACTTGAAGCTTGGCTTGGTTGAGGCAGCCGGACGCGCGGAGCGTTCCGGTTTTCGTCTTTTTGGCATCTCAACTTTAATGGATTTGCAAAGAATTATCGAATTGCGCAGCAATAATGTTCCAATCAAGGAAATCATTGTAAGGAAGCGTAATGGAGTACTATGAATTACTCGGATTGCGCGAGGAACCATTCTCTTCCTCACCCAATCCGAAATTCTTGTATAAGTCGTCCGAGCATCTTGAATGTCTCAACCGACTTGAAATAGCGATCCGTCTGAGGAGAGGTCTATCCGTCGTGCTTGGTAGGATCGGCACCGGTAAAACGACGCTCAGCCGTGCGTTACTTCAGAGCTTTCTTGATGAAAGAGACCAATATCATTTCGGTTTGGTCATCGATCCGATTTTCCCGTCCGAATATGCCTTCATGAGAAATATTATCGATCTATTCCGTATTAAATCAAAGGCCAGATCTGTATTCGAATGTAAAAACGCTATAGAAACATTTCTTTTCCAAAAGGGAGTTCAGGAGGGAAAGATCGTTGTCATGGTAATCGACGAAGGGCAGAACTTGACGCCAACATATATCGAAGCGCTTCGCAATTTGCTGAATTATGAAACTAATGAATTTAAGTTACTGCAACTTGTTGTATTTGCTCAGCTTGACTTTCTTCCGAGATTGGCTCGAAATCCCAACTTCGAAGACCGAATCACGACGAGCTATATGCTGAATCCCTTGAATGAGGAAGAGACTCAAAAAATGATTCACTTTCGACTTATTCAGGCCGGTTGGGACGGTCAAACAGAAATATTCACTCAGGAGGCGATCAAGGAAATTTATTTCGTCACACGAGGATATCCTCGACGCGTTACGAACATTTGCCACAATTGTATCATCGAAATGCTTCGGACCGAGCGAGCAGTGATCGATGAAGAGATAGTTCAGCATATTGTCGCCACGGAGTTGCCTTATAACGGATGAAGGACAGCGGGATCTCGCCACAAATCGTCTTCTTGAGATCATTCGTGGCGGAAAAGACGCCAGTACAAAAACGGCTGACGGGGCGAAGCCTGAGAGTACCAAGCCGGGCGCTCCACCTCAAGCCGCTCAACCAGCTCCATCCTCTCCCCAGAAAGAGGCTGGAGCAAGAGCTACTCGTCCCGACGGGACGCCTCTTCCTCCAACTGCGTCGGCTCCCACAAATGAGCAGACCCCAGCCCGGCGCCCCGGAATGGGATTGCTTGACAAAGTACTTACCAAGTCTTCAACCACTCCAACAGCACCGGGAACAACGGCTTCGCCGGTTAAAACACCGACATCTGTTTCGTCGATGTTATCCACCCCTTCTGAGACCTCTGGAAGTAAAGTGACCCAGACAACCGAACCTACGCCATCGGTTCCGTCTGAACGACACACGGATATGATGCTTCCTGACGCGTTTTTGCCCTTGCCTCAACGGGTTTATCGCAAAATCAAAGCAAAATTCACACCCAACGTTCCGACCGTGCTGACAGAGCGGCCAGTTTCGCCAAAGCCTTTACATAGTGAGAAAGAAGCCAAAAGAAAATCTCCGTCCCATTTGAAAGCGATTGTATCTGGCAAACGAATCATCTCTGTGGATATCGGCGTCTCTTCGATAAAGCTGGTCGAACTGAATAAACAAGGGCACAATTACGTAATTTCCGGCCTGGAAGTTCACTCAATCCCTGTCAGTATGCGCAAGAATCCAGACACATTGTTGATTTTACAGGGGAAACTTCTGCGTGAGATGTTGACGGCGTCAAGAATTAAAGGTGCGGATATCCATCTCGTCATATCTGATAAATCCGCTCAAGCCCGAACAGTCAGTGTTCCAAGCGGAGCCGCCAAGGAGTTAGTAAATGCAATAAAGTTCCAAATAAAAAAAGATCTTCCTTTTCCGCTGGATGTCTGTGAGATTAGTTATCGTGGGTTTGACTCCAAGAATACGGGCAAACAGGATATTGAAATTCTGGCAGTTGACAGACGAGCAATCGAGAGCTCGATTAAATTGCTCGCTGATATCGATGCGGTTCCAGTTGTTATTACTGCTCCGTCAGCTTCATCGAAGTTTCTTGTAAGGGATTATACCGGGATCGAAGCCGGAGCAGGTGCTGTTGTGGTCGTCGAAATTGGGGCGAGTCATACCACTATCACTATCGTTGAAGAGAGTCGTGTCGTTCTATCGAGAACCGTGGCAACTGGCGGTGATGACTTTACGAGTGCTTTAACCGGAGTAGCTCTTGGACCGAACGGGGAAGAGTTGACAGATGTTCAGGCGGAAAAGTATAAAATCGACGTAGGTTTGCCGTCTGAACGCGACGCAGGCGTGATGAAAGCGGCGATTCAGATGCGTCCCATTGCAGAGCGAATTTCAACCGAGATTAAACGCTCCCTCGAATTCTACCGACGGGCTCGAACTGGCGGTGAGATAAAGAAAATCATCATGGCCGGGGGAGGTTCGTTGATGAAGCGATTGCCGGAGTTCATCTCAGAAAACACCGGCGTCGATATTGTATTGGGAACACCTACGGCGCGGCTTACATTGGCGGGAGGCGCTTCGGAAGTTCTTGAGGTGCAGGCTACCGAGAGCGGACCAATTTTCATGGCGGCATTATCGGTTGCCCTTGACGACGGCAAAGAACTTAATATGTTACCGAAATCGATTCAAGGTATGCTGAAGTTGCGTAAGGCTCAAGGTGTGATCGCTCCGGTAACGCTGGGAGTTGTAGCACTTTTGATAGTAGCTTACGTTCTTGCGCTCGGCTCCCGCAATAACATCGAGACCGAGATAAAAAAGATTCAGGCACAGCTAATCGATCTTGATCAGTCGCGAGCAAATTTCATTGCTTCCTCCACACAATATGCAGATTTGGTTCAGCAATTGCGGGGGCGTCAAGCCGATTACGACTCGATTCGTATCGGAGAGCCCGAAATCCCGCGCTACTTGAAGGCCTTTTCTAATCTTACACCTGAAAATGTCTATCTAAGTAAACTTGCGACAAAATTTCTTAGCGAGACTGATGAAGAGAAAGCGGCGGAAGAAGAAGAAAAAAACGCACCCGCGAGTTTGAGTATGGAATCGATAATGGGGTCCTTCACCAAATCCTTCGGCGACCCGCTTTCCGCGGCAAATCAAGAGAAGTCTCAAGCTCCTCCGGTAAAAAGACTAGTCTTCGGTAGAGTTATCGAGGTTGAAGGTGTGATTTATCCACAAGGTACAATGACCGATGTGCAACTCGTCGATTTCGTTTTTAATCTTGAAAATTCCGGACATTTCAGAGATGTTGCCGTCGATTCTATGTCAACCACAGATGACGGACGAATAAAATTCCGAATTCTGTGCGGGATGTAAGAGCAGGAAATGGTTTTTAAAAATAAACTTGGACCAAAAGAGGAAATTGGGTTGGCAGGTGGAGTCCTGTTATTGGCGATCGTCGGTTGGTATTTTATGTTATACGAGCCGGTCGTTTCCGAGACTGCTGATTTCAAAGCGCAAATGAGCAGTAAGGAGGATTCACTGAAGGCTGAACAAAATTACAAGATTAACACTGCCAGGCTTGAGCTTCAGATTAAAGATATCAACAACCAGATAGCGAAGTGGGACACCCGATTTCCAGCACGTACCGATATCGTTAGCCTTGCAAAAGAAATATTACACTTCGGCGAGCAACATAATCTGGAACTCATCGAGATGCGCCCGTCATTATTTGAGCTTTACGCGCTTGAGAAAGCCGGGGCGCATGTCAGCGGCCGATATACCATGCAACTTCCAATCAGTTGTCATTTTCAAGGCCGGTATCTCGATCTCGGCAAAATGCTTGAAGATGTAGCAAATTTGCCTTTTAATGCCACGGTTGCCGACGTTGGATTATCACCAATTCCCAAAAGATACCCGGAGCTTGACATTAAATTACGAATATTTCTGTATGTGCATTTATGAGTACTGAATAAATCATGCCAGCGCTTAAGAAAACTGAAAAGCTAATGCTCGCGGGCATCGGTGTGATGGTAGTGGTTTTTATCGCCATGGACCCTTACTACTTCATATACCGGGATCCGCCTGAAATCGCTACCGCAGTACCTGTAGCGGGTGCCAAACCGGGCGCTCCGACAGCACAAACAGCCAAACAACCAGCCGCAAAACCAACAAAGCCTGGAAAAGGATCTAAAGAAGAAGTGGATGCAACTGAGATCGTAGATAATCGACCCAAACGTGAGCCAGTCGTTTTTAACAATTGGGGACGCGATCCGTTTGTTCAAGAAAAACGGAGTTATGACGACGTCCAAGTTATTTCTGGTTTAACACTCAATGGGATTTCCAGAAAAGGGGAAGATAGTTACGCCTTGATAAATAAACAGATTGTACGGGTTGGTGACGCTATCGAAGGGTTGACCGTCAGTCGTATCGAGCCTGACAGAGTCCTGCTGTCGAAGGGTGGGCAAACTTACGTATTAATGGGAGGAGGCCGGTGAAATCAGAATCAGTAGTGCCGATAAATGTCGGGACTACCACCCGCTTATCCCCTGCGGCAGGGTGTGCTCATCCTGCCGTGAAGCCGACAATCTGCAATTGGTCGCAGGGTGGGGACACCCTGCGACACCGGAAGGCAGTGTTCGCGGCTTTACTGGTAATTCTTTTGATCGGGTTTTCCAACACTATTGCCAGCGCCGCCGAGGAAGTTAAACCTTCATCAGATGCCCTCGATAACGTTGTCGAGTCTGTCGAATTCTACGATACACCGATCTCTGATATTCTCAGGTTGTTGGCAAGGCAGAATGATCTAAATCTGATCATCGGTCCTGACTCGATGGGGAACGTCTCTCTCCGTTTTTCAGGGGTTACCCTGAAGGCCGCTCTCGATGCGATTTTACGGGCGAAAGGATTTCAATACCAGATTTACGACAATATCATGCTTGTCAACAGGCCCGATTCCCTCGAAAAAAGGCGAGGGATAGGGCTTGAAAGCAAACTATTTAAATTAAAAAACACCGATGCACGGGATATGAAGGCGGCAATAGACTCTGCGCGCGTGCTTTCCCCCTGGGGTTTTACATCGGTATTTTCACGTTCGATCAGTAACGAGGTTTCTGCGATTAAAACTGGCGCTGTGGCTGGCCAAGTTGCACCCCGCGCCAGATCAGACGTCTTGCTTGTCACCGATCAGATGAAAAACCTCGAGCAGGTTACCAGCCTCATCCTGAACATCGATATTCCAGTCAGGCAAATAGCCATAGACGTCAAATTCGTCGAGACTATTCTAACCAAGGATCAGCAAATTGGAATCAACTGGCAGCAATTACTGAAAATGCAGGGCGCTTATGCTGGGAAAACAAATTGGCTCCTCGGAAAGGCTGATCCCACCGGCGTCAGCAGTGGCGAGATTGCGTTCGGCTCACTGACTCAAACTCATTTCGAACTGATTCTCGATATGCTGATGCAGAATCAGCGAGCCAAACTTCTCTCACAGCCACGGATCGCGACCCTCGATAATCAGCCCGCGACTATTGCCATCACGACCACGATATATATTGAATCACGAACCAGCGATCCCGCAACTGGCGTTATTCAAAGTAATTTTACGCCGCTTGATGTACCTATCGAAATGGTAGTAGTGCCGCATATTCTCGATGATGATCGCGTAATGCTCGAGATTAAACCTGTCGTCAGCGAAATTATTGGCTGGCAGGTTGGTACACAAGGGCAACGTGTACCTCAGATTTCATCGCGAACGGCCGATACTCGAATTGAGGTGAAAAACGGCGAGACCGCGATAATTGGAGGTTTGTTAAAGGACAAGGTAATTCAGAACGAAAAGAGAATCTGGTTGCTCGGTTCAATCCCGTTTATTGGGTATCTGTTCCGACATAATATAGAGACAATCGAACGGTCGGATCTTTCCATTTTCATCACCCCTCGCATCGTCGAAGATGACGGCGAATCGCCCTTCGAAAAGCCGCAGGATCTCTTTGGTATGAACTCCGACACCTCCCAGAAATCCGCGATGATTGGAACTGAATTTTCTGACGGATTGGCGGCCAAGTTACCGGAAATAATTGACCTCCGTCCCTATTTTCCGATTCCCGCTGGCGCCGCTTGGAGTTATAATTGGGTCGAAGAACAAGGTGATGAATGGGTGAGTGAAATGATTATTGAGAAACGTGACGGCGATTTTGCCTACTCGCTTGAAACAATCCCGTCTGGAAAATACAAATCCGAAGTGAGAAGCTGTTATAAATGGGATGGGGTGGGATTAGTAAGTCTATACAAAGTCAATCCCGGCAAGGATTCGCTCAAATATAGTCCGGTCAGGTATATCCTTCCCGCACAGATGGAGGTCGGGCGTGACTATGAGACTAATTACAGCTGGACAACTTTCGGTTTTGCTGGACAGAAAACCTCGGTCGGGCATGTAAATCAACGTCAGAAGATCATTCGTCGAGAGGGGGTAACCCTTCCCTTCGGCAGATATAAGGATTGCTTGTTGGTGGAAACAGTCTGGTGGAATCCGGATGATAAATCGAAAGCCAAGAAAAGAAAACTCGTCTGGTACGCGCGGGATTTTGGTCCGGTAAAAGTCGAACACGACATTGCCGATGGCCCAAATAAGGTCAAAGGCAAAATGTCAGCGATTTTGAAAAAGCGTTGAAAATCCTAAGGAAATTTTCGGTGAAGAATACCATTCTTCCTTTACGCATTCTCATGATTCTCGTCGTGGCCGGATTATCGTTGCAGTGTCAGGAGAAAGGCACGTTCAATCCGGTCGGTCCGCCGACTCGAACTTTGCGGATAGACCGGCCTACTGCCAATCCGAACCGAATCGCGGCTGGCGGTGGCGAAAGTATTGTCAGTGGCTGGATTATTGACCAGGATGACGAACCATACATCGGCAAACGAGTAACATTTCAAGCTCGTCGGGGAACGATCGACGCCGTCGATACGACCGATCAGGCCGGGGCATTCTCTGCAAGATATGTTTCCGGTGACGCTCCTGGAACAGATACAGTCACAGTATCGGTCGAAAATGAAACAGCCTCAGTTTACATTACTCTTACTGGTTCATCGGCAGATATAACGCTCCAGCTTGCAAAACTCTCCATTCTGGCAAATGGATTCGACACCACCCTCGTCACCGCTATTCTGATTGGACGTAGTGGACCTCTCAACCGGATTCCAGTTCGTTTCGAAACGACTGCGGGCACATTTACCGGCCAGCGGACAACCTTCGGACAGACCGATATCGATGGGCGGGCGACTGTCGTAATCACATCATCTTCTTCAACTACGACTATTACTGCCACTATTACCGCGACGATTGAGGACGTTTCCACAATAGCTCCAATCAAAAGTTTCCAGCCGAGAATCCGACGGGGAGTCAGTGGTTTGTCGCATCGAGTTGAACCGGCGTCAGTGGATGCTGAAGCTTCAATTCCGATTACCTATCGCGGAGTGGATATTTCAGTCGAGGCTACCCCCGACCTGATCCCTGGCGATGGTCAATCAACTTCCGAAATTCGTGCCTTCATCAAGGAAGAAAACAATCAAGCTGTCCCCAATGCGCAGGTGACATTTTCAGCTCGGCTCGGCTCGATTCCAGTTCAAGCGTTTACGGATGGCGCGGGAGTGGTCCGCGTTAATCTTACCTCGGCGACTCTTCCCGGGGCGACCGACCGAGTTGTGGCGCGCTATGGTCCACTACTTGCCGATTCCGTTGAAGTGATTTATGCCGCCACCGTTGGTCGCATTGTACTAAGCTCCGACGTTCAGAGTTTTCTCGCAAACGGCAAGAACAACGCTACGATTACAGCGCAGGTTTTTGGTGGAACGGGCAGAGTCGCTCCTAATGTCGAAGTCTCTTTTACGACTGATACCGGTTTTGTCTTCCCTCAGCGAGTGGTTACCGATATCGATGGCAAAGCGGTCACCAGACTTACAAGCCCCGGCAGTAGTGATAACCTGATGGTGACGGTGCGCGGCGAGGTCGTCCAGAGCGCAGGCAGTGAGGATTTATCATTGCCGAACCAATTATTCAGTGAATTGCGACGGAGTGTCCTCACACTGTCCCAAGGATCGGCAAACCTCGCAGTCGGACCATTTGCTTCCCGATCTGAACCTGCTACGCCGAGGCGATCTATTGCGCCCGGCCACGGTCAGCCTCAATTGACACCGGGTGTGGACGTTCTGTTGCGGGGTGTGGACACCCCGCAACAGCGTAATACTCAGCCTCCATCATTGCAGGGTGTGGACACCCCGCAACAGCCTATATCAAAAGACACTCTGCGGTCTCCCGAATCGCTTGCTGTTGAATCGCAGGTTTCGATTTTGGCTCGAGGAGTCCAACTGAGTCTATCAGTGAATCCTGACTCGTTGGTAGCGAGAACTGGCTCTCTAAGTGCCCTGAGCGCTCATGTTTTTGAGACAACATCCGGTAATCCGGTAATCGGGGATACCGTCAGGTTTGGTACAACATTTGGGTCGGTTCCCGGTTCGGCAATTCTTGATGATGAAGGAATCGCTCACGCCAACTTCACTGCTGGGGATCAAGTCGGAACCGCAGTCGTTACGGCAAGATATGGATCAGTATTTCGCACGGATGCAACCATCGAATTGTTGCCGTTAATTGGGCGGTTAATGCTCCGTGCCGACCGTTTATCGATCAGATCCGGGGGAATAGATTCATCCTCCATCACCGCCCAGCTCTTTGATCCGCTTGGCAATTCCGTTCCCAATATCGAAATTACTTTCAGTTCTGATCATTTGCCAGGTGAATTCGTTAGCAAGGTAACCAATGCCGATGGCTTGGCCTCTTATGTCATTGTATCGCCGGCCTTTGAATTAGACAGTGCATTCCGGGTTATCGCGGTAGCGGGAGCAATATCAGAAGAAATCAGGATTAGAGTCCGGGCAATTTCGCGCTCGATTGGAGCGGATCCAGATAGTCTTTCGAGCGGCAGTAGTCAACCGGTTACAATTACTTTTGAGGCATTCGAATCAGCGACTCATCGTCCGATATTGGGAGATACTGTTTGGTTCTCGGCGACAGGTGGAGTTGTCCAGCCTTTTGCGATACTCAATGCTGAAGGCGTGGCGAGAACGACTTTCAGGGTGGGCAGTGAGCCCGGAACTGCATTAGCCATCGGGCAACTGGGAGGGCTGAAGCCTGATACGGCGCGAATGGTATTGGTCGAACCGGTTCACAGTGTTGTTACTAGAGTTGCCCGTCGCTCCATACTTGCCAACGGCGTCGATACAACGATTGTTACTGCAATTGTTTCCAATATACTTGGTCAGCCTGCTCCGCGCGTCTGGGTCAGCTTTAGAACGAACTCCGGAACGCTTACACCGGCGGTAGCCCTCACCGACTCGACCGGATTGGCTCGAGTACAATTTCAGTCATCTGCCGATAACAACGACAGTCACTCTGAAATTATCGTTAGCGCGATCGAAGGAATTGTTGCCCTCGCACCACAACCCCGTGACATTGTGCCGCAATTATCTAGACCAAGCCCATCCCGCGCCTTGAACGGCATTCCGGCGTGGCTTCAAAATCCACAACCGAAATTGTCGCAGGATGCTTTTACCTTAAAGACAGTCCCCCTGAGTGGGGATGCCCCGAGCCATTCAGGTGAATCAATTATTCCTTCGATTCCCGCCTTGCCACGCATTTATGACGTGCACGACACGGTTACAGTTGAGACGCGCGGCGTGACCTTAACTCTGCGAGCCTCTATAAATTCGATTCGTGCCGACGGGAGAAGCCGGGCTGGCATTAATATTCAGTTGACGGAAACGACAACCGGTTCGGCAATCGCGACCGCTCGACTGCGAATTGGAGCTACCCGAGGAGCCATAATTGCCGAGGGCGTAACCCGGAATGATGGTACGTTTACCGATAGCCTTACGGTAGGAGTCGTGCCGGGAAACTGCGTGGTCAGAGTCACGTATGGAAATCTGATATTGGCATCGGATACGTTGGAATTTACCCCTGATCCAGCGAGGCAGAATCTTAATTTCCAACTTGATACTTTGCAGGCAACCGCCGGATCTGACGAGCGCATCCACCTGTCTGGGCGAGTCGTCGATGAGGATGGAGCTCCTTCTAATGGAATTGGTGTAAAGTTTACTCTGGAGGGAGCCCTCTGGGCATTGGTCGATCCCTCAGAAAACATCCAAGTCACCCGCTACGAAAATACCTTCCGCGTCGATGACAGGGAAGCAATTACTTCGCTAAGACTTCTCGCGCAATTACGCGGCGTCGAAAGCGTTCAGACTCAAATTCTTCTTAACAGAACGCTCCTCGACCAGGTGGCGCTCCCACAAGCCGATCTTTGGGGTGATTACACCCTATCACTACCAACCGATCGGCTCCTCGATGGAGTCAATCGTCTTGAAATCATCGGCGGCGATGTGGGTGGAGTCGTGGATCGCTTTTCCATTGCCGGAGTCAGACTGGGACTGATGGGTAGCCACGTATTGAGTGAAGCGTTTACAGGCGAGGATGGTACGGTAGAAGCTGAATGGCCGGTTGGACCGGTTGCTGGAGTTGTCACGTTTAAGGCGGCGCTCACCGAAGCGCCAGCGCGTTTCATCCAACGAAACCTGCGGTTGACGCCAGGAAACCCTGTGGCGATCAGACTATCTACTGCCGCCGATACGCTCCTTGCCAATGGCGCTGAGGAGTCTTCTCTGCTCGCACTGGTTACCGACGCCAATGGTAATCCTGCCACCAGTGGTGTGCGAATTGCTTTCGCCACCGAAGATGGACAAATTCGTCCTCAAGAAGCTCAAACATTGGGCGACGGAACGGCGTCGGCGATCTACACTTCATCTGCTTCTGACCGTGATGTTCAAGCCGTACTTACCGCCAGTGGCGGCGGAGCCGACGGTTTATGGCGGTTATTGCTAAGAGGCGCTCGTCTGAGATTGACAGTACCTGACGCGAGGTTGCTTGCCGATGGTAATTCTCAAATGGAAATTAGAGCCCGGCTTTCGACCGCCGATGGCGCGGCGGTTGCTGGCCGCCGGATTGATTTTGTCACAACACGCGGTTCCATAACACCGTCCGCTCAGACCGGAAACGATGGAGTTGCTCTTGCAATATTGACAGCGGCTGATGTGGCTGACACCGCCAGAATAACCGCCGCATTCGGTCCGGTAATCTCAGACTCCGGCCTTGTGATATTTGCTTCTTTGATAGATCATATCGAAATAACTTCCAGCCCTGAATCGATCCGAGCTGACGGTTTGGATAGTACTTCGGTGACGGTTACAGCAACTGACGGGCTGGGACGTGGGGCATCCGGCGTCAGGATCGATCTCAATATCGACAGAGGTAGAATCTCCTCGCGCCGGGTTCTAACTGATGGCAGTGGGTCAGCGACGGTAAAAGTCTTCGGGACGGCTCTTTCTGAAGATGATTCGCTGAGAGTTGTGGCTTCGACGTCGAGCGGAAACCACCGCGATACACTTTATGTAAGACTTCGAGGAGTGACGTTTACTCTTCTCTCTGACCGTGACAGTCTCGCCGCAAATGGAGTCGCCACCGCAAGTGTAACGGCGCGAATAGTCGAAACGTCAAACGGTAACGCGGTTACAAGCGGTAGGGTGGCATTCTCGACCGATCTCGGCGGTATTTCCGCCACGGCAAATCTCGACCAGAGCGGTCAGGCTGTGGCAACATATACTGCCTCTGCAACGATTGGTCTGGCAACCGTGCGGGCGGTTTATGGCAATACCCTCAACGCTTCTGATACAATCAGACTCGTGGACAAGGTTGCCGCGCTCGAACTAACTGTGAGCCCGCAATTGATTCTGGCGAACGGCTCGCAAAGAGCGTTACTGATTGCCAGAGTGACCGACTCATGGGGTGAGGGAGCGTCTCACGAGCAAGTTTCCTTTAATTTTGAGGGTGCGGGAACGGTCTCACCCAATGTCGGAATTACCAATGACGATGGCGAATTCAGGGCGACCGCTCGAGGATTTGGTTCCTCTAATAATGGACGCTTACTTGTGACTGCGTCGATCCGGGGCGGAAGGTTTACTGAAACGGTTGCCATCGATTTGCGCGGGGTAACACTCGACCTTGAAGCGTCACCTGTACTAATCGCCGGGGATGGGAGATCGGTTTCGACGCTCACGGCTCGGTTGCGTGAAACTTATACCGGGCATCCCATCACTAACGACACCATCCGTTTTATGACCAGCGCCGGAATAATTACCCCTTTCCGATTGACTGATCAAAATGGCGAGGCATCAGTCAGCCTACGAAGCGACGCTCACCCCGCGATTGCGACTGTCGTTGCCGAATATGGCAATCGGCTTGCCGACACAGCTCAAGTCGCATTTGCCGGCAGATATTCCTACCTTGATTTGAGCCTTGAACGCCAGTCACTATTAGCGGATGGGGTTGATTCAGGCTTGGCAACAGTCCTATTAGTCGATACGTTGAGGCGACCCGTCGAAGGAGTTGCAGTATTTTTTACGCTTATCGATACACTCGGAACGCTATCCAATGACAGCGCCGTTACCGACAATAATGGACTTACCTCGATCTCTTGGCGTAGTACGGCCTCTCAAACCGATCTGAGTGCCAGAATTCGAGCGTCTGCCGGAGCCCTTGCCGATACAGCGAGGCTCTCGATGCGCGGCGTGACTATCACGCTCTCTGCCAATCAAGATACCATCCCGGCGAATGGGGTGGCGGAGTCACGCATAACAGCTCAAGTTCGTGAAACAGTCCGAGGCAACCCTGTTACCGGCCGGTCAGTCTCGTTCCGTACGGATGCAGGCGTCATTCCTGCCCTCTCAAATTTAGATGAAAACGGCCAGACAACTGTTGCTCTTAGAGCCGCAGTTCAACCGGGAACAGCGACGGTCACCGCCGATTTCGGGCGCAGTCTGTCTGCACAGCGTCGGGTTGCATTTATTCCGACGGTTGGCAGTCTTTCTTTTTCAGCTGGTCGAGCGAGGATTCTTGCTGATGGAACCGATACTACCCTTATTCGGCTAAGGCTTGTCGATGGCGCAAACAACCCAGCCCCAAATGTCAGAATAACTCTTGGAACTCCAGGCGGTGGACAGATTATCCCAAGTAATGTTGTCACCGATGAAGATGGTTCAGCCGAGGCGATCTACCGATCATTTGCCTTTAGTTCCGATTCTATAGTCCAAATAACTGGCGTTGCGACTGGTGGAGCCGCCGCTCAGATATCAGTCAGAATCGTTGGATTAACACTTTTGCTTGAGGCCAATCCCGACCACCTAAGCGCTAACGGACGTGCGGAGTCTCAGATTTCGGCAACTTTGTTCGAATCAATCCGCCACACGCCTCTCTCGAGTCGACGGATTGCCTACAGTTCTAATCGAGGCAGGATAATTGAATCGAACGAGACTGACGCGGATGGCATTGCGGTTGTCACTTTCACAGCTCCAAACGTTGCGGGTGATGTCCTGATTTCCGCTGATTACGGCGACACACTTACCGCGACGCTCACAGTGTCCTGCCAAGCCTCCGTGCCTCGTACCGCTGAACTGACGATAGACCCAATAACAGTATCGGTTGCAGGTGTTGGTCGTGACGAGAGTGCAGTTCTTACCGCACTCATCAGGGATGCCACCGGGCAAATTGTTGCTGATAACAATCTGATAGTCCTTAAGATTGCGCCAAGCCGCGGAACCAGATTTCAGAACGATCTCGATACAATCGTTGTAAGGACGTCTGAAGGCATTGTCACGGCTAATGTACATTCGGGGGACACTCCCGGAACGGTACGGTTCCAAGTCTGGTTCGAAGGAAGGCTTCTTGCATCGGGTGGTGAGCTGACCGTAAGGTCGGGACCTGCCGCCCGCCTTCGAGTCCGACCAGATATCTCGACTATTCACATCCCCGCAGGAGGTTTTACCGCCTTTCCGGTATCGGCAACAGTGAGCGACAGGTTCGGTAATCCGGTCGAAGACGGTACTATTGTGCGGTTTAGCCTGAGTCCGGATACTCTTGCCAGCATCACTGGAGAGGGAAGAACAGCGGGAGGCGTAGTTTCGACGCCGGTGGCTCCCATCGATTATCCTACCGGGATCTGGCTTACCTACAGCAATGATGTGGCAGGCGAGGTGGTCTGGATACACGCTGTCTCAGGCGAGAATGTCCACGATTCATCTCGAGTTATTCTTCCCGGTGCGTTGCAGGGTGGTGAACCAGAGAGAATGGAAGCCGGATTCGATTCGCTCTCGCTGGTGGCTGACGGTCAATCAACTGCGCAACTGACGATAAATTTGATCGACGCTGATGGACGCCCTGTGGCGGATATGACTCAGGTAAGACTATCCTCGACACTCGGCATCGTCCAAACCCCACGGTTCACTGCAGGGGGAACTGCTACCGCGACCTACCGTGCCGGGAGAGTTTCCGGGATAGATACGGTTCGCATCGAGTCCGGAAATATCTCCGACCAGATCACTCTTCGACTGCGATCCGGTACGCCCGACCACCTGGAAGTAGTCGCAGATAGAGATCATCTTCGAGCTGACAGCACTGATAACACTACGATCACCGCTACCGTTTATGACCGTTTCGACAATCTGGTACTGCCCGGGACGCCGGTTCTATTTTTTACTACTCTGGGGTCTATAGATATCTTCAGTGAGACGAATGAGGAAGGAGTTGCTTCGGCTCTTTTAACTGCGGGAACAAGGACTGGTACGGCGATAGTGAGAGCCACTGCTGGGGAGGTGGATGCCATTACGACCGTCGTTTTTGAATCAGGCGATCCGTCGAACGTGGTCTTTATCGGAGCCAATCGCCAGTCAATAGGTGTTAAGGGGGCAGGTCAACCGGAAACTGCAAACTTGATATTTGAAGTCCGCGATGATCGAGGCGTGGCAGTCGATTCGCTCCATAGCACATTCGTAAGATTCTTGCTTGATGGTCCCGTAAAAGTGATCGATCCCGATTCGTCGTCAACGGACTCCATCGCTACTCTTTCACCCGATTCTGTACTTACCGACGCGCATGGCCAAGTGTCGGTCACGTTGCATTCTGGATATTTCGCAGGGGCAGTTGAAGTATCAGGGCGGGTTGGGGAGAGAATTGGCGGGCGAGCCATCGCTATTGCAATCCGCGGTGGGCCGCCTGATGAATCGCACTTTACAATCCAGCCAAACCGTTGCGTCACTACTGGTATCGAGGGAACACCGACCGATACGACCTTGATTTCAGTGACACTGGGAGACCGATTCTCGAATCCGGTCACACCGGGAACAGTTCTCCGTTTCCGGTCATCTGGGGGAGTAATCGAGGGATCGGCAGTAACCGATACACTTGGGATTGCGACTGTTTTGCTGAGAACAACCCGTCCCTGGCCCGAAAATGGCATCGATACTATCGAAGCCCAAACCATTGACTTCCAAGACCGAGAAATCCGAGCCGTGACCACCATGCTGGTAACTGGCCCGACTATCGCCACGTTCGACACGGCTGACGGATGGGAAATTCCGTTTGGGTCTTACCATGACTTTGTATTAACTGTCGCCGATCTCTATGGGCACTCTTTATCTGCCGGAACTGAGATACTGATCACGGCCACAGCTTTCGACGTGCGAGGTAATGCTCTTCAGGGAATTGTTTTAGCAGGACCCGGAACCGTTGAACCGATAGTGTTATCCGAATGCGATCTGCAGACCGAATTTAGTGTTCGTCTCTTTAACTACATTAGTGGATTAGAAGCATCTGATCTTTCGGTAGTTGCCACGGTTACATCACCAAATGGTAACCGACAAGTCGTGACACAGGGATTAGGAGCGGCTCAAGTGTTCTCGACGGAATTTTCAAGGATTATCCTTTCACCGACGGAAATTGTGGCAGATGGAGCAGACGCATGCCTGATGCGCATCACTTTGTATGACACGCTTGGCATCGCGATCCAGAATGTACCGCCAGACAATATCCAGATTACTGCTGTTGGAGGCGACGTCATAGTAACTCCTCCAGCGGCAATCACGGATCAATTCGGCCGTGTAAATGCGGCTTTGGTTGGTCGAGCTGTCGGAGAAGCGAGAATTGAAACTCGCGTAAATGGCCAGTTAATCGATGAACAGCCCATTTTGACGCTCGTGGCAGGTCCTCCCACAGTGATGAGCGCTCAGGTGTTGAATAGACGACTTGAAGTAGGCGGCGATACTACAACTGTAGCTGTTGAAATTTCCGATGCCTTTGGCAATCCAACCGCCGACGGTACGGTTGTGACCTTCGACATCGATGACGGCAATTTCGATCCTGCGTCCACTACGACGAGAGACGGTCGCGCATCCACAGTACTTTCCAGTGGATATACTGCGGGAATAGTTCAGATCACGGTTCGTGCCTCTCGCCGAGGCGCGGCCGTGGTCGGGTTTATCCCTAACATTCGATACACCCCCGGACCTCCCGATCAGATCTCAGTAACCGCTCCAACTTTCTCGGTTGTTGTTGGAAGTGAATCGATCATAACTATTTCCGCCGTCGATCAATTCGGCAACGCTGTCAATGGAGGAGAATTAATTGATCTGATTGCTCAACCTAACGATAATGGTGAGGACATTACCGCTTCGGTTAACACCGATACGATGGGCGTTGCTACGGCAACCTTCACTGCTGGAACGGTTGCGGGAGCACATTCGCGAATCATTGCAACTTCAGATTCAGGAAGAGTATCGGGGCAGTCATCTCAGTTTACTTACAACCCCGGCCCACCCGGCGCATTAAGCTTGGTGGCTGAACCCGCATCTCAGCAGGTCGGTAACGACGTCAACATAACAGCTACCGTTTTAGATACTTATGGAAATCCGGTCAGCGACACCACGCGAGTCGCCTTTACCAGAAATCCTGCGCTCGGAATTCTGAGTCCTTCCGCGATAAGAACTTCGGGTGGAGTTGCCCGCAGTGTACTTTCCGGGGTTGACCAAGCCGGGAATATTGAGGTGAATGCAACATCGGCGGATGTTTCTGCATCAGTATTAGTCAGGTTTACACCTTGATTACTTTCAGCCTGACCAGTGCTACTTCCATGTGTAAATGGCGTAGTCCCAACCTAAATAGATGGGGCACATGGATAATTGTGCTCATGACCATTATCATGTTCTCGTTTGAAAGTGTGTTTTGCCAAACGAACTCATGGGATGTTTCGATACCATTTTCACTCGCGCCAGAGGGGCAATTTGGTGGAGCAGTAGTTCCGGAGTTTGACAGGAGAACTCTCAACGGGCAACTTGTCTATCAGCGCCGGGCATCATTGCGAATGGGTTGGACGCCAACCGAACGCTTGGTTTTCTGGGGTGAAGGTGGGATTGCATCGTTGCAGTTATTCGAAGGTGATCGGATTATTCAGGGCGCTTCAGGTCCTGCGGTGGGAGCGGGATGGAGCATATTATGGCGAGAACCAATTTGGAAAGGGTGGACCCCGTTTGTTTCTGGACGGGCGACGTATCTTCAGTCAAAGCTGTCAGACGACCAGTTCCAAGCAAATAGTGTCCAGTCGCGCCGCAGTCGATTTGAGTGGGTCGAATATTCCGGTATAATTGGATCAACGCGCCATTGGAACTGGGGCGATTTGCAGTCTGGATTGAGCTTTCGTGTTTTAAATCAAGATGAATTCAGGTCTTTTCGATCCGGAACCAGCCTCCAGAAAAGCCATTTTACCTATTCAAGTGGTTTGCAACCTGGTCTGGCAGTTGGTGGAGCGATCCTGTTACCCCATCGTCTGACGCTTTGGATTATGGCTGAATCCTCAATTAATTACCAAAAGTTAACCCTGTCCTTTGGTCAGTGGGGTGCGCCTTAAGGTGCTGATGCATAAATCAAATTAGATCGAGTAAATGCATGTAGCCCGCACAGCTTTGCTGGGCGGGAGTCAGCAATAACCGCAAGGAGCATTCGCCTCGAGGTAATAAAGGTTGTTAATATCGAAAATAGCTGAAAGAGTCCTGATATTTGTTTTCACAGTTGGTGATTTTCTGCTATTATATAATGATATGGAATCAGTACGCCGCGCGCGTCAATTTAACCATTAACGAGAACTGATTACGACACTACCCCAGCAACAGATGAACCCAACGCAAGATGAATCCCGCGACATTGACCGTTTCTTGAAAAGGATGGTTGAACGGGGTGGCTCAGACCTGCATATTAAAAGCGGTTCGACGCCCAAAATTCGAATTAATGGCCAAATCACCGACCTTTCGCGTGAGGTTCTATCACCCATTGCGGTCGATAAGGTGCTCAAAGAGGTAATGAGCGATCAGGAGCGCGAGGTGCTTGAGAAGTTTCAAGAGGTCGATTTAACCTACCAAATTCGCTCACTTGGTCGATTCCGCTTCAATGTTTATCAGCAGATCAATGGCGTAGCAATCGCTATTCGCCACATTCGAATAGACATCCCGACCTTCGAAGAACTTCATCTTCCAGCCGCGCTTTATCAAATGATTTCGAATCAGCGCGGACTTATACTTGTGACCGGAGCTACAGGATCAGGCAAATCGACAACGATGGCGGCGATGATCGATACACTCAATCGAACGTCTCCTCTAAACATTATTTCGATCGAAGATCCGATTGAATTTTTGTTCAAAGAAAAGCGAGCCACGATTCAACAGCGTGAAATCGGTCGCGATACTCCGTCCTGGTCAGAGGCACTTCGACATATTATGAGACAGGACCCGGATGTCATCATGTTAGGTGAAATTCGCGATTGGGAGACAATGCAGACAGCATTAACTGCCGCAAATACCGGACATCTTGTCTTGGCAACTCTTCACACTATGGACGCCTCTCAAACAGTGAATCGAGTGATCGGTTTTGCTCCATCCGATATGTCGAGTGAGGTTCGCTACCTACTTGCCTCAACATTGGTTGGGGTAGTCTCGCAGAGACTGCTCCCAAGAATAGACGGATCGGGTCGGATTCCAGCAACCGAGATTTTAGTTTGCACGGAAACAATTCGGAAGATGATCATCGAAACGGAAGAGACAGTTAAAATCAGACAGGCTATGTCTGAGGGATTCGGTCAGTACGGTATGCAGACATTCGATCAAAGTCTGATGCAACTATACCGTGACGAGAAAATTACCATGAACGACGCGCTGAGATTTGCTACAAGTCAAACAGATTTCCGAGTCAAAATGCGGGGAATCGATGGACAGGGTGGAAATGCCTGGATGGATTTCGAGAAGGATGACTCACAAACAGTTGCTAAGAAGGAATCGTAAAGGGTTCATTCTCAACGCAGTCAACCCGGAAGGTTGACTGCGTTGAGTTTGTTCAAGAATGTGGATTTCCTGCCTCAGGGTGTCCTCACCCTGAGGATTAGTTACCTAATTACAATTATTTGTCGCAGGGTGAGGACACCCTGCGACGCACACTTTCGTATTCTCGGACGGACTCTTACGTGACAATCTGCAATTTACAACAGCACTGCCGACATCTACCTGCAGTACCGAACATATAGATCTTAATACTTAATTTACCTTAATCCACCGCGTGTGGCGACGTCGAACCTTCGACAGGCGAAAATCAACCATAGAATATTTCACATGCAGCCTCCTCTTCCATCAAACCAACAGACCGACGGTCCAGCCTATGACCTGACTGAGCTGTTGACCGATATGATCCAACGTGGAGCCAGCGACCTTCATCTGACTGTCGGCTCACCTCCACAAATCCGTGTCGATGGTGATCTCGTCCCCTTGAATTTGCCTCGATTGATGCCAGATGATACCAAAGAACTTGCCTATGGAGTTCTAACGGAATCCCAACGTGCTGAATTCGAGAAATTTAGTGAACTTGATCTCTCCTTCGGAATAAAAGGACTCTCTCGATTTCGCGCCAATGTGTTCCGTCAGCGCGACTGTGTAGCTATGGCACTAAGGCGGATACCGTTTGAGATTCTTACCTTCGAAAAACTCAATCTCCCGCCTATTGTAGAAGAACTTGCCGACCGGCCCAACGGATTGGTGCTGGTCACTGGTACAACCGGGTCTGGTAAGTCAACTACTATGGCGGCAATGATAGATAAGATAAATCGAGATAAACCGCTTCATATTTTAACTATCGAAGACCCAATTGAGTTCATCCATCAACACAAACGCGCCATCGTCAATCAGCGTCAGCTCCACTCCGACACCCAATCGTTTACCAAAGCGCTGAAGTCCGTTCTGAGGCAGGACCCTGATGTCGTACTGATCGGTGAAATGAGAGACAAAGAGACCATAGAAATCGCCCTGACCGTCGCCGAGACCGGTCACCTTGTTTTCGGGACTCTGCACACGAACTCCGCGTCACAAACCATCAACCGCATCATCGACGTATTTCCACCCGACCAACAGGAACAAGTACGAACTCAACTTGCCCTTGTGTTACAAGGCGTTGTCGCTCAACAGCTTCTTCCACGAATCGGCGGAGGAAGAGTAATGTGTTGCGAAATTATGGTTGCCAATTCAGCAATTCGATCTGGAATACGGGAAGGCAAAATCCACCAGATGGATTCGATGATTCAGGTCGGTGGGAAGTACGGAATGCAAACGATGAATCAGGCTCTGCTTAATGCCTACCGAAACAATCTGGTCACAAAAGAAGAAGCCCTGTCGAGATCGAATGATCAAATTGATCTGAGTAATATGATGAACCGCGAAGCGCGGGCAATTCATTCGGCTGAGGAAAATGAATCCTGATGAACTTCTCCCGCCAGGGAGAGTGCTGGTTATCGACGACGAAGAACCTGTTGTCGAAACAATTGCTCGAATGCTTGAAACTGAAGGGTATATTGTCGATTCTGCAACCTCAGGCGAACAAGGAATCGAGTTAGTCCGAAAAATCAAGCACGACGTCATATTGACCGACCTCCGACTTGGTGATATGCTCGGAACGGATGTTCTGCGAGAAGTTAAGGCTATCCATCAGAAATGCGCCGTTATTATCCTTACCGGCTATGCTACTACCGAGTCTGCCGTCGAGGCAATCAAGCTCGGCGCTTCCGATTACCTCACTAAACCAATACGCATGTCGGAACTGCTTATGGCAGTTCGAAATCAAATGGCCGCTGTTCAACTCAACAGCCGTATATATGAACTGAATCACGCCGTCGAGGAGGAACGCGATAAACTTAGAAGATCGATTGCCGAACTTGGCTTACTAAAACGACTTGCCAGTGGAATGATGTCAGCCCTCTCTTATATTGAAGGATGGGAGATTATTCTTGATTTTTTGGTAGGGGAAGTGAAAGCCGATGTCGCCGTCATATTCGATGTCGAACGAGGAACCGTTAAGCTCGGTAATAATTCATTCCCTGGCCCGCGTGAAAGAGAACAGATTTGTGAACAGATAGTTAAGGCCACGAACCGGAAAGATTTGGATAACTCTACCATTTTCAATTTTCTTCAGGGAGCTGATAAAGAAAAATTCGATGTCAATAAAGGTGAGTTAAAGAGCTTTGTTGTCGTTCCTCTCAATCTGGAGGGGCGATTGATCGCATTGATTGTTGCCGCGTCAAGGACAGATGAGCAATTCTCTGAGCTGTGGGGAGGATTTTCTAACCAGATTGCGCGGGAGGCTTCTGAATTTCTTACTCGCGTCAAACGATCGGTTGAAGCCCAGCAACACTGGACTTCAGCCATTGTCGAAAATACGCTTGATGGGTTAGTTGTTGCTAATATAGCAAAATCGCAATATTTGTTGAATCCCGTGGCCCGCAGACTCATCGAAGTTCCATTGGGAATGGAGCCTACGCGAAAAATAATTGAGTCTCGACTTGGTCTAAATTTCGATAAGATTCTGGAGGAGCTTCGTGCCGAGATTGGTCAGAATCCAGCCCAAAAAACCCTATTAAAACACTCTGATCTAATTTGGCGGGGGAATAATGTTTTCCTCAGATTAAATATTTCCTTCCTACCCGGAAGTCATGTTGGAGATGGTGACGAACTGCTGATTGTTATGCACGATGTTACGCAAGAGAAGTCTGTTGAGGAGATGAAAGGTAAGCTGATGGCGAACATCAGCCATGAATTACGAACGCCAACCTCAGTTTTGAAAGAATTCATTTCTTTAATCCTTGATGGTGTGGCGGGAGATTTGTCATCCAGTCAGAGGCAGTATATTCAGATTATGCAATCCAACGTCGAGAGGTTATCTCGCCTGATCGAAAACCTGTTGACGCTCGCAAGATCTGATTCAGGAGGATTTTCGATTATTCTAAGGTCTTTGTCGATAGCTCCTGTCGTGGAAAATGTTGTTCTTTCGCTCACGCCCAAATTGGTGCACAAGGGAATGACTATTACCGTCAATATGCCGCCCGAACTTCCGCCAGTTTATGCTGACAAGGACGCGGTAACCCAAATATTGACTAATCTCATCGAGAACGCCCGAAAGTATTCGCCTGAAAATACAGATGTTACGATAACTGCCCAGATCAAGGGAGGACGAGTCGAGATTGCAGTGACAGACGAGGGATACGGCATTCCAACCAGCGAATACGAAGCAATCTTCAAAAGATTCCATCGGCTTGTCGATAAAGATGATCCAAAATTCCAAGAAGGGGTCGGGTTGGGATTACCTCTTGTTAAGGATCTGGTGACTCGTCATGGCGGCGACATCTGGCTTAAAAGCGAGGTTGGAAAAGGTTCGACGTTTTATTTTAGTTTGCAGGTTGCCGAAGTAAGCGAAGAAGAAACTTTTGAACGAGCATGAAATTTGCGCTAACCTAAATCCAAGGAGAAATAACGAATGCCCAAGAAGAGCGATATCGTCCAAACCAAGAATCCGCGGAGCGGACGATATGTCAAGATTGATCGAATAAAGGGACTCATTCTTGATCACAAGAAATCGGAAGGTCCCTATAAACGTGTTCCGATTTTAAAGAAGTCGAGCAATGGATGATCTACAACATTCTTGATGGAGATCTCATCACAAGTTCAGTCATCTTGCAGCCGAGAAGGGTTTTCCTTATGACCAAGCTTGGCAAAGTGATCCCTCCAGAAGTGAGACAGATTCGAGGTGTTGTTGATGTGGCGTTCCAGTCGAAATCTTTCAGTGTGTTCGACGCCACGGCACGAGTTACAGGGCGTGACTTCCTCGGCAAAATCTGGAATATCATTCTGTCTGTTCCTTGTGGCGTCGCAATTCTATCGGACAGGATGTCACGTAATTCTAAACTCAATGTATTCTATGAGATAGGGTTAATGCAGGCTGCAGGTAAGGAGACTTTGGTAGTAAAGACGTCGAATTGTAAAGTTCCCTCGGATTTCGTTCGAACTGAATATTTGGATTATGAAGGCGACGATGATTTACTCATGAATAAAGTGCATGATTTTGCCGATTATCTCGGGGCTCAAGCTGAACATTATAAGACTTTAGCTGACGAATTAAGTAATAATCCAATTGCGTGCATTGACTATCTCCGTCGAGCATATCTTCTGACCGGTAGAAAGGAGTATCTGGTTGAGGCTGAGACTCGCTCTCAGTCGGTCTATTCAGCGCTTCTTCATGGCCAGATTGTATCGTCTCAATCTCGGGAAGGAACTTGGGCTTCATTGGGGATGAATCCTTTGGCCTGAGAAATATCGGTCAATCAGTGTTCTTGACCTCATCTGGTTGATCCTCGCGGTTTGTGGACTCGGATGTTGAGTCAGCCACCCATCTCTATAACTGCGAGAAATTTGTAATCATCTAACACATCTGCAGGAATGACGCCTGTGTCGCAAAAGAAACAGATACTTGTCGTTGACGACGAACTTGACCTGTTAATGGCGATCAAGTTACGACTTGAAGCCAGCGGGTTTGAGGTTCATACCGCCACCGACGGCTTGGAAGGATTGGCAGCAGCTCGCAGGCTCAAGCCTGACCTTATCATCCTCGATATCATGTTGCCGAAGATGAACGGATACAAAATCTCCCGTTTCCTTAAGTTTGATGAAGAGTACAAACATATTCCGGTGATCATGTTGACCGCACTTGCAGGCGAGGAAGATCGCGCCACGGGTGTTGAAACCGGAGCAAATGCCTATGTCACCAAACCGTTTGATTCCGTTCAACTCGTCAATACCGTTCGGAGATTCCTCGGTGAGTAGGAGCTATTTGACGTCAGTTGGACGGACAGTTGTCCGCCCTGCCATTCAACTTAATGGGGCTTACTGATGGCGCGTCGTCGAAGGCTTGGCGAACTGTTGATCGCAAGTGGATTAATTACCCCTGAACAACTTGCTGAAGGGCTTTCCCAACAAAAACAAGCCGGAAAGCGCATCGGCGAGATTCTTGTCGAAATCGGGTATATCACCGAAAGTGATGTGTTCGGTGCATTAGGCGATCAACTTGGCGTTCCTTATGTATCGCTCTCGTTTTACTCCGTTGACTCGAATGTAATTAATCTGATCAGTGAACAATTCGCTCGTCAGTATAAGGTAATTCCGCTTTTCCGTATCGGAAATTCGTTAACGCTTGGTATGGCAGACCCGCTCAATCTCGGAGTGATCGACCAAGTTGTCAGAGCAACAGGTCTTGAAATCGAGCCTTCTATCTGCTCTGAGAACGATATTACTCAGGCAATCGACCATTACTACGGAACTTCCGCTTCGATGGACGAAGTGATCCAGATTCTGGGTGCTGACGATATCGAAAAAGAGGAGGATACCCATAACCTCGCCGCGATGGCGTCTGATGCGCCCATCGTGAAACTGGTCAGCCTCATGCTGGCGCAGGCAGTCAAAGAGCGAGCCTCGGATATTCATGTGGAGCCAGATGAGACACTTCTGCGTGTCCGCTTCCGAGTTGACAGCATACTCCGCGAAGTTTATACTCATCCTCGCAAGCTTCAAGGGGCGGTCATTTCCCGTCTTAAAATTATGTCGAGCCTCGACATCGCCGAGCGCCGCATACCCCAAGACGGCCGCGTTCAGATTATGGTTGACGGCAAGCAGATAGACCTTCGTGTTTCGACACTGCCGACAATTCACGGCGAGAACATCGTAATGCGTATCATCGACAAGTCCTCCATTAAGAGACTCTCAGAGCTTGGTTTCGGGGACGAGGAATCGAAGATGCGAGGACTGTTAGCTCGCCCGAACGGCATCATTTTGGTCACAGGTCCCACTGGTTCTGGAAAGACCTTCACGCTATATTCGTCGCTGAACGAAGTCTCGAATATGGAAAAAAACGTGATTACCCTCGAAGACCCAATAGAATACCGGCTACCACTGATTCGCCAGTCGCAAGTGAACGTCAAAGCCGGAATGACCTTTGCCGCCGGTTTGCGCTCCATTCTGCGTCAAGACCCAGACATCGTGCTTGTAGGTGAAATTCGAGACTCAGAGACCGCCAAAATCGCTGTCGAGGCGGCAATGACCGGCCGTCTCGTTCTCTCAACCCTCCACACCAACGATGCGCCGGGGGCATTGCCAAGACTTGTAGATATGGGGGTTGAGCCGTTCCTTGTGGCAACAGCCGTTGCAGGTGTCGTCGCACAACGGCTTGTCCGACGCATCTGCACCAACTGTAAAGTCTCGTTTGAAGCTCCGGAGTCCACGCTTAAGGCGATCGGTATGGCGGGACAGCAGATAACGCTATATAAGGGCGAGGGTTGCCGAGCTTGCAGTAACAGCGGTTACAAGTCACGCCTTGCCATTTTCGAAATTCTTTTGATGAACGAAGAACTGCGCGATCTCACCGTCGAAAATGCGTCCGCCGATAAACTCCGCCGAGCGGCGATGAACAATGGGATGAAAACATTGCGGCAGGATGGCTTTAAGAAGGCGTTGGAGGGACTTACCTCAGTCGAAGAAGTGTTGCGAGCAACGCCTGCGGTAGAGACGTAAGGGAAGTAAATGAGCGAATCAGAGAATGAGAGAATAAAGTGTTGACCTGAAATCAGGCGGTATGGAAAGGAGTCAATATTGACTTTCAAGGATCTTGGAATTTGGCAAAAGGGGATCAATCTAGTCACAGAGGTGTATGTGGTGACAAGGCAATTTCCTAGGGAGGAACTCTATGGAATCACTAACCAAATTCGGCGAGCAGCAATTTCCATTCCAAGCAATATAGCTGAAGGATTTGGAAGAAATAGCCGTCCCGAGATGAACCGTTACACTCAAATCGCGCTTGGATCACTATGCGAACTTGAGACACAACTCTTGATTTCAAAAAATCTTTCGTTTGCTCCTCAAATGGATTTGGAGAGACTGCTTGAAATGTGTTCTGAACTAAATTCGATGCTTCGGTCATTCTCTCATTCTATACGCCATCCCAAGACCCAACCTAATTTAAAGATATGACTCGGCTCGTTCTCCATTTATTCACTCATTCTCCTATTCACTCATTCACATCATTCACTCATTCACTCACATCACTTGAAAATCACCGAATCAGCAATCATTTCCATCGCCAAGAATCTAAAACACCCCAACGCCTCTCGCATCATCAAGGGCATCGGTGACGACTGTGCCGTGATAAGATCTCCTGGCGCAGGAGCCATGCTTATTACCTCCGATGTGATGATCGAAGGGGTTCACTTCCTGCCAGATCAGCCGCCGGAATCGGTAGGCGGTAAGCTCCTTGCGGTCAACATCTCCGACATCGCGGCGATGGGAGGCAGACCCGGCGAAGCTGTTGTGGCGTTGATGTTGCCGGAGACGACAGAATTGGAGTGGGTCGAACGATTTTATTTCGGGATCGGGAAGGTTGCCAGTCGATTTGGCGTTAATATCGTCGGTGGTGACGTTTCGCGCCATCCCGACCGGATAACACTCGCCATGACTCTAACCGGACGGTCTCGCCGAGATGAGGTGATGTATCGATCAGGAGGAAAATCGGGTGATTACCTCTACGTCTCAGGTACACTGGGCGATGCGGATGCGGGGCTTGAGATTCTCAAAAGTTCTTTACCATCTCAAAATCTTAAATCTCAAATCTTAAATCTTAAATTAAAATATCTTGAGCCTTCCCCTCGCGTCGAATTAGGCAGACTACTTGCTCGAACTCATACAGCCTCAGCCTGCATCGATCTGTCCGACGGTATTGCTGTCGGTTCGAGGCAACTCGCGGAAGCCAGCGGCTTGTCGATAGAGATCGAAGGCAATTCTCTGCCAATATCTGACGAATTGAAATCTTTTTGCGGTGCCACAAACGTTGATCCCATCAATTGGTCGCTTAAAGCAGGAGGTGATTACGAGTTACTGTTCTCTGTTCATCCCCAGTTTTCCCGGCGGGTTGATCGTTTTGGAATAACTCGTCCAGATTTGCCAACTTTGACACGGATCGGCCGACTGGTAAATGGTACGCCCGGGTGTGTCACGGTGAATTATGGTAGTCACAAAGAGGAACTCACAATCGGGGGGTGGGAACATTTTACAATTACATTATAATTATAAATATCCAGCTTAATATTTACTTACCAGCCTCAGTCTCCAACAATCATCTCTCCATCGTCGTACATCCTGTCAGTATCTCGATTCTAATCTCACCAACCCCTTGCCGTGCCGAGAACATCCTAACCAAAAAATCTCACTTCATTTACTCCAATTACTCTAAGGCGGACATTTATGTCTGATAGATCAATTATGCGTTTGGCGGGAATGCTCCTGCTTGCTCCGACAATTATCTTTGCCTACTCGGACGGTCCCCCTGACGGTTATGCAGGGTTACCTCGAGTTAATCGTCGATCATGTGTGCAATGTCATAACAGTTTTCAAGTAAACAGCGGACAGGGAAGTTTGCGATTGACGGGACTGCCGGAAGCCTATGTCCCGGGAGAGACCTATCGTATAGGCATTCAGCTCGCTGATCCGGATGCGAGACGGTGGGGATTCGAGCTTGCCGCGGCAGATCAAGGTGGGAGTCGCGTTGGTTCAATTTCGGTCGTGAACAATGATCAAACACAACTCTCCGATCCCGGCGAGAACTCTCCTCAGTACCTTAAACATCGAAGCGCTGGAACTTTTCGGGGGCAGGCTAATTCTGCAGAATGGAGTTTCGATTGGACAGCGCCAGATTGGGGGAACGCGGTGATGATGGCATTTTACGTTGCCGCCAATGCCGCCAACAACAATGGTGGAAACGACGGTGATCGTATTTATAGATCATCATTTGATCTTTTGCCAATTGAAAACAATTTACCGATTATTCGAGAGCCGTCTGAGGAGCGAGAAATCGCTTTGGAGGTCGAAGCCGGCACGGAGCTTATCATCGAGTTTTCTGGAACCGATCAGGATCAGGATGAACTTGATTGGTTCATAGAAAATCGTAGCGGGCTTCCTGAGGCGGCGACTCTGACTGATCACGGCGATGGCACTGCAACATTTGCCTGGACTCCTACTCAAAACGACATAGGCGAAAATACTCCGGTATTTGGATTGGGTGACATTCACGATGGCTTCGCTTATATAGACATACACATCACAACTATCGACGGTGGCGGTCAGGCAGGCTTCACTTTGCACCTTAACGCGTCGTGGAACCTGATCTCGGCTCCAATATCACCTGCGGAAACTAACACCCCAATGCTTTGGCAAGAATTGGTTGATCGTGGCCATCTGATGATGATTAAAGATCAGTCAGGACGGTTTTATGCTATCGCCCAAAGATTTTCAAACCTTTCCGCTTGGGATTATCGTCAAGGCTATTTCGTCCGGATGAGCGTCGCCGATACAATCCGAATTATTGGCGACGAAGTGGCTATCGATACTCCGATTCCATTGCGTGATGGATGGAATTTTGTCGCATACTTCCCTGAACAAAATCTTTCGGCACAGGTCGCTTTCGCCAACATCGCTAACAATATGCTTATGGCAAAAGATGGTGCAGGGCGATTTTACCTTCCCGCCCGAGGGTTCAATAACATGGCGCCATTGGGTCGAGGGAATGGTTATCAAGTACGGATGAACGGCGCCGGAGAATTGGTCTGGAACGTCCCAGAGCAAGAATTGTCGGGCCGAAACTCTGCCCCCATCTTCCAATCGGAACCAATATCACTTCAGAAGCCGCTTGAAACCGGTTTGAATATGAGCCTTCTGCTCAGCTCAAGCGTTTCAGTAGCTCAGCACACCGACTTAGGCGTATTCAGTGATGATGGTTTATGCGTCGGAGCCGCGTCCGTTTGGGGTGAAGGGCCATGGGGAATTGCTGTTTGGGGGGACGATCCGACTACGCCGGAAGTTGACGGCGCTTTGGAAGGCGAGTCATTATCGATCAGACTGATCGGTAATTCTGAGCTTGAAAAGGTTGCCGTCTCAAGGACAATCTATGCTACGGATGAATTAAAAGAACTGGACGTCTCAACGTTTCAACCATCCACATTCGATTTGGTGAATCTATATCCGAACCCATTCAATTCGAAGTTGACGATTGAATTTAAGGTAACCGGTATTGGGAATGTCGATCTAAGTGTGACGGACGTAGCAGGTAGAACAGTCACTGATCTGATCTCTGGCAAACTGGATATTGGCAGTCACCAAGTCACTTGGGATGCGAGCGGTCTTGAGTCCGGGATTTACCTGTTTCGAATGGAAGTCGATGGTAAGACAACGGTCCGGAAGGCGTTGTTCGTGAAGTAGTCAGAGCAAAACATAATACTAAGTTGCGTTCAGTACGACAGACATTCCTGTCTGTCTCCGAAAACAGGGATTGTCTAAAGTATTGTATTTTGTGACAGACAAGAATGTCCGTCGTACTGAAAACAATTGCAATGGTGTCCCAATGAATTCAACTTAGTATTATGTCTTATAATTTCAGAAAGCAAGAAGTCAACCCTCAGTCGTTGACTTCTTGCTTTCCGTCAGACGGCGATTAAATCTTCGAAAATTTCCACTTCCGGCCATCCCACCGCAATCCACCTCTCGAGTGTCGCGACAAATTCGTTCAGCAACCATACCGGCGTCGAAGCCGAGCCTGTAACGCCGACCGATTCGCAATTTTCAAACCACGCACGGTCAATTTCTTCAGTGGAAACAACGTGATAACTGTTTGGATTCATCGTTTTACAGGTGGCGTGAAGCATCTTGGTATTCGATGATTTATGCCCGCCAACTACGAGGATTACGTCTGCTTGCGAAGCGAAAGCGGGGAGTTTCTGGTCGCGGCGCACGACAAACCGACAGAGAGTATCTTTGACGACGACCTGACCAACACGTTGACGGATTTTTTCTGTCATCTCATCGAACCATGCCGGAGAAACTGTGGTTTGGGTCATCACCATCGTCGGTACCCCAGGAGTCAATTTCTCAATATCGGAATCGTATTGGACGATCAGTGCCTTATTGTCGGCGTGGCCGACAATCCCGATGATTTCCGGGTGGCCGTGCTTGCCAACGATGACAACCTGATGTCCCTTATCAGTGAATTCACGCGCCAGATCCTGCGACCGTGTCACCACCGGGCATGTCCCATCCACTACTTCTACACCGAGTTGACTCAATTTCTCAAAAGTTTCCGGAGGTTCACCATGAGCACGAACCAGTACTCTCATCTTTTGAGGTTCAATCTTTTCCAGAATGTTGTCGAAGTGATTAAGGTCGCTGGTATGAATTGTCCGAAGCCCTGCCCGGTCGAGACGCTCCACTTCACGCTCATTGTGAATAATGTCGCCGAGAACGAGCACGTTGTCCTGACTGTCGGCAAGCTCTTTTTCAGCCAGTTGAATAGCACGGCGAACACCGCCGCACGTTCCGGCTTGGGGATCGAGTATTACTCGCATTAGTTGTCGCCTCCTGAAGCACCCGTGTCGTGCATTTGATCCTTCTTTGCTGGCTTGGAACTGCCACTATTGTCGGAGCCGCTGAATTTGGTGTGCCAGCCTTTGCCCCCAATAAGCACAACAATTGCCTCAAACACAAGAAAACCGATCAGCAACGGTGGTACCGAAGCTGATTCGCCACCTGCATAGGAATGAAGACCAGAAAGGAGATAATTGACGCCGTAGTAGGTCATCAGTATTAGCGGAAAGACACCAATTGCGGCAAGCGCCAGCCCTCTCGGGTTAAGCCATCCTGCGTATCTTGCGTGTCCGACAGCAACATACCCGAACCACGAGATTAAAGCCCAAGTCTCCTTTGGATCCCAGCCCCAATATCTGCCCCATGCCTCATGCGCCCAGACCCCGCCCAGAATCGTTCCCGCGAACAGGAGTAGCATTGCCATCTGGATACTTCGGTGGATGGCTTTGGTCGTGGCAGTATAAAGCTCTTTGTCATTTGGACGGAAGGTTTCGAGGCCAAGCGACACATGACCAAGGATCATTGCCACTGTTGCGACTGCATAGCCAGAGAGTATGATGATCACATGGATATTTAGCCAGTAGGATTGCAAAGCCGGAACAAGGGTATCGACGCCCGGCGTAAGTCCGGCATTGTCAGCAATAAGTAATGCGGCATACCCCGCAAAGGCTGTCCCGCCAAGGACCAGCGGTCTGATGCGTCCTCGGCTAAGAATCAGTCCAAAAGCCACTGTCGAAGCAGTTATTGTGATAAGACTTTCGTAAAAGTTAGACCACGGAGCTCGTGCTCCGATGAAGGCGCGCATCCCAAGCCCGCTCAGATGTGCGAGAAATGCTCCCCAGATGACCCAGCTCGCAAGCCTGTGCAGAATCTGTGTTGATCCGAGCAGTGAGCCGAGAAACATGAGTAGAGCGATCAGATAGAGCATTCTGCCCCATTGGATCGGGCGAACCTGGTTGTAAAGAACCTCCATATCGAACCGCTTCAGGCGATTTGCGCCGGGATTCCAGCGTTCCTTAGCGATACGGCTCATCTCACGCGCCAGATCTGCCATCTGACTCGTGTTCCCCGCCTCGAATGCACCTACCAGCCCAAGTACTCCCATCTGCAGTCCTACAGATGCTGAGTCGATCCCGGCAGTAGAGTCGTCCATCGCCGCCCATGATCCTTCCGGGTCTCGCGAGGGAATGAAAGCGGGGATCTGGTTCGTCAATAACGAGTAGTGGCTACCCATCTTCCCAAGCAGTTTTTCAGCCTCAGACTGTACACGCGTCGGCTTTCCATCCTGTTGTCTGATTTGTGCGGATTGGGAGGCGAGTTGCATGATCTTGCGTGTCGCGAGCAGATCATCAAGACTGTATTTACGTTTTTTAAGATCAAGCCCCACTTCTTTCAACAGCGGTTCATACCCAACGTTGAATATCTCCTGACTCGAAGCTTGGCTCGGATTTGCTATCCACCCAAGGACAGTCTCGCTGGGTGACTGGTCTTTCAGATGCAACTTGCCGGTGACAGAGAGTATCTGCTCACGGGCATAACTCTCGAATGGCATCACCCTGCCTTCGAACTGTACCGGCAGAGCTTTTACTTCCTGCGGTACATCGATTGCCAGTATAGATGATACTGTTGATAACAGTAAAATCAGAGCGCTGACAATTTGAGATTTATATATAAAGGTCACTTGTGACTCATTGTTTATTTTGGGTCTGCTGAAAAAGTCCAGCGGAGTCCAAGCGGACGCCCTCGTCCGCCCCTTCCCCATGCTTGTAATGTCGGCGGACGGGGGCGTCCGCCTGGACATTTTGGTCTATTATTCGAATTTTCAGCAGACGCTATTTGGCTGGCGCACTATAACGCTTCTTCAGCCACGGTTTCAGAAAGAACATTCCACAAAGTCCGAGAAATACCGTTAAAAATCCCGCATAACTGACCGGTGTGCCGGGATCTTTGTTGGCGCCAAGGATAGTGGCGGTATTGTCACCCGGAAAGAACGAAGATTGCGAGATGTTCCAGCCTCTATGCACGATTGGGTGATTGACTTGCACTACTACTGTGTCGGCAATGCCTTTCTCATCGTCGTACATTCTGATCCAGCTCGTATAGCCCTTCGCCTTCCCGGTTCCGGGATAGAACGAGGCTTGAAAGGCATCGAGGTAAAGCGTGAAACCGAGTGGAACTTGGAGTGGGACAGGGGAATCTGAGAATAGTCTGACTGCGCTTGCCGGTTGCCCTACTCGCAAGATGATCTGTCCTTCCATAGACGTACGATGGGATATAATCGTCCCAGTCAAAGTCAAAAGGAGGCCGAGATGCGTCACCAGCCAGGGAATTTGATGGACTTTGTAGGGAGACCGTCCGATCGTGCAGGCGATGATATTGATTGCCAATGCCACGATCAGAAAATCCATCGGTAGTGAATGAAATCCCTTCGCCATTGCGGCTTCGTGGCCCTCCTGCGACTCGACATAGGTTGCATAAGACATTATCGCAATCATACCGATCAGTATTACCACCGTCCACTTCAGCGACCCCAACTCCTTCATTACCGGATTTGTCGATTGAAACTTAGGCATATCGCCCCGCAAGTTCGAGGAAATGACGACGGCTCTCGGATGCGGGCTCACGATGAGGCGAAAGAGGTTGGGAATTTGCGTCCTGAAAAATAACTCCTCCCAGAAATCCGTCCGTCTCGTAGTGGGCATTAAGCGCCGCTCGAAAGTCATGACGCTGGTGATCGTCAGGTAGCTCGCGAAAGGCGGTTCTTAGTGCGTCAGGAGTCATTAGTTCGTTGTAGGTTGGGCAGGGGCTGTAAATATGAACGGTAGCAAATCCGGGATGGCGAATCGCCTGCTTAATAATGTCGGTCATCATCGGCCTGTCAACCGAATGCGCCGCCGCAATGAAGGATGCCCTGTAAGCCAACAGCATCCCGATAATGTCGAGAGGACGTGTCTCTTCGCCCTTGCCGGAAGTTGGAGTTTTCTGTCCCGGAACAGTTGTCGGCGATGAGTGTCCCTTCGTAAGGGCATATACCCCGTTATCGAGCATCAAGTAGGTAATGTCAACATTTCGGCGAGCAATATGCGGGACGTGACCGCCTCCGATGCCAAAACCGTCTCCATCGCCCCCTACCACGATTACTGTCAAGTCCGGATTGGCGAGTTTGACGCCAAGCGCGGCTGGCAACGCTCTGCCGTGAAGTGTGTGAAAGCCGTAAGCGTCAACAAAATAGGGTAGTCTTCCGCTACAGCCGATACCGCTGACAAGAACCGTCTCCTTTGGCTTCTTGCCAAGGTCTTGCAAAGCTCTGACGAGTGCCTGCAGTACGCCGAAATCACCGCAACCAGGACACCAGACAGGTGTGACGCGGTTTTTATCGACGAGGCGATTCGGATCTATTTGCGCTAATGGAATCAAATGTAAATGCGCCGATTTTAGTGATTATCGAACTATTTTAATGTTGTGCATAGGGCTACCAGTGAGTGTCATGATTCTCACCCAGAAGAGCACCCAGGCCTCCGTAACGCGAGAAGCCGTGATATCGCCCAGATCGATCACGGATTTCCAGCCAAACCAATTCACTAAAATGTTTGTTATTTCTGTCTTTGCTTCGGCGTCATCCCCACAAACGAAGATGTCATGGTCGCCCGGAATGAGTGTTGGGTTAACCATTACCGGGGCGGCAACTGTGTTTAATGATTTGACGATTCTTGCCTTTGGAAAAGCGCGTTGGATCATTTCGCCCAGTGAGTCGGTATTTCCCACGAAGTTGGATGGCGGCATACCCTTGGAGAAATCAAGCGGATTTGAGATGTCAACCACGATCTTACCGTCAAGTGCGTTGTGACCCGCTGAACCAAGCACTTCGATGGCTACTGCACCAAGGACGCAATTGAAGATGAGCTCCCCGAACCTGATGGTTTCGGCGTAAGTTCCTGTCGAAGCGCCCGCTCCTGCCGATGTTGCCCACTCGGTCGCCTTCGGATTATTTGCTATCCGGGTTCCCATTTTGACGTGGTGACCGAGTGACACTAATTTGGAGGCTATAGCCGCCCCAACCATTCCGGTGCCTAATACTGCTATTTGCATAACTCTCTTTATGGTAGAACGGGCGTCTCGCCCGTTGTTGATTATATTGAAATAATGAACACTAATTGCCCACCGCTTCCCGTAAGTGGTAAGTGTTCTTCATTACGGCGTGTATCACCAATTCCGGCGTTACTTCGAAGTCGTCAACAGGAAGCAGGGATTCCAAACGTCCATTTGCCATGTATTTGATCAGACTTGCCAACTGCCCGGAACGATTCTCTTCGGCAACTATAACTCGTTTCAATGGTTTCATCCATTCCACAAGCTGTCTCTCAGGTAATGGGTTAAGGTGCCGGATGTGAGCAACTCCGATTTCAATACCCTGCTTCGACAACCTTCGCCTTGCTTCTTCGATTGCGCCGTGAGTCGATCCCCACCCGACTATCCCGATTGTCATACCCGGTGTAAAGGTATCAAGCGATGGCTCTAAATCGAGCGACTTCCGCATCGCTTCTACCTTGTTTGCCCGTTTGGCACTCATCGTAAAATGTCCTTCGGCAGTGGCTGAAGGTGCACCAGTTGAGCCGTGCTCCATTCCACCTGCTATGTAGGGAAGGTCGTCCACGCCCGGTATTGAGAACGCTGAGACTCCGGTCGGAGTGTCCATATATCGTTCAAAATTAGGGATCTCTTGCGTCGGAGGTCGCTTCCGGTCAAAAACTGGTAAAGCGTTCCAATCGGGGACATCGATAGCTTCGATGCGGTTGGCAAGCGCTCCATCAGAGAGTAAAATTACCGGCATTTGGTATTGTTCGGCGAGGTTCACTGCTTCGATAGTCATGGTGAAAGCTTCTTCGATGGTTGCCGGAGCCAGCACCAACCTCGGACTGTCGCCTGGAGATCCATGCAGAGCGTAGAGCAGATCGGCTTGCTCGGACTTCGTTGGCTGCCCCGTTGCGGGTCCGGAACGCTGGACATCGACGATAGTAATCGGCAGTTCAGCTACGGTCGCAAGATTCATCAGTTCGGACATTAAAGCAAAGCCCGGGCCTGACGTTGCCACCATTGCCTTCGTTCCGGCATAGGAGGCTCCAAGACATGCCGCAAGCGCCGCGATCTCGTCTTCCATCTGAATGGCCGTTCCACCTAACTTCGGCAACTCGGCAAGCATTGTTTCAAGGATTGAAGAAGCCGGTGTAATGGGATAGCCACAAAAAAATCTAATTCCCGCCGCAAGTGCGCCAAGGGTGATAGCTTCGTTGCCATTCAGAATCAAATGTGCGTTTCCCATTCCGGACGGGGCAACCTGCCAGGCATACCAACCCTTGGTTTTCGAAAACTGATCGTAACCGGCTTGGATCGCGTCCCTGATCGAAAGATTGGCATTCCCACGTCTCGAAAGACGCTTTTCGGCAACTGTCATGACGATTTCTGAATTAAGACCAATTGTCCCACCCATGAAACCAAGCGCTATCAGGTTGGGACTGCGGGTCTGTTCGATGGAGCGGGCAACCGCGAGCGGAGAAAAATCAGCCTTGACTGAGTCATTTCCCTCGAAATGGCGATGAAGAATCCATTCGCCACCCTTGCCGTCGGTCATTTCGAAGTCGGGTTTGCTACCCCACCAGGTCTGAGGTTCGGCCGAAACCTTAAACTGAAACCATGCCCTGCCGCCTTTAATCTCCGCCGGAAATGCGCGACTGCACTGAATGAAATAACCAGACCGCGCGGCACTGCGAGCAAGAATCTCACCGACTACGCTACCACCGCGACCGCCTTCTCCCTCGACACGGAATATCAGGGGATCTATGTGTAATAAATGACTAATGATTAATGACTAATTCTAATTTATTTTTATGCCCGCGAAAGAGTCTGTCTTGAGAATGTGGGTTTCTTGCCGCAGGGTGTCCTCACCCTGCGGCAAAGACGCTAATTTACAATTATTTGTCGCAGGGTGAGGACACCCTGCGACACAAATTCTCTTATTCTCGGACAGACTCGAAAGCCGGTATTCAGGTAATAGCATACTAAGACGGTTCAATCCGTGAAAGGATAAGAGGTAGGTGCGCATTGCAATGCGCATCTACACAAGTTTCTATAATTCAGCCAGTTCTTCTGCCCGCTTCTCCTCGACCAACTTATCAAGCTCCAACTTGAACATCGACAACAGTTCCTCCTCAGGCACGGTATGGACAATCTGTCCCTTCCGCAAAATAAGCCCCTTTCCCTTTCCACCGACAACACCGATATCAGCATCCCGTGATTCTCCCGGCCCGTTGACGACACAGCCCATCACCGCTACCTTGATTGGCAAATCGATGCCTTTCAGAAGTTTTTCCACCTCAGCAGTAAGCTCGAACAAGTTGATCTCGATTCTGCCGCAAGTCGGGCAAGCCACTAACTCAGCCGAACGTCTTCGGACGCCGGTCGATTCCAGTATCCACCAGCAGACTTTGATTTCCTCTTCAGGTTCGGCAGTCAGTGAAACGCGAATCGTCTCACCAATGCCATCCAGCAGTAGCGCCCCAATACCGATGGCAGATTTTATCGTTCCATAGCCTTCAAGCCCGGCCTCAGTGATACCGAGGTGTAGCGGAATATCGCTCTTGGAACGGAAAAGCCGGTTTGCTTCGACCATCACCTTTGTTTCGGTGGCTTTCATCGAGACGATAATGTCGCGGAAACCTTCTCTTTCCAGCAACTCAACCTCCCGCAGAGCGGCTTCGACCATGCCTTGCGGGGTCACGATATATCCATCGCGCTGAAGGATGTCATCCGGCATAGAACCTGAGTTGACGCCGATGCGGATGGGAATTCCAGAGGCTCCGGCGGCATCGACCACGGCTTTTACCCGGTCTCGTGAACCGATATTGCCGGGATTTAGCCTTACTTTAGCAACGCCTGCTTCTATGGATTCGAGAGCCCGCTTGTAGTGAAAATGAATATCAGCTACAATCGGAACACCGGCTTCTTTAACAATTTCAGCCAGCGCGGCGGAGGCGATCTCGTCAGGCACCGCCACTCGCACCAATTCGCAACCAGCCTCTACAAGCCGGTGAATCTGGGCAAGAGTTGCTTGAACGTCACGGGTATCAGTGGAGCACATCGACTGCACGACGACCGGAGCGCCGCCACCGATCATCAGTGGCCCAACCTTTACACCGCGAATTTTGGGATCGCTGGTGTAGAGTTGGGAGCGAGCTGGCCTGTCGTTCAGGACGGTAAGGTCAATTTTGCGAAGACCCAATAGGCTACCTGTGTATAGTATTTTATAATTGAAAGAGTTAGTGCAATGCACAACGTAAACGAGATTTGAAATTACACCAGCCCTTCATTCGATAAGACGGAATCTAAACAAAGTCGTTGGCGAATAGAAGGTAAGTTAGTAAGAGATTTGCTTATTATGGGGTAGAAGTGGAAAAAACTGATCGATCCGATCCGAGACCAGTCCATCGACGCCAAGATCGATTAATCGTTTGCCATCGTCAAGTCGATTAACTGTCCATGGCAAAACCTTCATTCCCTCATTCTTGGCGGCGGACACCCAATCAGCCGAAAGTGCGGAATAATGCGGTAGAAAATATTCGCAACGAAACATCGCCCCGGCTTTAACCGCACTCTTCGGGCCTACGATCCGTCCGGTCAGCCGGTCAACCAGAAGCCCTCGAGGAATTTCCGGAGCTATATCGCGCGAAAGTTGTATCGCTTCCGGAATGAATGAGCTGATAATTACTCGCTCGACAAGTCCCATGTCCAGAATAAGGTGAATAACCTTCTCGACTGCATCAAGCTCTTTAAGTTCGAGATTAATACAAAGCTTTCGCCCAAATCTGTGCAAGACTTCCTTCAGCACCGGCACGGATTCACCTCCGCCAATGTCCATCTTAGCCAGCGTATTATGGTCGAGTTCGCGCACTCCCTTATCACCGCCTGTCGGCAGGGATATGCGGTCGTCATGATGCACGACTGGCACGAGGTCACGGCTGAGCCGAATATCACACTCAACCCATTCGGCTCCAAGCGAAATGCTGTGCTCAAATGCGGTAAAAGAGTTTTCAGGACGGTAATAAAGACCGCCGCGATGAGCGATCAGGATAAGTTGGGGCAAGTTGAAAGTTGTAAGTTGAAAGTTGAAAGTAAGTAAGGAATAAGGGAGAAAGTCCCGGATATCCTTTACTTTCTCCCTTTCTTCCTTTCTTCCTTACTAAGTTACGATTATTTCGTCCTGCACAACCGACGTCACTTCAGGACCGTTATGCGTTATCCAGCCGTTGATTTCAAGGCGACATCCGAATTCAGGTAGGTAGATTCCCGGCTCGACTGTCCAGCCAACTCCTGGAATGATTTCTCTTACGTCGTGGGTTTCGTAATCGTCAAGGTTAACGCCTGTACCGTGGACGTATTTACCCGGGCTAAGCGAGTGCCCTGTCCGGTGGAAGAAAAATTCCCCGAATCCAGCATCCCGGATTACCTTTCGGGTCGCCAAGTCTATCTCCCAGCCTTGGAGCAGTCGTCCTGAGCAGGTGATTTCTTTCATCGTCTCGACAGCCTTATCCCGGCCCCGTTTCACGATTGCAAAAACCTCACGCTCTCGAGGAGATGGTTTGCGTCCGACCACTCCTACCCAGGTTATGTCGCTAAAAATGTTCGTCTCGCCGGGAAGCCTTGCCCAGAGATCTATCAGCACCCAATCACCTGATTTTATAGGATAATTGATTGATGTTGTAGGAATATAATGAGGATCACCAGAGCGCTCATTAGTGGCAACAACAGGTGGTTCATCGGTCTCAAGTCCCTCAGCGGCAAACCGATCCATGATGAATTTCTGTACCATCTGATCGGTCAAATTTCCGCCATCTCGCAAAGTTCTTCCAATCATCGAGAAAGCTTCATCCTTGATATCGCCTACCATTTTTGAGGCTAATTGGTGGTTACGATAGGCTTCAGCCGACCAGACAGCAAAAACTGATTGTTGGATGTCTGCCGATGTGGCTATCGTGATACCCAGTGAGCGAAGGAGGTCGATTGTACCGGCATCGACTACCGAAACAACTGGTAACTCACAGTTTGCTGAATATTCCATTGCGACTTGTTTGACGCCTTTCAGAAGTACTTCTTTCAGCAAGTTGGCGAGCTGGTGGCGGTCTGAGTAGATAAGTCTGTTGCCGGGTAAGGCTTCGGTATGGGAAACGTCGAGGCGGTTCACCAAAAGCGTTGGCAGACCGGATGCCGGGATAAAGTAAAAAAGTCGGCGCGTCGTCCAAATTTTATTGCCAGCGAGCAATTTAATCAGTGGATTTGATCCACGAAAATCGTACATCAACCAACCGTCAAGACCGGATTTGGCTATGGAAGCCTGAGCGATGTCAATCTCGATCAAATATAATCTCCTAAAATATTAGCTCGTTCAGAGTTGACAGCTTTAGAGTCTGTCTGAGAATACAGAACCATCACGATAGTCATCATTCCGGCGAAAGCCGGAATCCAGAATTCACAATAACATACTGGACTCCAGCTTTCGCTGGAGTGATGATGAATTTGGCGCTATTAGCATTTTCGGACAGACTCTTTAGCGTGTCTGAAAAGCAGTGAACTTTAAACTCTACTTCCCACTATCCAGCAACTCTCGAACTTTTTTTACCAATTCTATAGGACCGAAAGGCTTGGCAAGGTATGGAGTGCCTGAATCGATTATTCCGTTGTGCACGACAGCATCTGCAGTGTAGCCTGACATGTAAATAACCTTCAGTCCAGGGATGTGTTCGCGCATAATAACAACAAGTTCATCCCCATTCATATTCGGCATTCTTACGTCTGTCAATAAAAGGTCTATTTTTATCTTGGATGAAAGATGGAAATCGATAGTTTCCTTGCCGTTCGATGCCGAAAAAACCTTATAGCCGTAAGTTTCGAGAAACTTCACTGAGATTTTCCTGACAGCTTCTTCGTCCTCGACTATAAGGATGGTTTCTTTACCCTTAAGCTTAGAGTTGTCAGAGAGTTTATTATCTACTGGATCAACAGATTCTGCATCGTGAATCGGGAAATATATCTTAAACGAAGTCCCTTGACCAACTTCACTATATACATTGATTGACCCGCCGCTCTGCTTGACAATCCCATAAACGGTCGATAAGCCCAATCCTGTCCCCTTGCCCACTGGTTTTGTTGTGAAGAACGGATCGAATATCTGACTCTTTACTTTCTCGGTCATTCCTGTTCCGGTGTCGCTGACTGCTAGCATCGCGTGTGGGCCGACAGTCATTTCAGGATGAAGTTTAACATATTCTTCGTCCAGCTCAATGTTGCTGGTCTCGATAGTAAGCTTCCCCCCATTCGGCATCGCGTCGCGAGCATTTACCACGAGGTTGATAATCACTTGTTCAATTTGACCGGGATCGACTTTTATTTTCCGCAGATCCGGCGCACCGGTTGTGTGGAGTAAAATATCTTCCCCGATCAAACGCCTTAGCATCTTTTCCAAATCTCGAATAATGATATTCAGATTGACGATTTTGGGTGCAAGCGCCTGTTTACGACTGAACGCTAACAACTGTCTGGTAAGAGTTGCCGCCCGGTCTGCGGCGTTGCCAATTTCGACGATATCCTCTTTCAAGGGGTCACTATTATTTAGCGAGAGCATTATCAATTCACAATGACCGGTGATCACTGTCAGGAGGTTGTTGAAGTCGTGCGCAACTCCGCCAGCCAAGCGGCCGATGCCCTCCATTTTTTGAGCTTGTCGAAATTGATCTTCGAGCTGTTTTCGGGAGGAAATATCTCGAACAATCGACACTATCATCGGTTGGTCGTGCAAGGAGAAGACATGAAGATTAATATCGACGGGGAATGTGGAGCCGTCTTTCCGGCGGAACTCTGTTTCGAATTGGTGTGAGCCTTTTGTAATGATTGTTCCGACACGCTCTTTTATTTCGCTTTGGGATTTACCAAATTCGATCTCGTAAGGAGTCAGTTTGAGAAGCTCCTCCGCCGAATATCCAAGCATTTCACAAGCGGCTCGATTTACTTGCGAAAAGGAGGAATTTTCTCCTATCAACACCGGTCGTACAAATAGCCCGTCACGGGCGCTGTCGAAGATAGCACGGAAACTTTCTTCGGAATCTCTTAAGGCTTGTTCGGAAAGTTTTCGATCAGTAATATCATCTAAGTAGGTAAGCCGAGCCTTACTGCCTTGCCAGATAATGTCTTTGCCATGAGTCTCGACAATTCTGTTGGATTCTCCGAATCGAGTGATCTCAATTTCATAGACTTCATCCGATACATGCTGGATATGTTCAAGGACGCGTTGCTTCGATTCCGGCACGAAATTGATCACATCCAATCCCTGCTTTCCAATAATGTCAGCCGAATCTTGGAAGCCGAGGTTGGTTGCCGCCGCCTGATTAGCCTCAAGTATCAACCCGCCTCTATGAATGAAAATCCCTTCTGTCGCCATGGCGGAAAGTTTTCGGTAGCGTTCTTCGCTCTGCTTCAGCGCTTCTTCTGCCCCTTCGACCATTCCACCGACAGTGTGACTTATTTTGGCTACTATATATGTCGCAAGAATTGCAAAAAAAAGACTTACGTTAACTGTTAATAAAGAATGATTATAGTCAAAATGGCGGCTAAGCCATTCATTCAGAAAACCTTGTGCAAAAACAGCAAACACCGAGAGAGGCAGGAATGCCCGGAGTAACAAACTGATAATTGACGATCCAACAAAAGGTTTTAAGATCACATTGTCCGACCCGGCTACTATTATCAGAGCAAGCCCAAGAAGCACGAAAGAGACCGAAGTCATCGCGGCGATAGGGATTATGGAACTGCCATACAATAAGGGTGTGCCGAACAGATAACCGATTGTTGGAACTAAACCTGAAAGAGAGACCAAAGCGCCTGTTAGACTGATGACGTCCTTATAATGGGAGCCCGTTTGCTCATGAAGTTTTATATAGGTAGCTCCAGCGGTGAGGAACAACATAGCGCCGGTCATGGGTGACATACGGTTGACAGGTGCTCCTTTGATCCATTCCTCGATCGGGAAAAGGATGTCCGCAAACGTCAGGTCAATCTTAAAGAAGTACTCGATGAATTTAAGCAGGCCGTATATTGAGATGAATCCGGAGAGAATCTTAAACGAGAGAATATAGTTATTTGAGGAAGTTCGTCTTGAAACAGCAAGAAGGATTATGGAGAGAATAATCAATGCGACGGCCGAATCGGGAGCCATAGGAATATAGTCTAAATGGACGCTCGACAGCGCTCGCAACCCAGTGATCCAGCCTAACAGTCCGAGGCCGCCAAGAAGCGCAACCAAACCGCTTAGGATAATTACCGAGTTGGCGAGGAAACCAGATTCCCCGGTGAACCTTTTCAAGTGATTCTCTTAATTAAAGGGCTTAAATTTCAGCGTAGTCAGGAGGACGGATCTCCGTATCCGTCCATCCTCAGCGAATTCAGGAGGACGTATCTCCGTATCCGTCCATCCTCTTGTTTACCGTGAATAATCACAGCAAACAGAGCGTCCACCCGTCCATTCAGTCCACTCCGTCCATTGCAAGTCAGGACAGGACGGGTACGGAGACCCGTCCTCCTGGACTTTGTAGGGCTTTTTCAGCAGACCTTAGTTACCGCTTCGAATCAACTTCCCGCAAAAGCCGCTCCACGATCTCGACCGACGTAACTCCTTCCGCCGCCGCATTAAAGCTGGTCACCAGCCGGTGTCTAAGAACTGATTTCGCCATTGCGCGCACATCATCGACGTCTGGCGTCGGCCTGCCGTCCAGAATTGCGCGAGTTTTCGCACCAATCACCAGATACTGCGAGGCGCGTGGTCCTGCGCCCCAAGTTATCCACTGCTTGATGTAGTCAGGGGCATCAGTCTGTCCGGGGCGGGTCTTGCGCACCAACTCGACTGCGTAATTGACTACATAGTCAGAGACCGGAACCCGGCGAGCCAGTTTCTGAAGCTCGGAAATCTGTGCGGAATTGAAGACCTGTTCGAGATTAGGCTCGTAGCCCGAGGTCGTTGTCCGCACAATCTCGCGCTCCTCTGTCTCGGATGGGTAGTCGAGCCAGAGGCTGAACATGAACCGGTCGAGCTGGGCTTCGGGAAGGGGATAGGTTCCTTCCTGCTCAATGGGGTTCTGAGTGGCGAGCACGAAGAACGGCTCTTCAAGCTTGAACGTCTGCCCGGCGGCGGTGACGGCGTGTTCCTGCATGGCTTGGAGGAGTGCGGCTTGAGTCTTCGGCGGAGTGCGGTTGATCTCGTCGGCGAGGAGTATCTGCGCGAAGATCGGTCCCTTAACGAAGCGGAAGACTTTCTTGCCGGTCGAGACGTCATCCTCGATGACCTCGGTTCCGGTGATGTCGGACGGCATCAGGTCGGGGGTGAACTGAATGCGTTGGAACTTCAGGTCGAGGACGCGAGCCAGACTGTTGACCAACAACGTCTTGGCGAGTCCCGGAACGCCGACCAGAAGCACATGCCCGCCGGAAAGCATTGCGGTCAGTAGTTGATCGACGATTTCGGCTTGCCCGACGATGACCTTGCCGATTTCGGCGGCGATCTTGTCGCGGGCGGATTTGAGTTGAGCTACAGATTCTACGTCAGAGGGCATATAAGGTTAAGGTTAAGGTTAAGTTTAAGCATTGTTCAATCGCAAACATTAAAGATAGTGATTCGGGGGTGATTTCACAAACGGTTGCAGGTGAAACGCTTGACAAGGGAAGGAAGTTGCCTTAAAAGATCGTATTGTAATATGGAGATAATTTAGTTATAATATACTTGTACGATTCGAGGCAATTAAAGGAGTTGAAATAAATACAGACCTTGATAAAATCGTCTTTGTCAGGAACGATTTCCTGAGAGCTGTCGATAGAAATCGGTTTCGTTGGCAAGCTCATGCGATGTCGAGAAGACTTGAGCGGGGGATCTCTTATGAAGCGGCTATTCAGGCTTTACGAGACTTCGATGTTATTGCATCCTACCCAACAGACGATCCGCATCCGTCAGTGCTTCTATTTGGTATGGATGGGTTACGCCCGTTCCATTTAGTCGCGGCATACAATCCAAATTTAGAGCTAATACATATTGTCACCCTTTATCTGCCAGACGAGCAACGATTTGAGAGTGACTTACGAACTCGTAGGAAAACGAATTGACGAACAGAATCGAACGTAATCTTGATACCTGCCCCTTATGCGGCGGGGATATTATTGATGGCACAATGACTTTCACCGCTGACTTCAAGTCAGGACTTCTGGTTGTCCGTGAAGTTCCGGCGAGCGTCTGCAATCAATGCGGTGCGGAATGGGTTGGCCATGAAGCAGCTCTCCGCATCGATGAGTATGCCAGAGCAATGCCCGAAAAAGGCACACAAGTTGAGATTGTGTCTTATCGTAGAACGATGAGGAAAGCAGAATTCGCCTGAACGCGCCACAGGCGCATCATCACCTCGTAGGCGGGGATCCAGACAAGCTATTGAATCGAAGCATAAAGCGAAATCAATGAACTGTATTAATTGCGGAGGAGATCTGAAATGGGGAACAACTCCATTTCATCTTGACCGAAAGGGCGTTCATGTCAGCCTTGACTACGTCCCCGCCTGGGTTTGCACTCAATGCGGTGAAGCCATGTTCGAAACGGCGGAAGTCGATTCGATGCAGGCGATATTGCGAGAGATCGAGAAAAACGCGCCTCAGGCTGTTGAGGCGGCATAGCAGCAAAGGAAGCCGAGTGGAAATCGTACGTTTTACGGCGTGAAGTGAGTTTAACCAAGCAGGAGAGGAAGATGAAACAGAATTTTGGCATACTCGCACTCGTTCTGGGCTCGTTTCGATTAGGTTTGAGCCAACCCGAGCTTGATTGGATTCAGACGTATGGCGACACGATCAGTGGCTACTATATTATCTCCCTGACTGAATCAGACGAAGGAGGCTACTATCTTGGCGGGTTTTTAGGATTAGGTGGTGAAGCATGGCACACTCTCATGAAAACTGACGCCGAAGGCAGAATCGAATGGGAATCAGAAGTTGAGAGCGAGATGCCCAAGTATGCCGAATCGGTTCTGGCTTTACCAGATAATCAGGTTGTAGCTTCAGGTGGCATCGTTTCGGCTGGTGGGTACTGGGTCACCTCGTATGGTGATGATGGTCGAATATTATGGTCATACTTTGATCGGAACTCCGGTAGCAGTTGTAATCTTCTCAAAACATCAGACGGCGATATTATCTCTTGCAGTTCCGTCTTGCCTGAAAATTACCCCGATTCTTCTAAAGTTAGACTAATGTGGATCACGCCTGAGGGAGAGCGTTATAGAATAAAAGATTATCAATTTGAGGGGAATAGCCAACCGATAAAACTCTTTGAAACTGCTGAAGGTTATGAGTTGATTATCGGCGGCAATAATGTTGGCGATTTTTCACGAATTCTTCATGTGTCGAACGAGGGTGATTCGCTTCACATTACTCTTCTTGAGACCACTGAGCCATGGCCTATCAAGCTTGTTCGCCTTGCTGACGGCTCATATATTTTACCACGACTTGAACAGATGGCACTTAGCTTTGGTCTCACTTTTTTTGGAAGCCAAGGGGATTCAATTACAACTCGCATTTATGATGTCAACTTTGACGAGTTTCATGTTTTACACGGGATAATTTTTGAGACTGATGAATCCCTCACACTTTACGGGTCATCAGAAGACTTTCCTTTCCTCATGCGTATAAATCAGGAGGGCGAAACCCAATGGGTGGTTCGCTACGAGACTCATCAAACCATGAGAAATGCTAACGTTTGCATCAAGACAAGAGATGGCGGATATTTGCTTTTGGATACCAGGTGGTTCTCGGGACAGACATATCTGCTGAAAACCACAAACGACACGCTTTCCGCTCCTGCAGCGTTTCCGCTTCATCCCTCATCCTTCATCCTTCATCCCTGCTTCCCGAACCCCTTCAACTCCTCGATCACCATCACCTACGACGTTGCCCGCCCCGGATTTGTCCGACTCGGCGTATATGATGCACTTGGCAGGCTCGTCGGGAAGGTGAAGGAAGGGTACGCTGTTCCGGGGAGCTATCAAGCCATTTGGAATGGTGAGGGGCAATCAAGCGGTAATTACTTCGTGAAATTTCAATCAGGCGGAGACACCTCTCCGATTATTATTACTTACATGAAATGAGGCAATCGATGCAATCTTTAAGAACTCTCACACTGCTGTCGTTGACCGCCTTCCTTTTCGCCACACAAACTCACGCCCAGCCACGAATTAGTTACTTCCCCGATGGCTTCGACGCTGATAGCGAGGAATACCCGGCGAACTTCTGGGGAGCGTTTAACATCGGCAATTCAGGTGATGAACTGCTGACGTGGAGTCTCGAGCTTGAGTACATCAACTCCCCCGGTGACAATGCCGGTGGTTGGCTCATCCCGTTGATGATGGAGGGCGAAACGGGCGCTCATGAATCTTCGATTGTACCCCTTCGAATCAACACCGCAAATATGCAGGAGGGGCAGTACGACGCTGAAATCCGCCTTAGCTCAAATGATCCACGCGATCAAATTCTTAACTTTCCCGTCAGTGTTTCCTTTGGCGGATTTGGCACACGGGCAATGCAACTGCTTCCCGAGGAGGTGAAATTCGAGGGGCACTATGAGCTTTTGGAAGTCAACAACCTCTATTTCGCTTCGGTCATAGTTCCAAATCTGACCGAGGAACCGATCCACCTTGATTCGGCAGTGATAGTCCCTGATATATTCGAGTTCAACTTCGAGGAAATCGACGTTCAACCGGGCGAGTATGCGATCTATGGAATCACCTTCACAACCCAAGACCCCGGCGAATTTATCGGCACGTTGACCCTTTACTCAAGCGACGCTGGCCAGGACGGTGCGCAATTCATCCCCATCTCAGCGAGCGTATTCGAGAGCAGTACCGGATCGGTTCCAATCATTTATCCTTCATCCTTTATCCTTTATCCTTGCTTCCCCAACCCCTTCAATTCCTCCACCACCATCACCTACGATGTCGCCCGTCCCGGTTTCGTCCGACTGGGAGTGTATGACGTTGGCGGAAGGCCGGTCGAGACGGTGAAGGAAGGGTACGCGACGCCGGGGAGCTATCGAACCAATTGGAACGGGGAAGGTATCGTTTCAGGGACGTATATTTTTCAGATTTCTTCAGGGTCGGGAGAACAATTTCAACAAAAAGTCAATTATATTAAGTGACAAGGGCGGATTGAAATCCGCCTTCCAAGAATCTATCTATCGTCCGCCAATCTTGCAAGGTGGAATCGGCGGACGAGGACGTCCGCCTGAACTCTGAACATCTGAATAAGAGCGGACTACAAGAGTTCATTGATTTATTCGTTCGAGTAGAGATTTGATCCTCTTGGAGGGGGGGCTTCAGCCCCCCCTAAAGGACGATCAAGCACAAACAAGGGCGGGCTGAAGCCCCCCCTCCAAGAGAATCTTGTCCGAATTGGCGTCTCAAGCGAATAAATCAACGAACTCTAAAAAGTCCGCCCTCCAAGAGTCTATCTATTAGAGCGGACTGAAAGTCCGCCATCCAAGACCCTAATACATAAGGAGTTCGACATGAATCGTTCGACAATATTTTTTGCAGTACTATTCGCCGGGCTTTTGACTTCGCAAGCCTTCGCTCAGCCCGATTCGCTCTGGTCGAAGACCTTCGGCGCCTCCGGACAGGACTCATTGTGGGGTATGATTAAAACCTCCGATGGCGGCTGGGCATTAGCTGGCTACTTTAACTCTGAAGACGTCGGAGGCGCAAATATTCTATTTCTGAAACTGAATTCGGAATTTAACCACGAAATGGACTATGGGGCGGACTATAGCGAGTTCGAAACTGCTCACGGGATAACCGAAACGCCGGATAACGGATTCGTGTTGACCGGCTTCACCTCCGACTCTCCGGAAAATCATCGTCGAAGTGGTATAATTACGAAAATTGACAGCCAAGGGCATGAAGAATGGGCTCGCTTCACTGATAACTCCGAGTACAGCGAGACATTCTCCGCCGTCGCATTCCCCAATGGCGACATTGCCGTTGGAGGGACTTGGTATCCGGGAGGAGATGCTCATGATGATTTCGCCATCTGGTCGATCGACGCACGGGCTCAACCGCAATGGATGCAGCACTACGGTACACCCGAAGCCTCCGAGTATGGGCTTTCGATGATCAAGCGCGCTGACGGCGGCTTGGCGCTTGCCGGACAAACGATGACTTTCGGCCAGCATGGCGTCGATGCCGGAGCGATGATGCTTGTGTTGACCGATCAGTATGGAGCCCAGCAGGAGTTGAAAACGTACTCTCAGGAAAATTGCATTGCTTGGGCAATGGATGTGATCCAGACCGCGAATGGAGGTTTTGCCCTCTGTGGCGCTATCGGATATAACTCCCCGGAATCTGGCGTTACCAATTGGAATATCTGGCTGGTTACTACAGACGCGGAAGGCGATCTACAATCCTCAAACGAATACGACCTCGGTCACGACGAATGGGGGATGGGGATTATTCAGCTTGCCGATGGCGACTTTGTGCTGACAGGAGCCACCGGCGATAATAACGAGTGGGCGCTCGAGAACGCAGATTGTTTTCTTCTCCGAACAAACAGTGATGGCGAAGTCCGCTGGCAGACGACTTATGGAGGAGATGGACACGACTTCGGAATGAAGGTCTTTCCGACCGGCGACGGCGGGTACTTGATTGGTGGAACGACGAGCTCCATCGGCGCGGGCGAGTGCGATTTCTGGCTTCTGAAAACCGGCCGCGATCCACTCTCTATTCCAACCGAGCCTCCGGCGCATTCTGCATTCTTCACTCTGCATTCTGCGTTCCCAAACCCTTTCAACTCCTCCACCACCATTACTTACGACATCGCCCGACCAGGATTCATCAGGCTGGGAGTGTATGACATTGGCGGAAGACTGGTCGGGACGGTGAAGGAGGGCTATGCGACGCCGGGTAGTTATTCGACGGTCTGGAACGGCGAGGGAGCCGCGAGCGGAAGTTATAGCATTATTATTGAATCAAGTGATAAGAATCAGATCTCAAAATCTATACAGCTTGTCAAGTGAACACTTGCGAGCGTAACAGGAGGAAACATGCACCCGAATATTCTACTCTTAGTTGTCGCTGTGATTGCATATCTTATACCGCTTGCACCTGCATTCGCCCAGCCGCGAATTCATCTTTCGCAAGATTCCTTTGAATTCGACTTGATAGATGAGGAGCTATTTGGTCAGAGACTCCGCGCGTTCACATTCGTCATCAACCAAGGCGACGAAGCGCTCGAATGGAGGCTTGAAATCGAATTCAACCAGTTTCCCGAAGGTGCGCCGCCACCTGAAGACTGGTTTCTCCTTGATGACAGCGCTGGAGTGCTGCAGCCGGGAGAAATTGCGATGGTCACTTTTGGAGTTGCCATCAATGGATTACCTGGCGGTATGTATTCGATAGATCTACACTTCTTGAGCAACGACCCTAATAATCAAGAAGCGGATGTGGTAATTATATTCGATATTTCAGGTATTCCAGCATTCTATCCCATACCGCCGCAAATCGATTTCAATACTGTCTTCAGCGATATGCGGCCGGGTGAATCTTATACACTTCCAATTCGTTGGTTCAATAACGGTACAGATGATTTGGAGATATTCGATTACCTCATTGATTCAGACAATTTTCAAGTCGATGTCGACTTAGAAGAGGCGGTAATCGCTCAGGGTGGTTTTTTACCGGGAACTGTGACATTTCAGGCTGGCGATACTGGCGCTTATCAGGCAGAATTATTAGTCGAATCGAATGCCCCACCTCCTCCGGAGGTAGGTGTCTGGGTAATTCCGATAACTGCGGTCATCACGGCGAACGAAGTTCGGGGAAGGCTTGATAATCCATTTCCGGAACATCTCGTCATTACCTCAGTTAACCCCAACCCCTTCAACTCCTCCACCACCATCACCTACGACATCGCTCGACCGGGCTTCATCCGATTGGGCGTGTACGACATTGGTGGAAGACTCGTCGGGACGGTTAAGGAAGGATATACCGAAGCGGGAAGGTATTCGACGGTTTGGAACGGCGAAGGAGCCGCGAGCGGGAATTATCTGCTGAAGTTGGAGGGAGTTGATTCACAAAGCGTCATGCCCATCGGGTTGATGAAGTAGTTTTCAGGCATTTCAACTGACTGATAAAAACGACAAGGGCTGGCGCTTAATTGGCGCCAGCCCTGTTTTATTGCCGTGAAGTTCTTGCTGGAAGGCAAGATACTACTTTTGTGCCGAGGGCCGGACTTGAACCGGCACGGCCTTGCAGCCGAGGGATTTTAAGTCCCTTGTGTCTACCATTCCACCACCCCGGCTTCGGAAGGATGAAGGATGAAGGATGAAGGATGAAAAAGGAAGGGGGAAAGGAGTTAAGGCTTGGATTTTGCCTTGACCTTCTTTACGATAGTTACAAAGATAGCAATAAGTTGATTTACCTCATCGTCAATCGAACCGAATTGCTCCTGCGAGATCAATTTGGAAGCACTAAGAAGCTCAAGCCAGTATCGACTTTCTTCTAATTCTTGAAGGCAGCCTTCGATCTTTGAGATAAAATCCGGATCAGTTTTAGCTCTGCTTGCTTCACGATACTGCGCTCCAACAGATGTTCCTGACCTGAGCAACTGCTTGCCAAGCACAATACTCTCGATGCACTTTGGTAACGAACCGACTAATCTAACGATGGTAAGGGCAAAGAGAGTAGTTCTTGCCTTCAAGTTGTAAGTCGAATCGTTTTTTCCTTCAACCTTTTCGTTCATCCTTCATCCCTCATCCTTCATCCTTTCGTGGAGGCGGCAAGCGGACTCGAACCGCTGAATAGAGGTTTTGCAGACCTCCGCCTTAGCCACTTGGCTATGCCGCCCTATGGCAAAGACCCGCACATCCGCCAGCCATATAGCAGACGTAGAGTATAAGCAAATCATTTACCCCTTGTCAAGATGTAAGAGCTAAAAGGAGTGCGTCTTCAACGATTGCCTTTACATCCAATTGGCATTATCTTGAAGTGAGAGTTCCGAAACGATTGGAAGGCGGACTGAAAGAGTTCGTTGATTTATTCGCTTGGGACGCCAATTCGGACAAGAT
>CAYHEC010000020.1:0-68851 GCA_964355675.1 uncultured Caldithrix sp.
CTCCAAGAGAATCTTGTCCGAATTGGCGTCTCAAGCGAATAAATCAACGAACTCATTCAGTCCGCCCTCCAAGAGGGTAATTCAGCGATAAGTTAATACCTCGCCTATTTCTTCTCTGCCTCTAAAAACTTCTCTATAAAGGTCGTGAAGTAATTCCCTTGTCGAAACTCATTTGAGCGTAAAATTCGTTTATGAAGCGGAATTGTCGTCGAAATGCCTTCGATGACGAACTCATCTAACGCTCGCAACATTCTGCTGATTGCCTCATCGCGATCACGACCAAACGCAATAAGTTTGGCGATCAAGGAATCATAGTAAGGAGGCATCGTGTAACCCGAGTAAGCATGAGTATCGACCCTTATGCCCATGCCTCCCGGTACATGAAAAGCTGTAATCTCACCTGGGGAAGGAGTAAAGCCTTTGTCGGGATCCTCAGCATTGATTCGGCATTCGATGGCATGACCTTCGAGATGAGGCGATTCTTTCGGCGATGGTTTCCCGGCAACTGCTTCAATTTGCTCTTTTAGTAGATCGGTTCGATAAACCATCTCAGAAACCGGGTGCTCCACCTGAATTCGAGTGTTCATCTCCATGAAAAAAAACTCTTCGCCTTGAGCAAGAAATTCAATTGTACCCGCACCAACGTATCCAACCGACTCCGCCCCCTTCACAGACGCTTCGCACATCGCCTGACGCATCTTTTGAGTGATCACTGTGGAGGGACTCTCTTCGATCAACTTCTGATGCCGTCGTTGAATCGAACAGTCCCGCTCTCCGTAGGTCACTACTCTACCATCAGTGTAGCCAACTAATTGAATCTCAACATGACGCGTGTTCTCCAGATACCGCTCAAGATAAACATCCCCATTGGAAAAAGCCGTCTCAGCCTCAACCTTTGCCATTCCGAAATTGCGCGCCAATTCATCCTGGGACCGGACAATTCGCATCCCCTTCCCACCGCCGCCGGCAACAGCTTTGATAATAACAGGGTAACCGACGCGATCCGCTTCTAAAATAGCCGTTGCTTCATCCGGAATGACGTCTTTCGCCCCCGGTAAAATGGGTACGCCAGCCTCATGCATGGTCCTGCGGGCAAGAGCTTTGTCACCCATGCGGGTAATCGTTTCGGGAGAAGGTCCTATAAATACCAGATCCGACTCGCGACAAATCTCGGCAAACTGAGCATTCTCGGCAAGAAATCCGTAGCCGGGGTGAATCGCATCTGAATTGGTAATTTCCGCCGCGCCGATCAATCTTGGTATATTGAGGTAGGACTCTTTGGCGCGAGCAGGCCCAATGCACACAGCTTCATCAGCAAATCTAACATGCAGAGAATCAGCATCCGCCTGACTATATACCGCAACTGTTTTAATACCAAGCTCTTTACAGGCACGAATGATTCGGAGGGCGATTTCTCCGCGATTGGCGACAAGAATTTTCTTGAACATCAGTCGTTACTCCTCTCACCAACTCCTGACCGAATGCGAGACCCAAATATGATTTTGTTCATCAGGACGGATCAATGCGGAAAAGAAGCTGTCCAAACTCGACAGCCTGGGCATTCTGAGGAAGTACTTCGACAATTCTGCCCGCGACTTCTGACTCGATTTCATTCATCAGTTTCATCGCCTCGACTATACAGAGCACTTGTCCAGGCCTTACCAAATCTCCGACTTGAACGTAAAGAGGAGCCTCAGGTGAAGGAGATTTATAAAAGGTCCCTACCATTGGAGAGAGAACTTCGATGGTTTTTAACGCCTGTGCAACAGGAGCCGGAGCGGGCGCTGTTGTGGCGGCCATTTGGGGCAATGCAGGATAAGCCATTTGAGTTGGCACACTCTGTGGCATCATCATCTGGACGGCGTTCGTAGATTGTTTAAGTATTCGAAGCTTTGCGCCGCCCTCTTCGATCTCAATTTCGCTGATATTACTCGATTCAACGAGTTTGACCAGTCGCCGGATATCGGCATAATCCATTGGGGATTTCCCCTTTTCTATAAATGTCGTTAGGCTTTGGGCTTTAGGCTTTGGGCTTTAGCCCCGCACTCGTTCGATATACTCTTTTGATCTGGTATCAACGCGAATTGTTTCTCCTTCTTCGACGAAAAGAGGAACCTGAACAATCGCCCCGGTTTCAAGCTTGGCGGGCTTGGTGACGTTTGAGACCGTGTCACCTTTGGCGCCGGGTTCGCATTCGACGATTTTCAGGTTTAAGAAGTTAGGAATTTCAAGAGTGACTGGTGTTTCGTCGTTGAAGTTGATCTTGACCGATTCGCCTTCCTTTAGGAAGAGCGCTGCATCTCCCACGACTGGTTCTGCGACACTTACTTGTTCGTAAGTCTCTTGATCCATAAACACATGATGATTTCCATCATGATACAGGAACTGCATCGGGCGGGCGTCCATGCGGACTATGTCGATTTTTTCGCCCGAGCGGAGCGTCCGGTCGAGCATTCTGCCGGTGACGAGGTTCTTCATCTTAACGCGAACAAAGGCTCCGCCCTTGCCGGGCTTGACGTGCTGAAACTCGACGATGTTATAGAGTTGGCCTTCGAAATTGATGACGAGGCCGTTTTTGATGTCTGCTGTTGTTGCCATTTACTCGTTTATAACTAAACTGATGACTAATGTGGCGTCACACGTCTCGTGTGACGAATTACAAGGTACTACACTGTCACACGAGACGTGTGACAGCACACAAAATTGCTTTGATAACTCGATAGTTGAGTGTTTTTCCTGCGCTATTTATCGCTGGAATCATGCCATCACCTCCTTTTTCCCTGTCTCCCTCATCCTAATCGGCTTCCCAGTCGCCACTGCATAAAGTATCTCTGGATCGACATCCATTCCATTTGGCCATTCCAGAATACCGATCTCCTCGTTAACTGAGACCTGCTTAAAAAACTCCAAATCCGCCAAAGGGGCGATGACTTCACCCTCGAATTCAAACATATCCGAGATATCGACTTCTCCTGATAAGCCGTTCTTAAACCAGACCTTCAACCGATAGCCGCCAAGTAGTTCTACCCGAACAACATCCGGACTGCATGGAGGTGTTTCGCCTTCGACAAATTCCAGCCAGATACTGCCCCGATGCAGTTTGTGTTCTTCGCGGCGAATCACGGTACTGGATTCCCGCCTGCGCGGGAATGACTCGCTCATGGCGCTTTCCTCATTCTAAATTCTAAATTCTAAATTCTAAATTCTAAATTCATAACATCTCCTCGAAAGCGCCTTCCCCGATCACCTTCACACCCAATTCTTCCGCTTTCATCAACTTCGACCCGGCTTCCGATCCCGCAACCACAAAATCAGTCTTCTTGCTGACTGAAGTCGCCACCTTCCCGCCACGAAGCCTGATCTGCTCGGCAGCCTCTTCCCTGCTGTACTTCTGAAGTGTCCCCGTCAACACAAACGTTTTTCCTGCCAGATTCTGACTGACCGCCTCGACTACCCCACCATCCATCCCAACACCAGCCTCTTTAAGCTTCTCCAGCGTCACCCAATTGGGTCCATACGCAAAAAACTCAACAATCGACTCTGCTGTAGTCGGCCCAACATCCTCGATGGCTTGGAGTTCTTCGACTTTTGCTACAGAGAGCTTATCGAGGCTCCCGAAATGCTTCGCCAATGATCGCGCCCCTCCCCTCCCAATATGTCGGATCCCCATGCCAAAAATCAAACGGTCGAGCGACCGTGACTTCGATGCTGCAATCCCACGCAACAGGTTATCAGTCGAACCTTCCCCCTGTCTTGGCAGCGCCTCGATTTGTTCAGCCGTCAGGAAATATACATCAGCAACGTCTCTAACCAAGCCAGCCTGAAAAAGCAGTTCGACCGTCTTTCCCCCCAATCCCTCAATGTCCATTGCCGTTCGTGACGCAAAATGGCCGATCCTCCCCGTCACTCGAGCCGGACACCACCAATTCGGGCAACGAAGGGCAACTTCATCAGCACTCCTTACCAGCGGTTTCCCGCAAACCGGACAAACCTCAGGAATTCTGATCGGACAGGCATCTTTGGGGCGGCGTTCTTCGACAACGCGCAACACCTTGGGGATGATCTCCCCACTCTTCTCGATCTCGACGAAATCCCCGATCATTGCTCCCAATCGAGCAATTTCATCCTGATTATGCAACGTCGCCCGCTTGACAATCGTACCGGCTAACAGAACTGGTTCGAGCTCTGCCACCGGAGTTAATGCCCCCGTCCTCCCCACTTGCCACGTCACATCAAGCAGACGCGTAACCGATCCTTCAGCAACAAACTTGAACGCAATTGCCCAACGCGGCGACTTGGCTGTTGCGCCAAGGCTCTTCTGCCCTTCAAGATCGTTCAATTTGACAACAATTCCGTCCGCGTCATAAGGAAGCTCATTATGGTGTGTCTCCCAATGATGCCAGTACCCTTCTACATCTTCGATTGACCGGCAAAGCTTGCCATTCGTATTAGTCGGAAAACCAGCTTTGGCTAAATAATCAATAACATCCGCCTGACTTTCCCACTTTCTTCCATTCTCCCTTTCTTCCTTTCCAATCGCATAACCAAAAAACCTCAAAGGCCTCTTCGCAACTTCACGCGGATCAAGCAATTTCAGCGTCCCGGCGGCTCCGTTACGCGGATTCATGAACGGCTTCAAACCTTTTTCAACGCGATCCTTGTTCATCGCCTCGAATTCGGCTTGAGGATAGTAAATCTCCCCTCGCACGATAAACTCGTCCGGACACCATTCGGGCAAGGTCAACGGTATCGCCAGGATCGTCCTCACATTCGCGGTTATGTCATCGCCAACCGATCCGTCGCCTCGCGAGACTGCGCTGGTAAGCTTTCTACCTCGATAATTCAAGCTGACGGCAATCCCGTCGATTTTCAGCTCAGTGAAATAATGAGGTTCTCGACCATATAAATCGACAACCCGCCGGTGGAATTCGCGCAACTCTTCGAAAGAGTAACAATTACTCAAAGACATCATCGGAACCGAATGAGTAACCTGACTGAAACCACCAATAGGCGCTCCAGCAACTCTTTGAGTTGGCGAGTCTTCACTCATTAGTTCAGGGTGCTCGGATTCAAGCCGAGTGAGACGACTTAACAACTGGTCGTACTCAATGTCGGAAATCTCAGGTTGCGCCAGAACGTAGTAACAATAGTCGTGGCGGCGGATTTCCGACCTTAATTTTTCGATCTCAGTATGGGCTGAGATTGTGTCCATAGTTCCGGGATTTGGGAAACAGGATGAATGATCGTGACCTTGGTAGATCGAGCGAAATACAAGGCATTCCAATAAACGGATGACAACCTATCAATTTAACACCTTATACCCGGCTCTTGCAACTCTCTCACACAGAGAGGAGCCTCATCTGATAAGGTTGCCGATCCGTTCCCAACGAATTTTCCGGTTTATCTGGTGAAGAGCCTTGCGTGCGTCCCAAGAGAAGTATATGATTAGCGCCTTGCCGAGGACATTCTTCTCCGGTACAAATCCCCAATAGCGGCTGTCCGCTGAGTTATCGCGGTTATCGCCCATCGCAAACAAGTTGCCGGGTGGAACAGTGAGCGGCCCGAAGTTATCACGATTGCGATGTTCGAGATCTTTCGGAACGATTGGTTGTTCGACAAAATCTTTTGGGTAGGTATAGGGGCTTAAAAACTGGCCATGTGGAGGTAAGGGAAATTCGATTCCATCGACAAAAACTCGTTTATCGCGCACTTCGACGGTCTGACCACCAGTTGCGATGCACCGCTTTATATAGGAAAGGTTCGGATCGAGTGGGTATCTGAAGACGATGATGTCGCCCTGCTTGATCTTTTTTATACCGGGAAGCCTTGCGAAGGGGATAAAGAATCCGGCGCGGGTGAAAGGGATGCCGATCCAGTCGGGCGTTCTGATGCCATAGACGAACTTGTTGACCAGTAAAAAATCACCGACCAGCAAAGTCTTTTCCATCGACCCGGTAGGGATGCGAAATGCTTCGACTATGGCGAGCCTGATGAGAAATACCATGAGCACTACCGATACGATCAGCTCGATCCATTCGCGAGTTGGGCCGATTCGTCTGGCGCGCTCGATTTTTCGTTGAAGCCGGACGTGCCGATACTGCTGATAGCGCTGGTAAGGAGTTTGAGGCTGAATACCAACTGTTATCTCGGGTGCAGGGGAGTACCCATCGGACTTTCCCTCACCGTTTGCGGGAGAGTAATCAGGCTTTCCTCCCCCGCTTGCGGGGGGGGTAGGGGGGGGTGTCTTGCTTTGAAGTCGTGACAAGGTTTATGAAGGCTCTTATTGAATAAAAGGATTTGATTTACGAAACGTTGAACGCCGTTTATGCGGATGGTGTTCCCTTAAGGTTGCCTTGAAAAACGAACTGGTTAATTTACGACCGTAAATTTCCAAATACACCCTTTCAAGTCGAATTTGCCAAAAGAAACAGAATCTTATGTTCCATCTTCCATTTTCCATCTTTCATTATTTCACAAGCACGACCTTCCTCACGGCTTCTTCCCGCCCGGCTTGCAGCCGAACAAAATACTCCCCCGCCGGAAATCCCGCCGCGTTCCAGACGGCAATGCCATCCGCCGTCATGCCCCCGTGCGTGACGGCTTCTCGTTGTGCTGCCACCGACAGGGCGGCGGCAGCGGAAAGCGTCGCCACCAACCGCCCGTCGAGCCCATAAACCGCCAGCCGCGTAGGGGCCGCTTGCGAGCCCGCCGAGAAGCGTATCGTAGTCGTCGCATTGAACGGATTAGGGTAGGGCAGTTCAAGCGCAATCAAAGATGGAAGCGTTGGATCGAGAAGTCGAACGCCGTTGACTCGAGTTGTGTCCGGTTCTGTGCGAACAAGCCATGCACCGCGATCAAATTCGTTAAAGCCACCATACCCACCAAGAAGATAACCGCCGTCCTCCAGGAGAAGCAGCGAACGACAATTATTACTTCTGGTACCCCACCCGGTACGCCAGAGTATTTCACCCTCCGAATTTACTCGTAGTAAATAATACATCGTCCCAAAAATGACCAGCGAACCACTTTGCCCTGCCGCCGCAAACCCGCCATCCGCCGTCTGAACGATCGAGGTAAAGCTATCTTGACCGCCAAATTCGTCAATAACATGTATCCAAATTTGGTTTCCATCTTCGTCGATCCTGACCAGAACAGGGCAAATATCTCCGCCATTTTGACCGAAGCGCTGAGTACCCGCAATGCAAAGACCGCCATCTACCGTAACGGTTGTTCCACCGCACACTTCGCTGAACTCCGTTCCATAACTGTTCTCCCAGATCAACCTACCGTTACGATCAACTCTCGCCGCATAGATATCATCCGAACCATTGCCAATCTCGCTGGTAAAACCAGTGATATAGTAACCGAAGTCAGCAAGAAGCAGAATATTCGATGTATAGACCAAATTCTCAAATTGACGGACCCAGACTACTTCCCCGTCCGGGCTTAACTTGGCAAGATTATTTCGGCAGGCAACCATCAAAGTATCGCCTTCACCCAGTCCGCAGGCAAGAAGTGAACTAAGATCCCTATTTCCAATGAAGTAGGATCGCCATACCTCAACTCCATCTGAATCAGTTCTGATTGCCTGGCCGGTGCCACCCCCATTCGCGCCAACCATAAAATAGCCGCCATCCCGGCACCGAAGCATATCTCTCATATAAGCATTGGCAGTATCCTGAGCGGGTACCGACACATAAAAAGTGCTGTCCGTCGCCACTCCCATCGAATCGGTCAGTACCAGATAGAAGCAATCAGCTACGCGAGGTTGTTCACCGTTTCTCCAAGTTAATGGGTAATGCCCGCCAACCGCGAAGCCCCCGTCAGACCTTTGGACTGTCTCTGTGTTATTATTCCTCATCATTGCTGCCTGACTTGTCCAGAGTGTATCGGGCTGAGCGAACCCACCCGACGTCATCATCATCATCATCACTTTCAGGCAAGTTGCCCAACTTACTCGGTTACGCCTCATTCCCGCTTTCCTCTTTCCTCTTTCCCATCTGTGCCACCCCAAACGCCAGCCCCGTCGCGATGAACATCTGCCACGGGAAAGCAAGGACTTTGGAGAACAGGCTCTGCATCGTCACAACGGATCCGAAGCCGACCAACAGTGCCGCAACAACGCTCGCCGACGAGCCGCGCTTGGTGAACAACGCCGTCAGATAGACCGCGACCAGTCCACTATAGGCAAAAACCATCACCGACAATGCGAAGTCGATCAGCGTCGTGCCGGGATTAGCCTCCTGCCAGACCGCGCTCACCATGGCGAACAGCCCGAGCACTACCCCCCACCCAATCACAGCGAGCATTCCGACATTGATATAGTGCCTGTCCAGTAGTCCCGGCTTGAACCGCTGATAGAAGTCATGCACAAACGCCGAAGACATCGCGTTGAGACCCGTCCCTAACGCCGCGGCAAAAAGTCCCGCCAACATCAGCCCCGGCATTCCGGGCGGCATCTCGCGCAGGATGAAAGTAAGGAACACCTCCCGACTGCCTTCCGGCTGATAAGCCGGAGCCATCGCCCCCATCGCCGCAGGCTGCTGATAGAACACATAAAGCAACAACCCGGCAATCATAAACAGCGCCGTCACCGGTATCCCGACCAGTATCCCCCCGATTGCCGAACGACTTCCGGACACTGCCGACTTGCAGGTGAGCATCTTCTGAGCCAGATCCTGATCGGTTCCGTAAGCTCCAAGGTTGAGCAAGCTGAACCCAAATATCGCGGTCAGGAAAGTATAGGTATGTTTTGGATCGAAGCCATCGAAGCCGAGCTTGAACAGCGTCAACTTCGACGCCGCGTCTCCTCCGGGGTGCTTTAAGACCTCAACAATCTCTCCAAGCGACAACGGTATCTTCTGGAGCAGAACCACGATAGCAATGATTGCCGCTCCAGTGAAAATCGCCGTCTGGATCACATCTGTCCATATGACGCTCTTGATGCCTCCCACCAACGTATAGAAAATGGTTACTATAGTCAGTACTGCAATACAGATAAACAGATGATCCAGTTTGGTGTCGCCGAATACGATCAGCGAAGCTGGCAAAGCCGCAATGTATAGCCGGGCTCCCGATGCGAACACTCTTCCAAGTAGGTAAGCGCTTCCCGCCGCTAATCGTGCCGCCAGACCAAACTTTCGCTCCAGTATTCCATATACCGTCATGTCGTTGTTTTTGTAGAATATCGGCACAAAGAAATAGGCGACAATCAGAACGGCTATGACCGAGCCGACATTAGCGATAAGGTAACTAAGGTCGCCTTTGTACGACTGTTGAGGCCCGCCGATGAACGTCGCACCGGAGAGCGCCGCCGAAAGCAGTGAGATCGCCGCCGCCCAGGCAGGTATTTTCCCTCCGCCGAGGAAGTAATCCTTGGTAGTTTCCTGACGTTTGGAAAGGATCGCTCCGGTTATTGCGACGATCACGAAATAGCCGCCAAGTATCAGCCAGTCGAGAGTTGCGAAGTGTTTTTCGATAGCGTTTTCCTTCTTAGAAGCTGGCGGACTACAGTCCGCCCCACTTTTCGTGGTTCGGTGGGGCGGACAGTTGTCCGCCCTTATTTACCGTTCCCTTCAATATAAACAAAGAGGGCGCTCAACCGAGCGCCCTCTGCAAAGAATATGGAAAGACTTTATCTAACCAGCGCGACTTTGCGGATGCTTTCTTTGCCGTTGTTAAGTACCTTGACAACGTAAATTCCCGATGCCGAGCCTTCGCCGTTCCAGATAACCGAGTGTTTGCCAGCTTGTAGCTCTTCGTCAAGCAACGAGGCTACCTGCTGACCAGCGAGATTGTAGATTGCAACTTTGGTCAATCCGGCTTCCGGTAATGCGAACGAAAGCCTCACCTGATTGTTGAATGGATTGGGGTAGGGTTCGGCAAGCGCGAATTCAGAGACCGAGACAGGTACATCTGCCAGCTCTAAGATCGATAAACCATTTGTGGTATAAACTTTATCGCCTTCAAGCCAATTTACTGAAACGTCTCTCTCCGACATTCCATCCCAAAGCCTAAAGCTCAACGCCTCCCCTTCGATGGCTCCATCGATTTCGGGAGTGGTGGGATCGTCTGCCCAGACAGCCAATCCGGTTAGGGAAGTCTTTGTCTCAAGCGATGCTGCACCGACGCAGAGACCAGTCGATGTATATACTCCAATCTCGGAATCTTCGTTCGTACCTAAACCTTCTATTGTCAGAAGAAGACTCATATTCGAACCTGTCATGGTCGGTTCGGTGAAATGTATCGGATCTGCTTGAATCGATCCGGGACGAGGCATTTCCCGCGGAGGGCGTACCGGGTAGATGAGTGTCGCATCGGCAGTCAGTTTGATCCAGAATCCCTGTCCCGGGCGCATTGCTCCCATATTACTGTAGTTACGACTGGGAAGGTAGAATTGTCCTGAACCATTCTTGATCAAGACAGTACTCCCGGCAATCGTCTCAATTGCTACTGCCGGTGGAAGTTGGAAGGTCGGATAGTAAGGGATGATCGACCAGCCTTGGGTCAGAGCCAATTCCCGATCTGCGGGAATCGTGCTCCCTACTGCACTGAAAGTCGCGTCTGCCGCAACTTTTATTTGATAGCCTTCAGATGAATTCCAATGAGAGATGTTATTGAAGTCTCGCATCGGATAATAGAACTGCCCTGCGTCGTTCTTCAGTATCAACAGACGATCGTCGATAAGAAGTGGCGCCATCAACTCTCTAATCACTGTACTTTGTGGTACAATATTTAGAGAAATTAGGTTCCAACCACGGGCAAGCTCAATATTTTGACGGGTGGTCAATTCGAGCCCAACTATTGTGTAGCCGTTAATCTGGAAGTATTCATCACCGGAAAGGCCTCCCGGAATAATGACAAGCGGAATGTCAGTCTCGGTCTCAGGATCCCAAGCTTTGAAAGAAAATGTATCATCGGCTGTAAATCCTTCAATTGCTTCGGTTTCTTCATCATCAGACCAGGCGATTATAGAGAATTCATAGCCCCAGAATTGCCCCGTTCCACAAATGAGTCCTGACTGAGTCATTACGGCAACATCCAACCCTCGCTGTTGAGGGTTGAGCCCATTGGATCCCCTGAGGTTCTCCACGAAGAAGGTGTGATTTAAGCCGCTGCTCATATCAAACTCATAGTGTCGATAATCGGGATCTGGAGCCGTTCGGCAAATCCACCCCCCAGTCGAACCTTCGACCGGATTGCGCTGACCACAGATGATAAAATCCCCATCTGCATTTTGGGCGAGTGCATTGGCTTGTTCCACAACGTTGCCCGTGACCGGAGGAATAACAAACCAAGTAGGAAATCCCTGCTCGTTCAGCCTAAACAGATACCCATTGGTCGGATAACCGTCAATCACAATGGCTCCTGCTATCGCGTATCCGCCACTGGCGCAGGAAATTATCCGGCTCGGCTGCCATATATAGGGAGTTCCGGGCGGACTGTAGATTTCATAGTTGTTGAGCGTACTACCCTCAGCATCGGTAATCACGACCATTGTCGTCGTTACTTCTTCCCCAGAGTCTTCGTACTGTGCATAACCAACTAGGGCAAAGCCTCCGTCCGGTGCGGGGACCATATCTTGCAGAATCCATCTGTAGGCGTTAACTCCCGAATACTGGGATTCCCACATCAATTCGCCATCTTCGGTAAGTCGTTTAAGACAGTACTCACTATTGGTTCCCTCAACATTCGTCACTTGCATAAGCGCCATCATGTACCCGCCATCGTCCGTTTGAATTATCCTGCGTGGATAGCTCGGTAATTCAGATATGAAAGTACGAGTCCATTCCAATTCATAGTTACGGTCGAGTTTCAAGACAAGGGTACGTTGATCGCTGCCGTTTTGCGCCATGCTTAGCGCAAGCAGAACAAGCCCTCCATCACTGGTTGTAGCAATATCAATAGCCCACTCGTCTCGCTCTCCTGAGTAATTTCGAGACCAGAGAGAGTCGCCATTATAATTGACCTTCAGAAGCCAGATATCGCGTAGTTCCTGGGCGAACGAACTTGTTCCCCCGGCTAACATCAGGTTACCTTCAGCGAGATGAACAAGAGCCATGGCAGACTCAGGTCCATCACCCCCATAATTATACGAAATGGTATTCTCGCCTTGTGCGTCACTTCGGACTAACCAGGCATGTGCAGGTCCATTATTCAAAAAGGTCTGTCCGGCGTAGGCAAAACCGGCATCGCCAATGCTAACGCAATCATAGATTAATGCGAAACCGCCACCAGGAACACTTATCTGGGTTTCGATAGCCGGCTGGGCAAAAAGGAGACTGCTACTCAGCAAAACAGAGAAAACGGTGAATCTCAGAAACATTGGAACCTCAGTGTATAGAGTTGATTGTTGCAGTCATTCGATATGAAAGACTGTTGAGGGGAAAATCAGCTTTGCCTTGTGCGGCAGAAGTTGCAAGCGGGACCCGGTGAGTGGAAGGTCGCTGGGAGCAGGTCGTATCCGAGTAAGAAATGGCGCACAGTGGTGTAACTATACGAAGGAGAATAAAAGTTGTTTGTGATGTAGGTCACTCGATCTGTGCTAATTGAAGAAAGGTAAAATCAGTAGCTGAAATATTGATAATACCCATCCATTCCATTACAATATAACCTCAGACACTGCGGGACGGATGCTAATACCTTATCTTTCGTCCATTTAGAACTATCACAACTTTTCCATTGGCGCTACATTTGTTTACTATCCAAGATCTCTGACAGTAAATAGAATAATCCCAATGCTATCAGAGGCACGGAAACGACCAGAGCTTTCAGATGCGTCTCCTGCTTTACGAAGACGAACATGACCACTCCAAGTCCAATGATGATCAACGACCCGACGCGTGGCGCGTTTGAGGCTATCATTGCCGCGATCAACAACAATCCCCCGGGCACGACTGCCTTGATAAGAGCTTTCTCAATACCGGCGTGCCCCATCAGGGCGGTGATAAAGCCGTAAGCCACCCAGGCGAATGCAACGTAAAACGCAACTCGCTTGGCGCGTAAACTCCACATGGTTGTTCCTTTGGTTAATGTTCCAGACAATACAAGTCTGTTGAAAAGTAAATATACAAAAAGTGGGACGCTATTGTTCGTCTTGCTTGAGTCATCAATTACTCGAATGTGCTATTGTCATTCGTTTCACTATCATATATAATATATGGTTATTGAAAAGACTCAAGAAGTAGAGAAATCAGCCCAAGCGGACGCCCTCGTCCGCTCTAAATTGCTTCGGAAAATCGGCGGACGAGGGCGTCCGCCTGTCCGATTCGACTAAAAACAGACGAAAGTACTATGGATGCATTTTCTGCGGGCCGGCGTGGCAAGGATGTCCGCTCCGATTGCTGGGCAAATTTCACACCACGCGATTCGGGCGGTATCGATCTGAATATTACGAGCAAAGTCTCTTCGATGTTTGGTGAATCTATCCGCACTCAGACTTTTGAAGTTCTGAACGCGCTCAAGATCGAGCATTGCCTGCTCGAAATCGAAGACGCCGGTGCGCTACCCTTTGTCATCAGCGCAAGGATCGAAGCCGCAGTGCGCCGATCATTAGACGCGCAATATGGAAAAGGCTGTATTGATCCTATGGCTGGATGGATGCCTCCTTTCAAGCAACAATGTCGATATCCAACCTCACGTGACCGGCTTCGACGATCCCGGCTTTACCTCCCCGGCAACGAACCGAAGTACTTCCTCAACGCTGGTCTGCACAAACCCGATGCGGTGATTCTCGACCTCGAAGACGCAGTTTCACCACTTGAAAAGGACGCCGCGCGAGTTATCGTGAGGAACGCACTCAGAACGATTGATTTCTACGGAGCGGAGCGAATGGTGCGAATCAATCAAGGCGAGATGGGAATCGTCGATCTTGAATGGATACTCCCGCACAACGTCCATGTAATTCTTATACCTAAGGTCGAAGACGCCGTTCAAATCAAGGAAGTTGAATACGCCATCCATAACCTCCAGACTCCGGGATCCAATTCAGAAATCAGAAATCAGAACTCAGAAATCTTCCTGATGCCAATCATTGAGTCTGCCAAAGGCGGAATCAACGCCTACTCAATAGCGACTGCCTCGCCCAGGATAGTCGCCTTGGCGATTGGTCTGGAAGACTACACCGCTGACATCGGCGTGGAGCGAACCCTTGAGGGCAGGGAATCGTTCTGGCTCCGCTCGCAGGTCGTCAACGCCGCTAAAGCCGCTGGAATCCAAGCCATCGACACCGTCTTCTCTGATGTTGGAGATATGGAAGGCTTGAAGGCTTCGGTCAGGGAGTCGAAGTCACTCGGCTTCGAGGGACGCGGTTGCATCCACCCCCGCCAGATTCCTATCGTCCACGAGGCTTTCGCTCCGACCGACAAAGAGCTTGCCAAAGCCGAGCGCATCGTCGCAGCATTCAAAGAGGCTGAGGAGAAGGGTTTGGGAGTTGTATCGCTTGGTTCGAAGATGATCGATCCGCCGGTGGTGAAAAGGGCGCTGAAGACGGTGGAAATGGCGAAACGAGTTCGAAAGTAGTTTGAGTTCGCCGCTTTAGCGTGTCTGATATTCCGTTTGAGTTCACCGCTTTAGCTTGTCTGGAAGTCAAACAGGCTGAAGCTCTGAACTTTGAACCAAAGGAGCAATGAAATGTGGAAAGTATTAGTACTGGCAACACTTTGCCTCACAAAGACAGGCATCTGCCAGCCGGGGGTCGAGTGGGAATTTCTGTGGCCGGACAACCCTCTCAATTCCTTCAGCATTATTGACAATATGCAACCAACACCGGACGGAGGGCTTTTACTACGCGGGACGGGCAACGGAGAAGGCGTCGAATCCGGCATATATCTAATTAAAGTATCTTCGTTTGGCGAAATAGAGTGGCTGAAGCGGACTGAAGATTCATGGCCAATTCATGATTTGGTGCTACCTGACGAGGGCGCAAACAATGGTATATTGCTCATCGGATATATTTATGATGGAAATCGCATTACAGGCATTCGGGTCACGACTCTTAATTATGAGGGAGACTCTATACGCTCAGTAGATTATGCCTCAGAGATGAGTTACAGTCTAATCGCTCAGACAATTTCAGGGAACATCGTGCTGATCGAGAAAAATGGACAAAATCTTGTTGAAAGTTTTGTTATTAGCCCTGCAGGTGATTCGTTGAATACCTTTGAAACACAAACGAACTCCCAAATGTGGGGTAGGCAATTTTTGGTAAAAAGAACTAATAGAAATCCAATTTTCGTTTCCCTTTCACAAGTGGATCAAAGCATTGGCATAACAACTTTCAATATAACGTCGGATGGAGAACCAATCGATGAAACATTTAATTTGATTGATTATGATGGTGGTGATATTAACAAAATCATCGCCACATCTGACGGTGGATTCCTCCTGTCCGGTTTTGGACATGAGATAATAAAAATGAATGCTGACTTCGAACTCGAATGGCAACGCAACTATGAATATGGACAAAATGGTGATGATTACTTCAAGACCATCAACGCGATCACCGAATTAGAGAATACTGGTTTTCTTATCTCTGCGGCTTGCGGGACAAGTGATAGTCCCGCTACACTCACGTTGATTAGGGTCGATGCTATTGGACGGATGATTTATGCTCAGGATAATGATCAAATGACGATAGAAGGGGGTTTCAACGCGTTCATCACGGTGGCAGACGACGGAGGCTACTACCACGCATCGACGAGTTACGATACTAATGAAGATGGCTTTCTAATCGGCAAACGCTTCTGGCTATTCAAAACCGAACCCGACGTCTGGGGTGTCGATGATCCTTCGCCTCCTCTCCTCCCTGCTGAGACGAGTTTCACCCTATTCCCCAATCCTTGCAACCAGCAGATCGGGATCAAACTGCAATTGACACATGCCGGGTTGCAAACACTGAACATCTTCAGCTCCGCCGGTCGTCTCGAACGCGAGATCAATCTGGGATTTCTTCCTGCAGGCGAATCAACACAAGTTATCTCTGATCATAGTCTATGTAACGGCGTCTATTTCATCCATCTCGTCAATGATATCCATTCCGCTCCACAACCAATTGTAATCTTGAAATAAACCTTGAAACCTTCCCGCCTCCCCGCAACCGTCATCGTCCTTGGATTGGTCTCTTTCTTCACTGACTTCTCCAGCGAGATGATCTACCCCCTCCTGCCGGTCTTCCTGACGACCGTCCTTGGAGCCGGAGCCGTTGCTCTCGGCGTCATCGAGGGCGTCGCCGAGGCAACCGCCTCAGTGCTGAAGATCGTCTCAGGTTACTGGACAGACAAGGTTTCCCGCCGCAAGCCATTCATTGTCGCAGGGTATGGACTGGCGAGTGTTGTCAGGCCGCTGATAGGACTGGCAAACGTCTGGCCAATGGTGCTTGGCTTGAGGTTTGTTGACCGGATCGGCAAGGGGCTCAGGACTTCCCCGCGTGATTCATTGATCGCCGATGTCGTTGAACCGGCGCGCCGGGGCGAGGCTTACGGTTTCCATCGGGCAATGGATCACGCCGGAGCCGTCGTCGGGCCGTTGGTCGCGGCGTTGTTGATGAGTTCGTTTGGAGTGCCGATCCGCACGGTCTTCCTGTTGGCGGCGATTCCAGCCGCGGTTGTCATAGTGATCCTCGTTTTTGGGCTGAAAGAGAAGCCAAGGGAGGTCAAGGTTAAGGCTGAGGTTAAGGTTAAGGTTGAGGTTAAGGCTGAGGTCAAGGTTGAGGCTGAGGAAGCAACATTCGCACCTGGCTTCAAGTTTTATCTTGTCACCGTGGGAATTTTCACGTTGGGAAATTCAACTGACGCCTTTTTACTCCTGCGCATGACTGACGCCGGAGTATCGGCGGTCTGGATTTCGCTTTTGTGGGCGGCTCACCATGTGATAAAAATGACTGCCACTTTTTACGGTGGAAGATGGTCGGACAAACTTGGCTACAAACCGATGATTATCCTCGGCTGGATTGTCTATGCGGCGATATATTTCGGATTCGGGATGGTCGGAAAGGAGACGGGACTGGTTGCGCTATTCCTTGCTTATGGCTTATATTTTGGCTTGACCGAACCTGCCGAAAAAGCCCTCGTCAGCCGGTTTGCCGCAACTCATTCACGAGGAAGAGCGTTCGGCTGGTTCCATGGAGTCGTCGGAATCGGAGCGTTACCAGCAAGTATCTTATTCGGTTTGCTTTACAAGTCATACGGCGCATTGACCGCATTCGGACTCGGAGCCTGCCTCGCATTGACAGCGGCAGTCATGTTGACCATGATTAAGGTGAAAACAGATATATGAAGAGCAAGCAACCATACAACCTGCACATGAACGTCAAATTTCCACCGCTTACCCTAATCGACGTCGGGGTGGAAGGCGACGCAGTAACTGAGCAATGGTTCAATCAAACTCTGACGCGAGTCAATGATTGCGTCGTGCGAATGGGGGTCTTTCTCGGCGAGTTTCATTTTCATAAACACGATAGTGAAGACGAATTCTTCTACGTTGTGGAAGGTAAACTGCTTCTCGATTTTGAGGATAGAACGATAGAATTAATCCCACAACAAGGCTTGACCGTACCAAAGGGTGTCTTCCATCGCACACGTGCCCTTGAACGAACGGTAGTCCTGATGATCGAAGGCGCGAATATCGTTCCAACTGGTGATAATTAATTCCAATCAGGGTCTGCTGAAAAAGTCAAGAACTGCCCGTAGGGGCGATTTTAATCGCCCACTTCAAAATAATTTGTGCTGAGTGGAACGCTCGGCGAATAAATTCGCCGCTACCTTTACCACATTTTCAGCAGACCCTAATTAATAGATCGATTCGTGTTTGTAATCAAGCAATTACGAAGGAGTACTAAATGGAAGAACGTCGGCACACAACTCAACAAGACATAGATCGGCAAAGTGAAGAAGCGGCAGACCGTGAGCGTCGTCGGGCTGATCGTCGCAGAAATGACCGGCGATATACCGATCTTAGCATGGGAGATTGGGCTCCGCTTCCTCTAAGCCATAGAATTCTAAGCGCTTCTGATGGACTTACCATAAGAAACGATCTTCGCTCTGGTGACGTTGGTTGGTTGACATGGCTTCATGGGGTCATTTACGCCAGAGAGCGAAGTTGGGATCACACCTTCGAAGCGTATGTCGCCGAATCGCTTGCTCAGTTTGCTCTGCGCCAAAACCGTCGCGAGAGGATTTGGTTGATAGAGTGCTTTGATCGAATCGGAATAGCCTTTGAGGGTAAAGACATCCTCAATACAGAATCTAACGAAGAAAATGAAGCGCTAATACCCTTGGATAATAATTTCCCGCCGCCAGAAGCCTACCCCTCAATCGTTGGTTCCATAGCGGTTGTCGAGTCATCTCCTGAGGAGGCGCAACTCCGCTGGTTGTTACTCACACCCGAGCTTCGCGGCAAAGGCGTCGGGCGGAAGTTGATTGAGAAGGCTATATTTTTCGCTAAAGAATCACATTACAAATATATTTTCCTTTGGACAACGACCGATCTTGAGGATGCCGCGAGGCTGTACGAGGCGGCTGGATTTAGAGTCGTCGAGGAAGTAACGCGAGAGATCTGGGGAAAGGAAGTGACGGAACAGAAATACGAAATATCGCTACTCTGAATCATCATTATCAGGGTTGGCTGAAAAAGTCTTGCTGAGTCAAGTCATTCAAAATAATAGCCACAAGAAATATCACCTGAACAAACTAATCGAGTTACAGTCACAATAACACTTGGTAGTGATTATGAAGCGCTGGTATTCTCTTTCTTTACAAATTTTGATCGCATTTATCACAATCTGTTCGGGTTGTTCGAGCGACAAAATTCAGAATCCAAATCAAGGTAAGCCACGGCTTATCATCTCGACCGACACGCTAAACTTCTCGTCTATCTCCTTAGTAGATACGCTTATCCTTTCGACCGACCCTCCGGGAAAAATCGATTGGACTGTCTCATTCAAGCCGCCCTGGATTTCCGCAAGTCTATTGAGCGGCAGTTTGAATGGCGGCTCAAGTCCAATCATCGTGACCGTCAATCCCGGAAATTTATTCCCAGGAGCCTACCAATCCCACATCGACTTTACCGGAGACCCCCGCGGAGAGCTGAGCGTCATATGTTTTTTGAATGTAATGAATTACTCAGACGCAAGAGTAGAAGTTGATACAATTCACCTTCTCACCCCTGATTACTCGAGTGGATTTTACTTGCACAATATCGGTAACAATACCTTGCAATGGTCATCAAGCGTCTCTTTTGAACGATTGGGTGTCATCCCATTTCAAGGACGAATCACAGCGGGAGATAGCGCTTTTATAACAGTATTCATTGATAAATCAAGAATGCCAGCGGCCTTATATCATGAAACGATAACCATTACTTCGAATTCGGTCAGAGGATCATTAACGATACCCGTGGTCTTTGAAGTCCCCGCCTTCACCGGAATCAGCCTGAATCCTTCCGCTCTCCGGTTCGATTTCAGGATTGACAGTGCCTACTTCACGATAACAAACATCGGTAATATTCCCGTCAACTGGCTTTCAGAAGGCGGCGCGAACTACCTGACAATATCACCTGTTTCGGGAACGGTCGAGATAAATGATACTGCAAGGGTTCGACTGGTAGTCGACAGGACAGGCTTGGCCACCGATACGCTAACGACAGAGATTCATTTCATTTGTAACGATAGTTTTCACGATACCCTCAATGTTGAGCTATGGAACTTTCGATCTGATATCTGGTGGCTCGATTTCGAAATCTTCGATGTTGATTACAATCGGTCGAGTGATCTCTTAACTGCGACATGCCCGTTCCCATATTCTTTGAATAGCATTAACTTAACAACAAGGTCTATTGCCAATTTCGAACTTCCGAGATCTCCGGAATGCGTATCTATTCACCCCGATGGCGGCTTCGCAGTCGTCGGCCATAACGGGTCGATTAGTCTTGTAGATCTGAGCGGGCTTAACCCCGTCAGATCAATCGACCTAAGCGCAGTCGCTGATGACATCATTTTTGGTCCCAATAACTGGGTTTATGTATTCCCGAGAATCGATCAATGGACAAACATTTTCTGTATCAACCTTCTGGATGGATCAGAACGAATGAGCAACCGCCTTATCTGGCAGGGCACCAGGGCCCGGCTTCATCCTTCAGGCAACTACATCTATGGGCTTTCACGGGATATCTACCCGAACGATCTCGAGAAATACGACATCCGACGAGACACCGCTTTGGTACTTTACAACTCGCCTTATCATGGAGACTATGACCTGGGCAGAGAGTTCTGGATTGCCGAGGATGGGACGAGGATCTATACCGCGAGCGGCAACACATTCACCAGTTCAGAAGCTCGTGAATCAGACATGTTTTATCGTGGGCATTTTGATGGGATGGAGGAAATTCGTTGGGCGTCACTCTCTGACGCACAGAATTTGGTGGCGCTACTGGGACCTCGTCAGGATGCTACGGGAATTTACGACAGAGTTTATATATACAGTCAGAATTCTCTTCAGCTTGACCAGACGATCTTGCTTCCACCGCAGGTGAAGTTTGAGGAATTTGGCTGGCGGAGGATCAATTTGGAGGGCTATTATTTATTTTTTGATCCTACCGGGAGGGAGCTACGGGTCGTTGTCAGCGGTGTTTCACCGGACGGTACAGTGAAGTGGGGGATTGTGACAGTACCGGTGGCGGGTGGATAGAAACCCACCCGCCAAGGTTTAGGTCAACGGCGGATTGAAATCCGCCTCCAAGAATACAAAACAACATTTTATGAAATCACAACTTACCAAAAACGCCCTCGACCGTCTCGTACCGACCGTCGTAAACGGTATTGAGGCTGTGCCCTTCCAAGGCGTCGGCAAATTCCGCCCAACCGGACGCAAAGCCGCGCCTCCGATCTCATCATGCGCGGACTTTCCAAGAGATGGGAATAAAATCATCAAGGGCGGATTGAAATCCGCCCTCCAAGAGGCGTTGGAACGGTGCGGGCTGAAAGACGGAATGACCATCTCAACCCATCACCACTTCCGCGATGGCGATCTCGTCGCCAACCAGATCTTCGACGCCGCCGCCGAGCTTGGCGTCAAGGATCTCCGCTGGTTTCCAAGCGCCTCGTTCCCCTGCCACAAGCCAATCATCGCACATCTGAACTCCGGGATTGTTCATCACATCGAAGGCTCGATGAACGGGCCTCTGGGTGACTATTGCACCGAAGGAAAAATGCGCGGATTGGGGGTGCTCAGGTCGCACGGCGGGCGCTGGCAAGCCGTTCAGGACGGCGAAGTCCACATCGACATCGCTGTCATCGCCGCGCCGACTGCCGACCAGTTCGGCAACGCCACCGGCGACCGGGGACCTTCAGCTTGCGGGAGCCTCGGTTTTGCGCTGGCAGACTCGATGTACGCCGACAAGGTCATCGTCGTTACCGATAATCTCGTCGATTTTCCCTGCATTCCATGGCAAATCCAAGGCAATTACGTCGATGCGGTGATCGTCATGGATAAGATCGGAGATCCGGCGAAGATCGTCTCCGGCACAACCGAAGTCACCAAGTCCCCCGACCGGTTGCTGATCGCCGAATTGACGGCTCGCTTCTGCGACGAAGCGGGGATCATCAAGGACGGATTCTCGTTCCAAGCCGGAGCTGGAGGCACTGCTCTTTCCTTCAGTCTTTTCCTCGCTGAGATCATGCGCGAACGCGGCATCAAAGCCCGCTTCGCTCGAGGTGGATCGAACAAATACCTCGTGCAGATGTTGAAGGAAGGCTTGGTCGAATATATCCTCGACGGGCAGACCTTTGACTTGCACGGCGTCACCAGTCTCCGCGACAATCCGCGCCATGTCAGCACCTCGCCCTTCACCAGCTACAACTACCACGGCAAGGGGAATTTTGCCTCGCTGGTCGATGCTGTGGTGCTTGGCGCAACCGAAGTCGATACCGACTTCAACGCCAACGTCGTGACGCACTCCGACGGACGGCTGTTGCATGGCATCGGCGGCTGGCAGAACTGCCTGTTCTCGAAATGCACGATCCTGCCTATTCCGTCGTTCCGCGACCGGATACCGGTTATTGTTGACCGGGTGACGACGCTTTGCGGACCTGGTGAGCTTATCGACGTGATTGTTACCGAGCGAGGTATTGCTATTAATCCGCTTAGGACTGACTTGCTTGATAAACTGCGAGGTTCTTCCCTGCCGATCAAAAGCATCATTGAGCTTAAGGAAGAGATAGAGGATATTTGCGGAAAACCTGAACCAGCCAAAACTTCCGATCAGGCTGTGGCGGTGGTGAAGTGGGTTGACGGGACGGTGATCGATTCGGTTTGGAAAGTGGAGAGTTGAGAGTACACAAGATGAGTCATCCTGAACGAAGTGAAGGATCTCTGTTTACAATTATTTGATTGCAAATCTTGCTCAAAAACAGATATCCTTCACTTCGTTCAGGATGAATCTCATAGAATTAGCTGTACTGATTAATAATAGAGATTAAGATGAAATTCTGGATCATAATTGCAGAATTGGCAATCCTCGGAATCGGGAGCCAAAGTTATGCAGATGAGCCACAACTGAAAATGATCGAAGAGGTATTAGTTGCTGACTCAGCTTACAATTCCGAAATGGGAATCGACTTTGATTTCCGGATTCCCTGGTGGCAGTGGCGAGCCGGTATTATCGATACAAAACCGCGATACCTTACCTACTCTGAAGCGGCTGATTCTGGAGATTTTAGTTATCGCCCAAAAATCAGAACTCCATCTTCGAGAGAAGATATTGACTCTGCCAGAATTCCCAACATACCAATAAGTGATGAATCTAAAAACAAACGCCTCAGATCCTATATAAAAGTTTTGGTTGACGCTCCAAGAGGCAAGACAAAGCAACGAAGGTTAGTTGAAGAAGGTCACCCGCTGGAGTATTATGACACTGCCAGAGTCGCTCAACCAGAGGCCATAGTTGATAGTATAGGAATCTGGCTCTTGGAAGAGAGATTTAATCCAAGCGATTCCGACACTAATGGCGCGCACTTCCAATACTTTGGTTCTGATAAGTGGCAAACTCATAACTCTCGTTATCAACTGATCGTATTGGGCGATACAGTCGGGACGATTGTCGCTGGGTCATCCCATATGCCAGCGTATCCTATCAACCAGAAGATGAGCTGGAAGGGAGGTTATTCTTTTATATTTCAGCGAGATGATGGCGATTGGAACTGGTCGATTCACGCGTTTATCAATGGTGAAGACCTCAATCAAAGGGGGTATGATGCTACGCTCGCTCCGGCGATGCTGGATGGGAAGCTGTTTTTCCTTTTTCGCAAAAACGATCTGTGGGGTTGGTTCTACGATGGTGAGGAACATCCCGGAATTTGGGAACGAGTTTACTATAATTATGGTGACGGCGAGGGCTCGGTTATGAATAGTAATCCGCGCTGGAATGACTTTTATGCACTTCGGGATGGGTTGTGGTATATGGTGAGGTTCGAAAGAGCAGAATAAGGCTTCCGGTAGAACGGGCGTGACGCCCGTTTTCGGGTCAGCTCCTCTGGCAAATTGCCAGCATTGTTGACGAAGAAATCCAATAAAATAGCGCTGTCACATGAGGGCATGTGACAGCACAACAATACGGCTCTCGATAGAGCGGCTTGAAAAGCCGCTCTCCAAGAGAACTATGTCACCCCCCTACGCCGCTTCAGCAAACTGCAACCGATACAACTTCGCATACAGCCCGTTCATCGCCAACAGCTCCTCATGCGATCCCGTCTCTACAATTCTGCCATGATGCATCACCAGTATCTTCGACGCCTTGCGGATGGTCGATAGACGGTGCGCAACAACCAGCGTCGTTCTGCCGGTCATCAGCCGGTCGAAGGCGGCGTGAATCTTCTGCTCGGTCTCGGTATCGACCGCGGCTGTCGCCTCGTCAAGCAATAACAGTGGCGGATTGGCGGCGATTGCGCGGGCTATCGATAGCAGTTGCTTCTCGCCACCGGAAAGCATGGCTCCCCTCTCCCCTACCGGCTCGTCGATCCCCTTGGGCAGATTTTCCACGAACGACCACGCCTCAGCCTCTATCAACGCCTGTTTCATCACCTCGCGGTCACGCAACGGATCACCCAATCCGACATTGCTCGCCACACTGCCACTGAACAGGAATGTATCCTGAAGCACCACCCCGAATGACCGGCGAAGATCGCCGACGGGATACTCACGGATGTCTTTACCATCAAGCAATATCCGACCAGACGTCACGTCCCAGAATCGCAAGAGAAGGCTGATGAGGGTCGTTTTTCCAGCTCCGGTTGCGCCGACAACAGCAACGGTTTTGCCGGGTTCGATGGTGAAACTGATGTCGCGCAGAATTGGTGAGTCGGGTTTGTAGGCAAATGAGACGGAATCGAATACGATCTCGCCATTAATTTCTTCTGCCGACCCCCTGCGGTCGGCAGGTATAACTGTAACCGTCGATGGCGGGGCATCGACGGAAGATGTCAGAGCTTCAGCCGATCCCCTGCGGTCGGCAGGTACATCAGTCGCCGTCGATGACAGGGCATCGACGGAAGAATTCATCGGCGGGGCATCGACGGAAGAATTCATCGGCGGTGCATCGACGGAAGAATTCATCGGCGGGGCGGTGACGGCGGATGGCTTCTGCCCGATCTCAATCTCATGATCCATCAGCCAAAATACTCGTTCCGCCGCCGCCATAGCCGCCTGCATGGTGTTGTAGCGCTCACTCAAATCCCTGATCGGCCTGAAGAACCGCTCGGCGTATTGAATAAATGCGACTAACCCTCCCCAAGTCAGCATCGAGGCGCGAATCATCAGACCTCCCGACAACAAGATCAAGGCTGTCGCGAGTGAGGCGAGAAACGTCACCGCCGGAAAGAAGAGTGCATAATAGCGGATTGTCTTTATATAAGCGCTTCGATATTCGACATTATACTCGCCGAACTGGGTGACAATCTCTTTGTCCCGACTGAAAAGCTGAACTGTTCGAATTCCACTGATATGCTCTTGCACGAAACCGTTTAATTTGGCAATTGCCTCGCGGATAATCCTGAACTGATTGCGTACGGCTTTTCGAAAGACTGTGACTACCCAAATTAACAGCGGCAGTACCGTAAAAGTCACAACCGCAAGTCTCCAGTTCATCCAGAGCATCACAACCACGATACCGACAAGTGCAAATAAATCACCGAACACCGAGACCACTGCACCCGAGAACATCTCATTTAATGTCTGGACGTCGTTGGTAATCCTTGTCATCCACCAACCAATAGGACGCGAATCGAGAGTCTTTACGTCAAGACGTTGCAGGTGATCATAGAGTTTTGTCCGCAGATCCAATACCACTCTTTCGCCAATCCACGACGTCAGATACACCTGATAATAACGGAGAACCATCCCAACAAGAAGCAATCCACCAAATAACAGGACAATCATCCCAAGCCCGTCGATCTTTCCGAGCGAGATGTAATTATCGATGCCGTATTTGATGACAAGAGGACCCGCAAGCTCAACAACGGTTGCCACGAGCAGTAGGATAACCGCTCCAATAACCGGAAGGCGATAGGGCTTCAGGTAGCCCAGCAAGCGCTTCATCAACCGGGCGTCATAAGCCTGCCCGATAACGCTGTCGTCAGGAGCGCCTTTGGCGGTGGAAGATTTGGCTCCGGCCGGAATAGCTCGCGTCATCATACGCTCGCCTCGATTTCCTGGGCAAGTCTTTGCCGCCTGAACATCTCGGCATAGAGTCCGCCTGCGTTAAGTAAATCATTCGGCGATCCAAGTTCTACAATCTTTCCCTTGTCAAGCACGACGACCAGATCGGCGGCTTCGGCGGCGGCAAGGCGATGTGTGATCAAAATGGTTGTGCGTTCGGCAATATTCTCTTTCAAACGTCGGATAATCTCCGCCTCCGTGTCTGAATCGACGGCCGAGAGAGCGTCATCCAAGACCAGTACCGGTGCATCAATTAATAATGCTCTGGCAAGAGTTAGTCTCTGTTGTTGTCCTCCGGAAAGAGTAACCCCTCGTTCGCCAATTATAGTCTTGTATTGTTTTGGAAATTCGGAAATGTCGTTATCAAAACAAGCCGTATGAGCCGCCGAAGTGATTTCATCGTGCGTCGCGTTAGGTTTTCCAAGGCGCAAATTCGATTCGATTTCCGCTGAGAAAATGAATGGCGTTTGATCGACGTAAGCTATTCCGGCACGAAGTTGATCGACAGGGCGCTTATCCCAGCCTTTTCCATCGATCAGTATCTTGCCCGACTGAGGCTCATAAAGCCTGACAAGAAGCCTTGCCAGAGTACTTTTCCCAGATCCGGTCTGGCCCACAACGGCAATAGCCTTGCCGGCGGGAATCTGTAACGTTATGTTGGAGAGAACGTCGGGGCCTTCGGATCTGTACCGGAACGTGACATTATCGTAAAACAATGCTGGGGCTTCACAGCCTGAAATTTCCTCTTTCTGATTTGAGCCGTTTCCATCATCTGTTGTGAACTGGATAGGGACGTCGAATATCTGATTCAACCTCACATTTGATGCTGAGCCCCTCTGATAGAGATGAACCACCCACCCTAAGGCGATCATTGGCCATGCCATTAACGAAAGATATCCCATAAAAGCAATGAAATCACCCAACGACATGCTTCCATTTGCAACATGAGTTCCTCCGATCCACAAGATCCCCGCCACGCCAAGACCTATCAGGAAGGTGATCAGCGGAAACATCAATGCTTGGATTTGAGCAACTTTCAAACTTCGTGTGAAATAATTCTTACAAATCTCGGCAAACCGTCCAACCTCATAGTCTTCTCGCGCATAGGATTTTATGACCCTTGCCCCTGATACATTCTCCTGTACGGCCGTCGTCAATACACCAAACACTTCTTGTTGGCGAATGCTCGCTTTATGAAGCATCCTGGCAACCCACAACATTGCTCCGCCTACCAATGGGGTCAATAGAAGCAGGTATGCGGCGAGCCTGTAATCGACATAAAACATCATAATGCCGCTGAAGATGAGCGTCAACTGAGTGTTGACTGCATAGAGAAGACCAGGACCGACAGCCATGCGAATTCGTTCGACGTCATCGGTCGCTCGAGCCATCAAATCACCAGTATGATTTTTGTCGAAAAACGATGGAGAAAGTCGCAGAAGATGTTTGAAAAAATTTTCGCGAAGATCTGCTTCAATCCATCTCGAAACGCCAATAATGACGTCTCGCATCTGAAATCGGAAAATCCCACCTATCGCCGAAACAAGGATGATTAAACCTGCTAATCCCCAAAGCCAAGCATCGGGTTTTCCGGCCTGAATTGCGTCGATACCATACTTTAAGAGCATCGGTGATGCCGATTCGGCTATGGATGCGAAGACGGTTGCGACCAGACCAACAAGAAGACGTTTGTTGTAGGGTCGCGCCGCATCTACGAGATCATGAAGATATAATTTTGAATTTTGAAACATGCCGAGGTTCTTGAAAGTATAAATTTGTAGCACAAACTGCTTGGAGAGCGGTTTAATAAGACGCTCTTACCCGCGCAGGTTTGGGTGTCAGACCGAACTGAGCGGCTTGAAAAGCCGCTCTCCAAGAAAACATACAAAGTAAAGCTCTTATGTTTAATAAGAGTCCGTCAATTTCAACTTAAAAAGTGGAATAGCCTTGCAACCGATTTCCTCCCGTACTCTATCTGCCATTTCCATAGACGGGACAAGCGCAATTAGTTCATCCTTCAATGATGCCAGATCGAGGTCACCCACCAGACGGAATTCACTCTCTTTGCTCCAATCGGTCTTGTTTTTCCTTGAACGACCTCCACCTCGTGCCTGATAATAAGGCTTCTCTTGAGCAGGCAGGGTCTCGAAGTCTGAGCCAGTCCCATAAACAACGTGCTTGGCTCCCAGTTGTAGCAGAATTTTCCTGGGTAAAGCAAAGCCAAATGGTTGATGACCTGCTCCGTGGAGGCGAGCGTTGACTGACTTAACCTTAAGCAATTCATGTGGTGGAAGCGAACTGAAGGAACTTACAGGCACTCCACCTCGAATAACACTTCCACTGCCTCTCAATATGCCGCTGCTAAGGATATACGTTAGCGTCGCCAACTCATCTCGCGGATTACCGGCGTTTTCTTGCGTCAAGGCAGTAAAATAGTCTGACTTGCGCTCCCCGCTCCAAGGTCCATACATCCCTCTGGTAAGATGGATTAGATGGTCTGCCCACGAAAAATTTAGACTTATATTCGAGCATGGTTGATTATTCCATTCGAAGGATTTCATTACTCGAGGATACTGAACCCAATACTCTTCGCTCACATATTTGGCTTTGGTAAGAAAATCCTCCCAGTAACCACCAGAACGAATCACCACAGGAAAGAATCGTTCAGACAGTTCGATTATGAGATAATCTCGGCAATGCAGTTTGTCTTCCTTGCTAAATTTCCTCTCGATCAGCGGCGCTATAAAGGTAGTGCATTCACGCGATAGATCGAGGTCGTGAACAGCCTGTTCCGCAATAGCTGGTACCAGATCTGGGGCAGAGGGTGGTATTACCACAATCGTGGGAACGCCTATCTTTCCCGCGTACCAGGTAATGTACTCCCATCCTGAGGATCCGATAGTAGTAACGAGTGAATAGCTCTCATATTTTATTTTATCAATAGCTTGCCTGACCGATGAAAGCCATACATCTTCCGAATTCCAGCGGATGGGAAGTCGCGATAGAATAACAGCGGCGTTTTTTTGTCGAAGTAGCGCATCGGGAGGCGAGATCATCAGTGCCCTCATATCGTTAAATTGAGGGTAGGCTGAAATATTTTGAAATCCCAAATTTGCTATACCTTCGACGCGCCAGTTCACTCTATTGCCTCAAGAATATTATCCAAAAGAAGCGGAAGCGGAGGCCGTCACTACGATAACCTCCGCTCCCGCTATAGATTTACGTGACAAGTTAATGTCGATGTGTTTAGTACGCCCTGAAGGAATCGAACCTTCAACCTAGTGATTAAGAGTCACTTGCTCTGCCAGTTGAGCTAAGGGCGCTAAGACTGAATCTGGTGAGGAGCAGATTCTGTTCGCGGACAGAAATATAACGATATGGTAGTGAAGGGTCAAGCCCGCCCCCCTACAAAGGAACATAGACCTATAAATGAGGTTATGTTGAATCAGGATGATCAAAGGAATTCTGTCCAAAATCATCTAACAAATTTGATTAATTATTGCTAATCTGTTGGTAATAATGTAATATATGCGTTGCCCTACGGAATAACACCATTTGAAGGCTCAATTCAATCGCAACATCAAACAATACCGTATTGCTCTCCACGATAAGCGATCAGCGAGATAATTCGCCTCGAATATTAATTGTTGAAGATGACCCGGAACTCGCAACGTTTGTAGTGCGTTTTCTCAAAGGGCTTAACTATAATGTCTTCCTTGAGTCTGTTGAAAAAGTCCCAGGGGTCGGTAGGAGTTTTTCAACAGCATCAACACAAAATAATAGGTCACTCAATATCTTATAATGAGGAAACAATGACAAAACTAATTCTGGCGATGCTCATCGCCTTCTCATCAGCCCCTCCGCCAGATCAGTCGGACGGCAATCTTCCCGTTTCGCGTCAAGCCCGGCTCAAGGAATCAGTCTCGGCTAACGAGGTCGATCTCTATGCGGTCGGTATTGCAGGTGGTCCGAAGAAATATCGTCAAACTGCCGCTTTGATCGACGCGAAGAAATCGGCAGTTTACTATGTCCTTTACGCTGGTAGCGATCCTATTTTGCGGAGTGAAAGCGAAAAGATGCGATTCAAACAGTTCGAACAGAACTTCTTTGAGTTTGAGAATATTCAGAAATTCATCAGTTATGAAAATCCTGAATTTATTGACCGCGTCGCTATCGATAAGAAAACCCGTCTGAAGGTCGAAAAGATTATTCGGGTCAATGTCGGACGGCTGAAAGAAGACCTGAGCTTGCTTGGAGTCATCGAAACCACCCAATCCATCGTCGATGATATTGGCAGACCAAACATCATGGTCATTCCGGAAGCCCCAACGGGCGGAGATCCGCTGAAAATGCTTGCCAACGACCCGGCAATCGCTCAGGCGGCCGCATCGATAGAAAGTTACCTGACCAGCCGTCGATACGACGTGAACGTCCCACAGCAGAACGCCTTACTGGGCGACATGGTCGCTCAGATGGCAAATCTGGATGGAATCACCGACGACCCACAGTACAAGCTCGCCCTCACACTGGGGAGCGATGTTTATATTACTTACAAGGTTGACGTAACAACCCGCTTATTAGGTGGATCAACCGTAGCCAAGGCAACGGCCGCTGTTCGCGCATTCGAGACCTCTACAGCAAGATTGCTTGGTACCGAAACAGGTTATAGTCAGGAACGCCCCGAGCCCCCTGGGGTAGTTGTCGAGGAAGCAGTCAAAGACGCTATAGACAAGGTATTGAACCGGATCGATGGTTATTGGAAGGACGACCGGACTCGTGGTCTTCAGTACAGACTCGTGGTTAAGGTCGTGGGCAACTTCGATCAGGCGTCTCGCAACGATTTCACAAATTTGATCGCTGATTTTCTCGACAACAACTGCGCACAGACCAAAGAGAATGTCCTCTCGGCATCGACACTCGACTTTCTCGTCTGGGCAAAGCGAGACCAGTTCGATAAATCCCGGAAGCTCGCGGACGCTCTGGCGAAATCATTTAACGACTCATTCAAAGGCGGGGAACTTCATCCGTTGACGATCAACAGGAAGCTCATTCTGTTGGAATTGAAGAAAAAAGGTTGATGAAAGCCTGTTGGATAGGCATAATACAAAGAAGTCAACCCTCTGGGGTTGACTTCTTTCTTTTGACCAACGCGTAGGATAAGCGTCCCGCTTGTCTGATTCGCGTAGGACGGCCATCCTGCCCGCCTTGATGTTGTCGGGCTGGAAGCCCGACCTACGCGACAAATGTCTATTTTACGCCGCTTCGACCTGATTAACCAGCTTGCCAACGCCTTCGACTTCGACAATAACTTCATCTCCTGGCTTGATTCCACCAACCCCCGACGGTGTCCCGGTCGCGACAATATCTCCTGGAAGAAGCGTAACTACTGCGGTAATTTCTGCGAGTAGGTCCGGAATTTTCCAAACCATGTCGTTTGTATTACCATCCTGCCGCAATTCGTTGTTCACCCACACTCTGATGTATCTCCCATCAAGATTGGTCAGTTCATCAGTCGTGACGATGAATGGCCCAAACGGCGCAAATGTGTCTCGTGATTTTGCCTGAAACCAAGGCAATCCACGCGCCCCAAGGCTTTTTTGAAATTCGCGGGCTGTAACGTCATTCAACACGGTATATCCCAGAATGTACCTGCTTGCCTCAGATGCTTTGATTCGCTCGGCGCGTCTCGAAATCACAACGGCAAGTTCCCCTTCATGATCGACTCTTCCCAAATGAGTGGGGATGCGAATAGGTTTATCTGGACCAAGGGCGCAGTTATCCGTTTTCGCAAAGAAAATCGGGCTCTCGGGTACTTCAGCGCCGCCTTCTTTGGCATGTTCACGGTAGTTTCTAGCTACGCAGATTATCTTGGCAGGACGATGAGTCATAAGCGGTTTCAGCCCTTCGAGAGAAAGACTGAATTTTTTCCCCGAATGTGAAACCCATTCCAATTGCTCCGCAAGGAATTCTCCTTCGAAAAAACCGTTGTTCAACAATTTGACAAGTCTTCGCTCTGGATCGTCCCGCTTCCCATCAGGACTATATCCGCGTGCATCAAGTACGGCTCCGTAGTCGATGAATCCGCTTCCCCCATCGATGCCTATTACTTCTCTTCCGTCTGTAATAAATCTTGCGATTTTCATTACTTCCTCGTAAATATTGAACTGTCAATTCTTGGAGGGCGGACTTTCAGAGTTCGTTGAAATATTCTCAATTTGTATCGACTTGTCCACGCGGACGCCCTCGTCCGCGCTTGTTTTGTGCTTGAATGCTCGGCGGACGAGGGCGTCCGCCTGGACACTCTCGGCATTCTATCGAATACTTCAACGAACTCTTTCAGTCCGCTCTTCATCGCGTAGGGTCGATTTCCAAATCGACCTCCCATCACGGCGGGATTGGAATCCCGCCCTACGCGATTCTTGGGCATTTTTTATTCACAACCAGAAACCAACCCTTCATGAACTCGTCAAGGGTGTTTTCCCCGGGTAAATACATTTCGACCAAAGTGGACAGACTCCACATTTTGGCGAACGAGCAGTGCAAATCGTCCGGCCGAATTTCAATAAATTAAGGTGAAAGGTCGGAGCCTTCCCGACCGGTATTTTCGGCCTGATCGTCGTAAAAACCGTATCTGCAGTACTACGGATAGGAACCCAGCCCAGTCTGAGCGCAATTCTATGGACATGCGTATCGACTGGACAAAGGTCTCGCTCAAGTGAAAACGCCAACAGCACTGCCGCAGTCTTGACGCCGATTCCTTTTTGGGTGGTCAATAGTTCAATAGCGCGGTCATCGCTCAGAGATCTTAGATAATTCAGCGATAATGATCCAAAAGATTCCTTGATCCATCGCAATACCCCTTGCATTCGAACAGACTTCTGCTTTGAAAGTCCAGCTGGTCGAATCGCCTCTTCTATAGAAGATACCGACGCCTCTGAAACTTCCTGCCAAGTCGGAATGGCGGATCGAAGTCTCTCGTAGGCGTTGTCTCTGTTACGATCATTCGTATTCTGAGACAGAATCGTCACCATCAGTTCATCGATCGGGTCCTTTCTTCTCCACACCGGAACGCCAAAGTGTTTCTCGAGAACATCGACTACTTCAGGAATCTGATAATCGGTATTCGAGTCCGGCAGTGCCGTTATGTGTTGAAAGGCTTGCTTCATCTCCCTACGCTAACCCGCCTTAACTCAGCGGCATCGACAGGAATAGCGCCAATCTCAGCAATGACGATACTCGCCGCGTTGTTCGCCAGCGAGACAGCTTCAAATATATCCGCCCCTCCGACAAGGGCGGTCACCACCGTCGCAATAACAGTATCGCCTGCCCCCGAAACATCATGAACCCGGTGAGCGCGCGTGGGAATGAATTCGGTACTCTCGGCTGTAAAAAGCGCCATCCCTTTCTCACCCCTTGTCACCAGCAGAAAATCCAGTTCCATCTTTCGGAAAACCTCACGCCCCGCTACGCTCAATGAGCTGTCATCTTCTAAGCGCGTTCCAACTGCTATCTCAAGTTCCTTAAGATTGGGTTTGAAAAATGTCGCTCCTTTATAGCTCCAGAAGTTCTCTTTTTTGGGATCTACACCTACCAGAATTTTTCTCTCTTTACAAGCTGAGATAACCTGCTGAATAACTCGTTCGGTTAGAACTCCCTTATTGTAATCCTCAAGAATCACACCATTGCACGAATCCAGACTGTGGATAATATTCTCAATCAACTGATTCTCAATATCGTGAGTTGGTGAGACGGTATTCTCACGATCAATTCTTACAACATGCTGATTGTGCGCAATCACTCGTGTTTTTACGCTGGTTGGCCTGCCTGGATCCACAACGACTCGCTCATCGTCGATCTGGTTGTTTTTTACAATCTGACGCAGAAGCAAGCCGTCAGGATCGTTCCCGACCAGCCCGATGAGCGTGACTTGCGCTCCAAGGGAACTTACATTGGCCGCGACATTCGCCGCCCCGCCCAAGTTCGACGTTTCACCCATCTGATTAACAATCAGCACAGGAGCTTCAGGAGATATTCTATCCACTACACCCCAGATATACCGATCCAGCATAAGGTCGCCGATAACCGCAATCTGAGAGCTATTGATTTTCGAAAATATATTTTCGAGTCGGGCTTCTTCAAATTTCAAGGAATTTCCTTGATGTTAAATGTGAGACTCCAGTACTGCCGATTTAAATCGGCAGTACTAATCCGATCGCCTTCCAAATATAAAGGGACAGTCCAGCAATGGCAAGCTTTGATCAAGGAGCTTGCACCGTCGCTTCTTACTTTACCATTCATCCCACATAATCTGGATCAACTTTTCTGATTCAATATATTCATCAATATTGCAACAAATCTTTCACTTGATTTAACTTTATAATTTGCACAAATCATTATATAACAATGTAATAAAACTCGTTTCGCAGTAATCTTTAACTAATCTTAATCGACAAATTAGAATTATCTCAAATTTTCACTCAATAAAGTTAAAGTTCTAAGAGAGCATAGCCGATACCATAAGTGAAGATACAATTAACCCCGGAAAAGGAGGTGCGACAGATGGCCAATACCCTGAATGCTTCAGACACGCTTTACTCCATAAGCCAAGTCAACGCCCTCACCGGAGTGCCCAAATCAACAATTCGTTTCTGGGAGAAAGAATTCAGTGAATTTCTTAATCCACTTCGTAGCGAAGGCAATCAGCGAAGGTACGACAAGGAAACTGTCGAGACGCTTAAAACGATCGACCGATTGGTAAATGACGAGGGATACACTTTGGAAGGGGCGCGACGAAAACTGAAGCCGATCGAAACAGCTTCAAAATCCGAAAGTCCCGATGGCGAAGAAACCAAACTGAACGAACTGGCCGAGACAATGTCCGATTACTTACTACAAAAAATCTTCGAACGAGTAAAATCGGAAGAAACGCGCCGAACAAGTTATCAATTCAAGCAATAAGCTAAAACAAAAAGAGAGGGACAATTCTAATGGCCATGCGAATCAACCACAACATCCTGTCGCTGACGGCTCAGCGAAACCTGAATGCAAATCAGGGACAACTTGACAGTGCCGTCAACAGGCTGTCCAGCGGACTCAGGATCAACCAAGCTTGGGAAGATCCGGCCGGACTCGCAATTTCTGAAAGATTCCGTGCTCAAATCACCGGTCTTCAAGAAGCCGAGCGCAACGCAAACTACGACATCAATCTCCTTCAAACTGCTGAAGGTGCACTTAGTGTCATCGACGAGAAACTCGTCAGACTGCGTTCACTTGCTGTTCAAGCGGCAAATGGCTCGATCACTGATGGTGACCGCTCTATCGTCAACACGGAGTTCCAAGCGCTCAAGAGTGAGATCACTCGTATAGCGAGTGTGACGAATTACAACGGCATCAAACTGTTGAATGGCGATTACTCCAACACTACGATCCGGTTCCACATCGGTATCAATGCCACCGCTAATGAGGATTACTACGACATTAATCTCTTGGAGATGACCGCCTCGTCACTTGGTCTCGACAGTATCAACGTTTCTTCAACAACCTCTGCTGCAGCGGCATTGACAGCGTTGGATGAAGCGATCGACTCGAAAGATACCGAACGAACTCGTATCGGATCTTATGTCGAAAGACTCCAGAACACGATCCTGAACCTCCAGATCAGCCACGAAAACGCCACCAAGTCTGAATCACAGATCCGTGACGCCGATATCGCCGCAGAAATGTCGAACTTCACCAGAAGCCAAATTCTGATGCAGTCTGGTGTGGCGATGCTGGCTCAGGCGAATCAGGTTCCTCAGATGGTCAGTCAGCTGATCGGATAATGATCGATGAACCGACTACGAAGATCGGTAACTTCGGAAATCGGTTCAGAAGATATGGCGCGGCGAAAGCCGTGCTTCCCAGACCGGCCGGGGAGATGTCCTCCCAAGCCCACTCCCCGGCCAAATGCAAGGGGTACACCCGCCGATCAGACAGATCGGCGGGTTAGTTTTTGTGCGCTAACATCATTCCTAAACCTGCCTGATCCAATTCCAACCAGTATGCTATCCAGGGACTTGTTTCCAAATATCAAATCGTTTCGAGTAAGTAGGGCCTGTTGAAAGTCGAAAAATTGGTGAGAATGTCCAGGCGAACGCCCTCGTCCGCCTGGACTCCCTAAGACAGTTCAGCAGACCCTTAGTACATAAGGTCGAGTTAGTGCGCTTGGCAAAAGAGTCGAATGGTCGTACCGTCATCTTCAATCGCAATTATGCTATATAATGCAATAACAACATATTACAATTGATTCATAAATCAACTCTAAGAATAGATAAGAAAATAGTGTAAATATTTTTATTTTTTCTTTCAGAATAGTTAAAGTTCCGAGAGAAGTATGCCGATACCATAAGTGAAGAGAGACTTAGAGCAAGTTTTCAACTTAAACAATTACCTAAAACAATAAGAGAGGGACAATCTAATGGCCATGCGAATCAACCACAACATCTTGTCGCTGACCGCTCAGCGCAACCTGAATGCAAATCAGGGACAACTTGACAGCGCCGTCAATAGGCTGTCCAGCGGACTCAGGATCAACCAAGCTTGGGAAGATCCTGCCGGACTCGCAATTTCTGAAAGATTCCGTGCACAAATCACTGGTCTTCAAGAAGCCGAGCGCAACGCAAACTACGACATCAATCTTCTTCAAACTGCTGAAGGTGCACTTAGTGTCATCGACGAGAAACTCGTCAGACTGCGTTCACTTGCTGTTCAAGCGGCAAATGGCTCGATCACTGATGGTGACCGCTCTATCGTCAACACGGAGTTCCAAGCGCTCAAGAGTGAGATCACTCGTATAGCGAGTGTGACGAATTACAATGGCATCAAACTGCTGAACGGCGATTACTCCAACACCACGATCCGGTTCCACATTGGTATCAACGCGGTAGCAAACGAGGATTATTACGATATTAACTTGTTGGAAATGACTACATCGTCACTTGGTCTCGATGGCATTAATGTTACATCCACAACCTCGGCGGCCGCAGCATTGACAGCATTGGATAATGCAATCGAATCGAAAGATACCGAACGAACCCGTATCGGATCTTATGTCGAAAGACTCCAAAACACGATCTTGAACCTCCAAATCAGCCACGAAAACGCCACCAAGTCTGAATCACAGATCCGTGACGCCGATATCGCCGCAGAAATGTCGAACTTCACCAGAAGTCAAATTCTGATGCAGTCCGGCGTAGCAATGCTGGCTCAGGCGAATCAGGTTCCTCAGATGGTCAGTCAGCTGATCGGATGATATAACTTCAGTAGGGGCGAATTAATTCGCCCCTATTCATAAAGATTCGGTGCGGCGATTGCTACGCTTCCCAGACCGGCCGGGGGGGAGTCCTCCCAAGCCCACTCCTCGGCCAAATGCAAGGGGTACACCCGCCGATCATTCAGATCGGCGGGTTAGTTTCATCCAATTTCCATTCAAAGCTCACTTCTCGAAAATTATGCTTAAGTCACCCACTTGCCATTTGCTATTGCATTTTGTAAGTTGATTACGTTTCCTAATAATTTATCATCAACCACAAATTCAGCAGGAGTATTTATGAACCTGCTTCTTATATTCGCCCTTTCCATCGTTGTCTTCTATGCCGCTTCGCGCTGGTATGGAAAAGGTATCGGAAAAATTCTCGGCATTAACGACGAAATTCCGACTCCTGCCTTTGAAAAAGAAGACGGGCGCGACTTCGTCCCGACCAAACCCCATATTCTCTTCGCGCACCATTTCTCTGCCATCGCTGGAGCTGGTCCGATAGTCGGCCCGACCGTTGCGCTTTTGTACGGATTTGTCCCGGCATGGCTCTGGATTGTTTTTGGCGGGATCTTTTTCGGAGCTGTTCACGATTTCACCGCGCTTTTTATTTCAGTTAAAGAGGGTGGAAAATCGATAGCCGAAGTTACGCGCAAAACTTTAGGAAATGGAGGTTTTCTCCTTTTCATCACATTCACACTACTGATGTTGTTCTTAGTTTGCGGAGCCTTCCTCAATGCAACCGCAATCAGTCTGACTTCGAAGTGGTCCCTTGAGCGATTGGGGCTGGGACCTGAACAATCCGCCCTTCAAACTATTGTAAACCCGAAAACTGGCACGTTGGACGGCGTGATTGGTGGAATAGCCTCAACCTCGGTAATCATTATTACGCTTCTTTCACCGCTTCTCGGCTGGTTGATCTACCGGAAAAGAATTCACACTGCATTGGCATATATTGTCGCCACCGTAATAGCCTTTGGATCGGTATTCGCTGGCTTCCATTATCCAGTTTCGCTCGATCCGAAAGTCTGGATGATAATCCTGTCGATCTATTGTCTGTTGGCCGCCGGCGTCCCTGTATGGGTTGTTCTCCAGCCACGCGATTTCATCAATGTTCAAATACTTTACGGAGGAATGGCAATACTCATCATCGGAGTTGTCTCTGGGGGAATTCAGGGGGAGACAGTCACCTATCCAGCTCTCAATTTGCAGGAGGGAGTAAGCCATCTCGGTTTTCTTTGGCCGATGATGTTCATCACTATTGCGTGTGGAGCCATTTCTGGATTCCATGCATTGGTCGCCGGGGGAACTACTTCCAAACAGGTCACCAGGCAAAGATACACCAGAGAAATTGGCTATGGCGCAATGTTGCTGGAATCTGTGCTGGCGTTGTTGGTGTTAATTGCATTGGCTGGGAGTCTTAAATACGTCGATTACATGAGCATTGTCTGGCCGGATCCAGCGATCGGCAAAGCCAATCCAATTCTCGCTTTTTCACTTTCCGTCGGTTATATGTTGAATAACGTGTTTCACGCCCCGGTTTATTTAGGAACGATCTTCGGTATATTGATGGTAGAAGGATTCGTGATCACATCCCTTGATGCCGCAGTCCGTTTCATCAGGTATTTACTTGAAGAACTGTGGACGGTTATTTGGCCGGGAGCTCCAAAGATCATGCAGAATCCCTGGTTTAATAGTGGGATTGCGATAATTGGAATGTGGGCGCTTGCGGTAGGCAACTCATTCAGTACGCTGTGGCCAATCTTCGGCTCAGCTAATCAGTTATTGGCGGCTCTGACGCTGATAACGATCACGATCTGGCTGGCCGTCCACGGCAAGAAGAATTGGTTCACCCTTATCCCGGCGATTTTCATGACCGCCACCACCATTGCCAGCTTGATCTTTCTATTGATGACAAATTATATCCCTAAAGGTAATGTTACCTTGATCGTTGCCGATCTGGTATTATTATCGCTATCAGTTGCTCTTGCTGTTCTTGCACTTGGAAAGGCGGCGGAAATATTGAGGAATAGACGGTTGACCGCCTAACTTGATGGGTTGGCTTGACAAACCTAATTCGATATGTTATATTGTTCCATCCTATTTGACAACAGTGTAGTTTACTTTATATATATTTCATAGGTATCTCTTTGCTTACAAGATGTTAGACCCTGACTCTCGGCCCACTCAGCAGTGAAGGCACTGCTGACCGAATCGGCGCCGCAGGTTGATAACTTTGCCCCCTGCCATTGGCTCGTCCCCGCTGGACTGCCTTTGGATGGGGGGTTTTGCGTTTTGATTTATAGGATCGGCGTACTTCTAAAACTGCCTGTAAGTCACGTTCAATACCGGTTTCTGGCAGTCGGACAATCTCTTATTACATGACTGAACTCGTTCGAAGATATATGATGTGACGGGACTTGAGTAACCGGGATCGCTCATGTCTCACCATTAATTAAATCCCGTTTTTTTTTTACAGTTAGGAGAATGAAATGAAACGGAAAGCAAGATTCGGAGTCCTGATCGGGCTGGTTGCGACGGTGGTAATTGTAGTCGGAGTATTAGTCTGGCCGACACCAAAGAAGGCTTTGGCGTGGCCCACGTATGTTACTGTTTCACTCACAGACCTCGATCAGGTGCCTCCGCCGGTCATTAACGGCGCTACAATCCATGTTGTCTGGTGGGATGCAGGTTTCGAAATCGTAGGAGATCAATTCGACCTGGTTCATGTCTCTGGAGGTGTTTACATTACATCCTCTTTTGAAGATGAACCTCCCGAGGAGGCAGTATGGTGTCACGTCACTATCCAAGATGGCGGGGGTTTCGTTCCAGAAGATCCAAACGCATGGGACCAAACTGAATTGATCGAATGGTCCGGAAATAACGCGTTCAACTGGGAAATGGAACCGGAGTAATCAGCAGAATTGATTTGCCTCAACCGCGGCGAGGGCGTGATTCGCCCTCGCCGCAAATCAGAGCACAATAAAGGCCAACAAAATGATAATGAAACTAATTACCCTAATGGCTTGGTTAGCAATTCCTTGCCAGCTAATGGCCCAACCACGAAATCTTTGGGTCCGGCGTTATACTGAAGTTCCGGTAGGCAGGGGAGGGATTGAGTTCAATGATATTTATCAATTGAATAACAATAATTATGCCTTATGCGGGTCGATGAATTTTGGCCAAAACTCGAGAGGTCTTTGGCTGTTAACAACGGCTGAAAATGGGAATATCGACCTTAATCGTTGTTATCTTAATGGACAACAAGGCGGATCTATATCTGGATACTCTATTATCGAGTCGAATCAAGGGGGATTTGTCGTGGGTGGCACCGGAGATATAAATGGAGCAACTCAATTCCTTCTGACCAGAATTTCTGACGAAGGCGATGTTATTTGGTGGAATCATTATGGCGCGAGATCCGGGGAGTGCAAGGCGGTAATCGAACTAAAAGATGGCGATTATATTGCATGCGGTTGGGATCGAGAATTTAATGCCGCCCTGATGGGGTTTATTATTCGAGTCGATAGAGACGGAGAATTGGTTTGGGAAAGGCGTTTTGATGAGATTATCACTTTTTACGCCTTGAAAGAGACTGACGGTGGTATCGTACTTACAGGATATGATTCGTTCGTTGTAAAATTGAATTTTGACGGTGAAAATGTCTGGAGTCACAGATTGGGTGGCTCAAGTGCCTTTAAAGACTTGACCTCCTGTCCGGGGGGCTTTGCAATGTGTGGGTCGATTAATGTCCCCCGCGATGATGGAAGTATAAATATCAATCACAGGCTGGTGCATATAAACGCTGAAGGCGAAGTCAATTGGGATCAAAATTATGACCTGGGTGAGATGGAGACTTCAAGTGATATTACCCGTACCGAAGAAAACGGGTTCTTAATTTCCGGTTATAGGGTGGGTGAAAGAGGAACTATGCTTGGTGCCTCTTTGATGCGAACTGATCAAGAAGGCAATTTAGTTTGGAGTAGAATTGACACTCTTATTGGGAATGTGCGCCCAGAAATCTACTATTCAAGCATTCGTGATCGTCAGGGAGCTTTGGTGGTTGCTGGGAATTGCCGTCCCGCGCAAGGCGGATCGATGGGAGGCTTGATAACGAAAATCGTTCCCGAGCGCTCAGCGCCGACCATTATAAATTGGTCTCCCGATTCACTTCGGCTTGATGTTTTGGAAGGCGACTCTGTTGAATTTTGGGTCAGGGCTGTCGACATACAAGGCGATGCTCTTCGATACTTCTGGATGTTGGACGATGAAGAAATTGCGGTCGATTCACTAATCATCATTGATTTTCCTGATATTGGCGAGCATCTGGTGCGCTGCGTTGTATCTGATGGCGAGCTGGCAAACTCAATTCGCTGGCACGTCACCGTCACCGACCTCTACATCCAATCCTTCACCCCCGACACGCTCAACCTCACCATCCGCCGAGGAGTAGCCGTTGATTTTACAATCGATTCCGTAGCCACCATCGGCGGTAACGAAGACGTGCAGTATCTCTGGACAAAGACCAATCTTGATAATCAGGGAGAACCGGAGCGGTCGGGCGAGGACGCCCAAGCTACCATCCCCTTCCTCCAGTCGGGAAATTACGCGGTTGAGGGGTTTGCCTACCGGGGGGAATCTCACGACGCGGTCGTTTGGAATGTAGCCGTTAGGGGAGCAATCTGGAGCTTTGCGCCGGAGGACATTACGCTTGAAGTCTTGCCCGACAGCCTCGTTCGTTTCGAAGTCGTGCCGAGCGAGCCGGAAAATGACAGCCTTTCTATTCTTTGGCTGGTCGATGGGGAGGTTGCCCGGTTTGATGAGACCACCCTGGATTGGCGGTTCTCGAGTAGGGTGGACAACCTTACTCCTTATCAAGTCACAGTCATCGTGATGGATTCGGAAGAGATTGATACCGTGACATGGGCTGTGAAAGTGTGGGAACCTGACTTTATCGGCGACGAATCCCCTGCCGACCTGCCGCGGTCAGCCGCCCTTCTCAGCGTCTCGCCAAATCCGTTCAATTCGACGCTGACGATCAGATTCACGACGGGCTCGGCGGCCATTCCTACGCGCCTTACCATCTATGATCTCTCAGGACGGGAGGTTGCGAGGCTGGTGGAGAGCGGTTCTTCCGTCAACCCCCCGTGGTTGACGGGAAGGAACTCTGCCGACCACAGGGGGTCGGCAGAAGAAACGAGTAGCGCCACCTGGGACGCCTCAGCTGTCCCTGCCGGAGTTTATCTCGTGCGTCTCCAGACCGGGCAGGATATTTCGACCAGGAAGGTTGTTCTGATCCGGTAGTTTTTGTTCAATAGTGCCGATTTAAATCGGCACTACTTGCCGTCATCCTGAGAGAAACACAAAGAGCCGCCCCGGCAGGAGCGGCTCTTGATTTATATATGGTATCGGTCGGATCGGGGCTTACCCGCCGTAAACCTGCTCAATAGCAGTTCCCGGGTAATAATGTTTCAGGATATCTTTGGAATTTTTGTTTTGGGTCGCCATTACCCCCGCGCCAACCTGACACATACCGACGCCATGCCCCCAACCTGCTCCGCGCAGATGAAAACGAACTGGCCGACCGTCTTCGCCTACTTCAGAATTGATTGTGAAACAAGCCGATTTCAGGTACTTCAATGAAAGAGTAGCTCGAATATTGAGCTCACGTTGAATTCGCAGATTCTTTTTACTGCCATGAATCTCAATTTCAAGAAGTCTGCCTGAAACACCCCGTCCAAGTGGGATTACATCGATCAGTTGACCAATGTCCTCTCCACTCTTTCGCTTGATAATATCTTCAAGTTCACGCCGGGTGTAGGTAACCTCCCAACGAAAGTTTTCTTCAGATCGCCGAAGAATATTGGGAAGGTCCGGATATTTGTTGGTATTACACCACGCCGCTGGCTTAGAGTCAACCCATTTCTGTAAATCAATCTCTTTGGTCAGATCAAGTGTTTCGAACTCTTCGCCAAGGCTGTCGGGGGCGTCCCAACTACCGCGTAAATGATCGGCCGCAGGAGGATTCCAGACATTGAGTTTGTCTTCCGTATGACCACCACATGATGAACTATATACCGCCTCTGCAACCTCGCCACCCTTCATCAATACTTTACCGCATGTCTCATCGACGGCTCTTGATGAACGTTCGTCCTCATTTGTAGAGCCAGTATAAGCTTGACAATGAACGTGCGCGCAAAGATCGAACGGATCATTGGGGTGCTTGACGCCGATTTTCGCCAAAACTTCGCTTCTGGCGGCAATAGCCTGAGCCTTAAGGGATTCAAGCGGAAATGAAGCTGGCATCTCAGAGGGTACTACGCCTTTCAGGTAAGTTTCAAGCGAGAGCTCCGTGAAAGCCATCAATAATCCGCGATGGTCGATGCGTACCTCGATAATACCCGGGTAGATCCGATCTACTTCCCGCTCCCAATGGAAACCTGTACCTTCGCGAACGTCGTAGATAGTAATCTGACTTTCATTGTTCTTGGGAATGATGCGGAATCCCTCCTCCACGGGCATCAAGAGCCCATCATTCTCACGAGATAATGCCAGAGTTCCGGTGGCAGGACGAACTATTTGACGTATCACGCGCGGAGCGAACTCGTCCCGAAATGGGTCAAGGTGATCCCGAGCTTCTCTTTCGGTGGCATATCTGCCGACCAGAACACGGTATTTCAAATTATCGGCAACCTTTCGACCATCGATATATACTTCCTCACCAATCTCCGCGATGCGAGCCTGTTCATCCGCAGTCGAAAGCTTCTTACGAAGCTCATCAGCAGAATCACGATCCGCAAAGGCAGTAGTCAGAATACTAAATATCGCCCGAGCTTCTTCGGTCCTGTCAGGGGCAACTGTCCACTTGACATTCTCCCCATTGGCAAGATCGATTGTTTTTCCTGTTAAAGAGACGAACTCAAATTCACCTTTGAAAGAAAACGACAACCGGTCGTATTCCTCGATCAATCCGACCCGCACTATCGGATCAGGACCAATAAATTCTCTTCGATGACTTTTATCCGCACGACGACCAGATATCGAACCTTCAGATGAAGTTGATTTTGTTTTTGCCATTGATTCCTCAGTGAATCGCTTTGAGCAGCCTATAATTAAGGTCGGGAGCAAGCACCATATCAGCGCTACATCAAGCAACCGACCTGCTTTTTTAGTAATTCCTCTGCCCGTTTGATTTATTATAAAGGGATTACCCCTTGGAAATTTCATAACGTTAAATGTTTTAATCAGTTAGCTTCTCTTGGAGGGCGGACTTTTAGTCCGCTCTGAATGTGTAGGTTGGCTTCCAGCCCGGAATGAGCGGACTGAAAGTCCGCCCTCCAAGATCACCACTTCTATATTTGCGAGACATGCTCTGGATCGTGTCTTTCGATAAGTCCAGTTCGCAACATAGAAGAATGAATAAGCTCCACCGCATTCTTCCCGCTCGAAAAAGGAACAACAAACTGCACGCTTCCCCCCGAACGAAAAACCCCGAGCGTATCCAATTTAACATCTAACATTGTGGATATGCAAGTATCGACAGCGATTGACGACAATTTACCTCCCCAGCCGAGAATTGTCACCACTCCTACTGGTGTTCCCAATCCTGAAGAACTCAGATCAACCGCGAACCAACCCCGATCACACCAGTTAAATAGTTCTGATGAACTACATAAATTATCTTCAGGGAACCTGTCATCTTTCCCCGTCCTGAGAGTTCCGAACTGCAGTGTTACCGCCGAAACTGACGATTTCGAAAACGTTCGATCAACAACCAATGTACCTCGTTGGCCATCAGGCGCATTGATAGAAAGGACAACTTTGTACTCCTTGGCAAGAGCCGCCGCTCTCGACTGGACGACATTGGCGCCTGCCTGAGTAATATTCTCGAGAGTCAGATAATCTATTTCAGGAAGTAATTGCGGGTCTGACACTTGAAAAGGATCGGCTGAGTAAATGCCTCCCCTCTCTTTTATCAGCTCGCATCTTTCAGCGCCAAGCGCCGCGGCAAGCGCCACAGCGGTGGCGTCCGATCCTCCCCGCCCCAAAGTAGTAATCTCTTTATCTGTGGAAATCCCTTGAAATCCCGCAATGATCGGTATCTGATTTTGGGAAATCGCTTCCCGAATTCGAAACCCTTTCACTTCGACGATACTCGCGTCGGTATGCCGGGTATCCGTAATAATCCCGACTTGCGAACCCGTGAAAGAAACAGCTTGGTACTTTCCCTCTGCATTGATAGCCAAAGCTAATAAAGCTATAGCCATTCTTTCGCCGACCGAGAGTAACATGTCGAGCTCCCGCCCCTCCGGATGCTCGCTGACTTTACCCGCCCAACGCAGAAGGTGATCCGTTGCCTTCCCAGGCGCCGAAACAACTACGACCGGATCTTCTCCACCAAGTTTGGTCTGAACAATATACTGAGCGGCCCGGCGGATTTTTGCCGGAGATTCAAGCAGAATCCCCCCAAATTTCTGAACAACGATTCCCATTGTCAATCGGTAGTATAAATATCTTGGAGTGTATAATACCCGGCCTGTTTACCGACAATGAATCTGAGAGCTCTCGCGACGCCACTCGAGAAAGCCCGACGCGACCAGGCGCGGTGCGTTATAATCAATTCTTCATCTTTTCCAACAAACCGGATCTGATGTTCGCCTATTGCTCCGCCAGCTCGCATGGAGAGTATCTGAGGTTTTTGTCCATACCGAGACATACGTTCGGCAATCCTTTTGGCAGTCCCCGAAGGCGCATCTTTTTTGGAGCTATGATGAATCTCAACTATTCCCGTCTCAAATGATTGAGGTAACAAGCGTGCCGCTTGCAGACAGATATTCTCCAACGCACCGATCCCAGCTGATAGATTTGGTGCAACAAGTAACGGGCAGAGTTTAGAATGCCAGAGAAGCTCTTCCTCCTCTGCTATGCTGTAGCCAGTCGCGGCTAATACGAATGGCTTGCCCAAAGAAGCGGCTTTTCTGACGTGCTTTACAGCTGGTCCGGCAAGACTAAAATCAAGCCAAACGTCTGCATCAGGAATCCCAGCGCAATCAGCTATAACGGGAATGCCTTCCACAAAGTTCCCGATTTCGGGATGTCCTTCATACTCTATTCCGTTTATGATTGAAATATCACTCAAAACAGCTATTTCGGCGGCAGTAATCCGGCCCATTCTACCGCAGATTCCAAATAGATTCACTTTAATCAAACTGGTATCCCGAGGTCGTGAAGAGCTTTTTTTAATCTACTTCTGGTCCCCGCCGTCACTGGAACTAATGGCTCTCTGACATTACCTACTTTGACTCCCGTCATATTGAGCGCTTCTTTTATAGGTGACGGACTGGTTTCCATGAAAAGAGCATGGCACAATGGAGCTGATTTACGATGATAATCCAACGCTGAAGAGAATTTCCCGTCAAGCACTTCTTTGACCATCTTCACCGTTAATTCCGGTACAATATTGGATAGTACTGAAATAACGCCCTTTGCTCCGACCGACATCATCGGAAGTGTCAGTCCATCATCTCCTGATAAGATAGTAAAATCCGAAGGCGCAAGTCTGGCGAGTTCGCTCACCCTGGCGACATCACCACCCGCGTCTTTTAACCCCACAATTCGAGGATGAAGGGCAAGCTCAAGCGCCAACGGAATGGAAATTCCAACTCCGCAACGACCGGGGATATGGTACATAATTATCGGAAGCGACGAGCTGTCTGCCAGCTTCAAGAAGTACGTGCGAAGTCCCGTCTCAGTTGGCTTATTATAGTAGGGTGTGACGATCAATAATCCGTCTGAGCCAAGCTGTTCAGCCTGTTCAACTTGAGCAAGCGCATGCCGGGTGTCGTTGCTACCTGCTCCGACGAAAATTGGGATGCGTTTCCGGGAAGTTGCCACAGCACGGGCGATCAGCTTTTTTCGCTCATCAGGTGTCACAGTCGGTGATTCCCCAGTCGTACCGAGGATAATCAGCCCCTTGACGCCAGCGCTGATGGCTCGTTCGATAAGGTGATCGAGCACATCAAGGGCAAGTCCTTTTCCTCGGAAAGGTGTGACTAGAGCCGTCCAGACCCCGTCAAACTTCGAAACTAATGGATGATTTTCTGACATAAGCGCAATATAGTCACCTCTCATAAACTTGTCAAGCTGATAGACAGTCCTTAACAAATCTATTTTGGCTTGATTCGACCCTCAGACGGTATTATAATAATAGTTTACACGAGAGTAGGCTTAAATGTCGAATTTTCTCAAGTAAAAAAACTTTCTAACCCTACATATAATCACGAAAAATATTTATGGCACATTCCTATACTCCTGGCCTTCGAGTCTCCAAACTGACCCACATTACGAAAGAGCGACGTCTCCCGCTTCGCGGTACGGTGCTCGTCAAAGTAGGCGATAAAGTTTCGGCGCGTGATGTCGTTGCACGATCTGAATTGCCCGGCAACGTCCATCCCCTCAATTGCTGTGGGCAACTCGGAATACTCCCGGCAGATATTGAATCAGCGCTCACTGTAAAAAAAGGAAGCGAGATTAAAAAGAATCTGCTTCTCGCTCAATCCTCCTCCTTTTTCGGGCTTTTCAAGAGTCGAATTCTTTCACCAATAGATGGTTATCTGGAAAGTGCTTCGCCAATTACTGGTCAGTTAATCCTTCGAGAGCCTCCTATCCCCGTCGAAGTTACTGCTTACATCGATGGAACAGTCACCGAAGTTTTCGCCGGAGAAGGCGTTGAAATCGAAACCACCGGCGCTTTCATTCAAGGGATATTTGGTATTGGTGGTGAAAGATTTGGCACAATATCACTCGCGGTATCTGCTCCAGATCAGATTCTTGAAATTGGAATGTTGAAGGGTGATTTGAGTGGGAAAATTCTGATCGCCGGCAGGCGAGTGACACTCGAAGCCTTCCGAAAAGCAAGTGAATTAGGAGCCATCGCGATTGTCGTTGGTGGATTTGAGAATTTCGATTTAAAAAAGCTCTTAGGTTACGAACAAGGAGTTGCAATTACTGGTCAGGAAGATATCTCGACCACGCTTATTTTGACAGAGGGATTCGGTGATATCGCCATGGCGTCGCGTACCTTTGAGCTTCTCAAAACAAACGAAGGAAGGGGCGCGTCGGTGTCCGGTGCTACTCAGATCCGCGCCGGTGTAATCAGACCCGAGGTGATCATCCCCTTAATGGGCGAAGAATTGGTTAAGGAATCAAACGCGAAAGCTGGATTATTGGAGACCGGAGACATCGTACGAGTGATCAGGGAACCTTACTTCGGAAAACTCGTCAAAGTAACAGCACTGCCACCCGAACTTCAGGAACTCGAATCTGGTGCGAAAGTCAGAGTACTTGAAGCTGAATTCGATGGTAAACGGGTTACGCTCCCTCGCGCCAATGTCGAAATGATCGAAGAGTAATCGACGGAATCCAGGAACAAAACTGGCCATCTCCACCACGTAGAAATTTATGTTTCTGATCTTGGCAACTCAATTAAGTTCTGGGCGTGGTTTTTAGGCGAGTTGGGGTATATTGAATTTCAGAAATGGCCTTCTGGAGTGAGCTATTGTCTGGGAGATACCTATATTGTTTTCGTGCAGACTCATAGCAAATATCAGGACAAAGTTTACCATCGTTGCGGGACAGGACTTAACCACCTCGCCTTTCATGCCGCCTCGAAAACTCAGGTGGACGGTATGAAGGACTTGTTGGAAAAACGCGGTATAAATCTTCTCTACCCTGAACGATTTCCTCATGCAGGCGGACCGGACGGCTATGCTCTTTTTTTTGAGGATCCTGATCGTATCAAGGTCGAGCTGGTCGCACCTGATGATGACCAAGAGATTTGAAGTAAAGTGTTTCCATTGACTTCCTCACCAGTCCGTCTCTTCAGAGCCAGAGATTTCGTTCTAACTCTTGGATCTCGAACTCTGGTCATGGGTATCGTTAATGTCACTCCTGATTCGTTTTCTGATGGCGGCGAAACATATTCCACAGATTCCGCCATACAGCGGGGGTTGGGGCAAGTTGAAGCAGGGGCGGATATTATCGATGTAGGGGGTGAATCGTCACGCCCAGGTTGCGATCCGGTTTCCTTGCGCGATGAGCTGGAAAGAGTAATTCCGGTTATCGAGGCACTCGCAAAGGATGTCCGGATCCCGATCTCCATCGACACCTACAAGAGCGAAGTTGCTCGCCAGGCGATTGCCGCTGGAGCCTCTATAATCAACGACATTAGCGCCGGAACATTCGACACGGAAATGCCTTCCGTCGCCGCAAAACAGGGCGTCGGCGTTGTTTTGATGCACATCAAGGGAACTCCCCGAAACATGCAGATCAACCCGTTCTATAACGACGTGGTACAAGAAATCCGGGAATACTTAATAAATGCCAAATCGAGGTTTCTTGATTCCGGTCTATCGAAAAACCATATACTGGTAGATCCAGGGATTGGTTTCGGAAAAAACCTTGCCCACAATTTAGAAATTATCCGAAATCTGAGAATATTCGAAAATATCGGATCCGGAATTGTCTATGGTCCGTCGCGCAAGTCATTTATTGGAGCCCTGACCGGCCGAGCAATCGAAGAGAGACTTGCTGGAACCATCGGTTCCGTCGTAGCTGGGGCTTTTTTAGGAGCGGATATCGTTCGTGTTCATGATGTTCGGCAGGCTGTCGATGCGTTGAGAGTTGCCGACGCCTTGAAATCGTCTGAATACGAAATGAAACACAATGCCGCTTCAAGATAATATCCGTCTTATTCGTGAATCCGATCTGGATCATGTCATCGAAATCGAACGATCTTGTTTCGATGATCCCTGGCCTTTGAGGTGGTTTCAAAGAGCCCTTATTAGTCGCGATCGCTTCATAGGTTTATTCGACGATCTGGGGAATTTGATGGGATACGCGCTCACGGCGTTTGAAGAAGATCAGCTCCACATCGCAAATTTAGCGATAGCGCCGCACTATCGACGAAAAGGTGCAGGAAGAACTTTGGTAAATGATATTTTACAACACTGTATCTCGAAAAATGCCGCAACGGTTATTCTCGAGGTACGCCCTTCAAACGAACCGGCGATCAAATTATATAAATCCATTGGTTTTGTCGATTTCCGAGTTGAAGAATCCTATTACTGGGATGGGGAGGACGCGTTGGTATTAGTTTGGAAAAATGATGGCGTGGTTTAAAAGATCCCAGGGACTCTCAGAGGGTCCCAAAAAGACTATTCCTGATGGCGTATGGGTTAAATGCGATTCATGCGGGGAAATCCTTTACCGTAAGGAACTTACTCGACTCGGTGACGTCTGCCCCAAATGCCGGCATCACTTTAGAATTCCTTCCAAAGCATTTCTGGAATTACTACTTGACCCCGGGACCATTCAGGAATATGACAGTAACCTTACTCCGTCTGACCCCCTTGTATTCAGGGATACCTCAAAATATTCTGACAGAATCTCAAAATCCCTTCAACAATCGGGATTAACAGATGCAATCAGATGTGTCTCAGGAACGATATCCGGACACCCTGTTCAGCTTGGCGTTATGGACTTTGGATTTATGGGTGGTTCTGTTGGAGCGGTTGTCGGTGAGAAACTTGTTCGAGCCATTAACAGGGCTGTCGAAAACGACAACGCGCTGGTAACGATCGCTTGTTCGGGAGGAATGCGAATGCAGGAAGGTCTATTCTCATTGATGCAGATGGCTAAAGTTTCGGCGGCTCTTGTGAAACTTTCACGGGCAAAACAACCATTCATTTCCATAATGGTAAACCCGACTACCGGGGGAACAACAGCCTCCTTTGCTATGCTCGGAGATATTAATATCGCTGAGCCTCGCTCTTTGATTTGTTTTGCCGGACCACGTGTAATTAAGCAGACAATAGGACAGGATTTGCCGGAAGGCTTTCAATCCGCTGAATTTCTTCTCGAAAAAGGCTTCCTCGATATGGTGGTGGAGCGAACCCAAATGAAATCGACACTGGCGAATCTGATCGGCCTATTGAAAGGTTCACCAAAAACCGACCAAGGCAAGTAGTGTTGATAGTTAATTCTATTCTGCAGATCGAGTTAGTCAACCCATGCTCTTCTGACGAAACGTCTTGTTCATCAGGCTTTTCTCAGCTTGAGTTATAATACTATTAAGTTCCGTCGTCGGTCTTCCCGATCGCTCAAAGTGCTCCTTTTGAACAACTTGCAGATCTTTTGCTGAAATCAGGCGAGAAGTACATATTGAAGCAATTCGATCAATGACGGATTTGAGTTCGTTGATATTACCAGGCCAATCATAGAGCCTTAGGAATTCCCTTACCGGTTGTGAGATATAGAAATTCCTCCCCCCTTTTTCTGCGACATGACCTTGTAACATAATCTGCGCCAATGGTACGATACACTCGGATCTTTCACGAAGTGCAGGAATTGTAATGACTCCGTTGAAATATCCCCAAAGAGCGTCGGTCAAAAGAATTTCAGGGTTGGCAAATCCGAATGGGGTTTCGAGAAGCCCTATCACGCGAAATCCGGGATACTTCTCTTCCAATAATTGTAATGAGAGTTTTTGATTCAACAGTCTAAACAGCTCATCCATTGACTGTTGAGATAGATTATTGATATGATTTAAGACGACCGTTCCATATCCCTGGCGAATTAAATCACCGAGGAAGTCGTTTAGTGAAATTGTTATTCCATCAGAGTGCTTGAAAACACCTTTCGATAACAGGGAATCAATATCTTCAACATTCATTTGAATTAATAGAGACTCTTTACTCTTACCATTGAAATGGATGATCCTCGAAACAAATCGTTTCCCCGAGCCAGGCTCTCCAACAATTAGCAGAGGAAATCCCATCTCACTAAGTTCGACAACCTGTTTTTTTACCGCACACATCGCCGGACTGACAGCTACTAAATTTTCGAAGTGAAATGAACGCATTCGCTCTTTAGCAAGAAGCCGGTATGCGTGACGCAGATCGATCAACTCTTTTACACGATCTATAATCCGTTCCAATTCCAGCATATCGAACGGTTTGTTGATATAGGCGTAAGCTCCCATGTTAAGCGCTTGAATCGCTGAGTTAACCGATCCGTATGCTGTAATGATAATAACTTCGCAGTCATTATTGATTTCCTTGATCTGTCTAAGAACTTCAAATCCATCCAATCCAGGCAATTGAAGATCAAGGAACAGCATATTATATTCGGCTTTTGCAAACTCAGCCAATGCTTCTTCCCCGGAAGCGCTGGCTTGAAAAGAATAATTTAACTCAGAGATGAATTCCGTCAGGAGATTTCGAACCCCCGGATCGTCATCGACGATTAGAATGTTCACGATTTATACTGCAACTAATGTTGACTTAAATTTTTTAACAGGCATCTTTGAATTGCCTTATAGATATTATACGCTAAATTTACAAATATAATTTAGCATTTTCCAATCCTTATCATCTTGACAAGGATCACCAAGAAATTCTTCTGAAATAGGACGCACTAAGGTGATGAATCAGGTCGAATTACTATCCAATCCCGCTATCAAACCCGCAAGTTTTGAAGAAGCCAAGGCTCAAGGCTTAAATTCTGACGAGTTCGCGCTTATGCATCGCATTCTCGGGCGTACACCCAATGTCACCGAGACGGCGATCTACTCAGTCATGTGGTCGGAGCACTGCTCCTATAAGAATTCAATACTTGAATTGAAAACTCTCCCGCGTTCTGGACCCAGGTTGCTTGCCGCGGCCGGTGAAGAAAACGCTGGCCTCGTTGACATCGGCGACGGCTGGGCTGTCGCCTTCAAAATCGAAAGTCACAACCACCCCTCTGCCGTCGAACCGTTCCAAGGAGCCGCTACTGGTGTGGGTGGAATCCTCCGCGATATCTTCACGATGGGAGCGCGTCCACTCCTTATACTCAATTCGCTTCGATTTGGTCCCTTAACCGACAGTCGAAATCGCTTCCTCTTCGATGGAGTTGTCCGGGGCATCGCTCATTATGGTAACTGCTTCGGCGTCCCCACTGCCGGTGGGGAAGTCATGTTCGACAGTTCATACAACGGAAACCCGCTCATCAACGTAATGGCAGTTGGTGTTGTTCGCACTAATCGTATTACACGTAACAAAGCCAAAGGAGTTGGAAATCCCGTCTTTTATGTAGGATCAAGAACCGGACGCGACGGCATCCACGGCGCAACATTCGCCTCTGAGGAGCTTTCTGAGGACAACGAAGCCAAGCGCCCTTCCGTTCAGGTCGGTGACCCATTTGCTGAAAAACTCTTGCTTGAAGCCACCCTCGAACTCGCTCAAACTGATGCTCTTGTTGCCATTCAGGACATGGGAGCCGCAGGTCTGACGTGCTCCTCCAGTGAGATGTCTGCCGCGGGCGGAATGGGACTCGACCTTAATCTTGACAAAATTCCCCTGCGAGAAGCCAGTATGAAGCCATGGGAAATCATGCTGTCGGAATCACAAGAGAGAATGCTCCTCGTGGCTGAAGCCGGTAAAGAGGAAAAGGTCAAAGAAATTTTTGCCAAATGGAACTTGGAAGCCGTCGAGGTTGGCAAATTGACCAACGACGGAAGACTGCGCGTCATGCATCGTGCCGAGCTTGTCGCTGACATCCCTGCCGATACCTTGGTTCTTGGAGGTGGAGCTCCCCAATATCATCGTGAATCTGAAGCGCCTTCTGGCTTGGACGAATTGGCGCGATTTGATCCTTTGACACTGATATCACCCATCGATTCCGGGACTACTTTACTGAAGCTCCTCGCTAATCCCGATATCGCCTCCAAAAAATGGATTTATGAACAATATGATCAATCGGTGCGGACAAATACCGTACTCGAAGCAAGCCGGGGTGATGCGGCTGTCGTCAGAGTTGAAGGAACTCTAAAGGGTTTAGCGGCAACAACCGACGGAAACGGCAGATACGTTAGTCTTAACCCACGTATCGGAACAGAGCTTGCCGTGGCTGAGGCCGCCAGAAATGTCGCTTGTGTCGGCGCAAAACCTGTTGCCGTAACAAACTGCCTCAACTTCGGCCACCCATACAAACCGAATATCTACTTTTTCTTCCGGGAAGCTATCGCTGGAATGAGTCGGGCTTGTCGCGAACTCGACACTCCTGTCACTGGTGGAAATGTCTCCTTTTACAACGAAACCAACGGCGAGCCTGTCTTCCCTACTCCTGTTATCGGCATGTTGGGACTGATGGGTGACGTCTCGAAGGCTGTTCCATCGAATTTCAGAGGAATCGAAGAGGAGATATTCCTTCTCGGAACGAACGCCGGACATGGACTTGGTGGAAGTCTCTATCTTAAACAATTTCACGACAAAGTCGCCGGACCACTGCAACCGGTGGACTGGCCAGCAGAACGTGCACTGATTAACTTGTTGGTAGAAGGAGCGACGAACAAGCTCTTCCGCTCTGCTCACGATGTATCTGATGGCGGTTTGGCGACGTGTGTCGCAGAATGCTGTATCATCGGACAGGAAAATCCTATCGGCGCGTCTATTGAGTTCAGTGCGAGCGGATCGCGAACGGCACACCTGTTCGGTGAAAGTCCGGGACGAGTGGTAGTTTCAATAAAGCCAGCTCATCGCGACGAGTTGATATTTGTCGCTCATAAACATGGCGTACCGCTCCGACGGCTGGGTACTACCGGCGGCAACCGGTTGATCTGGAGGGATGAGTTCGATCTGTCCATCTCATACTTGATGGAGAATTTCTATGAAGCTATCCCGATCCTGATGCAAACCTGACATGCTATTTTTCTTTTTCCGTTGCAAGTCGATTTGCTGATCCCTATATTGTGCTCTGACTTTCGCACTTTCCCACTTTCACACTTTCTGCGCGCCCGTAGCTCAGTTGGATAGAGCGCAAGCCTCCGAAGCTTGAGGTCATGGGTTCGAATCCCCTCGGGCGTACGAAAAAACCTTCGCATCTGCGAAGGTTTTTTATTTTACAATTTACACTTTACAATTATTTGTCGCAGGGTGAGGACACCCTGCAACAAAGTTGCTGATTCATAATTATTTGTCGCAGGGTGTCCTCACCCTGCGACAAATTATTCAGTATTTCAGGACAAATTCCTTAAGCGCCTACTCACCTTATTTCAGCAGTGCAACCTTCATCGTCCTGTTCCTTTGACCTGACTCAAGCTTGACCAGATATATCCCTCCCGGCAAACCATCAGCATTCCAGACGATCGAGTGCTCACCCTCGCGTAGGACGGGCATCCTGTCCTTCAACAAATCCGTAACAATCCGTCCATCCACTCCATAAATAGCCAATCGTAGGGACGCAAGGCCTTGCGTCCCTACACTGAATTTTATCGTCGTCGTTGAATTAAACGGATTCGGAAACGCTCCTTCCAAATCAAATGATTGTGGAAGAGACCTGTCAAGGTGATCCACTGCATTCGGTTCGATAACTGTCATATATACCGGCAGGATGAAGTCGCCATTCTCACCATCGTTGGCAAAACGAATCTCGCCTTCGTATTCACCAAGATCAAAATTCCATTCTCCGTCGTCCGCAGTCGCCTTGAGAGTAAGCTGAACCACCACCTCCCCCCCGGGTTGAATTTCACCCCCATCCGGCGTAACACTCAACCATTCGGTGTTGGGATATAGCTGATAAACATCGAGGCGATCTCCACCCAAGTTATCTGGTCGGTTCAATACAGTCATCAACACCGAGCCTTGATATTTGTCGAAATTCCGACAAATGAAGGCACTCTGAAATCCTAAGCTTCCGGAATCATTTGCAAAAAAATGGATTTGTGAAGCATCTCCGTCAACGGAATTCATCTTGTGAAGCTGTGTAGGAAGGTCAGCCCCCGGTTTGTTGACGATATAGAGATCCGAACCGTCAGGATCGTTGTCAAGCCAACCGAGACCGTAAATTCTGAGTCCCTGTCGGTCAAGCATCCGCCCAAGGTCGTTTCCTCTTCGGTCGTAGCCATGGATATCGGTAGTCGTTCCACTCAGCCAAATGATTCCATTGGCACGATCAAACGCCACATATTGGCTCGGATTAAGAGGATCAGCCCAACTATCCACAACCGCCCCATCCCTGCTTAGACAGTAGATCGTATCTTCGCCTGCGGCCCAAATATATTCCCCGTCCCAATCCATATCCTTGTAACCATAACGGCTCGACCCGTGTTGCAGAAAGTTACCCACCATTGCTCCATCACGATTGAGGATATAAACAGTGTTCTCACCTTCGCCATTAGCTCCCGATACATAATACCGTTCACCGTCGAACACGACGCCTTCGATCCTCGGATCGCCTGTGATCTGGGAAATTGGAATTGAATCTCGTATGCTGAATGACTCAAGCCCCGCCCCCCATCCACGAGTTCGCGATTCTGCCTCCCACGTCAATACTCCGTTCCCATCGTTAAGAATAGACAACTGAAGTTCCCTGAAACCTCCGGAGTCAACATCGACAACGAGGCTATCGATTGACGGGATAAAGTTTGCCTGATCGAGGCGGATTTCTATCCAGATTGAGTCCAGCGGCGCTAAATCAGCGACAAAACTGCTTCGGCTGTGTCGTGGTGCAGTGACCCAAAATTCAAAATGGACGGTATCCCGAAAAACCTGATACAGCCACCCGCCCCAGACGCCGTCTTCATTCGATTCCATGATAATATTCGACGGAATATCATTAATCAGCACATCTACCGCCACAAGTTCCGCTCCGGCAACCGGTTGATTGGTTCTCGCGTCAAGCACTACTCCACCGATGAATCCACCTCCATGGATGAACAGATAAGCCCCAATATCGGCTCTCGACCAATCCGAATCAGCCTCAGATTCCGGGTCGCCCGCGTCGATACAAGGGGAGTTTTCGGTAAGATGGTAGTCGCCATTGTCAGGGTCAACGAATAAGGGATCGGAATCGATGTTATTCTCACCCCAAACCACATCATCGCCTTCGCCCCCAAATCCATCTCGACCATTTTCAACATTGCAATAATCGACCGAGACTTGTTCATCTTCGTTCGTGACGATAACTGGGCGGTTGTTTGATCGGAATATCGAATTGCGGATGGTCAATTCGCAGTAGTCAAAAGAACCTGACGGTAGTTGTTCGCCTTGATTATTAACCACCGTCAAATTCGATAGTTCTCCCGTGCAGTATCTCAACAAAAAGGCGCCGCCTGTAGTAGCGGAGTTGTCACATATCGAGACATGGTCGAATAAGACAACGGTGCCTCCGTCACCGACAGCTATGCCGCCACCAATCTCATAACCATCGTTAACAGAATTGTGGTGAATACTGCTATTTCGAATAGTTATTGAGTCTGACTGTGTTGCATATATGCCTCCACCGCGTGAGCTGATATTCTCTGAAATCTCTGTTTCGAAAATGTCGATGCCAGCGCTATAAAGCCAGATCGCTCCACCGCCCATGTCTCCAGTTCCGGAGTTGTTATTGAATTTGGAGTTACGAATTACAGGATAAGCGCCAAAAACCGCACTTAACCCTCCACCGCCATAACCGCCGGCTCCGTTGTTATCGATAAGACACCCTTCTATAAGCGGCCGGGAATCGTTTGAGCAATGTATCCCGCCACCCCCACTGTTAGCCCAGTTACTCGTTATATGAAGGTCTATCAGGCTCGGTCGAGTGTTGCGTTGACAATCGATGCCGCCTCCATAACTTTGGACGCCATTCCGGATGAGGAACCCGCGAAGAATAGACTCCTCAGTTTCGGAATTTTCGAAAACAACGCCCGGACCGTTTCTGCCGGCGTCGATAATCGTCGAGTCGATATAAGCCCGATCATTGGTGATCAGTATAAGGCTGGCAACAAGTAACGCATGTCCATTAAAATTAATGTTTTCACTATAAATACCGGGCTGTACCAGCACGGTATCGCCGTCACTGGATACGTCGATTGCGGCTTGGATGGTCTGGCGTTGATTTGGCACGTTGATGATTCGTGCTTCGGCGTCATGGAAGGTAGGAAATAGTGAGGCTGTCGCGGAGAGAGTTATGATTGCTAAAGAAGCCGTACGCATGATTAAACTCCTTGTCCAATTTGCCGCATTTGATCGCGGCTGGCTGATATCTGATGAATCAATATACTACTAAGACAACAAGATTCCAAATTATTTTCACTTTCGTCTCTTCGTCCCTTCGTGTCTATGAATCTCCTTCATACCTTCAGCGCCAACTGCCTTTTTCCGAGCGTCTTGTAGAACTTCTCCATCGTCGCCTTCTCAGCTTCGTAGCCTTTCCTCCCCATCAGCGCATAGGTCGCCTTCTTACCAGCTTCCACTCCCGGTTGATCGAGAGGGTTAACGCGATAGAAGCCTCCACCGTAGAGCGTCGCCGCTTCAAGCAGATACATCAGCGCGCCAATATGTGGAGCGTCGATGGCATCAAGCTCCAGCGACATCACCGGTTTCCCTGACGAAGCCAGTGCATAAGCCGTTGCACTCCGCTCGGCATTGAGCAGTTGATCGAGATTCACGCCCTGAAGATAAGTCATCTCCGGAGCCTCTGAACCGATGTTTGGCAGAGTGATATTTGTCTGAAAGTTCTTCGTTCCGAGAAAAATGAACGCCTTATCCGGCGGTCCTTCGACATAAAGCTGTACCTGTGAGTGCTGGTCTGTAGCGCCAATAGCCTTAACTGGAGTGGGTCCGGTGAAAATCTCTCTCCCGTCGATTGCTAACCGTTTGCCGAGGCTTTCCGCCCAAAGTTGCCGGAACCAGTCAGCAACCGGATAGAGGCGGTTAGAGTAGGCGAACATTACGTGGATCGGACGACTCTTGACGGCTTGGGCCAGATAGAGCAGTCCGGCAAACATCGCGGCAGGATTCTCTTCAAGTTCAGGAGAAAAACACGACTCTTTGATAGCTCTTGCACCTGCGCACAATGCCTTGATGTTGATCCCGGTTAAAGCCGCGGGAAGCAATCCCACTGGCGTCAACAAGCAGAACCTCCCCCCAACTCCCGAAGGAATCGAGAAAGTTTTAATACCCTCTTCGATGGCAAATTTCCTCAGCAGGCCCTGCTCAGGATCAGTAGTGAGTACGAGGTGGTCGCGCCAGTACTTCCCAATTTTTTTTCGTAACAGGTCAACTACAATTAAAAATTGTGCTACAGTTTCGGCAGTGCCGCCCGACTTGGAGACCACATTGTAGAGAGATTCAGTCGGATCAGTCACATCCAACACCGAGTTAATATAATCGGGATCGATGTTATCCGGACAAAAGAAACGCAAACCCGGCCGTTTGTGGTCAGGTAGGAGATTATGTTGAAGATGGTTCAAACTGGAGTGCAGGGCAATCGGACCAAGCGCCGAGCCGCCGATTCCCATTAGTACAAGATTGCGGAAGCGGTTCTTCGCGAGAAGTGCGAACGCTTCGACTTCCTCTATGACCGAGTTATCGAAGGGTAGATCGTAAAAGGGCAGATTTCCGGAAGCATGTCGAAGCGAGAGATCAGCACGAGTTGATCGGAAAATGTAACGTATCGCATCGATATCGCTCTGCGACAATCCACCACCGCTTCCAATCGCGCTTTCAAGCATTGTAACGTAATCGAAATAGATACTCATAACGACCTTAATTTTTAATTATTAATTATTAATTATTTCCACCCTAACGTTTTCTGCAAACCATCCTTGAACGGAAAAAGCCCAAACACTCCCCCGGTATGCCAGAACACAGTCAGTCCAGGAAATCGTTCCGCCTGAATTTCTGATTTCACGCACCATGCCGCCTTACCGGTATAAACTGGATCAACCAGTACCCCCTCCATACTTGCCACCTCAACAATGGTCTCGAAGACAGGTTCATGCGCTTTGGCATATCCGGGTCCGATGTACCCATCAAGCACTTGAATCCGAGAGGTATCAGTTGGAATATCATAGCCGCATCGTGCATTCATCCCTTCGACGATAACAGAAACGCGGCGCGCAGTCTCTTCCGGAGTGTAGCAAATCGCCGCCGAGATGACTTCGACATCCCATTTCAGCAACTCTTTACCTGCATAGAGTCCCGCATGAGTTCCTCCCGAACCTGTAGCGATGACGATACGCCGCGGAACGACGCCTTTCGCGTCACACTGACTTTTCAATTCATTTAACGCATCGACGTACCCCTGTGCTCCAACGGGATCTGAACCGCCTTCGGAGATCAAGTATGGCTTTCCACCTCGAGATGTCACTTCATTAGCAAGTCCTTGCAACAGCTCCGGTAAATTGGCCGAATACTCCTGTTTGGAAACAAACCGAACGTCAGCCCCCGCAAGACGATCGAGAAGTAAGTTTCCATCAAGATCTTCCGGCTTCTCACCACGCAGAAGAAGGATACACTTGTAACCAAGCCTGGCGGCGGCAAGTGAAGTTGCCCGGCAATGGTTGGATTGAACTCCACCGCAGGTGATGAGCGTGTCCGCGCCGATGCTCTCCGCATCAGCAATCAAATGCTCCAGTTTGCGAACCTTGTTACCGGTCATACCAGACCCGGTCAGGTCATCGCGTTTTATCCAGATATCTCCTCCCCACCGCTCCGATAAACGTTCCAATTTGTAAAACGGCGTCGGTAAGTGGGCGAGATTTAGCGTCTCAAAAAGTTTGACTACAGCCTCCAGAATAGGGGAACAATCGCAGGTGTGACAGCATCCTGCCCGTCAATTTACCTATTGTCCAGCCATAATATACTTCCGAAGCATAACATTAGGCAACTACGATTCGGGCTTGGCTTGACTTCTTATATAACCATTGCATATATTATAACTGAACAGCAACTAAAGAGCCCCCTCGCCTCCTCGAAAAAAAAACCGCTAAGGAAACGATCACTGAAATTTGCCAGGTCAAAACAACCTCAATTTGAACAGAATCGCCATACTTTCTCCAAAGACATTCTTTTTTGTAACCGATTGGCGACTGACTTCGTTAAATTATCTTTGATGCACAAACAGTCAACAGAGATTACAACGGAGTCAGTTTCATGAAAGAAAGACCGCTTCCCGCTCCCCTTCCCGGAAAGGACGGATTCCTTCTTAAAGTAGGCCTCGCCGAAATGCTCAAAGGCGGTGTCATTATGGACGTTACTAACGCAGATCAAGCAAGAATCGCCGAAGATGCTGGAGCATGCGCCGTGATGGCGCTGGAGCGAGTTCCTGCCGATATTAGAAGAGAGGGCGGCGTCGCCCGCATGGCCGCAATCAAGGTCATGGAAGAGATCATGAAGGTCGTCACTATCCCGGTGATGGCAAAAGCCCGTATAGGCCATTTCGTCGAGGCGGAAGTCCTTCAAGCCCTCGGCGTCGATTATATAGACGAGTCCGAAGTTCTTACTCCCGCCGACGAAACCAACCATATATGGAAACATGACTTCCGGGTTCCGTTCGTCTGCGGCGCGACATGCATCGACGAGGCTCTCCGCCGCATCGGCGAAGGAGCGGCAATGATCCGCACCAAAGGCGAAGCTGGCACTGGCAACATCGTCGAAGCCGTCCGTCATATGCGCAAGGTCACAGGCGACATCCGCAGATTGACTACATTAAGAGAAGAAGAGCTGATGTCGGAAGCCAAGCGGCTAGGCGCACCGTTCGATCTTGTCAAACTGGTCGCCCAGACCGGTAAGCTTCCCGTCCCCAACTTCGCCGCTGGAGGCATCGCCACTCCGGCCGACGCCGCACTGATGATGAAGCTTGGCGCTGAGGCGGTCTTCGTCGGATCGGGAATTTTCAAGTCGGCTGACCCGGCAAACCGTGCTCACGCGATTGTCCGCGCCACCACTCACTTCGACGACCCGGACGAGGTTCTTGCCGCGAGCCGTGACCTCGGCGAACCGATGCGGGGACTCGAAATCAGCCAGATACCGGAAGGGGAGTTGCTACAAGTAAGAGGGTGGTAGCAAACAAGGATGGATAACCGCTGACAATCACAGACATAGCAAATTGGGCTTCAATAGGAGGAGGGGTGTTTACACTTGCGACTTTCGCGTTTACCCTCTTTATCCGATCAAAGGTTGCTGAACTCAAGGAGAGCGTTTTCTGGGAGCGAAGTGTCCCGCCACGCATCGAAGAGCTCGAACACCATTGCAAAGCCGCCATCAATGTCAGACCAGAACTGGAAAAACGTTCTGGGGCGCAAGAAGAATTCAAACACCACATGCTGGAAGCTGGAAAAATTTTGGAGTCTTTAATCCCAAAATTTGAAGGCTCTGATAAGCGCACCTTGAGCCATGCTTCAAAGCGAGTTAATTCGACTATTTGGGAATTTCGACTTCTCGGATTATCCCGCTCTCGAAAAATTACAAAAGATACAGCTTACGATTGTTGGCTTGAGGTTAACGGATCCATATCTATTATTAGACGCAAATTCCATGATCGAAAGGAAGAACCAAAATCATGACCGAGAATCGATTCATAAGGGCCGTTGCCGAACTTGCCCGAAAGACGCAGGATGAAGAAATCAGGTGGAATTTGATTTCAGAAGATGAGAAAATCACCTTAGGCTTTTTCGGTAAAGTCGTTAATATCTATAAATGCAGACAAGGTGACAAGTTGCTTCGCCTCTACCAAACAGATTCGGGAACTTCTTACCCTGAAGATGATTTGGTTCTCGAGTACTGTGATCTTGATAACAGGACCCTCTTTACATTCCCGCACGTAGGACCTCTAACTGCTCTTTGGGACGCCGTCCAACGGCAAACATCGGGTATCGAAGAGTTTTTGGACAGCCTTGTCGCTCATGCTTAAGAATCAGTTGAAAGCTTGACCATCGGCGTCCTTGCTGTGCAAGGCTCCTACGCCCTGCATGTCAAGTCTCTTCTTGCCTGTGGGGTTGAGCCTGTTCTTGTCAAACGCGCAAGTCAGTTGGAAGGTCTTAGCGGGATCATCCTCCCCGGTGGCGAGTCAACCACCTTCCATATCGTCATGTCGGAAGACGATTTGCTCGAAAGACTAAAAGCCGCGATTGGGAGCGGATTACCGACTTGGGGAACCTGCGCCGGGGCAATAATGTTAGGACGTGGGATCGGCATCCCTGAACGCTGGAATCTAATCGGCGTTGAAGCTACCCGCAATGCTTTCGGCAGACAAGTCGATTCGTTCATTGCGCCCTTGGAAATAGCAGGCCTCGACACCCCCTTCGACGGTGTTTTTATCCGTGCGCCGCGTTTCAAGGTCATCGACCCTGCGGTCGATGTACTAAGTTCTTACTCCGGGGAACCGGTAATGGCGGCTGAGCGTAATATTCTCGTAACCTCCTTTCATCCGGAGCTTACCGAGGACCTGCGAGTTCATCAGCTTTTTCTGAAGAATTTCTGCAAAAGGAACCTCATATAATGAGGATAGATTCTCAAAATACAACTCTACCGCTTTATTGCGGTATCTCCTAAATACGAGGGGGGCAAATACGCGATCCAGCGTCGGCCCCCCTTTTTATTTAAATTTTCCGTTAACTAACCATTGGGAGGACAGCATGATATCCAGGATCGAGCTAAAAGAACTTGCGTCGCATACACTGGACGACGCATATTTCGTAAGCCTGTTTCTGAACGTTGATCCCAAACAAGTCAAACAAGAGGAGTGGTTATTACACTTCAAAAACCTTTCCAAGAACGCTATCAATGCCATGCCTAACGGCGACAAGGCAAACATCATCCCCGATATCGACAAACTGGAACACTATCTCACGAATCGCCCGGAAGGTCTCAAACGAGGGCTGACAATCATATCATCTTCCGCTAAGAATTTCTGGTGGATTTATAACTCAGCGTTGCCATTCATGTCCAACCTGATTATAGAACGCGAACCTTTCATCAATCCACTCGTCCATCAGATCGACCAATATCAGCGATTCCTGATCGCATTCGTCGGCGGTGAAACAGTAAGACTTTTTATCGCCGGGATGGGTGAAATCATCGAAGTTACTGATATATATCACCCTGCCGCCACATCCAACACCTTGCGCGACGGAGGTGCAGGAGACATGGGTGAGATTCGTGCTCACCGCCGCAAAGAACACTCACGCCAAATCCTTTACAAAGACTCCTACCATATAATCGAGAAACTTCTTGTCAGAGAGGAAATCAAGCGTATCCTCCTGCTCGGAACTGACTCGGCAAGGGGAAATTTCAAAGAGACTCTTCCCGATCCTCTCCTTCACAAAATTGTCGCCGAAGGTCACATCGATAAGAACGCTGATGAGAAGGATATTCTTAATAAAAGCCTGCCACTGATGAAGCAAGTCGAGTTCCAATTCGAACGGAAGGCTCTTGCTGAACTCTTCGATAAGGCTGGCGCTATCGAAGGGGGAAGCGCAGTTGGGCTGTCGGCTGTGTTGGACGCTATCCAACAGGGCAATGTGCGAAAACTTTACGTGATGACTCACATGGCGGCTAAAGGCATGTGCTGTCGTCGATGCAAAGCCCTCTCCGCCGTTATCGAAAAAGATTGCCCTTATTGTGGAGGCGAAATGGATATTGTTCCATTTATCTATGACCACGCTATTCAGAAGGCGTTGGAGCAGGGCGTGCGGGTCGATCTTCTGGAAGATGCACCTGATCTAGTTAAGGCTGGAGGCATCGGAGCGCTACTGAGATACTGATTAAACAGGATATTTGCGGCAGGGTGTCCCCACCACCCTGCGGCGGCAAAAAAGTCCTAAAGCCGACACGCTTTGGTCGGCTCCAAATCCATCGTCAAGCCGTCAACTTTTCTATAGTTGACGGCTTGATATTCAAGGTAATCCAGCACAATCATCAAAATCCCCTCCCGATAATTCTGTATTTTGCTCTACTTGTCCTTGCGAATTCGTTCATAATTCATTAGATTATCCTTGTGACTGAAAAATTTTCTGATTTCAAGCCTGAGTCCACCACACTATCATTCCACGTTTAGCAGGAGGTCACTCTTGATTCGCTACTTCACACTGCCAAGTCTCCTCGCTTCGCTGCTTGTCTCGTTATCTTCTATTCAAGCGGCTATTATCCGAATCCCTCAAGACGAAGCTTCAGTTCAAGACGGCTGCGATAATTCTCAGCCTGGTGATACCCTGCGCATTTCAGCAGGTCGTTGGGAAGAATCTGTTCTGCTTTACGATAAATTTCTAACGATCGAAGGGGATACATCTCATCCCGAAGAGTGCATAATCAACCCCACCTCAGGCGGTCCCGCCTTCCAGATTATCGGTACTTTAAGGGGACAATCCATTCTTCGCGGCCTCACACTTTCCGGAGGAACCGGTAATACAATCGACAATGTTGCCTATGGCGGCGGCATATACTGTCAGGGAACCTGCCCCGGTCCTCTTCTTATTGAGCGATGCAACATAATTGATAACCGCGCCGATCTGGGTGGAGGTTGTTATTCCAATGGCATCCACATCTTAGCAACCGGGTGCCGTATCGAAAATAATTCTGCCACTTCCGGTGGAGCAATTTACTGCGATCGACCAGCCTCAAGTAATTACCAGTTCGGCTTCGCATGGACGATCATCGCCAACAACAGCGGGCAAAGCTCCATTATTGAATTAAATGGCGTTACTCAAGTATTTATGTTGCGAAATTGCACAATCACCCAAAACACATCTAATTCCGATTTGCTTAATATCAACGAAAGTCAGGTCGATATTCAAGGTAGCATCCTCTGGCAAAATAATCGGCGTTCCATTAATCGTGGCGCTGTTCGTTCGTCTCTGGGATTCAGATACTCATTAATTGAGGGAGGTCAGCAATCCGTCACCGGGCGCATCGACCAATGGACTGGAGATATGTTGTCTGTTTCACCACAATTTACCGATGCGGAAGCAGACAATTTCAGCCTGTCGCCGACTTCACCCTGTATCGATCACGGCTACCCTTATAATATTCTTGACAACGATGGCAGTCGCAGCGATATGGGAGCCATCCCTTTTCAACATCACAAAGGCATTGTCATCTCCTTGACCGGAAGACGTAACGGCGAACCAATCGATGGAGCAACCATAGCAATTACTACCCCACGCCAGTTTCATTTTGAGCTCACCACTGACGATGACGGTTTTGCCAGAGTTTTCGATTTTCCGGACAACGCCCATACCGGGTCATTTTCAATGACTATTACGCATCCTGTCTTTATCGACCAGCAACTCAATTTCCAAATGATAAATATTGATACTACTGAGCTTCATTATGCTCTTACTCCCGCAGATTTTGATGTTTCCCCTCCACTACTCTCAGTAAACTTGCCACGAGGTAATGAGCTGAATACGTCCATAGATATTCGAAACAATACCGAACAATCCTTCCGCTGGGCAATACAAAATTTAAATGAATACTCTATTCTTAATGAATTTGAAACTGAAGAATATGGCCGCGTAGAAGGAACTGCCTTCGATGGCGAACATTTCTACCTTCCCAACTGTTATGCCGAAGGTGACAGATGGGTTTACGTCCTCGACCACGCGGGGGAACTTGTCGATCAATTTCGTCAGCCTAATCAGGATGGAACAGGCTTCAGAGATATCGAATGGGATGGTGAATCTCTTTGGGCGATAGGTGATCGATTTATCTATAAGTTATCGACTCATGGCCAATTATCTCGAAGCTGGCAAATCGGCATCACCGGAACCAGCATTACCTGGGACTCTGATCGTCAGCTACTTTGGATTACGGGACCTTTCTCATCTATTATCGCCTATGACGTCGATGGTAATCGGATCGAGCCCTCTCTTCAACGGCGATTAAGAGTTCATCACGGCATTTCATATTTTCCGGATGATCCGCAAGGATACTCGTTGTACATCCTCACGACTGGCGAAAACGATGAAAATGATGTCATTGTCAAAATGAATCCAACGACGCTGGATACAATGATGGTTGGTCCGGTTGAAGATCGTGCAGAAAGCTCCGTCGGTTTAGGTTTGAATCTGACGTCACAGTATAACAATTCTGGAAAGCCTGTCTGGTTGCTTCAAACGGTCGATTCGACTCAAGTAACACCAGTCCACAAACTCTCACTGCTGAAATTCAATGACACTAACGACTGGCTTTTACCACGCAACTCTAAAGGACTCATTTTAGATCGGCTCACCATTAATTTAACAGTTCGAACGATAACCGGATTAACCGATACATTAGACGTCGGCGATTATGAAACCACATTAACGATCGCCTTTGATCTTCCCAGTGAAAAGCTGACTATTCCGGTCCGTTTGCATGTCGGCCCGAACGACGTTGCTTCAGGCGAACCTCTCAACCCGAACTCCTTCAGCCTCGAACCACCATACCCAAACCCCTTCAATTCGACCGTAACTATCGAGTATTCGGTGCCACAGCGATTGATTGCGCCAATTGATTTAAGTATTTACGACCTCAACGGCAGGCTTGTCGAACAACTTGTGGGTGGGAGGCAAGCGGCGGGAAAGCACAAACTTACTTGGAATGCAGAGGGATACGCGACGGGGGAGTATGTCTTGATGCTAAATACAGGTGGGGAAAGAGTTGCACGGAAGATGGTGCTGGTGAAGTAAGTAAAATATCTGGAGGGCGGGATTAATCCCGCCCTCCAAGTACAGCTTCCCAAATCCCCCCTACCCCATTGTCCGGAGCCTTGATCGACTTGCCTAATTCACCAAGCCTTGCCAATAACTCACCCCCCGGCACAACCATGAACAGGTACGCCGGAAGCATCCGGCAGAGATCAAGGAAGCACTCCCGCATCGGATCATTCACAAAGTCCTGTCTTGGATTCATCAGCAACCATGCTGAGCGTGCTTGGAGCAAATCCAGAACATCAGCAGGCGCATCGGGGTAAAGCGGCCTGCTATAGGGATTTTCTGTGAATACGTGCAAGCCTCCCGCTTCTTCGAGCGCTCCGGTATATCGCCGCCACTTATCGGCGTGACGGATCAGGTTCGTTCGCCACACCTCTAACGGTTCGCGCTTGGGAGCTCCTATCCCCGCCCCTGCTGACCAGCCAGACCCGCTAATTCCCAGAAAGAAATCCGCCTCGCAAGGCATCATTCCTCCAAACGAGATCCACATGTGCTGTTTGTAGATGGGCTTGTTAGGCGAGAAGCGGATGTCGTTATTGATCCGCGAGACTTTTGCCTTACCGGAAAACTCCGGCAGGATGCTTGATACCGGCAGAGCAAGATCTTCGGCGAGACCTTTGAGCGGCAATTTGACGTGTTCTTCGTAGCGGGGGCGATTGGCGTCGAACCACGGCTTGTTGTTGTTCTGCCACAGATCAGCCATGAACTTGAATGACTCCCCAGACAGTCCTGCCATCCTGATTTCCGTTCCTATATTATTAATTATTAATTATTAATTATTAATTTCTTCTTCTTCGGCGCGCCTTCGTCGGTCTTGACATAAGCCAGCGCCTTGTCTATCCATTCCCAGCGCTCAAGATAGGTCTCAGTTTCGGGATAGGTGATAACGACCCAAGTTCCCATTGGACGTTCGCCCATCGGGCAGAAGGGCTCGGCTTCAGGCAGGGCGAGGGCGGCTTCGTAGTCGGATTTCGGCAATTTCAGACAGACACCGTCTTCGAACGGGAAAGCGAAGACGCGGTTCTGCCATTTCCAGCCGGGGTGACCGAAGATCATGCCGCGCATGACGTCGGGATAGCGCTTCATTTCGTGGTGAAGGAATTCGACGAGGTCGTCGCGATAGTTTGAGTTCATTTTATCTCCTCATTCCCGCGCAGGCGGGAATCTATCCGAATGAGGGTTTGTTTTACCGTCAGATCCGTCAGAACCGTCAGGAGGCTTATCTGATAGGGGTTTGATGCCTGACGGTAGCGAAAATCTGCCGTCAGAAGTGTCAGGGTGAAGGTTCATAGGTTAAGGTTAAGGCTAAGGCTAAGGCTAAGGCTAAGGCTAAGGCTAAGGCTAAGGCTAAGGCTAAGG